>CAVXDP010000016.1:0-168401 GCA_963760485.1 Candidatus Bathyarchaeota archaeon | reverse complement strand
AAAACTATGACATGAAAAGGTTGAAGGAATGGTATACGAAGAACGACATCCGCTACGTAGTTTGGGAGAATGTTTCTTACTCAGGGTTATGGAGGCTTTTCCCAGGGCTGTCAAGCGGGAAGGGGAGAGTCGATTTAACTGGCTCGAAGACATCCATAGAGTACTTCTTGGCGTACACAAAGCTCTATCAGTTTGGTGCCAGAGTCGATAGAATTAGCATATATCGAATATCATTCGTGCCCACAAATCAACGTTTACGGATTGGCTATGAACGCGGTTGTGGGGATACATGGAAAGCCCAAGAGACAATAGCACAGATCCTCAAGATAGACTATTTTTCAGCTAAAGTTCTCAATGTGTCTCTACTGTTCTAACGATTCATCGTACGCGAACGATTTCTATTTTGCGACTTAGGAATGGTGACTGTTGAGGTTCAGTCACAAGCAAAATTCGCACTCAACCATGACTAAGTGTTCTAGTGAAGAGGTTCGCGCACCCGTTTACTGGTACATATATGTGCTGTAGGTCTAAATCAGATTCGTGTTCAAACCCTCCGAGATTATCTGTATCGAAGATTAGTGACTGCAACTAGATCCGCTCAGAATATCAAACGTTCTTCTTAAGTATGGGGATTCAAGCAGGAGCCCATAACCCACCAGCCGTTCAAGGAGGAGTCAAATCATACAAGAAATCTCTATCTTTTTTCTGGATCGCCTTTCACGGTCTAGTTTTCTTATTCCTTCTCATAGATCTGCTATCACGTGGTAGAGCCTCTCAGTTACTTTCAAAACGGATCTTACCTGGACTATCATTTGGATAACGGTAGGATTGTTATTTTGGTGTATGTCTTCTGGAATTTTGGGTACGCCGAAGGTCTGAAATATGTGACAGCCTATGTTGCGGAAAAATCTTTGAGCGTTGACAATCTATTTGTCTTTCTGGTAATATTTGGCTATTTTGCAGTTCCTTTCGCTCAACAACACAAGACATTATTCCTAGGTATATTGGGCGCCGTCATCTTAAGGGGGGCCTTCATTTTCTTGGGGATTGCGCTTTTAGAGCGTTTCCACTGGATGGTCTATGTTTTCGGTGTAGTTCTCATCTATTCAGGATATAGGTTGGCTAGGGGAGGAGCAGAAAGGGTTGACCAGAAAAGAATAAGGTTGTCAGAGCTTGAGAAAGGTTCTTCCCATATATCCGAAGTACGTCGGTAGTAAGTTCATTACAAGAAACGATGGCAAGATGATGTTGACTCCATTAATAGTTGTTCTAATTGCTATAGAGTCTACCGATATTGTGTTTGCATTGACTCTGTTCCCGCTGTTCTAGCGATAACAGGAGAGTTTTTCACAGCCTATACTTCCAACATAATGGCGATACTCGGCCTTAGATCTCTTTACTTCATTCTTGCACGTGCCATGTTACGGCTAAGGTATCTGGGCAAGGGTTTGGCAATCGTGCTCTTTTACTTGGGAGCCAAGTTTTTGTTGACAGCTCTCGGTATACAGATACCTACTATGATGTCATTGACCGTTGTTATGAGCATAATCTTAGCATGTATCTTGATTTCTCTTCTAAGTTCTGTACAATCAGAAAATACTCAGAGCAAAAATAAAGGTTGAATGCTGAATGGTGCGTGAATACATGACACATGTCATCGCCCCCGACTTCTACTCTTTCTTCCTCTTTTGGACGCAAACAATCCTGCCAATACTATCAGTGCAATAGTTGTTATGATTGTGAAGTAATTCTCAGATACCACAATACGATGCCAGTTATTCGCCAAAAATAAACCGCCGTAGATCAGCATTGCATCCATACGAGACAACCAGCTGTTGTATATACAGTGAACTTCACAACACTCATCCTACTCATGCCTGCTGGAAATGAAATCAAGGTTAAGCTCAGGAACCATTCGGGCAAGGAACACTGTAATCGAACCATATCTTTCAAACCAGTTCTGCGCGATCTTGAATTGATCCGTACCGATCAAAGTGTACCCTCTCAGAGTCAACGACTCCCGCCTAGTAAGATAATAACCGATCAGATAGTCTACGATAGCGCCTCCTACTCCTGCCAAGGTTGTAACTGCTAGAACGGCCCAATAGTCAAGGAGCTCCTTTGAAACGAGATAGCCAGAGAATGGAAGTATTACCTCGCTTGGAATAGGCAAGGAGATACTTTCCAGAAACATGAGAACAAAGATTCCATAGTAGCCTGATCCAGAGATGTCTGAATGACTCCACTTACCATAGCTTGAGAGAAGTTGGTCAACTGGGGTACCATGATCATCCATCCCTCTCCTCCACCGTCGCATCTTCTATCAAGTCGATGATCAGATATGCAAAGAGAAGAGTAGGGACTATGCCTACCAGCTTCAGCGCACTTCGTGCACCCCTATGCAGAGATGGCTTCCATTTTCCAATGATGAGATCGTACCGTTGGACGAGTCTAGCTTCCTGCAAGATGATTACGCACTCGATAGTGATTACCTGCGCCGACCGCCCTATCTTATCAAATGAGAGACTGAATCAATAGTCTTTGATCGGCTGGATTACTCCTTTAAATTACGAATAGGCTTATTGTTTCGGTGTGAGTTACGTCCGATTTGATTGTTATTTGCAGGTGAATGGTGCAAGCAATGCCACAGCGAAAAGAGGACGAGTGGACAACTAGGAGACAACGTGTAGACAAGGCGCTGAGAGAAGCTGGCTGGACAAACATCGTTGACTTCGAAGGGCGCGAAAAGGAATCCAATCAGGGCCTAAACTGGGATTTGATGCTCAGGCATATGTGATGTTCAGAACCAAAGATCAAGCAAGATCGACTAGGAGTTTGAGAGAGGCTCGACGCGATGTTCATTCAGGGACTTCTGAAATATGTGGAAGCAATGTTTTGCTTTATTAGTTAATATAGTACCGGCCTTTGCGCCTCCGACATGGATTTTGCTCAGCATATTTGAAATAAACAATCCAAGCTTGAACAGTTTCGTCCTCGCACTTTTTGGAGTCATTGGCTCCGTTTCGGGCCGGTTCGTCATGTACCTGTACTCTACAATTGTAGGAAAGTACGTTCCTCGAAAACAAGCAGACAACCTGAACTATTTCAAGAAGTTTGTGATGGAGAGGAGGCTCGGAGTTTTTGAGGCCACATTCCTATATTCTCTGAGTCCCTTACCTTCCAACTTCCTATTCATTACCTTTGGAATTTCACGTGCTAAGGTATTGCCCGTACTTGTCGGCTTTGCCTTGGGAAGGCTTGTATCCTACTCTATTCTCGTTTACCTGTCTCTGAAAGCATCCGTCTACTTTCATTTTTTTGGAATAGGGAATGTGCGCATGCAGCGGATCTACTCGGTATCATCGGAGCCGTATCTATTATCTTCATAGATTGGAAAAAAGTGGATGAAAGAACCCTGAAGAAAAGATCTATGTCTGAAGTCGGAAAGAATAGGAACTCGCTGGATATGGGCGTTGGTCTATTACTTTCTTACATACCACTAGATTTCAAGGAAAACATTCAATGACTGTCTTTAGCCTTATTAGCTCATGCATCCGTATGACGCTCTGTAGACCAGAAATGAGCTAGGCCGAGTTTACTTCTGTTCTTTCGCTTCTGAACAATCTCCTGCAATATCTGGTCTTTGGTCTTGCCTTCGGTGGTTATGCCAAGCTCTTTCGCATTCTTGACAAGGGTGTCATCAGGTGATGTGGGAGATGTTAAAATTTGAGTGGTGAACGTCTGACCTTCTTTTGAGGCGTTCTCAAACTCTTTTCTAGCCTGACCGACTGCTCTAGCCAGTTCTGGTAGTTTGTTGGGGCCCCATAGTAGTACTGCAATAATGATTACGGCTACAATTATCCATTCCCATTCCTGAATCATACAGGTTCCTCCAAGTCTGCCCCGACAACTATTGCGTAGCCTCATAAGTCTTTTTGTCAGAGGTTCAACTTCTCGTTTCCCGAAGAATCACCCCCATTGAACAAGGAAAGTGTTGGTAGCGGGGGGATGATTCGAACATCCGTTTGAGGGCTCTGCCGCTTCTTGCATTCAGCCCGTCTAACAGGGATCAGGATCATCCTTATGAATTACAGTTCGTCTTAGAAAATGTATAACGTCAGAAAAGCTGAATGAAGGAGTACTAGCATGAAAGAACACGATTCTTCTATCACTTATTCAGCCTCAACACGTTTAGAAGCGGGGGACCCACACCCAGTTGAGTCTGAGCCCCTCCCGACCCTTGCCCAATAGACGTTTTGTAGAGTGGGAAGAGACAAGAGGATTACAAGTCTTAAGCAAGTGATCTTCAACGCTCTAGACTATTAGATGAGAAGAATGATTCTCACTGTAGTCATCTTGCCAACGACAACCGCCATTGGCCCTATCCACACATACCAACTGTTCAAGTAGCGAGAAACAGAGTTGGGCTCTCTATATTTACAATCAACATCTATGGCCGCATTGTCACACCCTTAGCTCACCAAGCCAATGATCATTCTTAAATTGCTCAAACTCCATTTAGAGCAAACACGAGGTGGCGCATAAGATGTAGCAGTAAAAAGATGCCCCGCCTCTTCTCGAAACCCGCAAAAAGGCTGGCAGCTCCACTCCAAAATTGGAATAAAGTTCCCCAGCCCCACCATTATTTCCTCAACTGTGACAGACACCTCCGTTCAGCTGGAAATAGTAGATCCGGCTGCGAGTTTTTATCGAACAGACTAAATAGGCGTAGGATTTATTCCTAGAAGCATACGATTCAGACTCCGATGCCCCGGTGGCTCAGTGGTAGAGCGGCGGCTTCGTATCATGGTGAAAATAAGCCGCAGGTCCCGGGTTCGCCCCCGGTCGGGGCTCCATACTTTCAGATGTGAAAGCGAAAGCTATCAAGGAAGTTTTCCCATGACAAAAAATGGAAGGCTCCTGCATCAATCCATCAACAGAAAAGGCTCGAAATGGATTCTTCTGGTGCTGGTGAATTTGGGGAACTGTAGTGACCCGGAATCCTTTCTTAATCACCTAGCCGGCTTGGGCAATGAAAGCAGACGGCGAAAAAGAATCAGTGGTCAGGTCTCTCGTCTCAAGAGGACGTAGACATCTGTCGACTATACGATCTGATCTAGATCTTATCGAGAAACTCCTACCAACATATACGGTTAAGTCCTAATCGGCGGATGTCTATTCAGAGCGCCCTGTATCGTGGACGCCAATACAGATAGCTAACTCCTACTGGCACAATTATCCACAGAGCAAGGATTCCGAAAACAGTAGGTGAAGTATGCGACGTTAGCTCATTCGCTCGCACCAGTAGAATCACAGCCACGACAAACACGTAGACATGGGCCACGATAAGCAATCTGGTAACGAGACTTATCATAGGCCCTTTCTGTTTGCCATTCAAAATGAATAGCGGCAGACGATTGCCTTTCCTTTTGTCCTTTTGTCGCTTTCTGTTTTCGATTCAACTGACCCCTCATTTTGCCTTTTTTCTTGTGTTTTTTAGAAATACAGCCATGCTCATGCCGGGCTTCAATGGAATGTAAGGTGGCAACTTAACAGGGTTATCTTGCGGTTTCTCCATTAACTTGCGTAGTTCTTCACTGGTTTTTTTGAGTCCTGCATAGTCAATTTTCGGCATTGTTTCTCACCTCACTTAGAAATCCTTTTTCGATTCTCAGCCCATTCTTCTATTTTGTTTGACAAGATTTGTAAAGCTTCCATCTGTACGTAGCGTTGACATTTCAAATACTCTTGGAACTCAAGTTGGCCAGCATACTTCATCGTGCTGACATAAGCAGATATAGATATTCCAAGCAACAATATTTCAAGCAACACTGGCAGCGATGATCCAATGCGAATGCAGAGGCACAAGAAAGCTCGCGAAAAGATACCAAACCAAAACCAAAACGGTTCCGAATCCTATAACCCCCCATGAGTGCGCTCTTGAGTTTAGGAATAAGATGTGTTCTCTCAGATTATGGTCGAGAACCGTGAAAAACGCAGAGTCCCACAATGCCTTCATTTCATAAATGTCAGCTTTCTTCTTCTTGAGAACTTTCTTGAGAAGTCTCCTTAGTTTCGGAATATAATACAAGCCAAGGAAGTTAGCGCAGCGATCATACCTCCAAACCACTATTCTGTAAAAAAAATTCATAGATGTGAAATAACAACAGCCCCACAACTGGCCCACCAATAGCAAAAAACGCGCCTAACGAGGCATCTCCAATACTCTTTGCGAGCCGAGGTACCTCTTGAAGAAAGGAAGAAGCAACAGAAACAAGAAAACGTATCCTGGCATGGAATACCTCAGAAGCTCGTGAAGACCACCAGTTATAGGCCTCCCTTCACTCATTGAGGTCAACCACAATATCTAGCGAGACATCTTTACTTAAGGTGACCCGAAACGGTTCACCTCCCTGCTCTAGCGACATATGGAATAACATTGGTTAGGTCTCTTGTCAATTTGAGAAATAGGCTGCATGTGGGGATACAAATCGCGCGTTGGCCATGATTTGCCATTTCGACGGCATCTCTACCAACGCACAAGATAGAAACGGGGTAGATTCAAGAGGAATAATAGACCACTGTATGTGCTAAGTGATATACACCATGCAATGGTTATTGCCTTTAGGAAAGAACACCATAGCTTATCCACCTTGACCTGTGAAAGAGAATCAGAAGTAGGCGTGAGGTTGGAATAGTAGTGTGGGCAATGTGAATGAACCGAACAGTAAGATTGCTGTCGATTATTATCGGTATGATCATCATGATTTGGGGTCTTCTATCGCTTCGCCCCATCCTAGCCTCGGCTGGAGTGATCCCTTTTCTGGTGGCTCTTTATTCTTGGGCCTTCCAGAAGCGTAGGAGAGTGCTTGCCCGCATGTATGAATACAGATATACCAACTCTGAAAAGAATGGTGGTGGTCAATGATCGTCAAGAGTCACACCTGAGGGAGCAATCGCCAGTTAGATTCTGTACGGCGTACAATTTTCTCCGATCGGGGAATTTTGCGACGCTCGCAATATTGTGAAAGAAGGTCAGTCTCGCCAAGGGCCAAATGCCGACTATCAAATCTGAAAATTTATATCGGATGATTCAGTAGACCATGCGCGTCTCTTGCTGGTTGGAACCTCTCAAGTAACATCAGTCACCAGTTCCATGGAGATCTCCACACAGTCTTCCGGGAACAAGGCTCCAGCCAGCAGAGCTCATCTGGAACTCCTACAATTTGTAAGTCGAAGGTCTTTTATTCTGGTTCAGTGGCTTCGGCTGGTCGAGTGGGACTTACCCTTTCCCCCATGCAAATCTATCTACCTAGATGAAGTTCACTTTCACCGTAATCATCTAGTGTGGGGTAGACCTTCACTCATCTTTGCATGAGTAATGAGTTCATCTATGCCTAAGAATCAAGAGTGAGCAGACTGTTTCTGAGAAATAGGGGAGCATGTGGGATACTAGGGCTCTAAGAAACCGAGAGATAGCATTTTTGGAACTGGGACTTATTTGCCGAGGAAGTTTTCCACGCGTCCCGACCGAAGTTCGGTTGTGAATCCGCCTGGGCAAGACACCAATTTGCTCCGTCTACACCCACATTAGCCAGGGTATTATGGATGTTGCCAGCGCTTGCCCCACTGCGAGACACAACCATCTTCGGGATCCCCTTCCTCAAACCTTGGACAAGCAGCTTCACGAAATGCTCTTCTGCTGCTTTCCAACCAATTATGAGTAGCTTATCCGTTTTCGAGATGCATTCTTCGAGTGCTTGGACGTGTTCCGTGGGGCACTCGTATTCAGTCTTCTTCTCCAGAGGTATCGCAATTGCAGGAAGAACAAGTTGCAGGAACCGGATCACTGGCTATGAATGAGACTGGCGGGTGTAGACTCTCCTTTCGAACGAGCCGGTACTTGCTGCTGACTTTAATCTTATCAGCATTAGCGATTATGTGGTTCGCCATAACTACATGATCTGTGTAGTTCTCCTTGGGGGCCGTGACCTCTCGCACCCAACTTACAGAGCCGTGGAGCTTGATGATTCTGTAATCATTTCTTGAAACGTAGTCGTCGAGGGACACGAATCTTATGTCAAGAGAGCTGAAGGCCTCTTCGAGCAGCGTATCATAGTTGAAAGTGACAAAGCAGACAGGTTCACTTTTCCGTTGTTGGTCAATCTCACCGAGGAGTGTTCGATAGTTCGTTTGTCTGACTTGATCTGGGTATTCCATTCATGTTGACATTGTGAGATTATCCTTTGTAGGTAGAACCGTATTGAAACAAGTTGTCTTTGTCCTTCCGGGTAGCTGAGGGCCTGTTCTTGCAGTTTCTCAAGTTGTTGCTCGACTGACATATCTGACGGAGGATACCGAAGCTGATCGACGGGAATCTGGCATTTCGGCAGTTTTTGAGCCGCATCAGCGAATATTGGCCTCAATTCAAATAGTTGGTTGGCGAGCGGAGGACGGACCCCTCGCAGAATAACGCTTCCAAATTGTGTTGAACCCATATCTTGTGAGGGACTGGAGTCAGTGGATGAGTCATAGGAGGCCCCAGCACCGAACACCACCATCAGCATGGCTGCTCAGTCTCAAAACACACTAGAAGCTAGAGACGAAAGCTTAAGATTATGGAAAAATAGGGGGCAGCATGTGGGGATGCTCCTGCATTGCTTATCGCGGTCACCAAGAGGCAATACATCAGTAATAAGACATCCTAGTCTGGAATCCCGTCACCAAGCGTCGACACGAAATATCTTCCATGGGTATACGAGTGAATTCGACAAAATTGAAAGAACAGTTGAAGATTACTGGACAGCTGGATTGGCTCAGGCTGCCGTACCACGAAGCGATAGTCAAAGATAAGATTCCATTGTCCATCGGGGGTGGAATTGGGCAATCGCGCACTTACATGCTCCTACTTAAGAAAGCACATCTAGGGGAAGTGAGTGTCACAGTATGGCCGAAGATTCTCAAGGAAATCTGTGCAAAGAAAAATATCCGCGTTCTAGAGTAGACTGATACGCGAGCTCTTTCTCCTCCAGGTATTCAGATCCACAATAGACAATGAACCCACTAACTCATATCTGTAGATTCGTTGAACACATGGGAGTCTCCACAGAACTTCAAGAGTTGTTTCAATGTCAACTTTGATATCCATTATTACTCCGTTGCTCAATGAAGAGGCTTATGTGAAACCATTCTTGGGTCATCTCAGGGATATGGAAGGAAATTTCGAATTGATACTCGTGGACGGTGGAAGCTCGGATGGAACATTTGAAGAGGTTCAAAGAAGCATTCAAGAATTTGATTTTGGAATAAACCTGTTGAAAGCCGACCGTGGAAGAGCCGTTCAAATGAATGAGGGCGCCGAGAAGGCTAGCGGGCACATCCTACTATTTCTCCACGCGGACTGTTTCTTGCCGAAGTATGCTTTGAGACTCATTGAAAAAGCAATCTTGAACAACAAAGTCGTTGGAGGAGGATTCACACACTCTTTCTTGAACGCCGACTTATTTCTGAGAAGTGTAAGTGTCTTCGGAAATCTGCGCTCACGACTGACTAAGACATTTTTCGGTGATTTTGGCATATTCTTTAGGAAAGACGTTTTCCAGAAGATTGGAGGATATGACGATTTGCCGTTTCTTGAGGATGTTGAGATTTGCAGGAGAGCCAAGAGGTATGGCAATTTGATTAACGTGGACTGTCACATTTTCACCTCAACCCGGAGGTACGTAAGCAAAGGAGAGTTGAGACTAACAGTTATGTACATTCTAGCATCTCTCCTCAACTTCCTAAGATTCAGACCCAGATTTTTTGTAAACTACATAGTCCAGAGATGAGATCAGCAGAATGTACCTAACGTCAGTAATTCGATAGACCTGTCACGTCGATCATACAAGCATGCAGCAAAGAAGGGGCTGCTAGACAATTCTTCCACTAATGATCGGGCCACGATGAAATTTCCTGTGTGAGCGCGCATACTCCACATACACTTCAAGCCCCCAATTGGACAAGTGTGAAGTGGGCTTATGCTGGAACAGCAATGAAAAAGGTGGACAAAACAAACATAATCACAAGAAAGATAGCGAAGACTTTCCCACTCAATTTCCGTTACTCCACACACAAACTACCGTGGCCTAAGTTTCCACCTTTATGGAGTTGCCATCCACCTTAACGCGATACGTCTTTATGTCACAGGTCTTGACGTGTGACATGAGTCGGCCCATCCACCGTGAGAAGTTATCGTCGGCTGGTTCGTCTCCGAAGTAATGATAAACGGGCGGGCTTATGGCTTCACCTGTGGTTATGTCGAATTGGACATGGTGCATCGGGCAAGTTATGATGTATCCCTCTAAGGTTCCCATGTCCAAAGGGGCGTTCATGTGACCGCACCTTCTGTCCAGAGCGTATATCTTACCATCGAAGTTGCATAAGACAATCTCCTTCTCATTCACTTCAACGGCCTTCATGCCGCCACTAGCTATTTCATTTGTCTTGGCAACTTCAACGAACATTCTGGACACCTTTCAATTCGTTAAGGGGAATCTGTCTAAGCTGGTCAGGGTTTGTGACATCTTTGTGCACGTAGAGCCCACACCAGGCAGCGTTTCATAGCGTCGAAGTGTTCTCTATGGAAAGGTATGCAAGGACAAACTATCTTCATGTTCTCATTGTGATTCTTCGTAAGCCCCTGACAGGGGCAGTAAGGGATTCCATGTTTCTGCTCGAGTAGAACCTCTTGTTCAAGCAGGAGATTAACTAATTCTTCGTCTGGGCTGAACTTGTACCCCAGAGGATCAATCACTCGTTGGAAGAGGAACCTCAGAGCTTTCTTTCTTGACTCAATATTCAACATTGTTCGCCTATTTTATGCCTAGGAGTTCCGTATACTTCTCGGGATTGTATCCTACGACGACATTCCCGTTGATTTTCACGCATGGAAAAGCCAGTTGAACCCCGTAACCGGTGATCTCCTTAACTATTCTCTCTTGTTCTTCTTCATTTGCCAAGTCGTAGTCTACGTAATGAAATGGAACGCTCTTATCCTTGAAGAACTGTTTCGTCTTGCGACACCAAGGACACGTACTAAGCGTATACATGAGAACTTTCTTCATTATTGATTCCTCCCATTCTAACAAGTACCTTTCCGTCCGAGAGTTTCGATTCGTAAGTAGGTATCTTGATTTCTCCTGCGTCTAGGAATTTGCCTGTCCTTATATCGAATCTCCATTCGTGGCATGGGCATTTTATCGTATAGCCGTCCAAATCGCCAGAGCCCAGTTCGCAAGTCATGTGTGCACATTTGTTAGATACAGCATGGATACGTCCTGCTTTCTTTAGGAGAAGGATCGGTATGCCCTTTGGAAACACGATTCTCATACTGTCTTCCTTCAATTCGTTCTCATCAATGGCGAAAACCCATTCCTCGCTTGGCATGATTTCACCGCTTCAAGAATACATACGTGCAAACAATGTGTCAAAGGCTCACGTATATAACTGCGGTTCTTACTTCGTGTTCATCGCACACCACCAAAAATCTGCTCCTGAATAAACGGTGCGGATTCTGGCGGCCGGATCATCGTGTCACACCCATTTTGTCCTTGGCCTGATCAAAATCAATCTAAAGATAAGAGTGTCACCCGATTCTGAAGCATCTCATGGAGATGGAGCCGTACTGAAACCCTTCATAAGTGAATGTTATTCGTTCGTCCTTCTGCTGCAACGCGATCACACATATCATTGGCAGGTAATGGTCTAGGGTTGGCACCGCGTATGAAGCTGCCATGCCCATACTTCGGTAGTTCATCAAGTTCTTGTGATTCCTGTCGATAAGATTGGATTTTGTCTTTTCGTCAAATTCTACAGCCCAAGCATATGGTTCAGCCTCAATGTGACTAAAATCGATCATCTGGAGATTATGCACTATGTTACCACTACCTATGATCAGAACTCCCCTCTTTCTCAATTCGACAAGTTGAGTTGCTAGGTCGTAGTGATACTGTAATGGTTTTGGGTACCACTCATTGAAGGAATAATCTAGGCTCATCTCAAATACAGGGACGTCGGCTTCAGGGTACATGTGCTTCAGAATAGCCCATGACGCATGATCAAGCCCCCAATCAGTATCGCATTTGATCTTCACCGTCTTTACTGATTCTGTGATCGATTTCGCATAACTGGGTGCGCCACGGCTGGGATAGTTTGTCTCATACAATTCTTCAGGGAATCCGTAGAAATCGTGTATCGTTCTCGGCTTTTCCATGCAGGTAACGTAGGTTCCTTCAGTCATCCAGTGCGCTGAGATTACCAATATCGCTCGTGGCTTCGGCAGGCTTCTGCCCAACTCTGTCAAACTCTTTGTGAACTGGTTTGTCTGCACTATGTTCATGGGAGAGCCGTGGCCTATGAAGAGCACAGGCATCGATTTCTCGTTCAAGTCCATTCCACCATTCATTGACTCCTAGATCAAGCCTCTGAAACATTCTCTCACAAAGGCACGTATATTCTCTATTATTACGGAAAGCCTAGCAGAACTACCACCCTTCAGAGTAAACTGCTATCCCAATGACGAAGCGAACTTGTACTCGGAAACCAGCAGAATTCTGAACGCCAATTTTGTGAGGGTTGCAAATAGAAAGGTTTGGCACATAGCTTTCCACTTGAAAGCGGAAACCCAAACGAACGCTCTCAAAGCAGAAATGTCAAAGATACTGCTCAAACTGCAATCGTTGGGTTCGTGAAGAACACTGTTGCCAAAGAACGAATTGGGAAGAAACCTTGGACCTGAATGGGATATCAACCATTTTTGATTGCTGGTTTTCAATACATGTGAAGCGCAAATAGTAGGTCACGCGCCTCATGTAATGTTGTTTGTTCTTTCCCCTGTGTGTAGCATGGTGCGCGCACACACACAAAAAACTGTCGACGAAACCAAAACGAACGACGACGATTGTTACGCTCCAGTGTCAGCTCAAAGAGAACACTTTAATTCTTAGTGTGTGTAAACGTGACGACAGTATACAGTGGATTCCTAGTTTTAGGCAAGATCCGGTGTATAACTAGCTAGAAAGGGAAGTGAAGAATCGCATGGGTTATGAAAGACGTAGCAATGACGGCCCCAGAACAATGCACAAGGCTACCTGCGCTGACTGTAAGCAAGAATGTGAAGTTCCATTCCAGCCGACCGAAGGCAGGCCAGTCTACTGTAGAGAATGCTTCCAAAAGCATAGAAGATACTAGAAAGACCGATCCTTGTTGTAAGGTAGGTTAGTCTCTCTTTTTTTGATATCCGTTATTGTTCATGGCCGGCTTCAGTCATATTTGTTGGTTGTGTGTATCTCTTGGTGCGCGCACACACAAATTCAACGAGGCCTAAACATTCGAGGAAGAATTCCTCCAGCCAACCTCTTCTTTGTTCAGGCATCGATTCACCAAGACTCGCTCTGTATCTTGCTCTGCTGTTCAGTCAATTAGCATCAAAGACAGGGCTTGAGGTTTTCCTGAAAATGGAAATACTATTGGCATTCCAGCTTTTTCTGCTGTCTTCTTCATGTTTACTCCAACGGCATGTTCTGGATAACGCGCCATAGTTGGGTGAACGCAAACTCCCGCTTCAATATTGCATTTTTCACATAATGCACATGAACCAGTTGAGAAACCAAGGGCGAAAACATACCCTTTGTTGAAGGCAGCTTTTTCAAGCTCAAGAAGTGCTAAGTGAAATTTCTTCTTATCCTTGGTCCAGGCAGACCAGAAACTCGATGCCTTATCTTTCATATCCGCAGAAGCTGTTGGATCATACCTATGCCTCAGAAGACTTCTTCCAACCTCTTCTTCCGCTTCGGCTTGGGCAGGAAACTTCGCGAGAAGTGCATACTTGTAGTCCTTCAACATCTTCCTAAATTCGTCAACCATAGGAGCGTATGGTGGGCACATCAATTTTCTCTTGTATGTGTCGCATCCAACTAGGCATTTCAAGAGAACTCTGTCTTCAACAACTATCTTGCTCACAGGTATCACCTTCGCCTTCTCAGCTCCCAGTTTCAAAGCCAGTTTTACAAGAAAATCAAACTCACTTCGCTTTCTTTCTTGACGTGCCATTCAAGTCCCACAGAATGAAGCATGTTTCTCGACGTGGTATTTGAGGAGAACGTAGTAACATACAAACCATAGTAGGTTCTGAACTTGAAGTTCAAATCCCGTCTCGGACTCCATCAAACAACAACAACTATCCTTTTCGTTTGTACTTTTCAGCCGCTTGAACGAGTGCTTCAACACCAGGCAAAGTTTCGCCTGCGAGCATTGAGAGCATAGCGCCTCCTGCCGTGCTGACATGAGTGAAACTTTTTTCCATCTCTAGCAAACTAGCCAATCCGGCAAGATGTCCACCTCCAATCAGAGTCGTCCCGTTGCACGAAGCAATTGCTCTTAGTATTGTTTTGGTTCCAAGGTCGAACCCTTCTTTTTCGAAGACGCCCATTGGACCGTTGGCAACCACCGTCTTGGATTCTTTGATCGTTTGAGTGTACTCTTTCGCGGTTTCACTGCCGATGTCAAGGGAGACTTCATCGTGCTCGAGTTTCGTTAGAGGTGCCTCGACTCGCTTGTTGTCTCTAAGTGTTGCAAGGTCGACGGGGACCCTAACACGATTGGGATATTTCGCTAGGATTATCTTAGCTCTCTCTATGTATCCCAAGAATCCTTTGAGTTCCTCATCGTTTCCCCTGCCTAGTTCAATGCCCATGGCTTTCAGGAAGACCTTTGCCATGAGGCCTCCCAGGAGTACAGTGTCCGTTTTCTGAAGTTTCAGGATGTTTTCAATAACTGGGAGTTTATCCTCGACTTTGGCTCCTCCAAGGACATAGGTGCTCGGATGTTTTGGCTCAAACAATGCAGCATTTATTGCTCTGAGCTCTTTTTCCATTAGTCTTCCAGCGGCCGCTGGGAGTACGTAGGCGAACCCCACGAGAGATGCTTGGGGTCTGTGAGCAGCGGCGAACGCATCATTGATGTAGAAGTCGCAGAGTGGGGCTAACCTTTGGATCATCATGGTTTTTGCAAGCTTTTCCGAGGGAGCCTCGAGCATCTCTTCCGAACAGATCCTTAAATTGTCTAATACCAGAATCTGGCCTCGTTTCAGTTGCTTTATCGCGTTTCTTGCGGTTGGGCCTATGACATCCTCGACAAATGTCACTTCCTGTGTGCAATATCCTCTAAGAAGTTCTGCATGTTCTTCAAGTGTCGTAAAGTCCTTTTTTCCAGGTCTACTCTGATGGGATCCGAGCACGACCTTAGCGTTCTTCAAAGAGTCCAGAGTCTGCTTGGTTGCTCTAATTCTTGAATCATCGAGAATCGTGTTGTTAGTTGGATCTATGGGAGAGTTCACATCGACTCTGAGGAATACTGTCTTTCCTTCAACATTGAAGTCGTCAATGGTTAGGAACCTAAATGCCATAAGAGTGTCTCCGAGTTGATCTTCTTGGTGAGCATGATAAAACCTTCGTCTCAGACGGTGAGGTCTCTTTCGATTCAATCTTCTTGCAGGTACAACGAAATCGATCGACAAATCTTTATAACGTGGATGACGGCTGAAAGCTGAACCCGATGCCGAGGTGGCTCAGCTTGGTTAGATGCCCCTCAAGGGCTAGGCTTTAGCGCTGGACTCATAAGGAATGGAGCCGCCCTGGAGAGATCCAGAGGCCACGGGTTCGACAGCACACACGTCTGTGCCGTGACTCCCGTCCTCGGCACCTGAGCAGTTTTTCTATTCTATTTCTTGCGTCTAACAGTCTGAACCGTGCCGTCTCTCTTGCCAACATAGACGACGTCGACCAATCCACAAAAAAGGCCAGTTTCGATTATGCCAGGAATCATCTTCAATCTTCTATCCAGTTTCCTAGGGGAATCTATCTTTCCAAAGTCTACGTCGATGATGTAATTTCCGTTATCCGTTACTACCGGTCCGAGTTTTCCCGCGCTTTCACGTAGTAATGGCTTTCCTCTGATTCGAATAATTTCCCTCATAACAAATCCTGCGCTGAACGGAACCACCTCAACTGGGACTCTTTCGGATAGACCTTCCTTGACAGTTTTCTCTTGATCTACTACTATCGCAAACGTCTTAGCTGCGCAGGCTACCACTTTCTCTCTTGTCAAAGCACCTCCTGCCCCTTTCACGAGGTTCAACGTTTTCAAGTCAACTTGATCTGCGCCATCTATCGCCAAATCAAGTTCAGGATATTCAACTAGGTTGGTTAACGTCAAACCGTTTCTTGCACAAAGCATCTCAGTCTGAACCGAAGTTGGAACCACGCTGATCTTTAGACTCTCTTTTTTCACTCTCGTCCCAAGTCCTTTGATCACAAACGAAACGGTTCTGCCGCTGCCGAGGCCAATGATGGCGTTGTTCTTGACGAGGTTAACTGATGAGGATGCTGATGCCTGTCTTGCCCTCTCAACCCAATTCGTTTCGTCAGGCCTCCGATTCCATCTGTTCCAGTCTCTCTATGGCCCGAAGAACTTCTTCTCGTAGGGCCTCCATCTTCTCCTCTGTCTTCGTTTTTGATTTGCTTTCTAGTGCTTTGCCTTCAACTGCTTGATCACTTGAAACGTCATTCGTCTTCTTTGATCCTTCATTGGTAGAGTTCAAGATCTCCAGTGGGCGGTTCTTCGTAGCTGGAGGATGAAGATCCCATTGAGGAAGCGATCCAATCAACGACCTTAGCTCTCCAATCTTTCTGTCAATCTCATTCATCTTTTCGGAATAGTGTTCTTGTAGTTCCTTCCTCTCTTTCTGTAGATTGTAAAAATCAGCTACTCGGCGTCTCTCCTCAATCTTTCTATCTAGAAGTTTGAGATTCTCCTTGTATGGTTCGGCAAGTCTATCTCTCTCGGAAACCTTCAGAATTCCTTTGGTTTCGGCTTCGTAGATAGCGGTCAATGCTGAACTCAGGACTTCCCTCTCAAAAGAGTAGAGTCTAAACTCCTCCATCGCTTTGTCAACATCTGAACTAATCTCAGTATTCTGCAGAAGTTGATTCGGAGCCCGTTGACCTTCCTTCTCGGGGGTCCTATGTAGAAAGCTCATGAGCCATTCTGGCAACGCAATGCATATGATGAGAAGAGAGAGTAGCCGCGAATCTGGCACTGGATTCCCTCTATATCTGAACCCGCTGTATCGCAAGGTTATAGATATAAATGAATTCGTGAAAAACGCGTTAAACTCGATCGAAAGATCTAGCAATTCCCACGTTGACATAGCCAGAAATCTGACAACAATCTTGATTCGCCGTCAAACCAACAATCCCGGGCCATAGTAGACTGATTTCCATCAATCTTTCTGATTGGCGTCAAGCTGGGTTGGTAACTCAGTGGAGGTACATCATGACATCTGAGCTGAGGGGCTCTTCCATGCAGGTCAGTCCACATCATCAGAAATGCTTGTACAAGCCATCTCTAATTAAACTCTTTGAACTGCACCTTCAAGACGCTAGCAAAGATCTTTTTATCTCAGTCCGGCTTCAAATTGGGGAGTTGAGGCTGAGTCTTTGAAACCATCCTTTCGCCAAAAGATTCGAACGAGGATTCGAGATCTGAAGATTGCGTATGAACGTTCAACAGCGTCCGCTCTTCACACTTGTCCCACGTGTCATAATGTCTCCTCCTGTAGCGGTACACAGGGATTAACTAACTGGCATGAATGTTCATTCTGTGGCAGACGTTGGGTTATGCCCGCCAAATGGCCGCAACTCGATCAATCAAATCTGGACCCGAACTGGGACAATAAGGAAGAAATTGAGAAACGGTTGGCTGAGAAATCGAAGTCAAATAGGTAAGAAAGGTTCCCAAGGGGCAATATCCGATTTTTGAGTTACAGCCCATTTACCATAATTGGCTTCACGCATGATCACGCCGCATTCCAACATTCATTGACAAATTTATCAGCGAGCTTTGGGTCCAGCCCAATCCTTCTCATCTCTTTCATCGCGTCTTCGAGTGACATTGCATCTTTGCGAAATCTGCCTACCATGGTCTTCACGAACTCACGTCTCTCATGCGGGTATACAATCCAAGCATCCGTCTCCTCAATGAAAAAATCAGGTCTGAGTACACTCTTGGGTTTGTAGTGAAGGGTGGCTATCTTGATCTCTTTTGGCCTGAGTTTCTTGAGGTAATCTCGAGCAGCTCTGAGGCTTTTGCCAGTGTCTGCTACGTCGTCAACTACTAGGACTCTCTTGCCCCTCACGGGAGCTGAAACTTTTTGAGATATAACAGGTTTCGCATTGGTCTCTGCAACGTCTTTGTAGAATTCTGTTCTCATGCTCGCGACATTAGAGTTGCAAAGTAGGTCGGACATTATCCTACCTGGAATCCAGCCCCCTCGAGCAATTGCCACGATCAAGTCCGGTTTGAATTCACTCTCTTTTATCTGATCCGCCAGTTTGATACACATGCTATAGATATCTTCCCAGCTCGGAATCAGAAACTCCAAGATTACCCCGTCCGAACAGTTTTCATGGTCGATTTTCTATTAAGCTTTGTTTAGTAGAGAACCTTCACGTGCCTAGGCGTGTTGTGTTGGTTCAAATCAACGGTGGCCAAACGAGTTTGACAGAGATCTGGAAGTTCGAGGAATATGGCAAGTACGTCACATTATATTCTTTTCAAATTAATGAACCGCTTGACGCAAACAGTCTTCTCGAAAGTTTGAGAGGTTTTTCCACTGATCTTGATATTCAAATGGTTAATCTGGACAGAATCGCAGGCAGAAAACATCTCTATTTTGCAGTGTTGAATGCCGTTCATGCCTTTGAGAGAGATACTAACATCTCAAGAACCCTGGCAGTGGAATTTCTCTTGTATGCATCTGCTCAGAAGCAGATATCGGAGGCTATCAAGATGATGGGCGTGGATCAAAACACGAAGAACGTAGTGGTAATAGCGATAGGGAAGAACGAACAATCACTTAGAGAATTCACTGAGAGACTCCCATCAGTTGTCAAAACCAAGAGTGATGACGCCCTTCTAGATAGATGGAGCGATGAGAAAGTTGAGAATCTGCTCTCCACCTTCAGGATATCCAAGAAAGAGCTTCAGGCGATGACTGGGAAAAAGCCTCAAAAGGAAACAATTCAAGAACTCATCGTCGAGAGAGTGGCGTTGCTTGCCACGATGACCTAGAGAGTCCTCCGCTCTATTTCAACTGATAATATGTCGTCTCGTTCCAACACGGACACGCCAGCTTTCTGTCCTACAATCTCTATCAACATTATTCTGTCGGGGTTCTCCAAGTCAACCTTCCTCTTCACATTCTTTGCAACAGCCTCTATTACTTCACGCGAAGACAGATTTGATCGTCGTTTCTCAACAGTGACGCGAAATTTCTCACCCTCGTGTATCTGCTCCGACAGTTGTATTGTAGCTTTTGAGATATCTTCGATTGTTGCTGGGACGAGTTTTTCGACTGGAACTACCTTCAACACATATTTGATTTCCCACGGCTTCTCTCGAACAATATCTCTTAACTTTCTAACCACTTCCTTGGGATCTAGCGAAGTCTTCGCAACAGTTAATCCGATTATTCCAGTTGCTGCTGCTTCGGAAGTCTTGTCGCCAACCTCTTTGAGCAAATACCAGATCTCGCTACATGCGTTTCGTTCATTCCTGCGTGATGTGGATATCAGAAGGTTGAAGTCCTGCAACAAATCAATCATCACCTCTGATCCATCAATCCTCGCATTAATGAACCTTCAATACTTGAATCCAAGTCATACGATGGCCGACGTGACATCATTTTCAGATATAGCTCCATGTCTAAGCACTTGGATCTTGTCATTGTCGAGTTTAGCAATAGTCGACTCCTTCCTAACAGTCGTCTCTCCTCCGTCAAGTATAAGATCAACTTTCTCCCCGATCTGATCCGCAGCCTCCAAAGCAGTGGTACATGATTTCTTCCCACTGAGATTTGCACTCGTTCCAATCAAAAGGCCTCCAGAAAGTTCAATGAGTCTAAGCGCCACTCTACAATCTGGAATTCTAACTCCAATCGTAGAAAGCCCGAAAGTGACGACTTCTGGAAGCACAGGTTTCTTCTCCAGAACTAGCGTTAATGGCCCTGGCCAGAACTTGGAAGCTAGAATACATGCCTTTTCACTAAACCAAGCAATTCGTTGAAGGTCTGCAATTGATGATCCAAGTACAGGAAGAGGGGCTTCCGCTCTTTGCTTGGCCTCAATCACTCTTCTTACCGAATTCTCGTTAAATGGATCGCAGCCTACACCGTAGACTGTATCTGTTGGGTATACAACTATCCCACCGTTGGAAATGACTTCAACCGCCTTTAGAATTGCTTTCTGATCTGCTTTGAGAACAAGCATAGAATGAACTCTTCTGTACCTCTGGTCGGACTCAAACGACACTTACTCCTTCTAGTCTTGTATCCTGCAAAAACTTTAAAAGTAATGGCCTTTGCGAACAAATAAAGAGGATTTTCGGAGGGTTCTAGAAATGATTCTGAAGACAGAAGTTTCGGAAGAGCAAGAAGATTGGGGCGAAGAAGAAGAGTGGAGTGAAGAGGAGGGCGCAGAGGAAGAGGAGTGGTAACTCCGTTCATCGCACTTTTTTTCAGATGCTTTTTGAAAACCTCACGTTTCGTTTTGTGTAGATTCTGGATGGGCAGATATGGCTAGACTGGCGGTGCTGGACAGGGAGAGATGCAAACCCAGCGAATGTGATACCGCATGCATAAGGTTCTGTCCAGAAGTTAGAAACCGCATAGAAGCCATAAGATTCGAAAAAGGTCAGGAGAAGCCAGTAATCGTCGAATCTCTCTGCTCTGGATGTGGAATTTGCGTCAAGAAATGTCCCTTTGAAGCCATATCAATCGTTAACCTCCCTGAGGAACTCGAAGGGGAATGTAGCCATAGATATGGACCAAATACTTTCAAGCTCTATCGGCTGCCTGTACCGCAGCCAGGAACCATAACTGGCTTACTTGGAAGGAATGGAATTGGAAAAAGCACCGCGCTGAGAATCCTTTCAGGCGACCTCAAGCCTAACTTGGGCAAATATGATTCTCCGCCAGATTGGGAAGAAATAGTGAAGTACTACAGAGGCTCCACCCTGCAGGAGTATTTCCGTAAGCTTAGCAAAAAGGAACTCAGAGTAGTTCACAAACCTCAATATGTCGACACAATACCCGCAGGCGCAGACAAGAAAGTGGGAGAAACACTTCAGAAGGTGGATGAACGCGGAAAACTAGAATCGTTACTAGATCAACTTCAACTTCGAAATTTGTTGGACAGAAAGATCAGCGTTCTAAGCGGCGGAGAGCTTCAGAGAGTTGCTCTTGCAGCCGTGATGTCTAGAGACTCAGATGTCTATCTTCTCGACGAACCATCAAGTCACTTAGACGTGGATCAGCGGATGCGTGCCTCAAAGGCAATCAGAACACTCATTGAAGATAACAAAATAGTTTTCGTCGCAGAACACGATCTTGCGATGCTCGACTACCTTTCAGATCAAATCTGTCTACTATACGGTGAACCTGGAGTCTATGGCATTGTATCACACGTTCATGGAGTCAGAGTTGGAATCAACCTCTATCTCGATGGTTTCATTCCAGATGAAAACATGAGGTTCAGAAATGAACCCATAAGATTTCACCTAAGACCTCCACGCGAAGTCTCGGCAACCGAAACTTGGAGCTTGAACTGGAACCAGATGAAACTGTCCCTAGGTAACTTCAACCTTGAAATCGAACCTGGCGAAGTGAAGAAAGGCGAAGTCGTTGGTATACTCGGACCAAATGGAATTGGCAAGACTACCTTCATAAAACTACTTGCTGGAATTCAGAAACCGGATGTTGGTGAAGCGCCGCAATGGCAGGGGATGTCCATCGGCTACAAACCACAGTACATATCGGCTCAATACGAGGGATCAGTTCAAATGCTCATAAAGGATGTCGCGGGCGAGAAGTTCGAGACGGACAGTTTCCAGAATGATTTGATGAAGCCTCTCGGCCTAACTGAATACTTGGAGAGAGATGTGAAAGATCTCAGTGGAGGTGAGCTTCAGAGAGTTGCTATCGCGGCATGCCTTGCAAAAGACACATTCATTTTTCTACTTGATGAACCGAGTGCGTACTTGGATGTTGAGGAGAGACTTGTTGTCGCAAAGGCCATTAGAAAAACTGCGGAGAGCAGGAAAGCCTTCGCATTTGTCGTTGAACATGACATAGTTGCACAGGATTTCATTGCAGATCGACTCATGATATTTGACGGTGAGGCGGGATTAAAGGGCCATGCTCGTGCCCCAACGTCACTGAGAGAAGGGATGAACATTTTTCTCTCAGACATGAACGTGACTTTTCGAAGAGATCCTGAAACAGGGCGACCAAGGGTCAACAAGCCCAACAGCAAAACGGATAGGATTCAGAGAGAAGTTGGTGAATACTATTATACTCGCATCGCGGGAGATTGAGCCTCAGATTTCTCGTTTCTCAAGGTCCTCATGGAGCCCTGTTGGATGCTAGAAATCCTCGTCTTGGCAGTAGCTCCAGGGCTATTTCTCACCTGGTTCTTCTACACTCGAGACAGATATGAAAGAGAACCAAAGAGTCTGGTGGCAAAGACTTTCGTTTATGGCCTCTTGTCTCCAATACTTGCTTTTCCACTTGAACTTCTCGGTGGAACCGTTATCCCACAATCAGAGTACTTGCCAATCCTGTTCTTACACGTGCTGCTGGTAGTTGGTCTAACTGAGGAGGGCGTCAAACTACTTTGCGTAAGGCTCGCTGTGTACAAGTCCAATTCTTTCAATGAGGTTATGGATGGAATCGTATACACGGCTGTCGCTGCACTTGGATTCGCTACTGTTGAAAATATTCTATATGCTTTGACTCGTGGGCTAGACGCCATTTTGATCAGAGGGGTAACTTCCGTTCCGGGGCATGCACTGCTAGGTGGCATAATGGGTTACTACGTTGGAGTTGCAAAGTTTACACCATCGAGGGAAACCGACTTGACCTTGGAGGGTCTTGTGATAGCAATGGTGTTCCACGGCCTATACGACTTTGTCATTTTCGCGTTTCCAGCACCATTGAACTTGGGTTTCGTAGCGCTTCTGTTAGTTACCATGACCATGTTTCTACGACATCTTATCAACAAAGCGGAGTTTCTCTCTCCATTCAGGAAATGGTCAATTCCAAGAGCGCAGCTCGTAACGGAACCGCAACTGTCATGTTCTAGATGTGGTAGGCCCCTAGTTTTCGTTAATGATTATCAGAAATGGTACTGTACCGGATGTATGGCGTACAAGGAGAATTCCTCTGATCTCATCTGGTATACACCATCACAAGATGCAGTATCCTCCATCCAAAAAGCTCGTGATCAGACGAAACGTTGTGAAAGCTGCGGAGCAGAGATCTCGTCCTACGCGCTCTTCTGCTATATGTGTGGAACTAAGCAGACGAGCTGAATATCAGCAGATGCTTTTCCATATCGACTAAGTATCTTCTATGGCTTCCAGTTTTGCGGGAAGGTACTCATCAACTATGTATGTTAGGCCGTATCTGCTGAAGGCTTCCTGTTCTGCCTTTTTCTTTATCTTCATGAAAGTTTCTATCTCACGTTTCCAAAGCTTTCCGCCGTATCTTGGATCCTTCTGAAGTTCGTATAGTCTTTTTATGTCCAAATCAGTCAGCTTGTCGCTGGGAAGCTTGTAGTTCACTATGTCTGTAGCCCACACCCCTGCCCATTTTGCATCGGGGGTGTTCAAGTCT
This sequence comes from Candidatus Bathyarchaeota archaeon, assembly GCA_963760485.1. Lineage (GTDB taxonomy): Archaea > Thermoproteota > Bathyarchaeia > 40CM-2-53-6 > CAVXDP01 > CAVXDP01. The sequence continues at coordinate 144,631 of CAVXDP010000016.1, read as the reverse complement.
CTGAGATGCGCAGCATTTGCAGATCCACTTATGATAACCATCGCGATATGCATTCCCCAGGGGTCTCCATCAGTGAGAATTATTACCGGTAGTTTCAACTCCTGATTCAGTCTTCTTATGAAAGCTCTAGTTGCTCTGGGTGCTTGGCCAGCGGTTTGAATTAGTAGAGCTTTGAATCGATCATGAACCCTTTCTTCAACAAATCTTGTAAAAAGCGCACCTTTCTCGATAGCTATTACCTTGTCTGCCTTGCAGTCAGCAAACTCTGCGTTCGTCAAAGCGGGCCCTATCATCATGCCGTCTGGATGACTTGCCAAGTTGAGTTTCTTCCCTTCATAACCCGGGACCGTATACTGAATGGTCAGGTTTCCGAAAATGGCGCTTCGTTCTTCCGGGAATACGTTGAAGTCTTCTCTAGCCGATCCGATTACTGTTTCCAAGTCCGTAATGATATTGTCACTTTCAGCTTGATCTACGAAACTCATTTCGTAGGCTTGCGCTGAGTAGAAGACGTCCCTAAGTGTGCTTGTCTTATTCTGGCGTGATAGTTCATCCACGAATGAAGCTGTCCAGACTAATTGTGTGAGCGGACGTAAGTGGCGTACGTTCCTAGAGCTTCTCTTTACGTTTCTATCCCCTAAAACGTACTGCCTGATTTTTTCATCGTACTTTATGTTGTTTGTAGATCGGATAGGCATCTTTATCCACGGAAACTGTCGTCTACCTATCTGATCGTACAGTCGCGTCCCAAAGTCGCCTAGGCTAGATAGGACTTTTTCCTTCTTCTCCTTCACTATGCCCTTGGTTTTCTTCTGCTGTTTCATATGTCAAAACACTCTTTAACAGTGGATTTACATCTGGCTCCTTCGTCTTGTGAGCTAATCGGGTTGAAAATTTCGCTATCTTGGGAAGATATTTCGCAAAAACGTCCAATTTTCTCTTATCCCTTTCGTGTGATGCTTTCTTTGATAGGAATATCGACAGCCTTCTGGCAACTTCTCTGATTGCATTCAGTACTTCGCGTTCGACTTCAGGTCTATCGGCAATGAATTCTTTCCCAACGGTCTTGTATGGAATTTTGGTGCTGCAAAGGTGAACGAAGACCGCTAGAGGTGTGTCTGGATAGACCTTGTAGTGTTTCCAGTCTATGAGGTCGTTAACGACCTTGTATGAAACATCGCTCGCCTCATCGAAGAGGAGAGGGATCTTGTTGGCAAATCTGAATAGTATTGGTTTGCCTGTATTGGGTATGCCTCCTCCACATGCTACTCCAACCTCAACTATGAACGGAAAGCCTGAGTATGCAGCTGGTTTTCGCTGATAAACCTCGATGAACTCGGGCTTGAACTCTTTTTCAATTCCGGTCTTCAGCAGATCTTCTCCGAGAGGAGAAAGGCAAGTTGCATCCGGTGGAAGAAATTCGTCGAAGTTCTTCATTGCATTTACGAGTTTCACAATTTCGTCTGGAAGAAGCTTTTTGGGGGTCTTCTTTAGATTTATCCCTGCATATTCGAGAAATTTCTTTGCTGTAGTGTTCCCTACTCTCTGAAAATGCTTCTTCATGAAGTCTCGCATGTTCTTTGATTTCGTTTGTTCAATTAACCGTTTGAGTGCTTCAACATCGATGCCGTGTGGATGGGGGGTCGTTTCCAATGGGGCCTTACTCATCATCGTCGTTGCTCTCTGGTATTTGTACAGTCTTCCCCTTGGATCAACGAAGGTTATGTTGGCATATGGCGCTACTGTCGCTGTTTGCTTAAGATAATCGAGTATCTTCGACATGGCGTGTGTATAGTCCGCTTCAGTTGAGAACTGAAGTATAGTGCCATGCCACTTGTTTTTGTTGTTGTGAACTTTCCTTTTCAGTACTACTGGCCTGTTCTTCTGAATATCCATCATTAGATGGTATTCGTAGATCTTGTTTCTCTTGACGCTGGAGACGACTTTCACAGCTGAGTGCGTGGTGATCTGGCCATATAGTATGGCCATCTTGCCTCCTAGTCCGAACGTTCCTCTGGTCTGTCTTAGTTTGTACTTGGAGCCGAAGAGGATTTGACCGAAGGCTGAGGGTATCACCTCTTCAGGCAGTCCCAGTCCGTTGTCTTCAATTCTGACATTGTAGACTCCGGGGCCTTCGACGGGTTCGATGCCGTAGGATATTCGAATATAGATATCGGGTGGGATTCCACTGACCTCGCATGCATCAAGGGAGTTTTCAACGAGTTCTCTTAGGGTTGTGTAGATCGCTCTGGAGGGGTTCGTGAAGCCAGCTATGTCTCTATTGCGATAGAAGAAATCTGCTGGACTTATCTCTTGAAAGACTTCTGTCATGCTAATTCAGCTATCTTCGTTCCTAGGTGAATGTCTTCTACTTCTTCGCGGTTTCAGGAGGCTTATCCCAGAGTTCAACTTTCTCTTTTCTCTTGATCTCACGCCTTTTGTTCCTTAGGTATTGATATACAGTTGTATGTTGCCTTCCTTTGATAAGAAGCTCCAAGCCTTCTCTTGCCAATGAGGCTCCATCATAGTTACCGATGATTGACACGGTGTGCCCGTAGATTGATAGGTCGGCTTGAGTGACTTCTTCAATGATTCTCCGAGATTTTCCATCCCGTCCGATAATTCTGCCCTTGACTCGTTGAATATCACTTTCGCTCTTTCCGAATAGTTCTCTCAAATCAAGAATGTCCAGTACCATATCTTCATCAAATAATCTATAGGCCCTTTCCGGTTGAAATCCTCTTGCGATCGCCGAGACAACGTCTTTCGCTTTTAGTACAGCAAGCGGGTTCACGTCAGCGTCTTCTGCTCGAATAGTTACAACTCCACTATCGCTGTCCACGTTCAAGACTACTTTCAGATCGCGTTCTATACGTTCCTTCACGTGCCCTTCTTCACCGATCAGTACTCCAACTCTTTCTTTTGAGATTGTGGTGGTTACCTCGGTCAACCTATTTTCACCATCCGGTTGTAAGCATCTGTTGCGGGTATGACGTTAACTCCGTGAGCTGCGAAGTAAATGTTGACATTCATGATATCCCTTTTCAACAACATCTCGGACATCGGATGTTCTAGCGGTATAGACTGTGAGAAGTCAAAAATAATCGGTTCGCCCTTCCAGACCATTATGTTATACTCGCTAAGGTCACCATGAACCAATCTTGCTTTTCGATATAGTTTCGTCACATTCCCAAGAATCTTCTTGTACATCTTGTTGGGTGCCTTGAGTCTTGTCTCTCTCAGAAGTGGAGCTGGTTCCCCTCCTTTTCCAACAAACTCCATTACAAGCACGTTTTTGTCAACTTTGCGGGGTCTAGGCACTCTAACTCCGACCGATGTTGCCAATTCGAGATTCTTGAACTCCTTTTGAGCCCAGAGATACACTATCGATCTAGTATCCCGTTTATGTCTGAAGAATCTTGGGTCCCCATCTATGTAAGTCAACATTCCTTTTCTGAAGTCAGATGATGTGGTAAGATAGACTTTGAGCGCAACGTCTCTGCTTCTGAAATCCTTTGCCCAATAGACACGTGACTCCTTTCCGGATCTAACGACTCCGCAGACTTTCGATAACTCCCTTCTATTCAGCATCTGATAGATGATCATTAATGTTGGCTTGTCGAAAACTTCTTCGAGAACTTCCATCTCTTCGCTTCTTTTCTCTCTCATCAAACGTTCGACGACATAGCGTCGCTCTCTAAGTTTGACCCTGCTCTCTCCCTTCTCTCCTAGAACCGCCACCTGTTATTCTCCTCAGGAAATATTGAGATAGCCTTGCTTCCTCAACGTCATTGCTTGACCTTCAGTATACCTCCAAAGGACGTCTCCTCTGCTTTCGGATTGGAAGTCCCAAGGTGCAACCAGTACTATGTCGCCTACTTTTATCCAAACACGTCGTTTCATTTTTCCTCTTATTCTACAAACTCTCTCGTGACTATCCGTGCATTTCACAAGCAGCCTGTCGTAACCCAACATCTGGGACACTACCCCAAACAGCTGTCCCTGGCCAGGCGTCACCATCTCTCTTAGCGACTGCTCGCTGAGAACCTTCTTCTTTCCCATTGATAGATTCCAGATCCGAGATTTTAGCCAATATACACAAGAATGTCCTTTTAAGAATATGCTGGAAGGCACACACTGGCCTAGAGCTTCATGATTTGAACGTGAGGGACTCCGGAAATCAATATGACTGCATCAGGGCTTACCAAGCCCTGTTTGACCGCTGCATCCACGACAGATGAGCCTACAAGGTTCGCCACGTCGGCATTGTTCAAGAGTTCAAGAGTTTCATCAATACTGGTTAACATACCACCATAGAAGTTGCTTGTAACCTCAAGTTTCAGTTTTCCTTCACGAAAGGTCTTGCCTATGAGGTCACTGTCGCACGCCGCGACCAGGACACATTTCTTGTCACGAAAAACCTTCGTGTATACGCTTTTCACGCCATTGCCTCCAAACCTACATGGGGAGGACGGAGGACTTGGCGCCGCATGCCTCGCACACGAGAAAGAGAAATCGTCCTTCTTTTAGCATCTTAGTATCGGGTCTACCACATATGGAGCATACAACATACTTGTGGCTATAGATGTCTAATAGACGACGAATCGACAGTTCCTTGAATCGACCTTGAAAAATAGCGCGTCCACCACTGACCGATCCAGCAGTAGCCATCTCCTTTGAAAGGAACTTCATGACATGATGGGCATCCCTGTTGAGACGACTACAGATCTCTCCGAAATTGTATATGGTCGTTCGGCCACCTGCGGTCCGCATCAAAGGTGCTGGAATCTCAAATCTCTCACCTGATGAAACCTTTTTCGGAACCTTCTCCAATCCCTGGTCAAGTAGACGAAGATACTCTTCACTCATCAGTCTGATGCCAACTTCCAATTACCTGCTCTCAGCCCTTGGTTAAAAGCATTCTTGCAGAAACTTTTTGAATGCGCGGAAATCTATCAGCACCACATCTTGATGCAAGTGGTCAGTGTTTGCAGTCCAAAAGAAAATGGATCGTATGCTCTGCTTGGCCTTACGTGAATAGCGTTCCACATCTTGGTACATTCATTCAACTTCTCTCTGCCGACGTCTTCTCAAGGTATCTGAGGCTCAAAGGAGATGACTTTGTCTCTGTAAGCGGATCGGATGAGCACGGAACCCCTATCGAAGTTGAGGCCATAAGAGCAGGTATCAACCCAAAAGAACTGACTGACAGATATCACAAGTCCATATGTGAATTACTTGAGAAATACGGTGTCACCCTAACCAACTATACGAGAACCCACAATCCTGTTCACACCAGAGTCATTCAGGATATTTGCAGGAAGGTCAATGACAACGGATACGTCTTCGAGCAAACGACGGATCTGCCATACTGTACAAAGTGCAAACGTTTCCTTCCAGACAGATTCGTTGAAGGACAGTGCCCCTATTGCGACTATGATGGCGCACGAGGAGATCAATGTGATAGTTGTGGTAGAGTTCTTGAGCCAATTGAGCTGAAGAACTCGAAATGCGTAATCTGTGGGACACCACCCGAAACAAGATCTTCAAAGCATTGGTTCTTTGACCTTCCAAAACTCGAGGGAAGACTGAGAAGCTATCTAGAGGCAAGTACACAGTTTCCTAGCAACGCCCGCAATTTTTCCCTGAGGTGGCTCGATGAAGGCTTGAAACCTAGAGCTATCACTCGAGACAACAAATGGGGGATCCCCGCACCTTTTCCTGGGGCAGAAGGCAAGACTGTTTATGTTTGGATTGAGGCCGTTTTAGGATACGTCTCAGCTGTTGTTGAATGGGCTGAAAAGAACGGCAGGCCTGACGATTGGAAGAAGTATTGGTTCGACAAATCAACGAAGAATGTGCACTTCATTGGAAAGGACAATATTCCGTTTCACACAATAATATTTCCAGCCTTACTTATGGCGAGTGGGGATGACTATGTTCTTCCCTGGCAGGTTTCCTCCACTGAATTCATACTGTATGAGTCTCAGAAATTCTCAAAAAGTAGAAGGATCGGAGTTTGGGTTGATGAAGCATTAGAGATTGCGGATCCTGAATATTGGAGGTTCATACTGATAGCGATGAGACCTGAATCCAAGGATGCAAACTTCACTTGGCAAGAATTCGAGAGTCTCATCAACTCCGGCCTCAACGATGCAATTGGCAACTTCATCAATCGCACATTGATGTTCATTGCAACAAGGTATGATGGAAGTGTTCCAGCCCCAGATGTTCTTGATGACACCGACAATTACATAATGGAAGAAATTAGACAGGCTCCAACTCGCATTGGAGAACTTTTCGAGAGTATTCATCTGAGAGAAGCTCTGCTCTCAATTGTCGAGATTGCTAGGAATGGCAATCAATACATGAGCGCACGTGAACCGTGGCATCTTGTGAAGACCAATGAGAAAAAGGCTGCCACAACTCTCTACGTATCGACCCAGCTGGTCTATGCTTTGGCTAGTCTATTAGCGCCTTTTATGCCACGCACGTCCGAGAAGATACTCGAGCAGCTAGGCTTAGGAGGTGGAACGACTGCTGGTATGTGGGATAGCATCGGAACACACCTCATTCATGCTGGGCACAAGATTGGAAAGCCTGCACCACTATTTCGGAAGGTCAACGCCAGCGAGATACAGAAAAGCTACCGTAAATCGAATCGATGACCCTTCGATGAATAGTCTCATGACCGGGGGATCTAAGATATGCTTCTCAAGATTGACCTACACGTACACACAGTAAATTCCGGCGACAGCTACACGCTTCCCGGAGATCTTCCCCGCATAGTCTTGGACCGTGGTCTCGATGGTGTTGCGGTAACAGACCACAACGTACTATCAAGGGTTCACGCCGAAAAGATCACAGTTATCCCGGGAATCGAAATCAGTACGAGGCATGGTCACATGCTCGCTCTGAACATAAATGAACCGATAAGAAGGGGCCTCTCAGCTGACGAAACAGTCGAGATAATACATAGTCAGGGCGGATTGGCTGTCCTACCACATCCATATGACCTTCTTCGGTCCAGTCTTAGGCCACGGAAGCTTCTGACCAGAGTGGATGCTGTGGAAACGGTAAATGCATCTGCGCCTCTGTTTGGTTTGTCCAAGTGGTTTGCGGAAAGATTCGCAGACTCCGCAAATATACCTGTGACTGGTGGAAGTGATTCGCATCTGCCGCAGACAATCGGCACGGGGTACACCGTCATCAACGCAGATTCAAGGTCCATTGATGAAGTAATCGAAGCAATACGAAAGGGCAAGACCCAAGCTTATGGTAGTCCAATAAGTCTCAGCAACAGAGCGAGGAAATTGAGACTTGACATCAGTAAACACTTTGGTCGTAGATCAGATGCCTGAAAAGCTCTGTAGCAAGCAAGTCAGCTATTGAATGTCTCGTTCCTCTTGATACGTGGAGCACTTTCAAAGCAAAGCTTTTTCTTGATTGATCAAACAATGCATGCTCCAAGGGATTAGTCATGGCAGGTTCTCTCAGAAACGTAATCATCTTCCTAGATACGGACAAACACGCGAGTCCGTTTGACTTATTGACGGCTTCTGATTTGTATCCTGATGCCCAGGTGCTATACTACAGTAATGTTGAACCAAGCGACACAAGAAAGATAATTCAAGACGCGATGTTTCCTCGTGGACCTGATGGAGCCAAGAAGACGAAGATATTCATTGGAGGTTACGACGTAGAGAAAGCGGACCAGATACTTAGCGAAGCCAAGAAGGCGATGTTCAAACCTTTTGAGTTGGGGATCATAGTCGATCCAAGAGGAGCATCAACCACGGGGTCAGCGGTGGTTGCAAAGTGTCTTAATCTCTATCGCAAGCACAGTTCCAATCTGAAGGGCATAAGGGCGACGGTTCTCGCTGCCACTGGGCCCGTCGGAAAAATATCTACGCATCTGTTGGCTTCTGAAGGCATATCCGTGACTGCAACGTCAAGGAGCCTAGAAAAAGCGAAGATATTAGCTGATAAGATAAACCAAGAGCTTAAGGCAAATCTGGTTCAAGGCGTTAAAGGTCAAACTCAGGAAGAAATTGGAAAAGCCATCCAGAATTCAGAAATAACTATCTCCGCAGGAGTTGCTGGAACACAACTTCTGTCACTTGACACACTGAAGCGGTATGGCACAAAATGCAAGGTGGTCGGAGACGTAAACGCTGTGCCACCGACTGGTATTGAAGGCCTCAAATCGACCGACGACGGGGTTGAGTTTGCACCTGGTGTACGTGGGATCGGTGCTTTGGCGATAGGAGTATCCAAAAACAAGATTGAGGCCGAGCTCTTCAGACGTGCTATCGACCTGACTAAGGGCATTTTTGATCATGTTGTAGCTTACGAAATCTCAAAATCGCTTCTATTGGAAAAAGGAACACGCATTTCGGGAACAAGCAAACCGAAATTTGGAATTGAATTCGTTCCGGAGAAGGCCATTGACAAGATAGTCAAATGGGTTAAGGGAGCAGAAGATGGTGGCTTTGACAATGTGTGGGTTACAGATCACTACAACAACAGGAATATCTACATGCTCCTCACCGCCATCGTACTCAGTACGAATAGAGTCACTATTGGAACCGGCGTGACGAACCCATTTCACATCAACCCAGCTTGGACCGCCTCTGCGGTGGCAACACTGGACGAGCTGTCAGGAAATCGAGCAATCCTCGGCATAGGGCCGGGTGACGTGACAACGTTGAGAACTCTCGGAATAACCTCTGAGAAACCCCTGACGGCCATGAAGGAATCGATTGACATCATAAGGAGACTCTGGCGTGGAGAAACTGTACAATTCGAAGGCAAAGTCTTCTCAATCAAAGGGGCTCGGCTAAACTACAAGCCGAAGAGATCCCCGCCTGTCTATATGGGAGCGCAGGGGCCAAAGCTACTTGAACTTTCTGGGGCGATAGCCGATGGTGTCTTGATAAACGCGGCCCATCCAAACGACTTCAAATTTGCGGTTGAGCAAATACGAAAGGGCGCTGAGACCTGCGGAAGAGACGCATCAAAGATTGACATTGTTGCCTACGCGAGCGTATCTGTCGACTATGAAAGAGATAAGGCAAGAGAGAAAGCCAAAGAGGTCGTTGCATTCATTGTCGCAGGCAGCCCCTCAGAAGTTCTCAAGAGACATGACATATCTTCTGAAAGTGCGTCCGGAATCTTGGCATCTTTGGAGAAAGGAAGATTTGGAGACGCGTTCAATACTGTGACGGATCAAATGCTTGATTCGTTCTCAATATGTGGCAGGCCGAGTGAGATCGTTGACAAAATAGACGAGATACTGAAGATAGGTGTAACCCAGATAGTCGTGGGATCGCCGATAGGCCCGAACAAAGCAGACGCTATATACACGATATCAAGAGACGTGATCCCGCACTTTAGATGAGAAACCTCGATATTCGGGACCTGATGTGTATGATCGCAAAGGATTTAGCTAGCACATGAAACAAGATCGGAACGCCAAAGGCGTGTGTAAAATTGTCAAAGCCAGTCAAAATCTTTGGAACATTGGTCAAAGAAGTTGTACAGCCAGAACTATGCATGTTCTGCGGAGCCTGCATGGCCGCATGCCCGGTTAACGTTCTCGTCCCAACGGATGAGGAGAAACCTACTATCAAGGGCATCTGCGTCCTTTGTGAGATGTGCTACTATTCATGTCCACGTATTCAACTTCCCGTAAATGCTATCGAGACGAGAGTCTTTGGCCGCGTGAGATCAACCAGTGAAGATAACTTAGGAATTGTTCGTGCATCCTATGTTGCTCGATCGAAGAATGATGATATACTAAAGGTCGCTCAAGATGGCGGAGTAGTCACCTCGCTTCTCGTTCATGCGATTGAAACCGGTCTCATAGATTACGCTGTTGGAGCAACAAAGAACTCCGATAGCCCATGGAAACCAATCCCCACAATAATGAGAAGCAAGGCGCAGATTCTTGGAGCCGCCAAGACCAAGGTTACACCGAGTGGGTCATTGACAGCGCTTGCAGAGGCTTGGCTAGGATACCCCAATTCAAGATTTGCGTTCGTGGGTTTGCCATGTCAGATTCAGGCGTTAAGAAGAATCCTAACCTCTCCTCATGGACCGCGCAAGTACGCTGAATCCGTAGAATTCGCTATCGGACTGTTCTGTAACAATAGCTATCGGTACAACAAACTTGTTCTTGACTATTTGAAATCGAAGAAGAATCGTGATCTCCAGGCGATCACAAGGATGCGCCTAGACGCCGAGGACGACCGCTATCGAGTATACGAAGGCGGGGAGATGGTCATCGATAGCCCAACCAAGGAAATAGAGCCATACGTGCTTTCAGCGTGTAACAAGTGCAATGACTTTACTTCGGAACTCGCCGACGTCTCGATAGGGGCAAACGGATCTCCGGACGGTTGGTGCACTTTACTCGTCCGCAGCGAGAAAGGACAAAAATTCGTCACGAGCGCCGTAGAGAAGAATGTGATAGAAGTGAAACCGCTCGAAGACGGACTGTCCGTGATCTCAGAGATAGCATCTAGGAAAAAGAAGAGAGAAGCACCCTACATTTCTGGCAGGGCGTAAGTGGCCTCGAGAACGCCTGCGCCGTTTTGTCTACTTGAGCAAGGTTTGTTTTCTGTCGAACCCCGCAAGCTCGAAGTTGTCACTCATTTGAATTGCATGAGTAGGACAGACATCTTCACATTGAGCGCAGAAGGTGCATCGATCAAGATAGAATATGGGTCTCTTCGGTCGTTTTCCAATCTCATCAGCAATCATCTCAACGGTCTCTGAAGGACACACACGAAGGCACATACTACATCCCACGCACTTCTCAAGGTTGAATGTGAGTTTGCCCCTCAGTCCCTTTGGGACTGGAACAAGTTCTCTCTCCTTGAAAGGATAGAGGATAGTCGCTCTTTTTTTGAACAGATTCCTGTAGATCTCACCAGTCATTGACATAGTTCTCACATCCTTCTCGAATACTTCTCCAACTGCTCCCAGCTCCAGACCCACTGCCTCTCCTTCGATGGATCAATGAACCGGACCGACCTGTCCATGCAGCACATGCATGGATCTATGCCGGCAAGGATTATCGGTATGTCCGCTATTCGAACTGCGTAGTCATCTTTAGAAGTCAACATTTCAACTAGTGCTGAAAGGTTTCCAAGAGTAGGCGCCCGGATCTTGTATCTCTCCGGCTTATCGGTTCCGTTGGATTTGACGTAATGAATGTCTTCGCCTCTTGGAGCTTCAACTCGACTGACCGCTTCTCCTCTTGGAGGAGCGTTGGGTAGTCTAATCCTTATCGGCCCGTTCGGCATGTGGTCTAGGCAATATCGAACCTGATTTATCGCCTCAAATGTTTCTTCGACTCTGACAACGGTCCTTCCGAACAAGTCACATGAGTCATGGGTTATTACGTTGAATGGGACTTCGTCATGTGCCGCGTATGGGTCATCGCTTCTTACGTCAGATTTTATTCCTGACGCTCTTGCGGTAGGTCCGACTGCTGAATGTGATATTACCTCTTCGAGTGTTAGTCTTCCTACTCCTACCAGTCTCTGCAGTAGCGTCCTTTCTGTAGTTGCGACTTTTTTGTAGTATTTTGTTCGTTCCTCAAGTATGTCCATGCCCTTTCGCAGTTTCTGTTCGATCTCAGGAGTAACGTCTCGCCTGACTCCTCCAACAGTCATGAGAGAAGTTGAGACTCTGTTTCCAGTAAACATTTCTATAAGATCCATGACAACTTCGCGATCTCTCCAAACGTACATGAAGAGAGTGTCGAAACCTACCTCGTGTCCGGCTACACCTATCCAGAGTAGGTGACTGTGAATTCTATTGAGTTCTTCGATAATGACTCGAATGTACTCGGCACGTCTAGGGATCTCCTTTCCATAGAGGTATTCAACATTTTGGCAATAGCAAATTGCATGAGCGACATTACATATTCCACAGATGCGTTCCATCAGTGGTATGTTCTGAATGTAGTTCTTTGTTTCAGCCAGTTTCTCTATGCCTTTATGCGCATAGCCAACGCGAACCTCAGCCTTGACGACGTTTTCTCCATCAACTGTGAACTTGAAACTCTCAGGTTCCTTAAGCGCTGGATGCTGGGGCCCAACAATTATACTGAAATTTGACGACATCTCACGCGGTCACCTGCTGCACGGGCTCCTTAGGTGCTTGCCCAGCCTCCTTGATTTTTGCAAGTAAAGCTGCCACGCCGTTGATTATACCTTCAGGCTTTGGTGGGCAACCATAAATGTAGGCATCAACTGGTATGACAGAATCTAGACCAGGGTAGACATTATAGGCGCCTCTATAAGGTCCTGAACTATTGCAGCAGTTTCCGACTGAAACAACAAACTTCGGAGACGGCATCTGTTCATATATCCTGACTATTCTATCTCTGATCTGCAAGTTCACTGGACCTGTTACGACTAGAACGTCAGCATGTCTCGGGCTTCCCTTGAGTACAGCGCCGAACCGTTCCAAGTCGTAGCGAGGCATCAAAGCCGCGATGACTTCGATGTCGCAAGCGTTGCAGCCGCCTGTATTGAAATGGACGAGCCAAGGACTTTTTCTTCTAGCCCAATTGACTAGACCCAAATCTGTAAACTCCAGTCAGTCTTAAAGTGTCGAGACCTTTCGGCCCCGTGAGCTTAGACACTGACTGGACATAATAAACTCTTTCGTTTATTCAGAACAAATCGAATGGGGAAAATAAAAAATGGGGAGTCTCAGTCTAGTTCGAGTTGATCTAGATTGAGATCTATGTCTAGACTCTGATCTTTTCCAACTTCCGGTTCCATGTTGTAGATTCCAAATGGCATCCTGCGATAACCTCCTACATACTGCTGCCAATAATCCATGCCTGTCAGGACAAGCGTCACCCGCAACTTAGAATCGAGAGATGGATCAACACGCGAGCCCCAGACAACTGAAGCCTCTATGGGCAACATTTCACCAACGACCTCTGCAACACGGGCCGCCTCAGAGTTCAACATCGATGAATCGCCTGCCACGAAAATCAGCGCGCCGCTTGCTGTCCGATGGTCAACATCTAAGAAGGGCGACTGAAGTGCGTTTCTAACAGCTTCCTCAACTCTAAACGTTGAGTTGGATTCGCCGAAACCTGCCAGCGCTACGCCTCCCCGCATCAAGACTTCTTTGACATCATTCTGGCCTAGCCTGAAATTGTTGGGCGTGGAAACGGTTTCTGAAAGACCCTTCAAGACGTTGACAAGTATGCTGTCCGCCATCGGCAGAACGGATTCCGAAACTAAACCAGGCATCGTTTCGATCGGGCGGTTGTTGTCGATTACGACTGTGGTATGGCAGGCCCTACTCATGGCCTCTAATCCATGAAGGGCCACCATTCGCTCTCTCTTTTCACTTTCAAACGGCATCGTTACAAGGCCTGTAACCACGGCTCCACTCTGTTGAGCCATTTTGGCCAGGATCGGAGCTGCTCCGGTACCCGTGCCTCCACCCATGCCAGCTACTATGAAGACAGCGTCGGCGTTCCAGAAGATTGGAGAAAGCTTTCCCAATGACTCTTGCACTGATTTTCTTCCGATCTCTGGATCGCCATATGCACCAAGACCTTGCGTAGCTTCACAACCAACAAGGAATTTTTGATGAGCGTTAACAACATCTAGATGACCGCGATCCGTGTTAATCGCTACACACTGAGCGCTCGCTGATGCCAGTCTCCATCAATTTGCTTACCAGATTGTTACCTGCACCGCCTACACCAATGACCAAGGCCTTTGAAAGTGCAGAGTTGAGCAAATCGCAGCAAACGACGCTCTCAAAACCGTGGCGGATCGCGCGTGACGTCTGAACTATTTCATTGCACCCCCAAAATACATACCGGCCGAAGCCGGTTTATTCAATAATAGAGTTGCTAGAGTGTATATACCACTTGGTAATTAAATAGTAATACAATTGTAATACTAAACAGGATAACAATATAAGACATACATGTTGCAGTTTTCTGACAATTACAAATGTTTGTCTATTCTGATCTCTCATCACATCTCAGCTGTACATTCTTGATGGTGGCATTGAGCGTGCGTGTGTTGGTCTAGGACTACGGCTTCGAGATGTCTTGGGAAAGCTTTGGTAACTTTGATCGGTATCTTGGTGCCAAGTGCTATCTTTTCGTCGATTATGGTTTTCTTGTAGTTGTGTGTTCTTCCTATCGATCTTCCTCTGGAAGTCGTGTCTACTGGAGTGATCTCTTCTCTTTTGCCTATCATTCGTTGATTGCGTTCTAGGCTTATCCTCGAGCCGAGGGACGTAGTTGTTCTGGATCTTGCGTTCAAGATGTTTGCTGGTAGGGGGGTTAGTTTGGCTCGCTTCTGTTCTGGGGCGGGGGCCGTATTTTGAGATGTTTGTTATGTCGGGTCTTGTTTCTGTGATTAAGTCGATGGTTGATTGGAAGTCTTCGTCTGTTTCTGTTGGGTAGCCAACTATTATGTCTGTTGACAGAGTGAGGTTGGGTATTCTTGAACGTAGTCTTCTCACGAGTCGTTTGAACTCTTCAGGTTCGTATTGGCGTTTCATATGTCTCAGTATCTTTTCGGAGCCTGATTGGACTGGGATATGAAGAAACTTGTACGTTTTTGCATCTCTGATTATTTCACATAGATCATCTATCATGGTTGCTGCGTGGTTGGGGTTCATCATTCCCAGTCGGATCCTGAAGTCGCCGTCGAGTTTGGTTATTTCTCGCATGAGAGCGCTTAGATTCGTTTCGTGATCTATTCCGTAAGCTCCAGTGTCTTGAGCTGTCAACCATATCTCTCGTGCACCGTTGGAGACAGCGTTTTTGACTCGTTCTATGATTGATGTTTTCGGAAATGAGTGTAGTTTTCCTCTGGCATGTTTTGTGCAGCAATATGAGCAATCGCCGAGGCATCCTTCGGCGATTTGAATGATCTCTACGTAGGGGTTCAGTCGTTTCTTGGGGAGTGTCGGTTTGGGAGGTGGATTGACTGAGAAGTATTGTAGGTTCCGTATGCTTCGACTAGCCTGCTCAACGACTGACGAGATTCTGTGGATGGATTGGGGATCCAGAACTGCACTATAGTCCGGGGCAACTTGTTTTATCGCTTCAAGGTCGATCTTTGGTAGGCAACCGGAGATGATCAATGGTTTTCCGCGGATTGAGGCGATTCGATGTAACATTCTCTTCTGAGTGGGTTCTTTGACCGCACAGGTGTTTATGATAATGACGTCGGCTTTTGAAGGATCTGTCACGATCCTGTACCCACTCTGTTCCAGTATGCCCAGCATAATCTCTAGGTCGTGTCTGTTTGATGTACAACCGTAGCTTTCGGCATATACCGTTATTTCGTTAGTCATCTCTTCTGGATGCTCTCGCTACCCGCTGGCTAAACTTATCCTCCGCCCACAGGAGGGATTATCGCGAACTGGCGAGCCATCAATGATTTTCGTCTTGAACCCGTCAAGAGATTTTGCGCTCCTGCCGTTTATGAGAAACTGCAAGTACTCTTTGGGGGCACCTGTTTCTTTGTCATATACGTAGTCAGCGAATTGCTGGCCGTACATCTTGGAAAGGACATGGAGCAGATCCACTAATGTAGTTCCTTCTTCGACCTCAAGAGTCTCTTCTTTTTTGCCTACGATTTCTCTGATGGTCGCGAAATGTTTCACTGTAACCTTTGGCAATTCGGTTCACACGTTTTCTAATTGTGGCCTCTTGCACTGCTAGATTTCGGAGGAACGGGCCAAACAGGTTTTCCAGTTGATGCATAGTGTTTTCGGGTGTGATGCCTTGACTTCATCGATCTTTGTAACTGTGGTATTCTGTGGTGCGCTCAGCACCTTCTGTGGGTTGCTGTAGGCGTCTTCACTTATGCGAATCATAGAGTTGATGAACTTGTCGAGTTCTTCTTTGCTTTCACTTTCTGTTGGCTCGATCATCAATGCTTCATGAACTATGAGAGGGAAATAATTAGTTGGCGCATGTAGTCCATAGTCCAGCAGATTCTTTGCTACATTAAGCGCCCTAACACCCGTTTCTTTTGACATCTGTTCAGCGCTAATCACAGACTCATGCTTTCTGGGGTTTTCCGGTCCATAAGGCAAGGTGTAGCCTTTCGCTTTCAGAACTTTTCTGCAGATGTAGTTCGCATTCAGTGTAGAGAGTTCGGCCACCCTCTTGAGGCCTTCAGCACCCATCGCTAGTATGTATGCATAACTTCTGAGAAGAACAGATATGTTTCCGTAGAAGCCCCTCATTTTTCCAATACTGTGGGGTCTGTCGTAGTCCAGGCAGTACTTCTTTCCGTCGTATTCTACTGTGGGAATGGGCAGGAATTTCTCTAGACTCTTTACGACACCGCACGGGCCTGCCCCTGGGCCTCCTCCTCCATGAGGTGTGGCCAAGGTCTTGTGAACGTTAATGTGGACTATGTCGAATCCCATATCGCCGGGTCTGGTCTTCCCGAGTATGGCGTTCGCGTTGGCTCCATCGTAATAGACGAGCCCCCCCGCGTCGTGAACGATCTTCGAAACTTCTAGTATGTTCTTTTCGAACACGCCTAGTGTATTCGGGTTTGTAATCATCAGTCCAGCCGTCTGAGGTCCGGCCGTAGCTTTCAGTGCTTCAATACTCACAGTACCGTCAGAGGCATCTGAAGGCACTACAACAGTATTGAACCCAGCCATAGCGGCGCTAGCAGGGTTCGTTCCATGTGCCGAGTCGGGGATGATTATGTCTTTTCGCTTGTCCAGTTCGCCCTTACTCTTCTGGTAGGCTCGGATTATCATTGTTCCAGTAAGTTCACCATGTGCTCCGGCAGCAGGCTGGAGAGAGACCTTACTCATTCCAGTTATTTCAGCGATGAACTGTGAAAGTTCATACAAAATCTGAAGCATGCCTTGAACGGTCGACTCATCTTGGTATGGATGGAGACTCTGAAACTTTGGGTTCGCCGTGACAAAGTCACAGATCTTGGGGTTATACTTCATGGTGCAACTTCCTAGCGGGTATGTACCCAAAGTTACGCCGTAGGTCTGTTGTGAAAGACGTGTATAATGCCTGATTACTTCGACTTCAGAAACCTCTGGTAGCAAAGGAGGGTTTTCTCGTAGAAGCTTCTTTGGAACTAGCTTCAGAACGTCGCCGACAGACTTGATCTCTTCAGGATCAGCCTTGGGAACTAGGTGACCAACTTTTCCATGCGCAGATCTCTCGAATATTGTCTGTTCATTCCATCTTGCTTGATGAAATTCCATAGCATTCACCCTCTAAGGACATTCCTTACGCCCGTGGCTAACTTGTCGATATCACTCTTCGAATGAATCTCTGTGACGCAGTATAGGGCTGACTCGCCCAATTCTGGAAAATCGTTCCTGAGGAGTTTCCCCCCGTGGACCCCCTCTTTGAGAAGTCTCTTATGAATCTCCTTAGCCTTCATCTTCGTTTTGTCAAAATTCACAGTGAATTCCTTAAAGTGAGAAGCTTCAAATGCAGGGGCTTCCACTCCGCGTATTTGGCTAAGTTTCTTCATCGCGTAATGTGAATTCGTCATTATCGTCGTGCAGAGCTCTTTCAGACCACCAGGTCCAAGAAGCGAAAGGTAGACAGCTCCGGCTACAGCCAGGAGTGCCTCATTTGAGCATATGTTCGAAGTTGCTTTCTCTCTTCTGATGTGTTGTTCCCTAGTTGAAAGAGCCATACAATAGGCTCTCTGTTTTCCGTCAGCAGTGGTTGTCATACCTACTACTCGTCCCGGCATCTGTCTCAGTAGATGCTCGCCGTTGCAGGCATAGATCCCTAATAGCGGGCCGCCATAGTTCATCGGGCTTCCTAATGGTTGTCCTTCGCCAATCACTATATCTGCTCCATATTCTCCTGGAGGTCTCAGGATTCCAAGAGATACTGGATCGACTCCAACGATAAGCATGGATCCGTTCTTATGCGTTAGATCCGAGATCTCGTCAACACTTTCCTCAAGAAAACCGAGGTATGAGGGGTTTTCAACATATACGGCGGCAGTTTTCTCAGAGAGTTTCTTCTTGAGGTCTTCAAGAACAATTTGTCCCGTTCTCTTGTCTTGCGCAACTTCAATAGTCCTAATGTCTGTTGGTTCCGTGAAGGTTCTCAACGTCATGAGTCTCTCTGGATGAATGTAGTGTGGATAAATGATCTCGTTTCTATGATTCACCCTAGCCGCCGCCTGGCGGCTTCTCCAACTGCACTTGCCCAATCATACAATGAACAATTCGCGATATTCATCCCGGTTAGTTCGCATATCATGCTTTGATATTCAAAAAACGTTTGGAGTATACCTTGCGAAGCTTCGGCTTGGTAAGGTGTATATGTCGTCAAGAATTCGGAACGGTTGACTATCTCTTCAACTACAGCTGGAACGTAGTGCGGCCAGACACCTGCGCCAAGAAAGACTGGTATGTCGTGTCCGGAGATATTCTTCTCTAGAAGCTTTCTGATCTTCTCCCTCACTTCATATTCAGTATGTGTGTCCGGAAGTCTTAGTTTCCTCTTCAGTCTAACTGATTCAGGAATGTCATTGAAGAGTTCGTCGATACTCTTTATCCCGATTTCTGCCATCATCACTTTCTCTATCGATTCAACACCAGTTGGAAGATACGGATGCGGCTTAGCCACAAGATGACCCCCAAGATTGATCGGCGTAGGTCGGCAGCGCACTTTTATCCATTTCGGTAAACAAATCATTTGTCGCTGAGTATCACCTATTCCAGAGTTCCAAGCATTATTCGGAGAGCTAGACAGTCTGCGTAGTTCTTAATAATTTCAACTGTGACTATCAAAATGGTAAGTTGAAGGGTGAGAAAGTTGATTAAATATCACCGACGAGAGGAAATTGCCGGAAAAGAAGTCATAGAGTCAGAGGCCAAGAAGGTCGGGACTGTAAAGGATGTAGGCTATTCATTGGATGGAAAAGCAGCGCTTATTGTTGAACAGACTATGGACAAAGGTAGGATCCAAGAGGGTTATCTGTCCTTCGACAAGATAGAGAAGATAGGAGACGTTGTGCTGGTCAAATCCGTTGAAGACTTGGAAATTATTCCGGTAGTCGAAAGGGCATGCCCAAACTGCAAAGCGAAGAATCCAGCAGACATGAAATACTGCTTCAAGTGTGGCGTTAGCTTGGTCGAATGAGGCTACTGTTCCCTGTTGCAGTTCAAATGTTGACAGAATGCATTCTTGTCCGCATGTTTGAAAGCCCTATGGCCGGCGGTTGACTATTTGATATTGAATACAAGCGGCGCACGAAACAAAATCGGGGCAAAATATGTCATGGATTCTAGTGTCTACCTTAGCTCTGAAGCAAGGATGGGAAAAGGGTGTACCATAGGTCAAGGATCTAGATTACATGGGAAAGTAACGCTGGGAGACCGCGTCCGTATAGACTCGAACGTCACTTTGTATGGGAGCGTCAATGTCGGAGATCACGTTTACATTGGTTCCAACTGTACTCTAGGACACTTCGACAGAAAGACTCTTAGAAGAATCGTAGCAGGTGGAAAGACGAGCTCGTATCCTAACAGTCTCCAAATAGGCGAACATTGCGTGATCAGGCAGGGATGTGTGATCTATTCTCAGGTTAAGATAGGGCCTCAAGTGGAATTCGGGCATAATGTTGTGGTACGGGAGAATGTGAAGATTGGAGAGCGAACCTTAGTCGGAACTGGCGTCGTGATAGATGGAGAATCGAATATCGGGAAAGATGTGTCGATTCAGACAGGAGTCTACATATCTCGACGCTCGAAAGTCCATGATAGAGTCTTCCTCGGTCCCAGGTGCGTTTTGTTGAATGACAAATACATGATGCTCCAGAAACCTAGGCTTGTGGGACCTGTTATCGGAGAGGGTTCGGCTATAGGTGGAAACTCCACCTTGCTGCCAGGCGTTCGTGTCGGAAAAATGGCGGTGATCGGAGCAGGGGCGGTGGTAACCTGCAACGTTCCTGACAGAACGGTCTACGTTGGAGTGCCTGCAAGAAAGCTCAAGATCACTCCCAGAGGCTGGCATTCTCTGCTTGGTCGATGATTCTGACAGTGGAGAATAGATAAATACACCTCGTGTTGTAGTCTAGGACCGCTTTCAATCGGTGAGCAGAACTTGCGAAGATTACTAATGGTAACTCTCTTTGCAATTCTCTTGCTTACGGTAGTGACACCTATCACTTCTAGCCCTGTCAGCTCCTATACTTTGGCAGTCAACCGTAGAGCGTTCATCAATGACTGGGGGCTTGTCGCCATTAATGACACGGTGACCGTACGCAATATCGGAACTGAACCTGTAGCTGGAATTCAGATGGGTATGCCGAGAGAATTCTCCAGCGATCTCGATTATATATCATCTAAAGACCAGAATCGAGTAGAAATTGCGGTTGAAAGAGATGTTAGTCCTTCTTCATCCATATATTGGATGAACTTTAAGTTTCCAACTCCAGTCATGCCGCAGAAGTCGTGCAATTTCAGCTCGGTAATGGTCGTTAACAATATTGTGAAGTATGATTCTGGCACGTTCATCTATAGATTTGTTGATGCACCAAGCCTCCAAATCGAAGCTAGCTCATGCGACGTGGCAATACTATTACCCAAAGGGTCCGCGATATTCATGCCACCCAACTCTACATTCACGCAGAAAGACATCGGAGAAATGCCATCTCTTGTTCACACTTTCAAGCCACTCGCACCTAACAGAGCGGTTTCCATGTCATTCAACTTCACATCAGTCTCGGTTCAATTCGTCAAAGTCAGTTCGGTTGAAAGAGAGATCAGTTTCGGAGGAGACGGCTACGTCTATGTGGCTGATACCTACGGTATGAGAAACTTAGCGGCAAGCATCACCTCCTTCACAATTCAGCTTCCGACTAACGCTTCCAATGTCATGGCCTACGATCCTGCGGGAACTTTGTGGAACGAGGAGCAGAATGGGCCTCAAGCTGTAGTGTCTCCCCGCTACGGCACAGTCAGAGGAGACGAGAACTTCACGTTCACTCTAAAGTATCGTCTCCCACAAAGTGACATCAAACTGGTGAAATGGTGGGGATTGTACGAATTGACATTTGACTATTTGACCAATCATCCCTGGATGGTGGACAAGTTGACGGTTCGTGTGATCATGGAGGAAGGGATGAAACTTGAGAAAAGTGACAAGCCTCCAACCTTGGTTTACGATGATAATGGAAGAAATGTTCTTCTGTTTGATTTCAAGAACGTAACACCTCTCCACAACCTTACCTTCAAGATGGAATTTAGATACCTGAGCTTCTGGGCAGCCTTCAGACCAATTACTTGGCTCGTCCTAATTGAAGCAGTTATTGGAGTGTTCTTGGTGGCCTCTAGAGGAAGAAAGGGTACTCCGGTAACTGCTACTCCTGTGGAAGTGATTAGAAGATTCATTGGAATGTATGACGAAAGGATGGCTTTGAAGCTGGAGCTAGAGAAGATAGAGGAAGATGCGGCGCGCGGTGGAGTTTCAAAACACGATTATAGACGAAGGAAGAAAGCCATAGACGTTCGGTTGGACGAGATAGGCAGATCACTGACATCAGTTAAGAATGAGTTGAGATCGTCGGCAGGAAGGTACGATGAAATGATCAGGAAGTTGGACAAGGCTGAGGCTGAAATAGACGCTGCGAAGGCAAGTGAAGGACAAGTGAGAGTACAGTACCGTTCGGGAAAGATCAACAAAGATGTATACGAGACGGTTTCCGCTGATGTCAAGAAAAGAATATCAAAAGCGAGAGGGACAATCGAAAGCACCACCATAACCCTGCGCGAGGAAGCGGACTAAAGCCAAATCTTCATCTTCACCGGCCCGTCTCGATCTGAAGTGACTGGACCGAATGTACTGACAGATCCCACAGTTCATCTTTTACTTCATACGTTCGAACGCTTTTGTTCCGATGGTGAACATTGCTAGAGCGAACACAACAAGAATCGTGAAATTGACATGGAATGGGAATCGGGAAATGCCAAGTATGACGGTTCTTAATCCGTCGACGCCATAGGTTACCGGATCCAAATAGGTTATGGCTGAAATCCAGAAGGGAAGTTTTTCCAGAGGGAAGAGTGCGCCGCTAAAGAAGAAAAGTGGGAAAACGAGGAAGCTGACAATCATGTTGAATCCCTCTGGGCTTTCCATCAGCGATCCTATTATCAGGCCTGTGCTGACAAGACTCAGAGCGAGCAGGAAGAGAATCAGCAAGGCTAGTAGAAAGCTCGCTGGAGAGAGACGAACTCCTAGTACGAAGCTTAGGCAGCAACACTATGAATGCCTGCAACATCGCGTCGGTGCATCCGCCCAGCACTTTCCCAACGAAGATCGTCGTTCTTGAAAGTGGCGCAACTAGAACTTCCTTGAGTATGTCTATTCGTCTATCCCAGACAATGTACACGCCGTAAAAGACCGACGTGAAAAGAACGGTCATCGCAAGAATGCCAGGGTAGACGAAGACTTGGTAGTTGAGACCTCCTATGTTCACGGAGGATCCTAGTCCACCTCCGAACACGAATATCCATAGTATGGGGTTGAAGATCGAGGTTATGACTCGAGATTTCTCTCTTCTGAATACCATCAACTCTCTCAGCCACAGAGCGTAGATTGCTTCAGCCTGGCTCATCTTTGCGCCCTCACCCGCATCGCTCTCTCGAAGATTCCGCCTTCGCCCGTCTCTCCCCTGATCTGTTTACCCGTGAACTTCAGAAAAACATCATTCAAGCTGGCAGATCTGATTTCTACACTGTCAATTCTCTTTGCTGCGTCAAGGATCTCTTTGAGGTTTTGACTTGCATTTTTGACGGTTAGAATAACGTACTCGTCCTGGATCTCGATCTTGGTGACACTATCTATCTTCTCGAACCGGTCTGTATCACGAGCATCAGTTTTCAAGCAGACTATGTCTCCGCCAACAGTTTTCTTCAGGTTTTCAAGCGAATCCATCACGACGATCTTTCCTTCATCGATTATGGCGATCCTATCGCAAAGTCTGTCAGCTTCTTCCATGTAGTGTGTCGTGAGCAGGATGGTCATATCGCGTTCCCTAGACATGTCTTCAATGTATTGCCAGATATGCTCGCGAGTCTGTGGATCGAGTCCTAGGGTCGGTTCATCCAAGAACAAGACTCTTGGTAAGTGCAGTAGTCCGCGTGCAAGTTCTAAACGTCTTCTCATGCCTCCGGAATATGTCTTGACAAGGTCGTGTTGTCTTGATTCTAGGCCAACGAGTCTTAGAACTTCATCTGTTCTTTCTTGACGAATCTCCTTTGGGACGCCGTACCACATTGCGTGAAGACGTAGGTTCTCTCTGCCGGTAAGAATGTCGTCCACGCTGGGCTCTTGGAATACTATGCCGATGGACTTTCTAACGTTGTGAGGATCTTTCAGTATGTCGTATCCATTGATTGTAGCGGTTCCTCCGGTTGGTTTCACAATGGTACAGAGCATTGAGATGGTTGTGGTTTTTCCTGCGCCGTTGGGTCCTAGCAGACCGAAAATCTCGCCGTGCTTGATCTTTAGATTGACATGATCTACGGCTTTTAGATCCTTGTACTGTTTCGTAAGATCGAATGTCTCTACTACGTTTTCCAATATCGAGTATACTCCAGACTTGCTGTAAGCCTGAAGATCATCGATCTTATTTGCATTTGTGGTTCAGGGCGAATCCTAGAGGGGGTCTCTCCTACCAAAAAATGCTAATCTACTTTCCTCTAACGATTGATGCTTACCCTTTTCAACAGATCCCATTACTGCGCTTGTATTAGGCGCAGAGAAGATTCCCATTCCAACACCTAGGGCAAGCAACCTAAAAACTACGTCGAAACTCGAGGAATAGGAGCCTAAAGTGCTCAACATGAAAAGTCCTATGCATGTTAGAGTCATCTCGACCGAGCTGAGCGAACGAGAACCAAATCTAGAGGTATCACGAACGAGCCTACTGTTGTAATGAGCAGAACAAATCATTTGTAGGAGTCGGTGGGTCGGGCATGATCTAACATAGATTACTCAGTCAAAGAGTGCGCTTGCAACATGGGCATTACTTCAGATTTCATTCACGTCATAGTGGACTCGAAAGCCGAGATCAGACGTTTCAGCTGATTTCAGGGGTTAAGTTGAGAGGATGTTAGGTTGTAGACGATTACTTTGGTCATGAGTTCGAGTTTTTGATGGTCTCTTCTGATGGAGGTGAGATGGTGGCCGAGTGTTCGTTTGATTGCTGAGAAAGCGGTTTCGGCCATGGATCTTTTGTGGTAATGTTTCATCCATTTTCTTGGGTTTTTCCTGTAGGATCGTATCATATGTTTCCATGCTGGTGGGCCGATTATCTTTGTTGGACTGTGTCTTCTGTGGTTTGAGGTAGGGTGTAGCTCCTTTCGCTTCGATTAGCATGCAGTTTCTATGGGAGAGGTATCCAGAGTCGCCTGCGACGGATTCTATGTCGTCTAGGCTTTCGAGCAGAGATCCGAGTTGTGTTGTGTCGCCGACCATCGCCTGTGGTGACTTCCATGCTTGGAATAGCCTTGTAGACGGTTCCCACAGCTGCGTGGAGCTTGAGATAGTCTCTTCTTGACTCGTGTCTTCGCCATGAATAGTATACTTTGGGGCTGAAGCCTGTAGCGTCTACCGCTATTCGTTTCTCTGTTTTTTAAAAAGAGTGTTGATCTCTTGGTTGAGTTGTTTCAGGTAGGGTTCTTTAAGTTTCTTCATTGTTCTCCAGATGGTGTTGTGGTCTGGGATATTTTTCATGCCACATTCCATAGCGGTCTTCTTGTTCTCGTTTAGGTAGATCTCTGTCTCGCGATATGTGAAACCATACTTTTCCTTCACGAGTAACGCCATGATCCTGGTTGACGCGTCGAATTGTGGTCTACCTCTACGTTTCTTGTTCCATGGTTTGCCTGTCTTTGAGAGAACCTCTCTGGTTAACGAGAGAAACTCTCTCAGCGTTATACCTTCCATTTATGCGAATTTTCCAATCTCCGAGATGTTACGCAGATGGGTTCCACCGCAAGGAATGGGTTTGCAATCCTCTATCTCGACGATTCTGTAGGAATCGAATCTTGGAAGCCTAAAGATGTTTGGAGCATCGGGAACACTCCTGATCAATTCGTCATGAGATATCGTAGAAACATGGACCGACGCCCCTGCCTTTATCATGCGATTTGCCATCTTTTCGGCTTCCTGAAGTTGATTTGTTGAAGGCACTTTTCCCTTATAGCCAACATAACATTCATCACCCAACCACGAGTCAGTTGTTTCCACCCTTTTTCCTGTAGCGTTTGCGAGACAGTGATCATAGAGGTGTGCGGCAGTATGTCGTCTCATGAGCTGATACCGCCAATCCCAGTTGACTTCTCCAACAACTTGGCATAGCTTTGGTTCCCCGTTCCTCACCTTGGCCCAATGAATCACGATGCCGCCATTCAACATAGCCTTCTTAACTTCTAGTTCAAAATCCATTCCGCTAATCTTTCCTTTGTCAGATGGCTGGCCTCCACTTTTGGGATGAAAAACAGTTCTGTCTAGGATGATGTATGCATGTCCCTTGTCATCTGGCTCTAATCGCAGCATAGATCCTTGGAATGTCTTGGCGTACGAGTCCTGCCAATATAGGATCTCAGTCATTTTCACGTCTTTCACCAAATCTTCAAGCCTAACCAAGCAGACCTCACGCAACCCCTTGATTTGCTAAGATATGGCCCGTGGCGTTAGCCCCATAGACTGAAAAACTCTGTCAGTGAACACAGTAATCTTCTTATCATATCGGATCGTGATCTTGCCTATTATCCAGCCAACTATCGACCCGATAATAACATCTGAAGGCCAGTGTAACCCTACATAAATCCTACTTATGGCCACTAAGAAGGCTAGGATGTAAAGTGGCACTCGCAGTCTCTTCCATCTTGATCCAAGGATCACTGCGGATGTGAAGGCGTTTTTCGAGTGTCCGCTTGGAAAACTTCCTCCCCCTTCAAGGTCCAACGTCCTCGCTCCCTGTACGACTACGTGGGGCCTAGCTCTAGGAATCATGACCTTGATCGACAAGAAGATCAATCCTCCGACGATTATGCTAGTAGCCAGTAATACAGCCTCACGTTTTCTTTTTCCTATCCATAGAAGTGCCGATGCGACAAGCCAGAAGATCGTTGAGCCTACATGAGTGATCACCAGCATGATTGGGTCCAGAAATGGTAGCCCTAGCCTTTCGTTGATTAGAATGAAGCCTGCGAGATCCCAATTCCGTAACCATGTAGGAAAAAGATCGCTTGTGGTAGGTTGAATTCCAACAAGGTAGACTTCATCTACCAACTCGATCCCGACTATTACGGCAATTACGACTGAAAACGCCAGTATGGACCGATAACGTGATGATGTCCGATCAAGTGCCAAGTCTCTCAAGACCGAACGGAAGCATAAGCATACAACCTCATTAAAGAATAGTGGTTATCAGCTACTCCCTTCCACACTATGAGAGCCGCTCTCTTTCAATCTTCAGCAATTCATCGAATACGACAGCCAGTGCAACAATCCAAAATAATAGGCAAACTGAGTAGAGAAATATGACGCCACCTGAATACACCTTCTATGTATTCATAGCGTGCTCAGTGATCTTCATGGTTCCTGGACCGCTTTTCTTCCTATCTGTCCACGAAGGTATACGTGGTTTCGAGACATGGGATTCGTCATTATTCTTCAACGCTTTCTTGATGTTCTGAGAATTGCCGGCGCGTTTCTGCTGATATTGTTAGGTGCTTCAACATTGCGTGGGGTGACCAAAGGCGTCGACATCGGCGTTCGCGAAATCGTTGGAACACCTTACGCACGGGGGTTCTCTCTCACCTTTCTGAACGTCCCCTTCATTCTCTGGCTGATGACCGTGGGTCTATTGTGCTCGAAACTGGTTAGGACATTGGGGAATATGGCATACATTATCTTCGACATTAATCTCCTCGGAGGATCTCCCGTCGTAACACTAGCCATAATTTTTTCGGCTCACTTCGGAAAACGAGTGATCAGCGCACGAGGAATACGCACGCTTTCCCTTGTATCCGGAACTAGTTTCATTGTTATGGCCATTGTGATCATCGTCCCGATCTTAGATCGATTAAGGTAGTGGCCTCGTTTCGTAACGTTCTGTATCCGTATTGCCTGGCCCTCAAAGAAGTTTTATTAGCGGGGGCAGCCTCTCCGGCTTAGACGCACAATGTTGAACCTAGGCAAAGTAATACGATCAAACAGAATCTTTGACAAGAGAACTAAGACTACGTTGATTCTTCCTATGGATCATCCCGTTGAGGGATACTTTCCAGAACTTGAAGATCCAAGAGGAATCATCAAGAATACTATTGATGCAGGCGTAAATGCGGTTCTGTTGCGTAGAGGCTTAGCAAGATTCGCTACAACAGAATACAGTGGTCGTGCAGGTTTGATACTCAGGATAACCTGTGCTTCTTCTCTAGGATCATATACTACAGAGCAACCCTTCGTTTCGACTGTTGAACAGGCACTAAGGTTAGGTGCTGATGCTGTTGTAACAAATCTCTTTGTTGGCTCGAAGAATGAGCCTGAACTGCTTAGGCAATTTGGGATGATTGCTGATGCATGTGATCAATGGGGAATGCCACTACTCGCCGAAATGATGCCAATAGGTGGAAAGGGTGCAGTCGCCTTTGATGGTCCGTATACTATGGATGAGGTGCGAATAGCCGTTAGGGTGGGTGCCGAGGAAGGCGCGGACTTCATAAAGACATACTACTCAGGAGACAAGGAAGGTTTTAGACAAATCGTCAAGTATTCTCCTGTACCCATCGTGATCGCGGGAGGCCCAGGTGCAAAGAATGTGAAGGACGTGCTCCAGATGGTCAGGGACGCGATGGATGCTGGAGCAGTAGGCATCGCTATGGGACGAAAAATATGGGGCTCTAAGAATCCAGTTGCGCTAGTGAAGGCATTGTCAAAGATAATTAAAGAAAAAGCTACCGTACAAGAGGCTCTTAAGGAACTGGAGGTTTAGAGCAGACAACGTCGGATTCGTCTTTTGCGCTATCTTTGTTGTTATCCTAATGACTAGGCCGCGGTTGAATTGTGTGCTTGGTTGGTGCGCGCTTACACACAACTACATTGACCTACACATTTGTTTCTGTTTGCCAGCATGATATGACTATCGAGGCTTCCAAACCATGCCTTTTCTCAGAGCCGGGTTTGTCATGCTCCCCTGAACGACACATGATCACTCACCATGATTGTCGACTGTGCGCACTACGAACACTTTCTATATGGTGATGCTTATGTTAGAGCCGAGACAGGTTCCACTGAGAGGTGTCTACCCATTTCTTCTTTGCTGAGTTCGCAGATGAAGCGCACCGGTGAGCTTCTGAGGGTTGGCGCGCAGAGTCAGATCGAGGATTCGAGAGGCAGGTTTGAAATTGCCAAGGGCCTTTATGATACGCTTCTCAAAGATCTGATCGTTTCGGATTTCAGTAATAGTCGCGCGTATGGGACTGCCTTGGAATTCTTTGGGTCGTCCAAGATCAAGTACGCTGCGATTGATGGCTCCATGGATCAAGTTCTGACTGGGGGCTTGGCCGTTTTTTGGGGTGGAGCTTGCGCTGCAACGGGTGAGGTTGAGTTTAGTAGTGAGTTAGGGCCCAGGGTGTCATATGAGAGTGGGCTTATCGGTCGGGGAAGAGGATTCTCCAGTTGTGTTCCTATCTACGTAGATCGAGTTCATCAGGTGGATCAGACAGTTCTCCAAACAGTGCATGGTACTGAGAGCACTATCTCAAGGCCGGTCGGTGAACAGGCTCTTGTTGACAATTCCACGATCGCCAGCTGGATCATGACTTTCTCAGAGTTCTATCTTGCTTATCACATGGTCAAGGCTGAGGCTGTCAGACTGCTGCTCATCGACAGGAGTCTTTCTGGCACTAGGACCAGCCTTATGTATGACACTTCGAAGCGGCAGAGGTGGAAGAGCGAGTGTGCCATCTGCGACTTCGAATTGGACGGGTTACCTTTTGATATGAACGAGATCGAATTGGCGAGGCACCACATCATCGACGAGAGTCTTGGAACACCTGCACCTCGTGGAGATTATCTTCGGTACGCAATCATCTATCTGTTGCAGAAAGAAAAGAAGCCAATGAGCTTGGACCAGATATGCAAGGCCCTTAACGTCCAAAGCAGTGATCGGTCAGAGAGAGCTAAGAAATATCTGGCGAGGGCTGCCCAAGAGGAATTTCTAACAGAGTCCCGTGACTCATATCAAATCAATCCAAGATACTTGAACAGTTGGGATCGAACGAAACGACTGGTCTTGAATATCGGCAAGCGACTTTTCGAGGAACAGTCTGCTAGCCCCATGCAGATCAAGAAATGTGGAAAAGACCATTGGGTCACCACGCGGGACCTAGCCCTGCTCACTCTTTTCACAGTTCACATGCTGATTGAGGAATGCTGGACCAAGAGATGCCTACTGATAGGGGTGACAAAGGATACTATCGCCTCCGACTTCAGGGCCCACCTCATACCCGTATGCGTCGACTCCGGAATATGGCAGACGAATAGCGAGAAGTTTGAGAGTGTTCCCACAACTGATCGCATGCTTCTCCAGGCTGTCAGTATGCTCAACCATAACAAGGTTCGGGTTCCTTGGAGTCTCATTGAGTATGATGCAGCTTTCCAGACTATCGTACCAGACTTCAAAAAGCGCCCCGGATATGTAAGTGGTGCCGTAAGGAACAGGATTATCCCTGAGAAGCTCTTCGCCAAGACATATGTCCAACTTGATGTTGCGAACCGGGATCCGATGCTGAGAAGCAACGTCTTGTTCATTGATAGACTTGTCCATCCAGAATATGATCGCGGGAACACCGTGGAGTTCAAACATGACTACGTGGCTATCGAACCTGTCGAGCCTATCCTCTACAGAGACAAGTCAATTGCGAATGACCTGCAGAATCTAATCATGGTTATGATGAAGGCTATGACAGCCAGAAGTATACCTGAGGTTTTCGGTCATAACAAGCCACTATTCATAGCGGACAAGATAGCTAAAGAGCAAAGGCTGAGGGTAAAGGGGATAGTTGAGGCTACCGGATTGTGGCTGGCGAGTAATCGTGAGCTCCGTAAGTTCTCATTCTACATGAACACTTTCCGGGAGAGGAGGGCTGAGGTTGAACATGCTAGAAGAACAGCATGAATTGTTTACGGATCTGGGAGGGCGTTTCTCAGCTAGGCTGAGCGCCGTATGGGCTCACGAGGGGTTGAGGCACCATCGGAGACTACTGGCGTTTCAGCCAAGTACCAGTGCCAAGTGAAAGCGGAGTACCAAAAGGATCTCATGGGACTCTTGGAGGAAGGTATGCTTCTAGCTGTCAGGAACTTCAAATCCTCAGCCCAAGGCCCGAAAAGGTTCAGCCTCCTCGAGGTTTCGAGGCTTGGGCCTGAACATTATGGTCTGAAGGGGCTAACAGATCAGAGCTACTATCCCTATCAGTTCGAGATTATTGAGCAGTCAGTTCAGGACTGGGATACTGACGACAAGTCAACGATGATGATTCAGATGTGGTCGATCCCGCTGAATTACGACCTTGTCTTGGATGGGAAGGCGGGACCTGAGTACGTGAAAGGATTCACGTACCCTGTGATAGGGGAATGCGTGAACATACTGAACAAGAACACGATACATCAGATGTACAACAAGACAATATTGGAGAGGATGGGGAGGCAATGGCAGAAGATCGATACAACACCTGACGCCCGCAAGGACCCCCGCCTCGGAACTGTAAAGATGTTCGAGAATGAGAAGGGGAGAGTGCCGATTTACGTAGACTTTGAGAGACTTGTCAGATATCATTTTGGTATCTTCGGGTTTACGGGATCTGGGAAGTCCAATCTTCTCTCGAATATTCTTCGCAGGCTGATCTACCACACGAAAGACACGAAGGTCGTAATCTTCGATATCTCTATGGAGTATCCGTTCCTCCTTCTCGATGTTTTCTCAGATCCAAAGATCTCATCAAAGATCATCTTGGAAAGCCCCGTCTCCAGTGCTGAGCAACTCTACAAGATAATTGTCAAGCCAAGAGGTTTCGAGAAGAACGCAACTGCGAAGAAAGCTTTCGAAGCGATCATGAACTATGACAGAGTAGGCCACTACGCAGAGCGTGCATCACGCAGCCCGACATATGAGGACACACTCCATCAACTCAGCCTGCTTTCAGAGGAGAACGCGCAGAGGGTTACAAGCCTCGAAGCTATAGAGACTATCAAAAGAGCAGTTTTCCGATATATAAGAGAGAAGAAACGTGACCGTGGGGGCCCGATAGACGCCGAGTTTGTTGATTTCCTAAGCAAGACCGCTCTTGAAGCTGTGGAGAAGTTCAAGATATGGAAGAGTGGCAGCCTCTATGGTTGGGCTCAGACAAGAGACACTTTGAATGACAGGCTTGGAGAAGCAGAGAATCCGGAGGAAGAAGAAGGGTACAATGCAAGAACAATAGTCGATTTGATTGAAGGAGAAGAAAGACTCGTTTGTCTCTCGATCGTTGACCCAACCCTCATCAAATCTCTCGCTATTGATCTTTCAAGAACTGTTCTATTGAGCAGAAAGAAGGAATTCAAAGTTGAACCCTTAGTGTTACTGGTGTTCGATGAGACACAGGAGTTCATTCCAGCATACGATAAGGCGAGGGGAATAGAGAAAGAATGTACTATGCAGGTTGAGACGTTGCTTCGACAAGGCAGGAAGTACGGGTTGGGAGGCTGCCTAGCGACCCAGAGAATAGCCTACCTAAACACGAATGCGCTGCAGCAGCTTCATACCTATTTTGTAGGACCGATGCCCCGGCCATACGACCGTAGCCTAGTCAGCAATACTTTCACGATCGACCAAGGAATACTGGAGGAGACTCTCGAGTTCGCGCCAGGAGAATGGTTGCTTTCAAGCTACATAGCGACAGGGATGGAAAACGTACCCATATTTATTGAAGCAGACAACACGGAAACAGAGATACAACAACTCCTGCAAGGATAACTTAGAAAGAAGAAAAAAGGAATTCCTCGAGAAGCACGTATCACAAACGCTGTCACATGGCAAAACGGTCATTGTGGCCTCTCTTGGCGCGTAGATCCATCTCTTTGAGATACGAGGGAAGGTGCTTAACATGTTCTAGAATTTGTCTGGCGCATCTTTCATAGACTTCGACACCTTGGCTGATCGGATCGATTATGTCCCATGTGATTAGTTTCGCCAGCAAAACTGGATGGGTTCTTCTGAGGCTTTCAGCAACAGGTAGAATCCATAGCGACTATACAGTCGAAATCATCGAGGATCAAGTCTTTGACGTTTCGTGATCGATGCGAAGAGATGTCGATTCCAAACTTGGAACGCATGACTGCAACAGCATCAGTCGCAGCGCTGCCGCGCCAAGCATGCGTTCCCGCGCTCTCAACGTCTGCCAAACCCTCGAGCACCTTTCGACCAAATCCTTCAGCCATAGGACTCCGACAGGTATTGGCGTAACAAACAAAGACTATTCTCGTGTTAGCAACTCCTCCTGCATACTAGAAAACCAAAGGAAGTTGGATCCACAAAACTAAGCGCGGGCGGAATATCTGAATCCAAAGGCATGACTCCTGCACAATAGGAATAGAGTGACGAATATGCACGTTGTCAGGAGTACAGTGCTTGCATCGATTATCAATCTTAGTACTCCAACTGAGTGAAGTATCCGCCAAAAATGTTTCCGAACCCTATGCCCAAACTCAGCATCATACTATACAATCCCATAGCCGAACCACGAAGATCCTTTCTGGCTTTGTCTCCGATGTATGCGAGCGCAGAAGGCACAATGGCGGTCATCATCAAAGCTCCAGGGCCAATGATGGGCAGTTGTCCATAGAAGTTCGGTGGATCATGTTTCAATGCCTCAGAGAAACCTGCTAGAAGGAGAATAATTCCTAATAATCCTATGAGCAGGGTTTTGTTCCTTCCAACTTTGTCTGATACTCTTCCAAAAAGCAATGAGCCTACCCCCATCACCAAGGCGCCTAACGAAAGCGTTAGACCTATTTGTGAAGAGTGGAGCCCAGTTTGTAAAAGCGATTTTGGAATCACGAAGACCACTCCAAGTATAGAGGTTAGGGCAAACCATATTGGTAGTACGGCTTTGCTTGTCGTATCAGAGGGCTGCCAAAGGGTTCATTAGGAAATCTTGGCGAGCAAAAGACGGGGCGGTCTCTCTCACAAACATAATGCTTGCGAGTGCGACTGCAAACAGAAGAGCGCCGGTGAGTACGAAGGCTAGGCCGAAGTTATCTCCGGTCAATCGAAGCATGAATGTGGCGGATCCTATTCCCATAGCATAACCGACAATGTTTGAAGTATCGAAGGCACCCATGCCAACACCTCTGTTGGTCACGGCGGTAAGGTCGGTTATCATTGTTAGGGAGGATACGGCGACAGCTACGGCACAAACGCCCATTGCGCCATGGATAATTGAGATCAGATACACATTTTTGGTGACGGATATCGACGCCGTAAGCACGGATATTGCGAAAATGCCTAGGGTAAGTACCTTGCGCCTGCCCTTGAGATCGAGGTACCTCCCCAAGGGCACAGCTGAAATGAACTCTGCAAATGGGTAAAACGCTCAGGGCTATGCCGGTTCCGATGGCTCCTTGAAATCGTACTTGCCACTGAGATTTAAGCTCCCTACCATCCGTCTGTTCGCTTGTAAGGGAATCGTTGATTCATGAACCGCGGATAATCAGAATGGCATTCTGAATGTAACGACAATCGATATATCGAATTTCTGAGTAATGCTTTTATTCATGTGGTACATTAATGTACCAATCGTGGTCATGTAATGTCAGATCTGAAAAGTTACCTAAGATGCAAAATGACTGATAGGTTTGGATACGTTCCAATGCAAAAAGCAAAGTTCCACACAATTTACGAGCTATTGCTTGGATGCTGAGCGAGCCCCGTTCCATTACCTCTCAAGATCCAGATACTCCAGAAACATCCCTGCCGGTAGATTCGCCTGGTTTTTCCAAGTAGTTTTGTGCAGACCAATCTATTGCTTTGGTAAAAGGGCAAGAAAAGTAGGTAACTAAAAAAGAAAATGAGCTTCTGGTGAGTGAAGAGATTCTAGCCTACTTTAGTCCGATCTTCCGCGCGTATTTTCCTATCATGAAGACTACGACTGCAACTATTAGGAAGTCGATTATCACGCCCACAAAGTCGCCTATCCCGAAATTCAGCCCCTGTCCAACGGGTAAACTGATCACGGCTTTTCTCCATTCGCCTCCCGGTACGAAGGCGCCCGGAATAGGCATGATTATGTCCTGCACAAATGCAGAGACAACTTTTCCAATGTAAGTGCCCATGATGAAACCGATTGCCAGACCGAGAACGCCAGCTTTCCCTATGAAATCGATGAACTCGGCCCAGAACCCTTTTGGTGGTGGAGCTGGTGGCTGCGCGGGTTTAGGCGTTACAGCTTCTCGGATCTTTCTCAACTCTTCAAGAATCTCTTGTTCTTGTGTCATGTGAATCAACGGCCGTTTACAGCGGGACGTTTGTATTAAGGGTGTGCTGGACGCACACAACTCCTCTTAGGATTACGAACATCCCAACATTATGAACCCGAAGATAAGATAAAGCAGAACCTCTTCTGGGCTCTCATCTACAATACTCTGGGCATACCACTAGCTGCCTTAGGTCTACTGAACCCCATAATAGCCGATGCCGCTATGTCTTTAAGCTCGTTGTCTGTGGTGACAAATTCAGCTCTACTTAGAAGGTTCAAGATCAAGGGGATGCACAAATACACAGAAGTAGAATGCATACTTCTGATGGTTTCAAATGTTGTCTGGAGTGCTTAGTATTCCTCCACGTTGGCTTGACCACGTATTCTTCTTGACGACGGCATGTGGAAGTTCAGAAAGCTCGTTCAAAAAGGCTTAGACCCCTACGAGATCTGATTTGCTCCAGCTTCGAAGCTACCGATGCGCAACAATCATCGCCTTAGTCATTCATCGAATCAGTCTACGAACTTCAGCCTTTCATTGATTCGGATAGGAACCGTTTTCTCCAGAATACGCGTAATGTGACAGTATTTCTTTGTCCATTTGATACATCGCCGCAATTTCGTTTCTTCACTCTCCTTTCCCTCAACGAACATTGTAACATCTATTCCTAGCATTTGATAGCCTTCAGGAGTTGATGTCAATCTTGTACTTATGGAAATGTCAAACACTCTGATCTGGATGTGTAACTTTCTCCTGAAATAGAGAAAGGTTGTAATTCAGGCAGCCTGCGACACTAGAAAGGAACAACTCATCTGGACACGGGTATCTTCCTTTTCCGCCGAATCTAGTCGGCATATCCAGTTTCAGAGTCTTGAAATGCTTTATGTTAATTTCCGCACCACTCTCTCCGTCCCAACTGAGCCTTGCACGAAACTTGATGCTATTCGTAGGCACTATCATCCTCTCCAGACACAATACATCGTTTCTACTAAATGTGGCCAGATGTCTAATGAACCAGGCGATTTCATCGCAAATGAACTGCAACAATGAAGATTTCTGGGAACCTCGGACCGAGAACCATTTAGGCATACACCTAGTTCAGCAGACGTGAGGTAAAGGAATATGACAAAAGAGTTCATAAGGACCACAAGAGCACCACTTCCAGTAGGACGGTATTCTCAAGCCATCAAAGCGGGTAGCTTCCTCTTTGTTGCAGGACAAGGACCATTTGACCCCAAGACTGGAAAGATGGCTGGAGATGAAATCGAATCCCAAACTCATCAAACGTTGCAGAACATCAAAGCCATTGTGGAAGCGTCCGGCTTCACACTGCAAAATGTTGTAATGATCTCAGTTTTCCTAAAGAACTCTGATGACTTCAAGAAAATGAATGAAGTATACAAGGGATTCTTTTCCGAGAATCTGCCAACAAGAACTACAGTTTAGCGGGTTTCGTCACGTCTGGAATGCTTATTGAAGTAAACGCTATCGCCTATCGTGAATAATCGATTTCAAAACTTGAATTCACTCAATCGTCTTGAGCACTTCTGGTGGTTTTTGTGGTCGGCCCCTGTGTAAAGAGTGTCTGCGGATATCCAAGAATTGACGTCGAGAAAACTTGATGGTCATTGGGTGCCTCAGTTCTTTCTTTACACTTGTCATTTGCCATTGCCACAGTTGAGCCGACCCAGCAGCTTCAGATGGCAAGCGGATGTGCGGTAAGCATCGTATTTTATGCAGTCTCGCAGTGCCGTATAGGACTTAGAAGCTGCAATTATGATGAGGAGCGGTGCGTTGTAGAAGATATTGTTTTCAGGAGTGCCAAGCGCCTTCTTGAAAGTCATTGTAAGCTAATCACCTTTGTCCGGCAACATGCTGTAGAGGACCGGCTTGGCCATATTCGACAATTTTTCCATCTCTGCTTTACTTGTGATGATGAACTTCCACGGTCTCATATTGAGGTCTGATGGGGCATAGGTCACAACTTCCATAATAGACTGAATGTCTGATTCGGGAACATGTTTGTCTAGCAAGTTACCTACTGAACGTCTCGTTTTGATTGCGTCAATCACCGTATTGACAACATTTGTCTCATCCTCGCACATTCTCAGCTTGATGTACATAAGAACAGGTTTGGTTTTGAACTCGATTCGAAACAAGCCCGGGCTAGTAGATGCGTAACGTAACAAGCAATGCGATTAACCGGTTCGTATAAAGGATTGTGAGAGGAACGAGTATTACCATGAAGGTATTGGGAGTCAGTGGTAGCCCGAGGCTTGAGGGTACTCATTTTGCAGTGAACTACGCACTCGAGATTCTGAAAGAGAAAGGATGTGAAACAAGGTATTATTCGGTCAATGGCAAGGAAATACGTTTCTGTACGCACTGCGACTATTGCATCAGAACAAAAGAAGGTTGCGTATTCAAGGATGATGTGCAGAAATTCTATGATGACACTATTTGGGCGGATGGGGTGATAGTCGGCACTCCCGTGTATCAAGGGAACCTGAGTGCGCAACTAAAAGCGATGATGGACAGATGTCGAGCGATACTCGCGAAGTACCCGGCTGTTCTGAAAGGAAAGTTGGGTATGGGCATAGCAGTCGGAGGAGACCGCAACGGCGGGCAGGAAATAGCTCTGAAGAGCATGCATGATTTTTTCATCATAAACGAGATGATCCCTGTAGGTGGTGGATCATGGGGGGCAAACTTAGGCGCTACGTTTTGGAGTCAAGACAAAGGAAAACAAGGTGTTGAAGCGGACTCCGAAGGGCTGAGGACGCTCAAAAAGACGGTGAGGAAGTTCCATGAAATGCTGGAAGATACTAAGGGCACCAGCCCCAAGAAGATGACATGAATGATTAGAATCGCTTGGGGAATAACGGGATGTGGTGATCGAATACAGCAGATAGCGTCGCTGATGATGGATATGAAGAAGAAATACGACATCAAAGTGGACATATATTCATCCAAGAGTGGCCAGATGGTTTTGAAATGGTACAAGTTATGGAATACGCTCAAGAATGAATTCTCCGAAATTCAAGTAGAAGCGAACGCCAACGCTCCATTTCTCGCCGGAAAATTGCAGACTGGTTACTACAAGATTTTTCTTGTTGCTCCAGCCACAGCGAACACGGTCGCCAAGATAGCGTATGGGATAGCAGATACTCTAATCACCAACGCGGTCTCTCAAGCCACCAAAGCAAGGATCCCCGCATACATCTACCCGAGTGACAGCAAAAAGGGGGAGGTAGAGACGATCTTGCCAGGTGGTAAACCTTTGAAGCTTCACATACGTGACGTTGACGTTGAGAACGTGAACCGATTGAGAACAATGGAGAGCATAACTGTCCTCGATGGCTTAGAAGACATTGAAAGGATCATAAGAGATGTGGTGGAGAACGAGTAATCGCGAGCCGATTGGGTTGCTGAAGAGAATTCCAAACTCTAGTTTCCCAGACTTCATAGAAAGTTCTTGCCCATTTTTCGGAAACAATTGCACGAGCGAATAAGGACGTCAACCAACCGAATGGTGACTCTGTAACCCTACTATGAATGTTGTCAACTTAGTGAAACACAACAAGGAACCGAGATGTCCCGCTAGATCTTTTTTTGCCTGTGCTCTTTCACCGATCTCCTTATCGCTGGAGTGAGAATGGCTTTCTCTCTAAGTAATCCCTGCGGTCTGTAGACTAGGATTAGTAACATGCTCACCCCGAATAGAATATATTCAAGCCACACCGCCTCGAAAGGCAATCGCAGAGCAGATGTTATCTCGAACTTGTAAGTTATCAACAAAATCCTAGCTGACACAAAAGTCAAAGTGCCTAGAAGAACTCCGAGATTGTTCCCTGCCCCACCAAGGAGCACCATGAGGATAGGATAAAATGTCCACTCCACTCTGCCGAAGCTACTGGCTATCACGTTCACTGAGAATAGTGAATAGAGAACTCCCGCCAATGATGCCATTGCAGAGCCCAAGGCCACCGTCTTTGTTCGGAGCTTCATTACATTCTTCCCGTAAGCCTTAGCAACAACCTCATTCTCTCTCATGGCCCTAAGGGTTCTGCCGTACGGCGAGTTAAGGAGCCTCTCACTGAACAAGTAGCATGCAAATGCTACAGAAATTGCTATCAGTGAGAAGACAAGCCCTCTATTTTCCCCAGGAACGAACGCTAGGACATTGGGAATAGAGACCCCGTAGTATCCTCCTACAATATCCATGTTGTAGTTCGCAACCAGATAACCGACCTCGCTTATGGCCAAGAGAGTCATAGCCAAATAATCTTCCGACAACTTGGCGCTTGGGAGAATCAAGAGTGCTCCAGCAACTCCACCCAAGGCAGTTGCTAGAACCAAAGAGGACAGGATGATCAGTACTCCAAAACTTGGGTCTCGAACTATAATCTCGTTAGCGACCGACTTGACCCTGCCACTGGCCTCAATTATTCCACCGGAGATATTGAAAAGACTCATCAGTATTCGGTTCACTATTCCGCCGACTGCAATTCCCCCTATCATGACCGCTAGGGCTCTGCCGAAGTTCGGTATACCGCCGTAGCCATATTCGATATTAAGGCTGAGAGCTACTATCGCATAGAAGCCGAACCAAAGAGCTATTGTGAGGATTAGGTGTTCCGAAGATATCGCCTCCATGTAATGCCTGTTATTCCTCTTGGAGCGAATCCTAGTGTGAAGGCCAGTATGATCAATGAGACTACTTTCGAGTAGAGTAGGACAACTGCCCCGAAAATAGACGTGAGCTCGAAAGTGACAAGAGATTCAGACATGCCTATGATGTATCCACCGACAAGAGCACCATAAATGCTGCCCTAACCCGCCTACTATGCTCGTCGCGAATATTGAAACTATCATTAATGCCCCGCCGGCGGGAACAATCTCTTGCCTGAATGGTAGTAGCGTACCCGCCATTGCAGCTAGGGCGCCTGACAGAATCCAAGAAAACATCCTCGCTCTTTCCACGTCCACACCCACTATCTCCGCTAATGACGGGTTCTCCATCGAAGCCCTGAGAGCGATTCCGAACTTCGTTTTGTAAAGGAGTAAGAAAAGTGATAGAACCATAGTTAGTATCACAAGAGTCGAAACGAGATATCACTTGGACTCCCAGAATTTGAAATCGAACGGGGTGAAAATGAATTTCTTTGTAGCCTTCCCGGTAATTCCAGCCAAATAGTCAGAGTACGCTCCGAGACAACCCAACAGTATCAGGTCCGTCGTCAAAGTTGCTACCATCAATATGACAACGCCTGCCCCTCGGGCTACTAGCGGCCTAAGAACTCCAACGTACACAATTCATTCCTAAGAGCCCACCAATCGCCAAGGATACAGGTAAAGAATAGTAAGGGTGGACACCTACGAGATGCACCGAAGCTAAGAGAGACATAAGAGCCGAATATTGCAAAAGATCCTTGGGCGAAATTTGGAACTCCCGTAGTGATATAAGTCAGTGTCAAGACCTATGCCCAAAAGACACTAGAAGATTTGAGTAGATTATCGCTCCTTCAACAACCGCCATAATTGTTCGTCACTTACGAAAATTTATAAAGAATATATGTCTATGGGTTACTGTTATTGTATCGTGGACTGAAATGTCGTCTTTAAGTTATATCATAAGAATGGCCAGCTCAAAAAAGACCTCAAAGAAGACAGTTTCTATTGCAGCAGATTGCCATAGTCATCATTGCAATCATTGCCATCACACATATATATTACACTAGCATACCAACAGGACCAGACAACAACTGAAATATCGATCGGTGTACTGGTTGATCTGTCTGGATCCGCTAACAACGTACGGCGAAACTTTACACCATACGTAGCAATTCTGGAAGGAAGCGTTAATCAGCTCACACAGAAGTATGGTTGTTCTCATGTTGCGGTCGCAGCTTTCAGTTACAGAAGAAGTCTTCACGATGTTGTATCCCAAGTGAAAAGTGATTCACCTCTCCTGAAAGTAAGATGGTTGGGTTGCGATGGTACTGCGAAGAGTAGA
This sequence comes from Candidatus Bathyarchaeota archaeon, assembly GCA_963760485.1. Lineage (GTDB taxonomy): Archaea > Thermoproteota > Bathyarchaeia > 40CM-2-53-6 > CAVXDP01 > CAVXDP01. The sequence continues at coordinate 104,057 of CAVXDP010000016.1, read as the reverse complement.
GATATCAGACATCCCTGACAAAGTCAACAAGGTGGGCATGTACAGCACATTGTTTGACTCCAGGGGCCCGAGCTTCGACAAACTCAACAAAACCTACACTGAGCGCTTTCATAGGAACATATACCAATATGCCTTGAACGCCTACGATGCTGAGTGGGTTCTGGCTTTGAGCTACTCAGAGGTCTACGGCAAGTTGAGCAGAAAATCAGACCAGATGAAATGGCGACAAACATACCAAAAGTCAGCGAAAAATATAGCAATGGAGATTACGGTGTCACAACAGTCAGCGGATACATAAGACTTGATGAATTCAATGATAGAGCCTCGGGGGACTATGCTATCTGGGGCGTCGATAACACTCAGTGGATTCTGAAGGGAATCTGGAGATCAACGACGAACAAAATCGAATGGCAATAGTACCATGCTTAGAACCGAGAATCTCTCCAAATTTTTTTACGGCCTCAAGGCCTTAGATAGTGTTAACTTAGAAGCCCAAAAAAATCGCATAACACCTGTCATAGGCCCGAATGGTAGTGGAAAGACTACATTCATAAACACCATTTCGGGGTTCTATCAAGCGGACGGAGGAAAAGTCTTCTTCGATTTGCATGACATAACAAATAAGCCTCCTCATGAGATTTATAGTCTCGGATTAGTAAGGACTTTTCAAATTCCTCAACCTCTGAAAAAACTGACTGTTCTTGAAAATCTTATGGTGGCGGACGAAAACCCTGGAGAAGGAATCTCCTGCGCCTTAGCGGGCTCGTGGGGTGAGAAGGAAAGTGAACTTGTCGAGAAGGCATTTCAGTATCTAGAATTCCTAAAACTGGATCATCTGTGGAATACTGAGTCATACAAGCTCAGTGGGGGCCAATTGAAGCTCTTGGAAGTCGGAAGGGCACTAATGCGGAATGCGAAACTGATAGTTATGGATGAACCAATAGCTGGCGTAAATCCTACGCTCGCCCATTCTATACTTGAAAGGCTTACGAGCCTCAAGGATAGCATCTTTCATTTCTTCTGGTTGAGCATAGACTCGACATAGTTCTGAAATATGCGGACTACGTGCACGTCATGGCTGATGGGAGAGTTATCGCCTCGGGTGATGGAAAAGACGTACTCTGCAATCCAGACGTGGTGGAGGTTTATCTTGGTGCTTCGCGTTGTGAAGCTTAACGCAGGGTACGGCAAACTTCAAGTACTTTTCGATATCGACGTAGAGGCGCATGATCGAAAGATAACAACAATAATCGGAGCCAACGGCAGTGGCAAGAGTACCCTTCTCAAAGCTATCTTCGGATTAGTCTCAGTATACTCTGGGAAGATTCTGGTTGAAGACAGAGATGTCAGCACAGTTCAGCCTCACCAGAAGGCTAGAATGGGAATGGCTTACCTACCGCAAGTGGAGAACATATTTACGAATCTTACGGTACGCGAGAACCTAAAGATAGCTGGTTACGTCCTCGACGAAGCCTCGTACTTTGACGGACTTGAACTCGCGCTCGAGACTTTTCCTGAGCTGAAGGCCCTTATCGGAAGAAAAGCCAAGACTCTAAGCGGAGGAGAGAGGCAATACTTGGCAATATCCACGGCATTAGTTCGAAAGGCGAACCTATTGATGCTTGACGAACCGACAGCTCAGCTCTCTCCGAAACTGACGGACAACATGTTCAGAAGAATAGCCTTGCTCAGAGATAGTCTTGATCTATCAGTCATTTTAGTGGAACAGGATATCCGCAAGGCATTGAACATGAGTGACGACGCCTACGCATTGGTCAACGGAACCGTTGCTTTCCGCGGAAGGGCTCAGGAACTCATAGAACATGAGAATTTCGAAAGATTCTGCATGGGAATCTGCTAGACGGGGTCAATTTCGCTCAGACGAATCCACTGTCTGACCTAAAAGACTCTGACTCTTGGCTCGCTGTGGCCATGATATTCATTCTTCGTCAAATATCCATGTCGCTCGGCCAAGTATTTCTCCTATTGGCAGGTGTTGCGGGCAAAGTTTTTCGCATCTTTCACATATAGTACATCTCTTGGCTTGGCTTTCGGGAGAGATGTGCTTCAAGTACTTCTTCTTGATCTTATCGCCTCTTCCTTTTGCATGGTATTCATTGTATAGTAAGAGTATCTGAGGTATGTTCACTCCTTGAGGGCAGGGCATACAATATCTGCACCCAGTGCAACCTAAGAACCCTAGTATGTTGTATTTCTGTGCGACCCGATCCAAGAGCTCCAGTTCTTTCTGCGTCAGGATGCCGGGGATCGAAATGTCAGCGGTCTCCGCGTTCTCAATCACCTGTTCCAACGTACTCATACCGCTAGAACAACAGATAGTTCTGGACGATTCCAAACCCACTCGAGAGCCAATCTCGCAGGCTTAGACGGTGCCCCCCTTCATCCCATATGTCCTGAATCTCCTCAGGCGGTGTGACAGTCAGGTTTCCACCTGCCATTGGTTCCATAGCAATAACTGCGAGTCCCTTTGAGGCTGCGTACTTCAGCCCTCTTGTGCCTGCCTGGTACGCTCTGTCCACGTAGTTGTAGTGGATTTGGCAGAAAGTCCAATCTCTATAGCTGTCAATGATCTCTTTGAATACGGGGTATTCGTCGTGAAAGCTGAAACCAAGATGCCCTATCTTTCCTTGTTGCATCTTTCTCAGCCCATTCGAAAACGTTCATACGCGAGTTTCGGCCAAACCATCTTGTCAAGGCCATGAAGGAGGCAGAAATCGATTTGGTCAACCTGTAGTCTCCCAAGCTGTATGTTCAGAATCTTATCCATCTCTTGTTGGGAACTGACAAGCCATGTTGGCATCTTAGTGGCTATCGCTACTTTCTCCCGATATCCATGCTTCAACGCTTTTCCAACTAAGGTCTCGCTGTTTCCTTCGTGATACGGGTAGGCCGTATCGACATAGTTCACACCATGATCGATGGCATACCGTATCATCTTAATCGCTTCCGACTCATTGATTCTCGCAGCATCTCCATCTTTGATGGGCAATCTCATTGCTCCAAATCCTAAAGCTGACACCATCCAGTCTAGTTTCCCAAACTTCCTATACTTCACTCCAGATTCCCCCGGTTTTCAAAGCTCATCGAATGATGAGAAACTCGCCCAAATCACACGAACCCAATGATCAATCGACATCTTGAAGTTTTCGAAGCGAGTCGCCCCTCGTATTCAAGGATTGACCGCCTTCACTTTAGAGATTAGAAATGTGGTAGGCAGGAGTGAATATGGGTTTATACCATTTGGGTTCACGTTGGTAGGTTGAGGGTAGCTTTGTCGTTGGCGTTGGTTACCGAAGAGTTGGGAGGGGAGCTACTGCTACAGGCAATCGATGAGGTTCTGGAAAGTTCTTTCGGTAGGAACGTCAGAACCCAAATCTACAGATTCCTTGAGAAGAGATTCATGCTGACGAGAAATGAAATCCCGACGAGTTTGGAACTCTTCTCAGAAACTATCTACACTCTGTTCGGACAGGTTTCTAAACAGATCGAACTCAAGATTCTAGAAATCTTCCACAAAAGATTGGGGACAGAACTCGAACAAGAAAATAGCAGTTTGATACCAAAATTTTCGAGGATCGTCGAAGCCCAACCAACAAGGGCCTCGACCATCCCCTAGGCGTTGGATGCGAACCAATCATTTACATAGGCGATTTCTCAAATCTCTTGAACGCAATCGACTTTGGTTGCCTTGCCTCAGTGCTCCGATTCTCCGTCACCACGAACTCGCAATAGTCATATCCGGTTCCGCGGCATTTGGTCTCTATTACCGCGAAGCGTTTGCCCATCATCTTCTCAAGGGCGCCGGCAATGTAGCCAGCGTCTATCCAACAGTATGTAAGACCATCATGTTTAGCTTCGACACACGTCGGGCAGCCATACAGTTCAACTGTCAGAAAGTTCGATCCGAGCCTAGCCACTTTCAGGGAGGCTTCAGAGAATCGTGCATACGTATCTGAGACCTTCGTTAACGCATCCTCCAGAGTCTTCGAATTCTCATTGACGAATTCGTTTGTTCCCAAGAGTTTTCCCGAATAGTACAGCGTCTCTTTGGCCTGCGCTCGAAGGTAACTGCTAATGCTTAACATTCTCTTTGAGTAGTCTCTGAGCCCAATAGATATTATCTTTGACATTTCTCAACCTCCTTTTCAAATCTTCATACACGAAATGCAAACTAGAATGGACCACCATCACGCATCAACGAAATCACCTCTGAATTTCCCATTAATCAAACTCGATTCCATTCACGACACCTGCTCCCTGTTCAGAATGGACCACCATCACGCATCAACGAAATCACCTCTGAATTTCCCATTAATCAAACTCGATTCCATTCACGACACCTGCTCCCTGTTCAGAATGGACCACCATCACGCATCAACGAAATCACCTCTGAATTTCCCATTAATCAAACTCGATTCCATTCACGACACCTGCTCCCTGTTCAGAATGGGCCGCCGTCTCTTGATGGCCCACCAGCTCGGAAAGGACCGCCATCACGTTTCAACCAAATCACCTCTACCTGTAGCAACCTATACTATGCGAAAATTCTTGAAGCTTCATTGTTCTGATTGATCGAGCCAGTTTAGACGAGAAATTGAATTACTGAAGTAGCTTCAAGCTCGAAAGGAAGCGAACACTCATCAGTCAGACCCAATTGCTTGCACTCGGGCAAAATGGAGCGACAATCTGAAATGTGAGAAGAGATGCATTTTAAGGATATACGCGGTATCTGTTCAGAGTTCAACAAAACTAAACAAAAGATTGGTGGCCAGATGTCAGCCCAAACCCGTCATCTGATTTCGCTAAGTGAAGAATTCTTTGAGAGTTTTGTAAAGGCGCCTATGGGGATTGTGAAGTTTTCTGCGTTGATGAGAAGGGCTCGCTTCCAAGGTTAAGTTGGACGAAGGAAAAAGGGACGAGGTCATCCTCCTTCTCACACGAGGTATAACCGATCCACGTGCTTATGCGCGAATATCGTCAAGTTTTCTGGGAATAATGGAGAATACTCTGACCCAGAACGAAGCTGCTGCCGACTGTGTACGCTGTCTCTTTGGCAAGGCTTTGTCATCGATCATCACGGAGAATGTTCCAAAGTACAAGAATGAGGCAGCGAGGCGCAAATTCTTCGACGATCTAGTCACACTATCCGAGATCATCCATCCCTTGCCAATGGACAAAGTTGTGGCGAAGCTGGCTCGGTTCGAGACGGAGAAGATGTGGCTGCACGACAGATTAATCGCAGAGTTAGACAGTATGATAAGTGGAGGATGGCATTGCGAGAATGAGGTTGAAGTGAGACTCGAGCAAGCTGACAAGGTGCTTGCCAGCTCCCTAGCCGGCATGGAGCAACTTTGCGGCTTCTCGAGAGGGGAGATAGGAAAGTACAGGGAAGATCTTAGAGTTTCTTCATTTTTCGACCCGTGGCTTGTCGATGATCAAAAGACTACTTTCTGGGGAACACGTTACTATCCAGTTTTGAATTGCCTGAACATACAACCTCCATACTTGTTTTTTGATGAGTTGACGAAGTGTTTGATTGCTAGGGATGTAGCTCACCTGTTCAACCCTCGTGTTATGGAGAAGATGGACAGGTCCTACGAACAGACGGATTACTGTGCCTACAAAATCCTCGAGAAGCCTTTCGAACGTGAGTTTTGGAAGGTCGCTCGACATGGCTTGAGAGAAGACTCGAAGGCGTTTGAAGGGATAGAATACTACGAGGAGTGGGATCAGATTACGGGAGGAGATTTTATTCGCAGGATTTTCTCACGCCTCGAGAGTATCGGTCAATTCAAATCACAGATCGACCTCTCCGAGTATGAAGCGATTGCAGATTCTTTGGCACTGAAACCCAAACATGTGAAGCTTGACAGCGGGGAGCTAAAGATACTGGATTTGATGTCGAAGGATCCACTTGTTTCCATAAGTCGGATCGCTCAGAAAACAGGATTAACCTTGCCAACCGTCCAGAGAACTGTACGAGAGCTAGAGAGAAAAGCGAACGTCTGGCCATTTCTGGTCGTGGATACAAATCAATTCGGCATCTCCGCTTTTCTTCTTATGCTCAAAACAAAAACTGGACTTGCATCGGATGTCGCAGAAGAGATATGGAAGATACCGTATTGTGGACGCGTGTACAGGGTCTACGGAGGAATGAATCTGCTTGCTTACATCAACGTACCGTTCGGCAATGAAACATTCATCCACGAGTTTGCAAGCCAACTGAAGCGAGCCGAGATCGTGGATGACTTTCTGTGGTACGGAATCAAAGACTTCTACTATGGTTTCAACCCTCGCTACTACAGCCCTGAGATGGGAGAATGGAATGTCTACTGGGATGAGTGGGGCCTTTGGTTGAAGGAATATCTTTCAACCAAAGCTTGGCATAGAGCTCTTCGATCCGAGGATGAGTGTCCTAAGTTACAGGTGAAAATCAACAGGCTCGACCTCCAAATTATGAGTATCCTAAGAATGAATGCACGCCATGCCTTCTCAGACATCGGACATAAGATCGGCGTGAGCGGTGCATACGTCGGGCAAAGAGTCAGACGGCTCCTAGACCATAATGTGATTCAACCGAAGATTGCATCGTTTAGAATTGGCTTAGACGATGCGGTGTGGGTGGTGCTCGACTGCGACGACGATACCACAAGAGCTCTTGTATCAGCCTTTAATGAGCTTCCAATGTGGCAAGGGTTCTCGGTCAAGGGTGATGTTAGTGGGTTGGCGGCTATTATGTACGTTCCAACCGGCGAGACCCAAGAACTACTTCGCGTTTTTGACAGGTATCTCATTGATCCGCGGTTGATAAATGACTATTCATTCCATGTCATCGAAAAGTGGACTGGGATGAGACGTTGGCTCCCAGTTGACCTATACCAGAATGAAAAGGGTTGGCTCTTTGAGAGCCATAGGTACATTGAGGAACTGAAAACCAACATTGCTTCAATCAAATCATAGGGCTTCAACCCCGATCAGAAGATGATGATGAGTGCGCCTGTTTACCAGGAGTTTTCAGTTTCTTAGACCAGAGAATAGTTTATGGATAGTAGCGATCGCGATCGCACTGCTCTATTTTGCAGGCGGCATGGTGATAGCCTTTGTGACTCTTTGGCTGTACAAACTGGGCGCGTCTTTTGTTGATGTTGGGATAGTAGGCGCATTCTATGATTTCGCATTGGCACTCTCTTTTCTTGTTGGCGGTATACTTAGTGATAGGTACGGTGGAAAATTCATCCTTCTTCTTAGTCTTGTTTGTAGTCTGGCCTCCGCAATCATGTACGGGATTGCAGGTTTTCTTCTAGTGTGGATTCCAGTCGCTCTGGGTCTTGTGATTGGCAAGGCAGCGATGGGACTTAGGCAGACATCGTCTTTTTCAATAGTCTCCAAGGTAGCTCACAGCAGGAGGAAGGCTACATCTTTCGGGTTCGTATATACGCTCCAGCAGCTGGGGTATGTTATCGGACCGATAATCGGTGGAGTAATGATAGTTCACTACGGCTGGAGCTCCCCATTCATTGTAACTATACCAATAATCTTGGTCGCTATCTTCCTCATTATTTCGAAGCTTGACGTTGGTCAAGTCACTTCATCTAGAGTTTCGCTGTCACTGGCGAACGTGAGAGAAAGTATAGCTATGGATAGAGGAATAATGGCTTTGATAATAGTGGCCATTTGGGACCAGTTCTTTCAAGAACTTTCAAACCCATTCTTCATGATATTCCTCGAGAACGAATTTCAAGCGACACCGTACATCATGGGCCTCTGTTTCACAGCTATGTCAATCGCCACTCTATTGTTCGGAATTCCAGGAGGGTTTTCTTCAGACGTGACTGGGAAGAGGAAAATCTTCATTGTGCTGGGTGCTGTGATGATGAGCGTGAGTATGGCGCTGGTAGCCTTCGCATTTGACCAATGGATGTTTGTAGCATCATATTTTCTGGCGGGTATATCATTCACAATCGCTAACACAACTATTCCATCGTATTTCGCTGATGCAACCGGCTGCCAGTTAAGTACAGCGTATGGAGTTCGTCTGGGAATGATGTACTTTGCCGGTATGTTCGCGCCGCCCATTGGAGGATGGTTAATTCAGACGTATCATTCGATCCGTCTGCCATTCATAATTAGCTTGGTAGCATCCACGATCGAAATAGGTCTCATACTTCTTCTTTTCAGGGAAGGTGCAGGTGCTCATTCGGTGCCTAAAGTAAGCGAGTCTCCTCTCCAGCTGGAATCATGACGAAAGAGAATGAGCATCATCCTTCATTTGGCTAGAGTTGCGGTATCGTCAAATTCAGCTTAAGTTTGTTGAATCCTTCCATAAGATTGAAATTGCATTATCTATTCGCAGGCGCAGTATGGGATTAGCCCTCTTATGGCTAAGGCTTCGTGCAGCTTGTCTACGGCTCTCCGCACATCGACTTCACGACTAGCACCTGTGCATACGACTCTACCGCTTGCGAAGATGAGGAATACTACTCTAGGCTCTTTCATCCTATAGATCAGGCCGGGAAACTGGTCGGGCTCGTATATTGTTCCTTCAAGAATATTGGCTGTGTCTTCAAGATCAATCTGATGACCTAGATCTGCCGAACCGACCACATTTCTGATTCTTACGTCCGGCTTTGCCAAAATGACGATCCCCCCGGTCGTAAGTTCCTCCGCCAATTTCGAAGCAGCTCGTTTCGCCCTCTTTTCAGACTTAGCGCCGGCAACTATGAATTTCCCGTTGCTGAATACAAGCGTAGCGACAGTGGGTTTCCGCAGTCGATAGACAAGTCCAGGGAATTGTTCTGGTTTGTATTCAACAGTTGGAAAAGTTCTTGCAACCGATTCCAGGTCGATATTCTGATGGAGATCTGATGAAGCTACAACGTTCTCGATGTTTATGTTGAATTGATTTCTGAGCAATGCCCTCTCTCCGACGTACTGGAGTTGCAGGAGCTAAGCTAATAAAGTCAAAGGAATCTGCTAGGTGCTTTATATGAAATCTCTAAAGTACTTTCCGCAAAATCTCCAGCTTGACGTAGCTGACGCATACCAGAAATGGTGCGACGGGTAGTCAGATCAAAATAAGAGCAAGCTTGCGTACAGCAGATCTAGGGGTGCTCAATGTTTCCCAGAGTCATCTTTTTCGACGCCGATGGAACTCTGTTCGACAATTTCGGAGCACATTTGACAGCAGTCAAGGCGATGCTGCAGGATTTGGACAGAGATGACATCGATCCAAGAGACTTCCATAGAAGATGGGATAGCAAGATGTTTCCTTTTCATCGGCATGTTGAAAGAGCTCATCGATTTTTGCCCATAAGCCAAATCATGGTCACATGTATCAAACTTGTCCTGAGAGAACATGGCATCAACGTTGACAGGAAATCCATCAACAAGTATGTTACGATGACTAGAAGTTCATTCATAAACTACGGGCGGCCCTTCGAGGACGCCCCTCATGCTCTAGAGGATTTGAGGAATCGAGGTTACGACCTTCGAATAATATCTAATGCTGATATGGATCTGTACAAACAGCTGGGTAAAATGAGTTTACGGTCATTTTTCAAGCGGGGCATAACGTCATTTGAAGCACGATCCTACAAACCTCTAAGGACAATTTTCTTCAAAGCTCTAAGAATCGCAGACTGCACCCCAGAAGAGGCGGCTATGGTGGGTGATTCTGTCGAATATGATATTGTTGGCGCCGGTAAGGTTGGCATGACCACTATTCTCATCGATCGCAGCAAGAAGTGCTGTGATTCGCGCAGGACTGCCATCCGTAATGATGGTCCAGACTATGTGGTCAGTGATCTCCGTGAGATTAGCGGGAGAATAGACATGGAACACAGGCGTACAAGTTGACTCGCTTAGTATACCTCAGTCAGCCATGACTTGTATTTAGTCGAGTTTCCAGAAACGATTTCCGTAAAGATCTCTCTAAGTTTGCTCGTGACTGGTCCTATCTTTCCATTTCCGACCTTTCTTCTATCGACCTCGAGTGCCGGAGTGATTTCTGCAGCAGTTCCCGTGAGGAAGAATTCGTCACACGTGTAGAGCTGTGATTTTGCGATATGGGGTTGTCGCACATGATATCCTTGATCTTCAGCTATCTGAATGACTGAAGCTCTCGTTATCCCTTCAAGTATGGATGCAGATATCTGCGGTGTCAGTATCTCTCCATTCTTCACTAAAAAGAGATTCTCTGCAGATCCTTCCGCAAGATAACCGTAGACATCCATCATTATTGCCTCGTCGAAGCCACTTAGGGATGCATCAATTTTCGCAAGACAGGAATTTATGTAAGCTCCAGCAGACTTGGCTGATGTCGGAAGCGACACATCAGGTATTCTTCTCCATGATGAGGTGCAAACCTTGACACCTTCTTTGCGAAGATAGGGGGTGGTCGGAAATGCACATATTGCAATCTGAACGGGGGAGCCCAAAGGATTGAGACCAAACTCTCCAAATCCTCGAAAAGCTATGGGTCGGATATAGGTCATTTCATGTAGGTTATTGCGTTTCAGTAGCTCTTTGGTGATGTCGCATAACTGGTCTATGCTGTAACCGACTTCCATCATGTAGATCTTAGCTGAATTCAGTAGCCTCTGGTAATGTTCTTTGATTCTGAACACGGCTAAATTGTTATGAGTTGGGTAAGCCTTTATCCCCTCAAAAACGCCAGACCCATAGTGGAGGCCATGTGTCATCACATGGACCTGCGCCTCATTCCACTTTACGAATTTTCCATCCATCCAGGCGAAGTCAACTGGCTTGATCTGTGGCATCGCTAGTAACACCTTGAGCTCGGAATCAGCATGGTTCAGCGCTATAAGTCTGTTGGGAGAAAGCTTTTTTTCTTACTCAAGCATACTAAGCGAAACCGACTTTTGAGAGGAGCAATCTCTATGGGTGACCGCGAAATTCAAACCGAAACCGACTCATCTGTATGATCTCGGAAGCTCTTCGTCTAGTTCTAGAGAAGCCTTAATGTTGTCTTTCATATCGGATTCATTGAAGATGTCAGAGCCAATGAGTCTATCCGTTGCACCAAGATTCTATGATACGACTCTACGAGATGGAAATCAAGCTATCGACGTGAACTTCTCTGTTGATGATAAAATCAAGATCTCAAAGAAATTGAGTGAATTCGGCATAGACTATATCGAAGCCGGATGGCCCAACTCCAAAAGCCCCGCAGAAATCGATTTCTTCAGAAGAATAAGGAAGGAGCAGATCTCTTCTCCAATTGCAGCATTTGGAATCACTAGGAAACCTGAACTGAAAGCTGAGGGCGATCGAAACCTCAAGATCTTGCAGTCGGTAGGAGCCGACTACGTGACTTTGATGGGAAAAGCCTGGACTCTACACGTCGATAAGATCTTGGGGACGACTCTCGACAAGAACTTGCAGATGGTATCGGACTCGATAGGTTATCTATTCGGAAAGGGATGCAGAGTAATCTTCGATGCCGAACACTTCTTCGACGGATACAAGGACAATTCAAGTTACGCTATGAACGTCATTAAGTCAGCTGAAGAAGCAGGTGCGCAAGAGATCGTCCTCTGTGACACCAGAGGAGGATCCACTCCTAGCGAGATATATGAAATAACCAAGATTGTGAAACATGAGATTTCAAAACCAATCGGAATACACGCCCACAACGATCGAGGACTCGCCACCGCAAATTCGCTTTTTGCTTTGATAGCAGGGGCAGAGCATGTTCAAGGAACAATAAATGGGATTGGTGAAAGATGTGGAAACGCAAATCTTGTGGAAATCATTGGAAACTTGGTCGTGACTTTCAATGTCAAGACCAGACTTGATGTTTCGAAACTCACTGAACTGTCATCATATGTATATGAGATCTCGAACATTCGAAGAAACAACTATCAACCATTTGTCGGTAGGTTTGCGTTTGCTCATAAGGGCGGCATTCATGGGCATGCTGTTCTGAAACGTTCAGACGCTTACGAGAGTTTCGATCCCGCTATTGTAGGCAATACTCGATCGATAGCGGTATCAAGCCAGACTGGCTTAGCGAACATAATCGAGAAGGCTAAGGAATTCGGGTTCGCGCTAAAGAAGAACTCCCCTGAAGCTATGAGAATCCTTCAGAATGTAAAAGAGAAGGAAGCTGCAGGTTATCACTACGAGAATGCAAGTGCGAGCTTGAACTTGTTATATGCAAGAGCACTTGGAGTAGATCTAGACTACTTCAGTCTACTAAACTGGAGAGCTTTCGTTGTTGGAGAATCTCGTAGAGTTAGCGCGGAAAGTACTGTGAAGCTCAAGATGGGCAGTCACTCATTCATAGCTGCGGCAGAAGGCAACGGACCTGTAAATGCATTTGACATAGCCCTGAGGCGTGCACTGAAGAGTCAGCATCCTGAAATTTCGAGCGTCAAGCTCTCGGGGTATCGAGTGAGAGAGATAAATGTGGAAAAGGGAACAGCGGCGGCTGTTCAGGTGTTTACTGAATTCAAATCTAACGGAAAAAGATGGTCAACAATTGGGGTATCACCAAACATCTTGAAAGCCAGTGAAGAGGCGATCGTTGACGGCTACCTGTATTACCTGTACAAGATAAGGGAATATGAAGGGTCACAAGGCAGTTCGGGTTCGAGTGCAGTTGACTAGTCTTATCTCTCAGATTTGATTTGTCTTCTTAGATGCTGAACTAATCCTCCGTCCAACAGTAATCTTACAATGAAATCTGGCAGCGGGGTAGCCTTGAGTTTAAGACTCCTTGTCACGTTGAGAATTTCTCCACTTTCAACATCAACCGATACTTTGTCTCCATCATCGATTTTGTCATATACGTCGGTAGATTCAATCGGAGCTAATCCAACATTTATTGAGTTTCTGTAGAAGATTCTAGCGAATGACTTTGCGATTACACAACGGACGCCAGAGTACTTGAGCGCCAAGGGTGCGTGCTCTCTGCTCGAGCCGCAGCCGAAATTCTCACCCGTCACGAGCACTACGCCTTCTTTTGCCCTCTCAGAGAAACCAGTCTCGATTCCTTCAAGAGCATGTTTCGCAATTTCGTTGGGATCCGTGAGGGTTAGGTATTTTCCGGGAAAGATGACATCTGTGTCTATGTCATCTCCCAGCTTGATAGCTTTGCCTTGGACTATCGTTCTAATTCCCACCTAAAGATGCTGGATCTACAATCTTCCCTTCAATGGCTGAGGCTATGGTCGTTGCAGGTGACGCCAAGTATACTTTGGCCTGAGTGCTACCCATTCTTCCAGTGAAGTTTCTATTCGAGGTGCTTATGCAGACTTCTCCTGGTGCTAGGATGCCCATGTGACCTCCTAAACAGGGTCCACAGTTTGGGTTTCCAACAGCCGCTCCTGCATGAACGAAGGTTTCGATTAGTCCTTCATGTAAGCATTCAAGGTAGATTCTCTGGGAGGCTGGGATTATGATGGTTCTTACTCCACGTTTTATACTCCTTCCCTGCAGAAGCTTGGCTACTATCCTGAGATCTTCCATACGACCGTTTGTGCATGAACCTATGAATGCTTGATCGATCTCGACGTTTCCAACTTCTGATGCTGGCTTCACGTTATCCACTGAGGGAGGGCAAGCCACTTGAGCGGGAAGGTTGCTGACATCCAGCTTTATTCGCTTCTCATACTCCGCATCAGAATCGCTCTTGATGGGAGTGAAGTCCCTATCACTGCGCGCTCTTACGTAGTCAATCGTCTTCTGGTCCGGTTCAATTATTCCAGCTTTCGCTCCGGCTTCTACTGCCATGTTACATACTGTGAGGCGGCCGTCAATGCTCATGTCTGATATGGCTGATCCTGCAAACTCGATTCCTTTGTATGTGGCCCCGCCAGAGCCAAATATGGAGATTATCTTCAGGATAAGATCCTTGGCTGAGACATTGTTTGGAAATCTTCCGTTAGCATCAACCTTCACCACTTTGGGTACTCTGAACCACAGAGAGCCTTTCACGAAGACAGCTGCCATCTCTGTTGAGCCTATCCCAGTCGCGAACGCTCCTAACGCTCCGTATTCACATGTGTGGGAATCTGCACCGACAATTACCTCTCCTGGTCTGACCAGGCCTTCCTCAGGCATGACCTGATGACATATGCCTCCGCGACCAATGTCGTAGAACCGTTCTATCCCCTGTTCCTTTACGAATTCTCTCAGTGTCTTGTGGAGTTCTGCAGTGGTTATGGTGTTCGCTGGCACCAGATGATCAAATATTACTACTATTTTGTCCGGGTCCCAGACTTTCCTACTGCCGATCTCATGAAACGCTTTCACGGTTAAGGGTCCAGTGAGTTCGTGTACCATCGCCACGTCGATTCGGGCTTCGATGATCTCGTTCGGCTGTACAGTCTCCCTTGAAGAAGCTCTAGTTAGAATCTTCTCAATCAGGTTCAAGATCTATTTCGGCCCTTCATCGCTCGAGACCAGACATCTTCCTGATCTCTTTCCCAACCTTCTCGAGTGGATGATTCTCTAGATCCTTTATCATTCCGTCGAGCACGCCTTGTTGTGAAGCTTTCACCCATTCCTTTGCGAAGGTGCCATTCTGAACTGTTTTCACTATCTTTCGCATGTTCTGCTTCACGTGATCGTCTATGACCTTTGGTCCAACCGTAATGCCACCGTACTTTGCCGTGTCTGAGACGCCTCGAAGCATTCCTACTAATCCTCTTTGATAGATGAGGTCCATGATCAGTTTAGCCTCATTACACGCTTCGAAATATGCTAATTCTGGTTGATACCCGGCTTCAACGAGAACTTCGAATCCCTTCTTTATCAGTTCGAGTAGTCCACCAACAAGAACCGTTTGTTCTCCGATCAGGTCGCTTTCAGTCTCTTCTTTGAACGTTGTTTCTAGAACGCCAGCTTTTGTGCATCCGAGCGCCTTGCACATAGAGAGAGCAGTGTTCATTGCGTGACCTGAAGCATCCTGAGCTACGGCTATCAGCGCTGGAACGCCAAACTTCTCTAGATAGGTCTCTCTGAGTCGAGCGCCAGGGCTCTTTGGCGCGACCATTATGATGTCAATGTTGGGCGGCGGAATGATTTGCTTGAAGTGTATGTTGAATCCATGAGAGAATCCCAGTGTCTTTCCTCTTGCCATGTGTGGCGCAATCTCGGTCTTGTAGACTGCGGGTTGTTGCATGTCTGGTACGAGCATATGTACAACATCGCCTTCCTGCGCGGCCTGTGTCACCGTCATCGGATCGAAGCCATCATCCTCGGCGCGGTTCCAAGAGTTTCCTCCAGGTCTCAGTCCAATTGCTACTTCTACACCAGAGTCTTTCATGTTGAGTGCCTGTGCCCGACCTTGGATACCGTATCCAATTACGGCCACAACTTTGTCTCGTAAACCCTCTAGGGTTGTGTCTTTGTCGAGGTATACTTTCACCATTTCACATCACCATTATCATCAATAGCTACTGATTCTGACCCTCTTGAGAGCGCTGTTACTCCAGTTCTGGCTATTTCAAGTATTCCATAACGTGAGGTCAAATTGATGAAGGCGTTCATTTTGTCGGATGTTCCAGTGATTTCAACAATTACAGAGTCTGGGGCAACATCGATTATTCTGCCTCTAAATATGTTTGTGTAGTCCATTATCGACGATCTGTCCTGAGGCGTCTTGGCGTTCAACTTGATCAATGCAAGTTCTCTTTTTACACTTCTAGCGGGGTCCAGTGCCGCCACGTGTATCACGTCGATCAGTTTGTTCAGCTGTTTGATGAGTTGTTCTGCAGTTGGTTCGTCACCTCTTATAGTGATAGTCATTCGTGCTAGTTCTTGGCCTACAGTATCTCCCACTGAGAGACTGTTGATGTTGAATCCTCTTCTACTAAACATGTTTGCGATCTTGTGTAGCACGCCAGGTTTGTGCTCGACGATGGCCGATATTAGGAAATCTTTTTCCAAGTTAGGCTACCCCCATTATGCCAGAAAGAGCGTTTCCCGGTGGAACCATCGGCAATACGTCCTCTTCTGGCGAGATTGGAACGTCGATCACCGTTGTCACATCGCTCTTGAGAGCGGTCTTCACAGCATGTTCGAATTCACCAATGGATCCGACGCGAACGCCCTCGGCGCCATAGGCATGTGCAAGTTTCACAAGGTCAGGTATTCCCCTAAGGTGAACAGCGGAATACCTGTGGTTATAGAAGAACCTCTGCCATTGGGCGGGCATTCCTAGGACTGTATTGTTCAACACGACAACTGTAACAGGAATCTTTTCAGTTATTGATGTTCCAAGAGAGTTCTCAGTCATCATGAAACTCCCATCACCGGCTATGTCGACGACTGGAACTTCCGGTTTTGCCACCTTTGCTCCCAGTGAAGCTGGAAAACCAAAACCCATGGTTCCCAAGCCTCCGGAACTGATGAAAGTTTTCGGAAGATATGACTCGAAGAAGAGACCTGCCCACATTTGGTTCTGACCAACTTCCGTAGTCACGATGGCATTTCGCGGTAGCAGTCTCCTTAGCGACTTTAGGATCGGTCGAGGTGACAATCCATTCTCATTGATTCTGTGATTCACCTTAAGCTGTTCTCTGGCCAACTCTATGCTCTTGATCCAGTCGCTTTTCTGTCTCTTGGAGATCTTTCCGCCAAGTGATTTGAGTAGCTGCTTCAGCGTTTGATCAGCATCACCCGCGATCGAAAAGTCTACCACGCGGTTTTTGCCAAGTTCCGAAGCGTCTATGTCTACATGTACGATCTTGGCTTTTGAACAGAACTCCTCAATGTTTCCTGTAGTTCTGTCGGAGAATCTTACTCCAACTGCGAAGAGAACATCCGCGTCAA
The DNA here is from genome assembly GCA_963760485.1 of Candidatus Bathyarchaeota archaeon. Classification (GTDB taxonomy): domain Archaea; phylum Thermoproteota; class Bathyarchaeia; order 40CM-2-53-6; family CAVXDP01; genus CAVXDP01. The sequence goes on along the minus strand of CAVXDP010000016.1, from coordinate 87,236 downwards.
GAATTACTTTGTTGGCCCAAGGAGTTCCATGCATACCGACAACTCCGAGAGAAAGAGGATGATCTTCTGGGAAACCCCCCTTCCCCATGAACGTTGTACCGACAGGGGCTCGCAGGTATTCACTGAGTTTTTGAAGTGATTCATAGGCGTTGGAAACCTTGACTCCTCCGCCAGCGAGTATGAAAGGTCTCTCAGCTTTGGCAAGTATCTTCGCAGATTGCTCCACGGCATCCTTCTCAGGTGCGCCATTCGGCTTGTAGCCGCGTATCTCAACTTTATCTGGAAAATCAACATTCGCCATTTGGATCTGTACATCTTTTGGAATGTCGACTAGTACAGGTCCTGGTCGACCAGTTGTTGCTATGTAGAATGCTTTCTTGATGATTGTGGGGATTTCGACTGCTTTTCTCGGCTGGAAGTTGTACTTCGTGATTGGAGTTGTTATGCCTATGATATCGGTCTCCTGAAATGCATCTTTTCCGATGAGCGGTGTCGCAACCTGGCCTGTGACGGCGATTACTGGAGACGAGTCCATGTATGCGTTTGCGATGCCTGTGACCAAGTTTGTAGAACCTGGCCCTGATGTTGCAAAGCAGACCCCTGCTCTGCCACTGGCTCTCGCGAAGCCGTCAGCCATATGTGCTGCGGATTGTTCATGACGGCAGAGCACGTGTCGCATGTCTGAATCCAATAGGGCGTCATAAATTGGAAGGTTCGCGCCGCCGGGTAATCCAAAGATAACAGTAACCTTTTCTTTCTTCAAGGCTTCTAGAAGAGCCTTCGCACCCGACATTTCAACCAATCATATTCACCTCTAATTGAAAACTCCGCCCCTGCCTCGACTTGCGTCAAAGGTCAGGGAGACTAAATGATAATTACTACTACGTCGGACGATGAGATCTTCCTCAGAAATAAACCAGAAGACGTCAATGGTTTCAGGGACATGTCAATCATCTAGAACTCTGCATTTCATCGTCAAAGCGGATAACGTAATGGAATTTCGTTATTAAGCGTATCGGTCGAAACTAGAGCTCAGCATTGAATGACAGCATTTCAACGATAACATTTTCAATTGTGCAATGCTAGTTGACACGAAGCAGGAATTCAATATGAGGAGCGATACAGTGAAAAATGGCCGACATCGTGCACCTCAAAGGGCACTTCTCAAGTCACTTGGTCTCACCGATCAGGATATTGAGAGGCCATTCATTGCTGTGGCCAACAGCTACACTTCGATTGTTCCAGGACACGTTCATCTTAATTCTATTGCGAACGCAGTCAAAACTGGAATCACTCGAGGTGGAGGCACTAGCTTCGAGTTCAATACCATTGCGGTCTGTGATGGCATAGCAATGGGTCATGATGGAATGAGGTATTCTCTGCCATCTAGAGAACTGATTGCAGATTCCGTCGAGCTAATGGTTGAAGCCCACAAGTTCGACGGTGTCGTGTTGATTTCGAATTGTGACAAGGTAACTCCTGGCATGCTGATAGCGTCCGCCAGACTCAACATACCTGCCGTCGTCGTGACAGGTGGCCCCATGCTGGCCGGATGCTACCATGGAGAGAAGGTTGGCCTAGGTTTTCTATTCGAAGCACTCGGAAAAGTTGAGGCAGGTTTAATGACTGAAAAGGAACTGAAAGAACTTGAGAATAACGTCTGCCCCACATGCGGATCATGCAGCGGAATGTACACTGCGAACACGATGGCATGCGTCTCCGAAGCCCTAGGAATGTCCTACACAGGCTGCGCTACTTCATTGGCGATAAGTGGAGAGAAACTCGGCATCGCCGAAAAGTCGGGGGAGAGCATAATGGACTTGGTAAAACGTGATGTGAAGCCTTCGGAGATAATGACCCTGAAGGCCTTCGAGAATGCGATAACTGTTGATATGGCTCTCGGAGGATCGACAAACACTGTCCTCCACCTCCCAGCCATAGCGCATGAGTTGGGTATCCACATAAGCCTAGACATCTTTGACAGACTAAGTAGAAAGATTCCCCACCTCTGTAACATGATGCCTGGCGGACCCTATGCACTTGAAGACCTAGACAGGGCAGGCGGTATCCCAGCGGTATTGAAGGAACTACAATCCTTCCTACAGGTGGACACGTTGACGGTTACGGGCAAGAACATGGCCGATAACATCGCTGACGCTAAGGTTCTCAATCGAAATGTAATCCATTCAATCGACGAACCAATTCATTCCGAAGGTGGGATAGCCATCCTAAAGGGAAACATTGCGCCTCAAGGCGCTGTAGTCAAAACAGCAGCTGTCTCACCGAAAATTCTCGTTCACCAAGGTCCAGCTCGAGTATTCGACTCTGAGGAGATGTGTATGCAAGCGTTACATCACGGTGAGATACGAAAAGGCGATGTCATAATTATTCGTTACCAAGGCCCAAAAGGTGGCCCCGGCATGCCTGAAATGCTTGAACCAACATCTACCATCACAGGAATGGGCTTGAGTGAATCAGTTGTCCTAATAACCGACGGAAGATTCTCAGGAGCGACCCGTGGCCCATGCATAGGTCACGTGTCTCCTGAAGCAGCTGTCGGTGGGCCAATAGCTATCGTCCAGAACGGAGACTCGATGATCGTTGACATACCCCAACGGCAGGTCTCGGTGCTACTTTCTGATGACGAGATCAAGTCAAGGTTGAGAATTTGGAAGCCACCCGGAACGAAAGCTTCTCGTGGATACCTAAGTCGATATGCGAAAATGGTTTCTTCGGCTGACGTGGGTGGCATTTTGACCTAGAACCATACATGTACCGTTGTAGGAACATTGATATACCAGAGCATTTCCATATAGACGTCGAGGCCTTAGCCCCCATGGAAGCGCCAAAGAAGATTCACTTCAGTGGCGCTCCAAGGGTGACTCAAGGTCTCCAAACTTGTGGTTGACGAGAATATGGAGGTGTTGCATGTTGTCTAAATGCTCAAAGTGTGGGAGCGACGAACCAAACGCGAAGAAAGAATGGAGTATGAAACCCAAGAGTGGAAACGGGCCAGCTCTACTGATAAGGTTATTTGAATGCTCCAAATGTGGTAAGAGTTTCCGAACCACCAGCAAGGCTAACTGAAAAAGATGATGCGCCTATATAGGAGGGGCCGTCCCCCCTCTCTCTTTCTTCTTGGAGCTTGGCCCATCTCAAGAATTCCTTCGAAGGAGGATCCTTCTCATACAGCTCTTGTCTTCTAGATTCTAGCAGATTGTTTTCGTCTCCATCAAACTCGGCGGCCGTAACTAGCGTGTTTCCCTACTGCTCTGCAGCCTTGAATGCCTTCCCTAGGAAATTCCTGCATTCTGCCGACCTCAGCAGATGCTGATCTATTGCAGTAACCGGAACCTTTGTAGTCAGATATGTGATATTCTCAAGACTGAGAGAAATCATATCTTCTGAGACTCTGAAGTCTTCCAGGTACAGTGGAGGTCCGCCTAGAATGAGAAGATCCGGCTTGTCCGTAAGGATGTTTTTCGCAGTCTCATTCGACATGGGTCCTTGGACATCCGGTGCATAGACTAGTTTCTCATCACCTGAGGTGATTGATAGCATCAAGACCCAGCCAAGTCCACTGTTTTGTTCACCGTGATAAACGGGAGAAGAAAACTTCAGTCTGATGTTGCCGTATTCAACAGTCTTGTTATCAACAGTTGTGAAGCTTTTCGCATGCTTCTCAACGCTTTTCTTGAATATCCATCCTCTTCGTTTTTGCGTGGGGTTTATGGAGTTTCGAATGTCCTTTGCGAGAATCACTTTGTCACTGTATATTGACTCGGCAATTGTAGGTGTACTTCCAAGCCACGTCATCTCTACACAGCTTGGTGTGAAATGATCGTGGTGATAGTGTGAAACAAATAGCACATTTGACTTCGATGCGGCATCAATAATCCTGGTCCTGCTCTCATTTCTGGCAGAGTATTCTCTGGGGTGAGGTAGTTTCGGTTTTCGGGGACCCAACGCAACTTCAAGGTCAATGAGCAAAGACACATCAGGAGTTCTAATTAAGGTCGACATAGACCTCGCTCCTAGACTCTCGAACGCGAGCGGTTGAACTCTGATCTTTCTAAGATGTTCACGTATCTTCTGTTCCATTATGGCGTCAGCAAATCATGTTTATTATTTGGACCAAAATCAACTTATCATGGGTCCGATGACTGCTCTAACCCAGAGGAAGGAATGGTAGTATTCCAGATGTCCGGGATCTTGAGACTCGATTAGAGCCTATCTGACGAGCAAGAGTAAGCGAGGACCCTGCTCAGACTATTCTTTTTTAGTACCCCTCACCAATGACTGGACAAGCGACATCAAAGTTCAACCGGAAAGTAAGGAGAATGCTCTCAAGAGGCTTCAAGATTGGAACTAGAATGAGAAAGAGAATCCCCACTGACTTGATCTGCCTTTATGCAATTGTCATCGACCAACTAATGATTAGTGAATGCAGATGGAGTTGAGAAAGGTCTTGTCGAATGGTCTTTGAGATGAAATGCAGACGTCTCGTCTGAAAGCATTTGCTCTATCGTCTTGCGTTTCTCAGGATGCAGAAATAGGTCCCTCATCGCATCTAACCCTCTAGTCTGAGAGTTCCTCGGAAGCCATCAGAGAGTTAAGAGAGAGAATCGTCACAAAATGAGGTTTCTAGAGAAATTTACAGAGGAGTTGGGAGCCAGTTTTGCCTATTTACCTCATTTCATGCTTATCTGTTCCTGTAGACCTTTCGCTCAGGGAGGTTCCAGTCCAAAATCAGAGTCGTTATGATGACCATCCAGAGACCTCACGTCGAAGGAGAGGTCAGAGAGGTGGCGTTCCTGCTTGTTTGGAGGGGATAACAGAGCGTATCAGTGACGGTTTCTCATGTCCTTCGGGGACTCTAGAATAATCTGGCCCTTCTTCAACGATCTTCTGGTGCTTTTTCGGCTTTCTCAGAGCTTCTCATGTCTTCTCTCCATGCTCTTTGAATCCTTACTGAGGAGCTCAGCTGTCTTCTTCAGTTCTTCTCACACTTCCTCTAGAGGGCAGACATCCTTGGTACTGATTCTTGGTGAAGCCCTCAGACTGTACTCTAAGCCCAGTTCTCCTGCTCACTGCCTATCATCACTTTGACCAATGCCCCTCACGGCCCTCTTCACTGTCTCAGAGCTTGCGTGCCCATTTGTTTGTATCTATCACTCAAAGTTGACTAATAGACACCTTTTCCCCCCTCTATCGGAGTGATACTGGCCGAAGGAGTGATGTCTCTTAGAGAGGCCAAGGCAACACTATCAAGGAATGTTACCTTCTCTCCTTCACCATCGAGCCTATCCACGCCTATCTGAGGCATCCTCGATGTCGCCTCGATGACATCGATCGTCACGCAGACTGTTGTTACCGAACCTTTCTTTGTCAGTAACATTAGTCTTATGGCGATAATCGGATTAGTCGCAATAATAGCCATCGTTGCAGCTTGGCTGGTTATGCGGTCGCGAAGCAAATCACGTCTCGAATCCGTCGCAGAAAAGTTCTGTATCGAATGTGGCAAACCTCTGAGTGGAGACCAGAAATACTGTGCCCATTGCGGAAAAGCACAGAACTAGAGAATATCGAGACTCCAGCTCCTTCATGTGGAATTCATTGTTCGACACTTTGGGGGCAGCATGTGGGGACACTGCGGACCAAAACAAACATGTCATTTGAGCCTTCTGTATCAGATACAAAAGCATTATACGCTTTAATCTCAATAGAAGCGTCTCGATATGGCGAAAAAACCACTATTGAAAGACTGACAAGAAACTATGTTTAAAACGCTATTACCGAAAACGGTAAGTTCCTCTTTGGCATCGTAGGCAACCATTAGGCTTGATCGCATCGTTGCAGGACCAAAATCAAAGACAGGGTATTATGGCACTACTCTAAAGAAGGACAGAAGAAATACTGACCGACAAGCACCAAAAAAGCCTTGGAGACAACAAAAATGGTCACTAGAATAGCACGTAAACGATCCTACTATCCAACAGGAAAGATTCCTCCGCAGATTCTGAAAAACATAGTCTTCAAACATCTAGGTGTGAAGAGTCGCAAACTGATTCTTGGTCCTGCAATTGGAGAAGACGCTGCAATGATTTCTATGGGAAAAAAGATCATCATCGTCAAAACTGATCCAATTACGGGCGCCCTCAAGAATATGGGTTGGCTCTCGGTTCATGTCAACGCTAATGATATCGCAACCCGCGGGGTCAGACCCCAGTGGTATCTCAGTTCGATCCTCTTACCAGAAAAATGTGCAAAAGGAGTCTTGGAAGATCTAGTGCACCAGATAGATCGTGCAGCCAAAGAACTTGGAATCGCAGTTGTCGGAGGGCATTCTGAGGTTACTCTAGGATTACAACGTCCCCTTGTGATAGGGTTCATGATAGGTGAGACAGAAAAAGGAAAGTATGTTACGTCGCATGATGCTCGTCCTGGAGACGTCATAGTCCTAACAAAGGAAGCTGGTATAGAAGGGACAGCGATACTAGCAACGGACATCGCTCACATGTTGAGGAAAGGTGTCGGTGAGAAGGTACTCGTGGCGGCTAGGAGACTCATCAGAAGAATCAGTGTCGTGAAGGATTCTCAGATCGCAATGTCTACAGGTGGAGTAGACGCCATGCACGACCCCACTGAGGGTGGAATCGTCAACGGGGTCTGGGAACTTGCGGAAGCGTCGAAATGTGGATGTATAATAGAAGAGTCAAGGGTTCCTCTAGCTGTCGAAACAGATCTGATCTGTCATCATCTTAAGATTGATCCTTTGAAGGTTATGAGTTCCGGCGCCCTGTTAATGGCTGTTCGACCTAACAGGGTCAACACCATCCTGTCCAACTTTGGGAAGGCGGGGATTCGAGCCACGGCTATTGGAAAGATCGTCAGCTCAAGGAAAGGCAGGGTCATAGTGAAGAAAAATGGCAAGATAGAGAGGTTGAAACCTCCAAGGCGTGATCATCTATACATTGCTCTTGAAAGGTTTGGAGGCTAGTTTTTACTTTCACCCATCTCTCATCTTTGATTTCTTTCTAAATGACAAAAAGCATAATATATGCCTGAGCACGAGCTAGAGCGTAGAGACGTGCCGCTCTTAGGCGGTGCCATTTTGAACTCAACTATCGAAATTGTAAATGAGGTCCTCTCCAAGCCAACGGTCTTCAAGGACGAGTCTTTCCTTTCAATCGAATACATACCAAGTAAGCTTCCTCACAGGGAAGATGAACTTCGTTTTCTAGTTCAACTCTTTAGGAATATTCTCGAGAAACCAGGCTCGATGAATCAGAGAGTACTGATAACAGGTGATATCGGAACTGGAAAGACCGTTCTCACTCACAGATTCGGTTTAGATATGATGAAAGCTGCGAAGACTCGAAAGATCAACCTCCACTATGTACACGTGAACTGCCGTGAGTGCAAAGGCAGTTCCTTCATGATACTAAAGAAAGTAATAGCTGAATTTGCACCTGATTTCCCTCAGAGAGGTTTCTCCTCAGAAGAGTTTCTTGATGTGCTCATGGAGGTTCTGGACGATAGAAACGCTTACCTCATACTAGCTCTGGATGAACTCGAGAGTCTAATAATGGCAGAGGGAGCTTCTCCAATCTATAATTTCACAAGAATTCAAGAGGATAGAATTAACGCTCCCATGCGCTTATCCATAATCTGTATCCTTAGAGAACCCAAATACCTCGAACGACTGGATAAGAGCACACTTGGAACACTTCAAAGAAACCTTATTGAATTAGATGATTACTCGACAAATCAGATCGAAACCATTCTAATGGATAGAATTGGACTAGCTCTCAAAGAGGGAGCAATCTATCAAGATAATGTAAAGTTCATAACCGAAATTGCTTCCACAGCTGGAGACGCAAGGTACGCTATTGAACTACTCTGGAGAGCTGGAAAGTACGCTGATACAGAAACCTCAAGTGAGATAACTTCTGAACATATAAGAAAAGCAGCTGGAAGCATCCACCCAGCTTTCAGAGAGGACCATATAACCACTTTAACACTTCATGAGAAACTATTACTCTTAGCTATCTCTAGAATCCTCGATCACTCCAAACTAGCATATGCGACCATGGGCGAAGTTGAAGATGTATACAAGGTTGTATGTGAAGAGTACAGGAAAACTCCAAGAGCTCATACACAACTCTGGAAATATATGAGGGATCTAAGCACCACCGGAATGATTTCAACAAAACTGTCTGGAAAAGGCGTTAAGGGAAAGACTACGCTTATCGGACTAACTTTCACACCAGCCTCTGCCATGAGCAAATGGTTAGAATCCATCTTGGAGACGGCCAAAAAAGTTGCAGAAAGAAGTTCAAATCCCGCTCGATGAAATTCTCTCGAGCAAGGGTCGCGTAAGGATACTCGTTCTATTATCCAACGCCATCGAACTCAATATATCTGAAATCGCTCGAAGAGCCGGGCTGAACTACACTACCACCGACAGACATCTAAAGGGCTTGGAGGACGCAGGAATAATCCAACAAAAAAAATTCGGTAGAATAAGAATTTACAAGTTCAACGACTCAAGCCAACGTGCGGCAGCAATAAGGAAACTAGTCGATGCATGGAAATGAGACCTATTCAGACCCTGTCTTGGATACCAAGATAGAGAAACTAACGAACCAACCGCAATCTGGAACCTATCAGGCGTTCCGTAGTCAGTTGCACATACGCTCTTATCAGTCCTGGCGAAAAAGGCGCAAAGTTAAACTCTCATTGCAATGTTCCTACAATGCAGGTTATCCCAGTATTACGGTATCTGAATTGAATAGGTGATAGTTTGGAAAGGACCGCCGCGAAGTTTCGCATGATCGACATTACTCAAAAGAGTGATGTTTTCAGAGAGGCTGTGGCTGTTGGAAGAATACGTCTCAAGCCAGAGACAGTTCAGATGATAAGAGACGCCAAGGTTGAAAAAGGCGATCCACTTGCTGCAGCGGAGATAGCTTCCGTCATGGCGGCCAAGAGCACGTCTCAATTGATTCCACTATGTCATCCAATTCCAGTAACGAGTGTAACCACACATTCAACATTAGGAGACAACTGGATTGACGTAGAGGCATCGGTGAAGACAACGGCTAAGACCGGTGTTGAGATGGAAGCCTTGGTAGCCGCAACGACCTACCTCTTGACCGTGTGGGATATGGTGAAGAGGCACGAGAAAGATGCTATGGGTCAGTACCCATCAACAGCCATAGAATCCATCAGAGTGAAGAGCAAGACAAAGGGTTCGTAACATGAGCGAAACCTCACTCAAGCACAAGTCTGTGGCGCCAAAGAAGCTGAACGTCTTCATTGTTACCTGCAGCACCTCTAAGTACGAAGACAGAAACCTTGGCAAGCCAATCGAAGATGTATCAGGGGATCTCATAGAGCGGCTCATGAAAGAGGCAGGACATGAAATATCAAAAAGAACCCTGATCTCTGATAGTGAGGCAATGATAAAGCAAACCGTGCGTGACGCTACTGTCTCATCCAATGTCGACTCTGTTATCATAACTGGTGGAACAGGCATAGCTCCAAAGGACGTTACCGTAGAAGCCGTCAAGCAGCTTCTTGACAAAGAGCTTCCAGGGTTCGGAGAGCTTTTTAGAAAGATAAGTTACGACTCCATTGGCTCAGCTGCATTGATGAGTCGTGCCCTAGCCGGTATCACAAGAGGCAAAGCAATATTCTGCTTACCTGGATCTCCGGATGGCGTCGAGAAGGCTTTGAAGAATCTAATTATTCCAGAAATTGGGCATATAGTGAAGCATTCTAGAGAATGAATCATAGGGTCCAAAAAATGAATGTCGACAGGTACAACAGGCCCGTAATCAATCTTAGGATAGCGATCACCCAACAATGTAATCTGGAGTGCTTCTACTGTCATCGCGAAGGACAGTTTCTCTCATCAACCGATATGAAACCTGAAGAGATGGCAACTATAGCTTCGATCTCAACAGAGTTCGGAGTCAGAAAACTAAAGATTACGGGCGGCGAGCCTCTACTTAGATCCGATCTTGACGAAATCATTCTTAGGCTCGATCAAATTCCTCGCATTGAGGAGATATCAATAGTAACGAATGGTAGACTTCTAACCCCTGAGAAAGCTAGTGAACTCCGGAAAAACGGGCTTGCCAGAGTCAACATAAGCCTTCCATCCACCAGAGAGGAAGTGTACAAACGCGTTACAGGCGCCAGCCTTGGTACCGCCACAAACGGAATTGAATCTGCCATTCAAGCCGGACTGAATCCGGTTAAGATCAACACCGTCGTAATGCGTGGAATAAATGATTCAGAGATCGATCAGCTCATCGGATATGCTGAGAGCCTCGGCGCAATACTCCAGTTGATAGAGCTCGAACCCGTAAATAGCGACGGATACAGTTACGCGAACTATCACTTTCCGCTGAATGATATCGAGGAGAAGATAGCGGCCAAGGCAAAGCGAGTTGAAACAAGACGTTACATGCAGGCGAGACGCGTGTACACCTTGGATAACGCCAAAGTTGAGATCGTAAGACCCATTGAGAACACTGCTTTCTGCATGAACTGCACCAGGACTCAGGCTCACGAGTGACGGTATGCTAAAGCCATGTCTCATGCGGAATGATAATCTAGTCGATATCCTGACGCCACTAAGGAGACACTCAGACCACAACGAACTACACGCAATATTCTCAAAGGCAATCGAATTGAGAGAACCATATTGGAAGCCACCCTGTGTCATTTCGCAGCGGTTTCCATCAGCGATATGATCTTGGACGCCTTCTTTTCTGTACCAGCCAGGTAACTTACCATCTCTTCATCAAAACCAAAGTACATCGCCATCTTTGCAGCCGTCGTCGGATCCTTCTGAAAAACCAGCTGGACATAAGGGAGCTGTTGTCTTACAGCAGCTCGTATTGACAGGTGGCATCTTCTTCCAATCATTTCACCGATCGCCTTCCTACTCAATCTCTCCTTTCGCATTCGAGATAAGTAACCGATTCTTTGAGGGAACTTGAATGGAGCCCACGCAGGTTTAGTTCTCTCCTTTGACATCGCGACTCCAGCAGTCATCATGTCAAAGGCGAATGGAAGAAGTCCCCACTCCTGATGTTTCCTTATCCTTGAGAAGTAGATATCCGCCTTCGCTAGGGCTTCCATTCCATTTGCAAGGTCTTCCGGGTCTCTAAGCTGGTTCGGGATGTTTTCGTAGATCCATTCAAACAACATCTCGTAATCAACGTCAGCAACGTCTACCGCTTTTCTGGCGTATGCTGCGTTCTTAGCATTGAACACCATGCCTAGAACTCCAAAGATATTCTCTTTTCGATCTCTCCAAGCAAGTGATGAGACATCATCGTAGCTCAGCTTCCTCCGGCCGCTCGACAGTGTCTCAAGGTCATTGATGATAGAGCGCATATCTCCCTCGTTTCGCTCAATGAGGAACTTGAGTGTCTTTTCGTCAACATCTAATTCCTCGCTAGGCAGCAACTCCTTTCAGGTATGGCAAACAGTCCCTTGCGCTCAGCCTCTTGAACTCAATAAGCGCACAAGAGTTTCTAAGGGGGCGTATCTTTGGGTCCCACGGGTCGTTTGCCGTTAGAACAATGGGAGAGTTAGTCTTCTCGATAATACTTCCAACGGCAGCTACGGCACCTCTGTCCTCGTTCAGGTTGATTCCATCGATTTCATCAAGAAGAATGATTCGCGTTCTGCCGAATAGTCCCCCTTGCGTTGCAGCTAGACCGGCAACCTTCGATATGGCGTCATTGGTCCGTTTGTCACTTGCATTCACTTCAATAAGGTCGTATCCAAGATCTCTGGCAGCTGCCTCAACGGTCACGGTCTTTCCTGTGCCAGCCGGGCCGTATAGAAGAGCTGCTCTCTTCGATTTGTCTGTCTTTCCCCATGATTCGAGCCATTTCTGGAATGAGTTGTGAGCTTCCTCGTTTCCAACGATCTCTTTCAGATGTTTAGGGCGATGTTTCGTAACCCAAGGGGCAGGCATAATCTTTCACTTTTTTCCAGACTCACCAGCCACAAGTGCCAGCCTAGCAAGCATAGCGCTCAATTGAACTTCTTCATCAGCACCTTGTGCGATCCTGTAGTCAACTTCGCCAATTATGTCTGCAAGGTTGACCTTTTTCTTCTCGGGAATTTTCATGTCAAAAATCTCGCGGTGAACTTGTTTTATTATCTCAACTCCCGAGAGGCCATACTCGACAAGCATAGACCTCAACCTGTTACGCGCCTCGATAAACTCGCCTCCAAATGCTAAGTTGATCATCTCCTTCACATCTTCGGGTTTCGCCCGACCAGCAACCAAGAATACAGATTTTTCATCTAAAGCTTTTCCAAGTGAGGCCGGCGGCCTGAAGCGTGTTGATCGCTTTTCTGAGATCTCCTTCTGAAATCTTTACGATGGCATGGAGGCCGTCTTCGGAAAGTCTAACATTCTCTTTTTGGGCGATATCTTTCAGATATCCCGCCACCACTTCTTCTTTCAAGGGGCTGAAGCGGAATATCGCACATCTTGATTGAATGGGTTCAATTATTTTACCCGAGTAATTACAGCATAGAATGAAACGACATGATTCCGTGAAACGTTCCATGGTTCTTCGCAGAGCGTGCTGAGCGTCACCAGTCATGTTATCCGCTTCATCTAACACAAGGATTTTGAATGGAAGACCACTAATCGTTGCTATTCGAGCAAAATCTTTCACAGTGGTTCGAACTACATCGATTCCTCTGGAGTCGCTTGCATTCAGTTCCATAAACGCCTCTGCGTACTTTTTTCCGAACATGTCGTGAGCAAGGCACAAGGAAGCTGTTGTCTTTCCAGTTCCTGGTGGGCCAGCGAAGAGACAGTGTGGCATAGTCTTGGTTTCCACGAACATCTTGAGTCTCCCGACGATCTCTGACTGATTCTTGATTTGGTCAAGTGCCTGTGGGCGATATTTCTCAGTCCATGTTGCTGCTTCCATTTTCAGCTCAACTCTCAGAATCGTAGATCAAGCAAACTTATCAAAGTAACTATGATACGTTCTATATCACAGTCTGAATTGTATGACTGTTAGTGCAACTCCTAGCCCAATTTGACGTGCAAAAACACTAAAAACCCGGTAATATCAGGCAAAAACACAGGTTCTATCAAAGTAACTAGCGATTCCCAGATGGTCGCGCTTCATCTGGGTTCTACCGAACGATCGAAACAGAAAAATGCATGAGTGTTTAGTCGGCGTTCAATTCTGAACGGGGCAAGTGCTAATGGCCAGCTTTCAATCTTCTCGACGCGCCTTCAGCGGCTAGAATTATGGGATCCCATATAGGTGCAACAGGTGGGGCATAGCAGGTCTCTAGTCTTGCTAATTGCTCAACAGTCAGGCCCTGTGTCATAGCTAGAGCAACTACATTCGCTCTTTGAGGCAGCATCTTCGGCGCCAACTATCTGAGCGCCCATAATCTTGTGTGTATCACCATCAAGAAGTAGCTTCACGGATATGGGTTTGCCAGTCGGGAAATACTCTGGTTTTGTGGAGGTGGATGTTTTTCCGTAGACTGGAGGTTTCATTCCTCTTCTGTTCATGTCTCTTGTTGTGAATCCAACAGTTCCTAGTTCGATTCCAAATAGTTTAGAGGTTGTTGTGCCAAGAGATGGTGGTAATGTGGCGTTTCCACCAGTCTGCGTTTGCACCAGCAACTCGACCCATCCGAACAGCTATTGTACCTAGCTGTATCAGGTTTGGTTCGCCAGTCATCACGTCTGGATACTCCACGCAGTCTCCAGCTGCGTACACGCCCTGAACGCCTATACACATGTGATCGTCTACGAGTATCCCTTCGTTCTTTCCAGTCTTGGCACCTATCTTCACTGCCAGCTCGGTTTCCGGCGGGGTTCCAGTGGCTACGGCCATCAGGTCTATTTGAAATGTGTCTCCCGTGGATGTTTTGACCCAATCAACCTTGTCCTTCCCACCTATCTCTTGGATCGTTGCGCTCAGCGCAAACTTCACGCCCTCTTTCTCCGCTTCAACTCGAATCAGCTGACTCATATCAGGATCCAAGAGCGTTGAGAGGGTTTCTGGACTTCTGTGAATGACGATAACCTTCAACTTAAGATGAGACAACGCTTCAGCCAATTCCATTCCTATCAGGCTTGCACCGAGGATAGCGGCCGTCTTTCCAGGTAACGCGAGTTTCGATATCTCCTCAACATCGTGCATTGTCCGCAGTTTGAAGACGTTCTTCCTACCATCCAGCCCCTGAACCGGAGCACTACCTGGTCTGGCTCCCAAGGCCAAAACGAGCGAGTCGAAGGGAAACGAAGACTTATCACCTGATTCCAAGTCCCGTGCCATTACTGCTCTATTCTTCATGTCAATGTCCGTTACTTCAGTGTGGAGTCTAAGGTCGATACGCATCATCTGTCTAAGAGCAGATTCTTCTTGTATGATAACATTCTCAGGTTTCGGAATAACTCTCGAAATTACGTACGGTAATGCGGCAGCGGCTGTACTCAGGGAGTTTCTCTCGGTTTATTAGCGTTATTTGAGCGGTTCGATCGGTTCTCCTTGCTTCCAAAGCAGCTGCAGTACCAGCGGCACCGCCACCAATTACAACTATGAGTCTAGGCAAAGTCACTCCGCCTTGGGGGGCAATACGGCTTGCAGCAGAACTAATAAGGCTTTGGCGAATTTGATCGGCTAATTCTTTCTAGGAATCTTCACAACAGAGTCATCGAGCCGGGTAACCTGTCGTTTCCAGTGGAACCCTTGTATCTATATCGGAGATGAGAAAATAGGGTGTTCTGAAAGTGTGTTGGTAGATAGACGATGGGAGAAGAAAAGACGAACATGGAGGACATCGATCGAGAGTTCGAGAACTTGAAGGTAAGGGTCGTGGTTGCGAGAGATTCACATCAGTTCGATATCGGAAACAGACGAATGGGACCATTCAAGAGCGGAGAAGAGATTCAGGTTTCAGAGTGGATCGCTGAAGTCCTGGCGGATGAAGGCGTCGTGAAGTTTCGCGATGAGGATATCCTAGATGTTGCGTCGCTTTCCAAGACGCACTGGAAGGAGACTATTCCAACATCGCGTCAGCTTCCACCTCTCGACCCAGACTTTTACTGCGAGTTGAGACGTCTCGTTCGGAGATTGAGAAAGGAAAGCCAGACAGATGCGAGTAAGTTGAGAGATTATGAGAAGGTGTTATCATTGTCAAAGGATATCATAAGCTGTCGAATCAGAAAGATTGCTTCTCTGGCGGCGTCACCCGCAATCGCTGGAGATGTAATCAAGGGGATGGCAAGAGAAGAGAAGGTGCTGTACTCCACTATAGCTTCCATTGTATCCGATTGGAATGAGACGTTGCTGAGCGTGGGAATCTCCAGTGAAAGTTGAGGCAGGCGTAGAAGACAAGCTCCGCGAGTTCTTGAGATCATTTCAGACTGAGACTGGTGAGTACAAGTACAGAAAACAGCTCGCGCAGGTAGCTGTTGAAGAAAAACAATCAATTACTGTTGACTTCGAAGATCTCATCTCTTTCGATCCTGCTCTTTCAAGAGAGGTCACAGCGAAACCAGATGAATATCTTGAATATGCAAACCGCGCCGCATGGGCTCAGATGAAGATAGAAGATCCAGAATATGCTGAACAAGCCAAGAAGACATTCGTTAGGTTCAGAAGAATTCCAGACAAGACACAGCTTCGAGAAATCGGTTCAGAACACGTTGGTACTCTCATCATAATGGATGGAATAATCGTTAGGTCAACGCAGGTCAAACCTCTGATAACACGGGTCGGCATTTCAATGTCGCAAATGCCACAAAGTAATCAACTTAGATCAGACTGGAGAGCTCATGAAGAGAGTAACCTTCTGTCCCTATTGCAGGAGCAAACTTCTAGATTTCGTTGAAAAACTCTCCACATTTATCAACTATCAGGAACTCCGCGTCCAAGAGCGCCCGGAAGATCTGCCTCCAGGCCAACTTCCACGCTCAATGGACGTGAACCTCACAGAAGACCTGGTGGATATCGCGAGACCCGGAGACAGAGTATCAAATACAGGTATAGTTCGGACCCGTCAAGAAATGATTGGCAGTAAGGGTAGACTCAGGAGCTTTGAACTTCTCATGGACGCCAACTATGTTGACGTAGTAGGAAAAGAGGCAGAGGTAGTTGAGATAAGCCCAGAAGACGAAAAGAAGATCTTGGAACTGTCCAAGGACCCTTGGATACATCGCAAACTACTCATGTCGCTGGCTCCATCAATATACGGCTACGCAGACATCAAAGAAGCCCTTTTGTACCTACTGTTTGGAGGCTCTAGAAAGACTCTTCCAGACGGGGTAACGATAAGGGGCGACGTCAACATCTTGTTGGTGGGAGACCCCGGAACCGCAAAAAGTGCACTTCTTCAGTATGTTTCCAGAACAGCTCCACGAGGCCTTTACACGAGCGGAAGAGGCAGCACAGCCGCTGGACTTACAGCTGCTGTACTTAGAGAGAAGACTGGCGGAATGGTTCTTGAAGCGGGGGCGCTCGTCCTTGCTGACAAGGGCGTGGCTGCAATTGACGAAATAGACAAGATGCGTCCTGACGACAGAGTGGCTATACATGAAGCAATGGAGGAGCAAACCGTGAGTATTGCCAAAGGGGGTATTGTTGCAACACTAAACGCTAGAGCGTCGGTTCTGGCTGGAGCAAACCCCGCGTTAGGCAGATATGACCCGTACAAGCTCATTGCAGAAAACATCAATCTACCAGTTACGATTCTGTCAAGGTTCGATTTGATCTTCGTCGTTCGCGATGTACCCGACGCAGATTTGGACGCAAAAATGTCGGAGCACATCCTGACCTTGCACAGGAAGGGTATGATCCCAGAGGAAATACCCCTAAAACAAGACCTCCTGAGAAAATACATCAGCTACGCCAAAAAGATTGTGCCGATTCTATCTGAAGATGCTGAAAGAGAGCTACGCGATTTCTATTTGAAGATGAGGTCTGTGTCGGGATCGTCTGCTACAGACTCGCCGATCGCAATTACTCCGAGACAGTTAGAAGCACTTGTAAGGTTGAGCGAAGCCAGGGCCAGAGTATTCCTGCGTGATAATGTGTCGGTTGATGATGCTCGAGCTGTCATAAGGCTTATGAACGCATCACTTCAGGACGTTGGAATTGACACAACAACAGGTAAGACCGACATCGACATAATAATGACAGGCAAATCGAAAAGTCTTCGAGACGCCATGGCGTTAGTGCGAACAGCGATCGCCGACCTAGAGAAAGCGACTGGGACTGTGGAGGAGTCGGAACTCTACAAGACTCTTTCTGAGAAATCGGGAACTGATGAGGATCTTGCAAAGAAGGTAGTGAGTCAACTTCTCAAGGAAGGGTTAATCTATTCACCGAAACCAGGGCATCTAAAGAGAACATCAAGCTGAGAGTAGGAGACGAAGCTTTCGTTTTGAAAGTAAGTGAACTAGACATACCTCTCAGTGTGAAACAGGTCCTTCTGCAAAGCGGTTATGACGAACTATATCCGCCACAAGAAGATGCCGTAAATGCTGGTGTTCTCCAGGGCAAGAATCTTGTTTTGGCTAGCCCAACGGCAAGTGGGAAGACGCTTATCGCCGAATTATGCGTAATGAAGAACATCCTGACCAAAGGAGGAAAGGCTCTCTACCTGACTCCCTTGAGGGCATTGGCAAGCGAGAAATACAATGACTTCAACAAGTACACTGGGATCGTGAAACCTGACGGGGAGCCTTTGAAGGTTGCAATATCAACTGGTGACTTTGATGGATCGGACCAATGGTTGAGCAGATACGACATCATACTTACGACAAACGAGAAGGCCGACAGCCTCCTCAGACATAGAACCTCATGGATTGGAGATATCCAAACGGTAGTTGGAGACGAAATTCATCTCCTAAACGAGTCAGATCGGGGGCCAACCCTAGAGGTTGTTTTAACTCGCCTAATGCACCTGAATCCCAAAATTCAGTTTCTGGCGCTTAGCGCCACAATACGAAACGCAGAGGAGGTTGCCGAATGGCTCAGGGGAGTTCCAATAACCACTGAGTGGAGACCAGTCCCGTTGAAGGAGGGAGTGTACTGCAGCGGTGAAATCCATTTCAAAGACGGCTCCGCAAGAGTCGTTGACGAAGTCTCTGGTAACCACGTCTTGGATACCGCGCTCAACGTCGTTAACTCTGGTGGGCAGGTTCTCATATTCGCTGAGACCAGAAAAGCTTCCGTTGAAACAGGCAAGAAAGCTTCGTTGGTACTCAAAAAGACGCTATCAAAACAAGAAGAAAGAACCCTAGAGCTTCTTGCAAAAAAGACGTTGGAGACTGGGGAGAGGACGAGACTTAGCCAAGCCTTGGCGGACCAGATCAGATACGGCGCAGGATTTCATCACGCAGGGCTTTCAACTGTTCATCGAAGAATTGTTGAAGACGCTTTCAGAAATGGACGCATAAAGATACTGTCAGCCACTCCAACGCTCGCGGCTGGTGTAAACCTGCCAGCGCGAACTGTTGTCATAAGCAGCTACATGAGATACGAACCAGGGTACGGAAGATATCCAATTTCTGTGCTCGAATACAAGCAACTTTGCGGTCGTGCCGGACGACCCCGATACGACAAGTTCGGAGAAGCAGTCCTTATTGCGTTGTCCGGAGATGAGCAAGACCAACTCATGGAGAATTATGTCCTGGCTGAACCCGAGAGACTATGGTCCAAGCTTGGTGTTGAGAAAGTACTTCGCCCTCATGTACTTGCTACCATCGCGACTGGTTACGCGCACACTGAACATGGACTCCACGAGTTTTTTGGAAAGACCTTCTACGCTTTTCAGTATGATCCCAAAATGATTCGCGGAAAGATCGGAGACATACTTGCTTATCTTTACAAAGAAGGCATGGCAGACATTAGAGGCGACAGAATCTACGCAACAGAGTTCGGAAGAAGAGTATCAGAGCTGTATATCGATCCCGTCACTGCTGTAACAATACGCGATGGACTTCACGAAAGGCCTAAGCAGATAACCGACGTGACTTTTCTGCATCTAGTATCACATACTCCTGACATAGCTCCAAAACTCTATCCGAGAAGAAACGAAGCGGACGAACTCGCATTGTTCGTCGAAGAACACTCTGATGAACTAATGTTTTCCATTCCCGACGAGATAGTTGAGCAAGCCGCGTACGAAGAGTTGCTGGCTGAGATGAAATGTTCAAGAGTCCTCTTGGATTGGATTGATGAAGTCTCGGAAGATGGAATCCTCAATCGCCACAAAGTTGAGCCTGGCGATCTGCTAAGGCTTGTTGAAAAGGCTGATTGGCTCCTGTACGCTTGTCACGAGCTGGGGAAGCTCTTCGGTTACAAGGAACTTCTATCTCCAATGGATCGATTGAGACTTCGAATTCAAACAGGAATAAAATCGGAATTGATTCCGTTGATCAAACTGCGCGGAATTGGAAGAGTCAGAGCAAGAACATTGTACAACGCCGGTTACAAGACAATAAGCGATCTGAAGAAAGCCAGCGTGAGCGAACTAATGAAAGTCCCACTCATAGGTTCCACCCTTTCAAAGAAGATCAAAGAAGAAGTAGGCGGTACAATAAACGCAGAAGAATGGAAGATGCTGAAGGAGAGCAAAGAAGACGTGGAAGAGCAACGGGTGCTCTCAGAGTACTAGCGTTGACATGATTTCAGAACTTATGCAAATCTCTACGTGGCCCAAATGCATATGAATGTGAAACTATACAGCGGGTAGCAGGAATAGTATCGGAGGCTAGGTCAATGCCTGTATGTCCCATAGACACGGGAAGATACGGTTCACCTGAAATGAAGGCCATTTTTGAAGAGGAGCGTCGACTCGAGAACATATTGAAAGTTGAAGTTGCGGTCGCCTATGCGCATGCCACTGTTGGAAATATTCCGAAAGAGGCGGCCGAGGAGATAGTGAAGAAAGCTAGCACGAAATATGTGACTGTCCAACGTCGAAACGAAATTGACCTGATGATTGGACATGACCTAATGGCGGCCGTAAAAGCTCTGACAGAAGTCTGCGAAGGAGAAGGAAAAAAATGGGTTCACTTTGGCCTGACAAGTAACGACGTCGAAGATACAGCCACAGGACTCCAGTTCAAGGAAGCATTAGCGATTGTCGAAGATGACCTTGTAAAACTTGAGATAGTGCTCAAGGAGCTTGCTAAGAAACATAGAGACCTCGTCACGGTTGGAAGAACTCATGGACAACATATCGGTGTAGTAACACTTGGGTTGAAGTTCGCGGTCTGGCTAAGAGAGGTAGCTAGACACATTCAAAGACTCCGTGAGCTCAGAAAAAGAGCACTCGTCGGAAAGGTCATGGGAGCGGTCGGAACGGGGGCTGGTCTGGGTGAGAAAGCGATAGAAGTTCAAGATATCGCCTTGAAGTGGCTTGGACTGCAACCTGCTGACATGGTAACCCAAATCATTCAGAGGGACATACATGCCGAATTGATCTCGTTCCTAGCCAACGTGGCTTGTACCCTGGATAAGTTTGGAACTGAGATTAGAAACCTTCAGAGGACCGAAATACAGGAGGTCATGGAACCCTTCGATGCTGAGCGACAGGTCGGCAGTTCTGCCATGCCAGCAAAAAGAAACCCCGTGACATGCGAAAGGGTATGCAGTCTCGCAAAACTTCTGAGATCTCTTACGATTACGTCATACGAGAATATACCATTGTGGCATGAACGGGATCTGACAAACTCAGCAAACGAACGATTCCTTTTCTCAATTGCTTTCATTCTATTGGATGAAATGTTAAGGAAAATGACAGAAGTTCTTGCGGGACTTGTAGTATTTCCTCGGAACATGAAGAGGAACTTGGAGCTAACTGGTGGATTGATACTTTCTGAGAGAGTAACGGGAAAACTGGTTGAGAAAGGTATGGGTAGACAGGAAGCTCACGAACTGGTCAGAAGATGCTCAATGAAAACTCTAGAAACGGGTGCTAGTTTCAAGGAAACTCTGACTGGCACAGACGAAGTGGCTAAAAGACTATCAAGGAACGAAATCGAATATTGTCTAGATTACTCCACTTATCTTGGCGTCGCCAAGAAACTTGTCGATACTGCCATCGAAAAGACTGAAAAGGAACAATCAGGTGCCGAGACCTAGTCGGTTTTAGCTTCAGGTCTCTTTTCTCTGATTCGTGTAGATGTGGCCGGTTTGGGGGCTATCGTGGCTTGTCTTAGCAAGCAGAACCGTAACATTGTTCCAACTGCACTTCGCATGATGAAAACGTTACTTCATCGTGGAAACGATTCTTTCGGTATCTTCATTAATGATAGACTATCAACCGCCGATGACCTGGAAGAACTTGAGTCTAAAAACCTCGATTCACCGGTTGCTATCGGATTCAATCTGATGAAGGTTCTCTCCGTGGACGTCAAACAACCAATTCAGATTTCAGGCGGAGCCCTTTCGCTCGATGGCGAAATCTACTCTGAGGGATCCGTGGTTGGTATCGAGGAAATAGTGCGGAAAAAGAGTGGCGTAACTGGCCTAAATCTCTGCTTGGATTTGGTTAGATCGGAGAATGGCGCGTACGCTGCATCCGCTCTCATTGATGACGTGATTCTTCTTTTGAGAGACCCATTGGGTCTTAAGCCTCTGTCCTACGGCCAAAGTGCCGAGTTCTACGCAGCCGCATCCGAAGGAAAAGCCCTCAAGAATGTAGGTGTTGAATCTCCCGAATTCTTTCCGCCAGGAAATGTTGCAAGAATAACAAAGAATGGCATTGTATTCAATCCAGAAAGAACCATACTCGCTTCTAGCGAAATCGAAGTATCGGATGGTTCTCCCGTAGCGAGAATCCATCAGAGACTCTTGGATTCAGTCAAAGCTTGCACAAGTGATGCGGGCAATGTCGCAATTGCATTTTCAGGAGGACTTGACAGCGGAATCATCGCAACTCTAGCAAAATCGTTACATCGGAACATTACACTCATTTCAGTCGGAATCAAAGGCTCTTACGACTTACATCACGCTAATGAAGCTGCACGTGAACTGAATATTCCAATAATCTCGAGAGCTTTTTCCAAGGGTGACTTGGAACAGGCGGCAAGACATGCCCTGTGGCACATTGAAGACAAGAATACGATGAAAGTTGAAGTCGCGATTGCTATAGGCTGGGTTGCTCAAGTTGCCGCTGAAGAGGGTTACAAGGTTGTCCTGACGGGACAAGGTGGAGACGAGCTATTCGCAGGCTATGCGAAGTTCGCAAGAGTATACAAATCGATGGGGCCAGAAGCTGCAAAGCATATTCAAATCAACAGCGTGCTCGAAGCACATATTACGAACTATGTTCGGGATGAGCAAGTCTCAATCCCCTACGGAGTCAGATTGCGTCACCCATTCGCGGATTGGGAACTCACTCATCTTGCATTGTCTCTGCCAATCGAGTCAAACATCATTACGGAGAACGATCCTCTGAGGAAGAGAGTTCTCAGGGAATGTGCTAGATTAGCAAAAGTGCCAGACTCTATTGTTGAAGCTCCGAAACGGGCTGTCCAATATGGAAGTGGAATACATAAGACTCTATCGGAAATCGCAAGATCGAGAAATCTGCCTCTTAGTCAGTATGTGGAAAAGCTTTATGATGAGATTTCCTGGGATAGACATCCTGTTATCTGATGTGCCTATGTCCCGTGATGGTTTAGACTTTCTTACTCAGAATCTCCTTCACTTGTTCTACAACGAAAGATCCACACTTCTCTATGGCTTCCTCAGATGAGTGTGCAATGTGTGGCGTAATAATGACGTTGTCAATCGAATGGTCGTTGACAGCTTTCAGAATCAATGATTCAGTGGGCGGTTCACCAACCAACACATCACATGCGTATCCTGAAATCTTTCCATTCTTTAGGTACTTCACAATTGCTGCTTCGTCTACAACTTCCCCTCTGGACGTGTTGATGATGGAAACACCCTTTTTCATCTTCTCAATTTGTTTCTCATTGATCATGTTTTTTGTCTCGGGCAGCAAAGGCGTATGTAGACTTATCACATGTGAACCTTCAAAGATTTCCTGAACGGTGACTGATTTGACACCAAAATCTTCTATGTCTTTCTTGCTTAGGTATGGGTCATTGGCTATTATTCTCATGCCGAATCCTTGGGCAATATGAGCGACTATTTTGGGTATCTTGCCGAATCCCACAAGGCCTAGCGTCTTATTTTCAAGTTCGGAACCTATGAAACCAAGTGGTTTCCAATTACCCTTTTTGACATCATCAAAGGCTGATGGAATTCGGTTCAGTAGTGAGAGCATAAGGCCCACAGTAAACTCTGCGACGGCTCTCGAGTTACATCCTGGCGCACTCAGAACAGTTATTCCCTTACTTTTTGCATAATCCTGATCTATATGGTTTACACCGGCAGACGCCGTGGCGATTATCTTGACTTTTGGTGCAGCGTTGATAAATCGCTTATCCAACTTGTTTTGTACCCATGCAAGAACCACGGTAGCATCCTTGATCTTGTCTGAGATCTGTCTAGGATCGGTAGCTGTTTCAATTCGGCCATATTTCTCCAACTCTTTTGTTACGTGCTCCGGATAGAATCTCGGTTCTAGAATGAGGATTTTCTCCATGACAATCACAACCCGTTTTGACAGACGCAACTCTTGGCAGCAATATTAAAAACTTGTGATACACTGCACCTAGGGGGGCCGATTTCATCCGATATGTCGAATCTCCGTCTTGCATATTCGTGCCATGCTAACGTAAGCCTTATGCTATTGGGACGATAGGAAATCAGCGAGTAGGCTAGAGGAGACTTTTATCATGGACAAAGGAAAAGGTTTCGTTGTTGGAAAAGTTCAGTCCAGTAAGTTGGCTCTGTCAAGTGTGGAGGGGATAGAGAAAATCCTTGCTGATCGTTCTACGGGAACTGAGAACCTCGTTGTAGGCTTGTACATATGTAACCCTCATTCAACTCTTGAAATGCATTACCACAAAGTCGAGGAGTTCATCTGCATTCTGTATGGAAGCGGTGTGGTGACAGACGGCAAAGGTACAAAGTATGAGATTGGTCCTGAATCGACGATATACTGCGCAGGGGGATCTGAAGGAGCTCATGAATTTGAGAATACAGGAGATGTTCCGATGGGACTCATGTTTGCCCATCCAGCTCCAGAAGATCCTGAAATGATTCCACTAAGGAAAAAGTGACAGTGAAACTTGATGGAAGAATCGAGTCAGCTCTGAAGGCATCAAGAGAGTAGGTTAATTTCATGGAGGAACTCGTCAGCTGAGTCTAAGGGGAGACAGCGATAAGGAGAAAAGGCGCGTTCTAGATCAGATTCATGCTATTAGCAGATGTCGCAAGAGTTGAAAAAGTTTGGAGAAAACCGAAGATTTTAGGTATGAAAAAGAGGTACTTGCCAAGCATGGATTGACCATCACGACGATGGATATGCCTGGTTTTCATCACGTCAAGATTTTTGATGGAAACAAAGAGCTCACACAATGGTTGAAGCCTTCGACTTTCGCGGGATGGGTTCAGGGTTTTGAATATGCTATGAGAAGACAGGAGTCTGTTTCGAAACAAGCTTAGTGTACAATGAGGTTGCTGTCACTGGATTCGATAAAGTCTTAAATGTCGTGTCGATACTTTGAGGAGTCGCTGGACAGGATCGCTGGTCCGTTAGACCAAATTGGAATGCTAGGTATTGAAGGGGCAGTAGTCTAGCTTGGTCTAGGGCTATTGGCCTGCCAAGAGGATTCCAGAGCAGACTCGTCTGCGGGGAACCTGGGGAGCTATGCCCGGAACGCTGGCGATCGCGGGTTCAAAATGGTTGCGACCAACCATGATAATCCCGTCTGCCCCACCAAGATTTTTGGGTGAGTCCTGACTCTGAAGTCCCCGGCTTTATATGTGATTCCAAGAATTCCTTCATGACTAAGAATGCGTTTGGGAGTTCGAAGGCGAAGTATAACTATCTCCTCGCAGACGTGGACGTGAAAGCGAGTTAGAGTAAGTAGCAAATAGACAGTCAGATCGACAGCAGGCTTGTTCATTTTTTCAGCAGTCGCATATTCAGTATTTGCATCTCTTCCAGGGATTGGTTTCCAACCAATCTTCACTATCGGAAAGATCACGTTTACTCATCCTATCAACCTTCTCTTCTATCTTGTTCTGGGAATGGTCTGCAGTTTGCTCTCGATTGTGTATGTCCGAGTCTTCTATGGTTTTCGAGATAGGATTTTCAAGAGGTTAAGTCTCCCTGTTCATTTGAAACCTGCGATTGGTGGTGGAATGCTTGGGATTCTTGCTCTGTTCTTGCCGGCCTCACTGGGAGGTGGGTACGGATGGATCCAGCAGGCTATGTTCGGAAAACTATCAATCACCTTTATGATCGTGCTAATCTTCGCGAAAATCGTAGCTACCAGTTTTACGATTGGTTCTGGTGGAAGTGGAGGCGTCTTCGCCCCCTCATTAGTCATAGGGCGTATGGTCGGTGGAGTGCTTGGGATATTGTTAGAGGTGGACCCACGAATAGAGTGATGAATCCCAGAATACCAAACCCTTTTCGCAATCCGTCCACTGGAAGGGTATTCATACTCTGATCAAAACGAATGCAAGACGTCGAGAAGATCGTGAGAAGTTCTTGATGCGTCCATTACCATATCGGCGGAAAGAGTATGTTCGACACAGAGTATTCGGATCTGACGTTGATTTCTAAGCCACTACTCGAAAGCAGGGAAGCGGTCTACGTCTAAATTGCTCTCTGGCAGTATCTACAGTACCATCGCTGAAGATTCGGCGCATATGCTAGAGGTTGATTACAATATGGGCAGCGAGGCTGTGCAGGTATGGGTGGAGTAGCCTGAGGAACCGCCGCTGGGATAGGTGCAGGCTGAGGGGGCGGAGCATAACTTGGCTGAGTTGGCGGCTGGTACATCGGTTGCGCAGGTTTCTGTTTCCTCGTGAAACGATACTTCCATTTTGATATGAAGCCGTGGTTGGGGCAATACCATCGTTCTCCGGGCTGTAAAGAGAGAAGTGTTCCGCACTTTGGACATGCATACGGTGCCTGTGACGAAGGTGGATAATTATCAGGCCGATTCTCGTACAAACCTTCACACCACTCAATCAATGGTCGCAATGTAGGATAGGCTTACGTCTGTGAATCCCTTGTCGCGTGTAAATGCAGGATTATTCATTTCACTGAAGCTGCCGACTGTTCAGCTCAACGATCACTGTGCCTTTGTAGATAGTGGCAAGTCCTTCCAAATCCCATCTGATTGTATGGCCGCTAGAATCCGTTGCATTGCCGTACATCATTAGTAGATCATTGTTGCTCATTCTGCCCTTGCCGCCGGTTATCGTGAACGTAGTTCCGTTGACTATTATTGACCCGCCTTGAATAGTCCATTGTACGCCGTTCCTAGTGTCGTTTGTGACTTCAGCGTTTATCGTTATCGACGCACTGTACACTGTAGAATATTGCTGACCCGTTTGATTCCAAGGCTGGCACGTGTTGACCCGTTCGATTCCAAGCTGGCCTGGTGCCATTAGTTTGGTGATGTAGAGGATTAGTCTGATTCCTAGAAGGCGGATTGTGCTGAATCGTCTGATTCCTGAAAGGTGGCATTGGACCATTAGGTTCAGGATGCAAAGGAACCATGGCTATACCGTAGACTGACGTTATCTTGATACTCGAGCCAACTGGGAACTGTGTTTGTGGATTGAAGGAACCAGTAACGCTCTGAGCCGACGCTAGAGGAGTGGTCGCCGAGAGTATGGGAATCGCCGCGGAAAGCCCTGCAATAGTAAGCATCAGCAGAATTGCGGCAAGAGAATATTTCACTATTTTTTTCATGCATTCACCCGTAAAAAATGAGGAATACAGATTGAACTACTTAAGGCGGACTCACTTTTGGTGTACACCAAGAATAAGTCGGTAGTCAATGCATCGATCTTCTGAATAATACCCTTTAGTCCGTTTGAAACATAGGTGCACTGCGTGTGGGGAAAAGATGAAAATTGTTAACGCCATAAAGTTAGTTGCCTGTAGCGTCGCTATCGCAGTCGTTGATCTGGCAATGGAGGCAGTTGACGCTGAAGAGACTTTTGTCAAGACATTGAAATCCTTGTTTTAATGGACGTATATTTCAAATGTTTTGTTGCGGCCAACTGAGGTCAAAGTTACTCGGGTAGCAATTTGCTTTCCAAAGCCTGAAGCTTTTCGAACCGTTCACCCCATCGTGAAATAAATGTTCGCTGACTCCGCCAAACATGAAATGACCATAAAACTGCCGCCAAAGATGCAAGTATCAGTGCCAGATCGACTAAATTTACAATGATTAGTCTCCGCATTCTCATATCAGGGAGATATGTTACAGAATAATAGAAAGCCGAGCGTATAACGAGGATTAGTAACACAATTGATCCGATGAGATTCACTGTAGCCTGAAAACGAAACCGTCTGAACTCATCTGAAGCTTCCTCCAGAAATCTATGAAGCGTAGCAACAGGAGGTCGATCGTTGTTTTCAGTCATTTCCAATCAATTCCATCATCGTGAAACGTAGCATGGATATGATTAAGTCTTAACTCACCATTGGTGCATCGGACTCAAAGAATTGAGGGAAGCGCCTCGCGAAGCTTCAAGTAGACCTCCTTGCCTGCAAAGGTCAAACTAATTCCCCCTTCGAACTCTTCAACAAACTCCTTGTCTGCCAAGGATGCTAAGTATCGTTGAAAATCGTCATATGAGAGTCTAGTTGCATGCCGCCAAAGTGAAGTCCTTGAGTGAGTGCCAGCGTGATAGTACAGAAATTCAAGAATGTCAAACCGAATTTCCACAGACGACTTTTTGACAGGTTTCGACTTCTCGAGAGGTATCATAGTGGTTACAACATTCCGAGATGTTAAGTCTGTAGAGGCTTTAGGTAGATGTCTATTGGAATATCAGAACCCTTGGGCAAATATACCTCTCGTGTAGTGAATTGGGTTGCATCGTTGCTTGATTTTGAAATAAGTAGAGAATGGCTGCGTTAACTGCGTTTCCTGTCCCTCCCAGCAAAGATCCCAAAGCCGTGAGTCTTCGGTCTATGTTCGCCTTCTTGGTACGAATGATATGCCCAATCAAGATTCCAGCAATTAACAATGGTGCAATCATCGGAATCGTAGGCCTATTTCATCAACTTCCTCGAACAATCCAATTCAATTATAGACTATCATCGCCTAACTCTTACCTCTGTGTAACTAGGTATCACAGTATAGCCACTTTTGACGTGGCAATGTTCAATCATGTTTAAGGCGTTTTTCCACATTTGCACCCAATTTCTATCCAAATCTGGAGAAATGCCTTTTTGGGAAGGATCGCACGTATGTGACGCAATCTGATAGAAGTGGTATTGGTGCTTCCTCGGAAGGATTCGATTGAACGCGTGCTTTGGTGGCTCATTGCCGGTACAAAGGGAGGAAGAACACGCACGATAATGATTGCAACGTTGAAAGAGATGCCGAGAAACGCCAACCAGCTGGCAAGCGATCTGGAGTTGGACTATAAGACTATCAGACATCATCTTAAAGTCCTTGCGACGAATGGAATAGTTACTGCGACTGGAAAAGGCTACGGCACAACTTATTTTCTATCTTCAGACGTGAACGAGAGCTATCCGCTTTTTGAGGAGATATGGAAGAAAATTGGGGAAAACAAGAAAAGCAAGAGATGAGGTGTCTAACGAACCAATGAAGAAATTGAGATTTGGCTTGTTGGCAGTAGCTATTCTTGGCCTGATAATCGTAGGCTACTTGGGTGCAGCCAATCTGCCTTTCATCGGAAGACCTCCACATCATGATCAACCCATGATCGAGCCTCCAAATCCCGACGAATTGCGAACATACTTTACGATTAGAGCTATCGTATCAACAGTAAATGCTGGGCTCACAATCTATCTGCTCATGGTCTACGTAGGGATATACTTGAAGACGCGAGCAAAGTTCACTGTGGGCCTAATCATATTCACGATAACATTGCTTCTGTATGCGCTTACTTCTAATCCGTTGCTAGTCGTACTTGTCACAGCTCGTCCATTCGCTTTCGGCCTCTTCGCAGGGGTTCCGGAACTGTTCACTATAATAGCGTTGATTGTCTTATTGTATTTATCACTGGAATAATGAATCCGCATGAATAAACCAAGAGAGACCTAGAAGCTCTGCCACGTCATGAGTCATCGTACACGACGTAGTGTCTTAGAATTTCTCTTGGAAAAGGACGGGGCTTTCATTGAACTGAGCAACATCTCTCTGGCGATTCATGGTAAGCTGGGTTATCATCTGCGAAAAATGAGAAGTTCTGTGGAGTGTGATCCTCGGGGAAAACAGTATCGCCTTACGTGGATTACTCACGTAGTTAGTTCGGAGAAACACTCTGTGACTTGCTGAAACTATGTCTCTCTCACTGCGATCAGGATCATCCTTATGAATTACAGTTCATCTTAGGAAATGTAAAACGTTAGAGAAGCTGAACCGAGCGGTACGAGAATGAAAGAACACAATTCTCCTATTACTTATTCAGCCTCAACACGTGTGGAAGCCGGGGACCCACACCCAGTTGGGTCTGAGTCCCTCCCGACCCATCGAATCTAATGGGAGATGATTTGGGAACCTTAGGAGGGACGTAAAACGTACCCGCCAATAATTATAGCCGAGTCCCCGTCGGGTTGGCGAATAGTAATCGATGATCGATCTTATAGGCGACAAAACATAAAGTATCGAACTACGACGGAAGTGTGCCATATGACCGAGGAAAAAACAGATGTTTCAAACAAAATATCTGAAAAACCGTCGGACTCACCCAAATTTCAGGGTAAGTACCGTCTGCCCCACCACCAAATACGTCAAAGTCGATTCTCTATCAATTTCTCAATTCTGAACCTTGAGAAGTCTTAACGAAATGAAATCGCTGTTTTCATAGTAAGTGGGTCACGCGTAACACTTTATGATACGAGTTTTCACTCTTCTCATATTTGTAAGTCGCTAAGGATTCCTTTAGTTCGGTAAGATCTACCTTGCCCAAGATCTTTTCTGTCAGCTGAGAAACTGGGCTCGATATGAAAAGGTATTGACAGAGGCTGGATAGGTTGCCCGGCTTTCTCGTCGTACTAGCGGTTTCGAAATCGATAATTCTCGGCCTTATCTCATCTATTATGATGTGTTTTCGAGCTTGGCTTAACTCTCCATGATCGAGCCCAATTCTATCAAGCCGAAAACACTGTTCAAGAACACTACATAGTATTCTTTTTACTGCAAGCGAATCCCGCTCCAAGTCGCGGTGAGTGAACCATTCTTCGATCAGTTCGCCTTCAAGTAGTTCCATGACAAGGAAGTTTTCACTTACCCCGAGAAGTTTAGGACCAACTTCTACGGAGTTGGCCATGGTCAGCATGTTCGCTTCCCGTATCATAGTTATGCGGTTGGCATCAGTTCTTCTTATCTTCAAAGCGACGGCTCGTGAGCCGAGGCGTGCAGCGATGACGATACCGACGCATCCTTTTCCAAGAATATCCACATTACCTATTTTCTGTTTGCCAATGAAGTGTAGTTCCTTAATTCCGATCTTGCGAAGTTCATCTAGCCTACTGTCAAATTCTTCATGGTCGATTCTCGGATAACAAATGACCTGCACATATCTTTCTTCAACGTCGTCTTCCAGTCTGAACGTTTTGAGCCCACCTTAGCCAGGTTGGCATTCCGATTAGAAATTCAGATAGGAATCTTGCGAAATCTGCATCTCGATTGGTAAGTCTGTGTATTTCAGTCTCTCGAAACAGTCTATATCCGGTCTTCAATGTTTGGGTGATTCTGCTTCCTACTCCGATTCCTTTCCCGCCAGCTCTAAGATGATCATTCAGGAATATGATTGCATCTACATAGTCTCTTGTCTTGTGTACTTTCCATCTTTCGTGTTCAATCCAAGGTCCCGCTACGGTATCAGAGGCTCCCACGTGCTTTGCCAAGAACCTTTGAGATTCTTCTCGTCTCTCCACCTGAGGTCCCAAGTGTCTTCGTGTCTTCGGTATTCTATCTCGCTCTAACTCGAAGACCAACACGTTCAGGTTCTTCTCGTTGCTCCAGGCTCCAGATCTATAGACAGTGAAACTCTTCCCTTCGAGGACGTTTCTCAAAGATTTCTCGGTCTTGTACAGTTGACTCCACAGGATGTCAACCACGGCATCTACTGTCCCAAACGTGAGGAATATGAAACTCGACCCTGTCTTCACAATTCGACTCTGAATGTTCCTTGAAGTTGTAGCCCTTCTCTTTGGTGGATAAAAGAATTCTATACATGGATGCTGAATAAACGCTCTAGAAAGGGCCACGAACTCCCATAGTCTTCTTTCAGCTACAGCAACGGCAACATTTCTTGCAGGATCCACCGGGTCAATCACGATTAGAGGTTCGTCAAAAAGATCATAGACCTCGGTTTCTCTTCCAGAATAGATCTTGTCGACATCGATAACCTGTCTGCGTTTCCAAGTTGCGGCCGATTCGAGGAGGTTCTTGAACGAATTACTATGAACGGTCAGGATCTCGCAGAGGAATCCGCTGAATCCACTCGTCTTTATTTCCGCACCATATATGCCCGTCGCTTTTGTTAATTTCTTGAGGAGTCTGATTTCTCGCCTGAGTCCATCATCTAGGTGTCTCTTCATATACTCTGTATGATATGGCGTTCTGTCGGTTGCGCTCTGCCACTTACCCTTTTCAACGTTGTAGCATGGCACTATGTTGATTCGAACACCTTCAACCCAAGCCTCTAGGTATGGGTGTTCAGCAAATCTTTCAATGGGGTTGTATCCTTTTGTTACACTCCTGGCTACCTCTAAGCATCTTCGTTCAAAATCTTCTCTGCTAAGGTGTGGTGCAACCCGCATGAAAATATCTACGTCAGCCTCTTGGCTCAGCCATGTGTCTTTCGCTACTGAGCCATCGATTCGAACTTCAGCCTCAAGTCCAAGTGATGAACAAGTATCGTTCACACGCTGTCTGAGCCTTTCCGCAAGGCTCCCTATTCTTTTCCTCTCGTCTAGGTTGGGGGAAATGCGCTTTGACACTTGTTCGCATACACTTTCAAATTGACTCATTTTGATTCACGGTGGTTCGATTGATCATCCAGTTTAGATCGATATTGCTTCTACTTTGTGAAGGTCTGCGTAGACCGGGCCGCTTGGGGTAAGGGTGCTTTTCTTCAGTCTTACACTGTCGACGTTTATCGAGCCAAATTCTTTCTCCTGCAATTCCGATACTACGTGGACGAGTTCATCTCTGTTCCTTCCTGACCTAACCCTGGCTATCGTTAGATGTGGAGTGAAGCCTCTTCTGTCCGACTCGACTCCGAGCGCTCTGAGCCTATGCTCCAAAGTTTCGAAGATTTGAGATAGTTCTTTGGCGCCTTTTTCTATTCCTACCCATACTACTGATGGGCGATGTGGCCCTGGGAAAACGCCGAGTCCCTTAAATTCCACTCTAAATGCTGAGAATCGGATATCTTTCATTTGTTCAATGATTTCTTGGACACGTTCTTGACGGATCTCGCCAAGGAATCGTAAGGTTATATGGATGTTCTGGGCTTCGACGAGCTTCAAGTCCGTTCCAGTACGTAATATCGTTTGTTGCACGTCTATGATGTTCTGTAGGACTCGCTCATCGTTCAGCTCGACTGCTACGAAGCTCCTAATCAATGCGTTTGGCATTCGCAATGCCTCCTTTCTCAACCAATGGAACTAACAGATTTATTGATAGCTTGGACTATTGAAACTTGTCTAGAAAATGAAGCGGAAAGTGGTATGGAAATCCATGGTTGATAGGATCATCGCAGTCACAGGATTGCCCGGAGCGGGGAAATCAATAGTGTCAGAAGTTGCGCGAGAGATGGGCTATCACGTATACTCAATGGGTGATGTGGTTCGTGATGAGGCTGACCGCCTTGGCATTGAATGTGCACCGACAAATCTAGGTCTTCTTGCGCTTGAGTTGAGGAAAAAGAATGGGCCAGCAATCGTTGCCAGAATGTTGGTAGACCGTGTAAAACAAGATGATGCCGCAACAGTCGTGGTGGAAGGGATTAGAAGCATAGAAGAGGTAAAAGAATTTCGAAAAGGTTTCAAAGTAGGCATTCTTTCAGTAGTATGCCCAAAGGAGGTTAGATACCTTCGTCTCATAGCAAGAGGCAGAAGCGACGACCCAAGGAACATTGCAGAATTCAATGAAAGAGATGAACGAGAGTTGGACTTTGGAATATCGAAAGTCATCGACTCCGCTGACTGGCATATTTCAAACGAAACAGACGAAAAAACCTTGAGGCGTGAGGTCAATCATGTCCTATTGGAGATAGTTAGCATTGGATGACGCAACTGTAGAAATCGAGGCTGTGGTCTACCCAACCGAAGACCGAGAAAAAGTGCTTACCGCGATAAAAAACGTGGCTGATTTGCAGCAGATCTCGGAGATAGAAATCAGACCGGGGATCCTCATAGTTCGTGGCAAGAGTCACGGAAAGGAATGTCTAGTGAAATTGCGAGACCTCATTAAGAAGGACGGAATCCGCGATGCTGCACGTGCAATACTTTACAAAAGCATGACGGCGAGTGGCTTACAATTCCACCTAAACAAACAGGTAGCGTTTGCAAACCACGTTTCATTCTGCAACGTGGAAAGAGAGTCGCCTCTCGGGCCGGTCTCTATCAGAGTCGAATGCCAAAATTCAACCATGATTGTGGACTGGTTAGCGCCAGGTATGCAGCTTAGAGCGAAAGAGTGATGTGAATAGCTCATTTCATTTTGGTAGGCTTACGGTTTCGTCTGTCGTGAGTTCAGCAAAGGTTCAAGATTCACGGTCAAATATGGTTTGAGGTTCAGCTTTTCTTAGAGTAGTAATCCACCGTTGGTTCCCTGTATATGTAGCAGATCACGCCGCCTATGATCATCAGAACGGCGCTACCAGCAACTAGTTGGGTTCTGAAATCCTGTATTCCTATCAAGCCTACGCTTAGACTTAGAAGAATCGCTCCAACAATTATGCCCCTCATTCCCGCCTTCAGCAATAGTCTCTTGGACGCGAAGCTGTAGCATTCCAGAGCTTCCACGGCGCAAATAATCCCTACAACTAGTACGACCAGTGTAACGAAGGTCACAACTCTCAATGCGAACGGATAGATAGTGGCAATGGGAATCATGACAATCGTACTTGCCAGGGCGACAATTCCACCTATCAGGAAGAAAGCGGCTGCCAAGTCCAGAAATGTTCTCCTAGTAATTGACTCCTTAGCCAATACGCAGACCTCGGATACGCACGACCGTGCAATCTTGATATTAAATCTACCGTTATCTCAAGTATGGTGGGGCTTCTTCTTCCATAGGTCAAGCTAGAATGCTCCCTTCTGTTTCTCATGCTGTCATATAGTACATTTCGTTGGCTACGATCTTGTCTAGATACATCATGAAACCGGTAGATTCCGAAAGACTCCTGAAAACCATGCGAGAACAACTAGGGGAATAAGAAGAAAAAAGAATGCTTTTCAAGACAGGCTGGATGCTTAAGCACCTCAAGGATCTTGTATATGCGAATAGGCGCATCATCACTGCATCTGATTGGCAAACCCTTCAGCTTCCTTCTGGAGGCTATTCGAACTTATGATGTCGACCTATGGGAGATTGTTGATGACGACACTCATACATTGACTAATGAGAGAGTCAATGATCTCAATGAACTGAAAGAATCATTAGGCATCGATTACACTGTGCACTCACCGTTTTCTGACATCAACATAGCAGCGATGAACGAGACTTTCAGAAGTATGACTATCGAACGACTAACTCAATCGTTGCATTACGCTCGGAAGATAGGCGCGTTGTTATGGGTTTTCCATCCGGGAATTCATTCCGCGCTGAGCCATTTCTATCCGCAACGAGACATGCAGAATTGTGTTCTATCTGTGGGAGAATTGTCCAAAGTTGCGGAAGAGCTTGAAATTCCAATTGTCATCGAGAATATGCCCGCATCGGTTATGTTCCTTTTGCGTGCAACAGATGAATTCGATACCTTCTTTGAACAAGTAGGCAAAACTGCGCCAGACATCGTTCTCGACATTGGGCATGCGAACACTACAAATGAGATTGAGACTTTCTTGGAGAGGCAAGGAGGACGCGTGGTTCACCTGCACGCTCACGACAACGATGGTCAAGCTGACAGTCACGAAGGAATAGGCGACGGAACTGTTCCATGGAAAGTCGTGTCGTCCAAGTTGAGCAAGTTGGGGTTTAATGGAAGCGTGGTAGTCGAATCCGTCAAGCATGTGCCTGAAAGTATCAGATCCGCTCGCGAGCTATTTCTATGAAGAATTGACTTTGAGTCTGTAGAGATCGTGTGCAAATGTGGTGTGTCGGAAGACTCTTTTTGCCTGTTTCAAGAGAATGCTTGGATCCCTGTAGGCTGCGCTCACATGAGTTAACACAAGTTGTTTAACATTGGCTCTCCGAGCCAGTGTGGCGGCTTCAGCTGCAGTTGAGTGCCCATACTCAAGAGCCCTGTCTTTCTTCGAATCGTCAAAGGTGCTTTCTGCCACAAGTAAGTCCGCTCTTCTGGCCAATCTTTCGATAGCCGAGCATGGTCTCGTATCGGCAACGTAGACGATCTTGTAACCCGGTCTTGATTGTCCAACTATCCCTTTTGGTCTTATGGTTTTCCCCCTGATCCTGACGCTCTGACCCATCTGAAGTCTCTTCCAAAGGGGCCCTTCGGGGACTCTCAACCGTTTTGCCATCCGTACATTGAATCTGCCGGGCTTGGGGTTTTCGACGATTGCGAAAGACAAACAGGGAATCCCATGCTTCCCCCAAGCTGAGAAGATTTCGTACTCGGGTTCTCTTGTCACAAGCCCATCACGTATCTCGTCTACTTCGAGTTCAAATCCCAGGTTGCAGGGCACCGTTCGATTGATTGATTCAACAAAATCCTTGATGCCTTTCGGACCTAAGATCTGTAGCTTCTCAGTTCTGCCAAGTAGAGACATCGATTGGATCAAACCGGGAATTCCAAATACGTGGTCTCCATGCATGTGGCTGACGAATAGTTTCATCTTTTTGTTGAGCCCCAGCCTCGCAGCAAACATCTGTCGTTGAGTTCCTTCACCGCAGTCGAACATCAGAAGCTCCGGGCCACGTCGAACTACTACACTCTGAAGACCCCTGTCCTTGGTCGGCAAACTTGCGCCAGTTCCGAGGAAAATGACTTCCAGACTTTATTCACCTTTTGGCAGTTATTCTCTTTTGAAAACCGCTATCTCACGTGTAAGACTTCGGTGAACGTAAACTTCATGGTGTTCAAGTGGAATCCAACCAGCATCCTCTCCGAGTGCATCAACATTTACCTTACTGGGCGCCCCTATGCACATACAACCTCCAGCAGACACTGTTTCGTAGGCCGACTTGAGGAATTGCTTAAACAATTCGTGTGTTGACAATCCGTGTGTTGATGCAGCTGTTCCGTAGGGTGGATCCGTTACGATTGCATCGACCTGCCTGGAAGGCAGAGTTCGTGCATCTGCCTGTAGCATCCCAACAGGTTCGAGTCCGAAATACTTCATGTTAACAAGTGAGTCTCGAACTCTCTTTAGTCTGATGTCACAACCGAGAGCTCGGCATCCGACGAGGTTGGCTTCAATGAGTATTCCACCAACTCCACAAAAAGGATCGAGAACCAAACCTCCCCTCTTCGGCCTAGCTAGGTTAACCATGCAACGGGCCAGTTTCGGCGCCATTGTCGATGGATGGAAGACAGGTCTTTTTCTAGGTCTCCTTGACGCGAAACTTCCTGCTTCCCGTCTATACTTCTCCAGCCCCAGTACAAATCTTCCATCATACAATATTCCAATGAGAGGTTTTTCTGGACTCGTAAGGTCAACTGAAAGATCGTGGATAGTCTCTTGGATCACATTGCCAACAAAGGCCTCAAGAACCTCTGAACCTATCGTAGAACGTGCACTGCCGGCTTTTGCAACCCTTACAGAGAAACTGTCTCCAGATTCCAGGGTGTTTGATAGGTCGGACTCTCTGATAGCTTCTTGAATACTAGCTTGATCATCTGGGCATTCGAGAATGGCAATTCCAGAGATCGTGCACATCGAAGACCTAGAGCTCACGGTGTTCAAAGATGATCCGGACGTTTCAACAAGCAGGAGTTTTGGGACTGATTTGACCAGCCGAAATTGGCATTCTTCTGCCTCCAGAATAGCTCTAAGTTCGGCTTCTGGAAGTGTTGGATGTTCTCCAGAGATAATGAAGAACAGTCTCTGACTCACAGGGTTTTCCTCAGAGACTCAGCGATGACAGAAGCTACAGAAATGTGACTTACATTACTTGCCACGCAATCCGTCCCAATGATTTCGTTAGCTCCTGCAGCTAGGATCTTATCTTTCGCTCCAGCCAAAAGAAGTGGATGCGTACAGGCAACATAAATTCGGTTTGCGCCTTGTCCATGTAGTATTGAAGCTGCGTTTGTTATCGTTGATCCAGTGGAGATAATATCGTCCACAACTATTGCGTCTCTACCTTTGATTCGAACATCCTTTGTCTCAGTTTTGATCGTGCCTGTAGTTCTGTCTCGTTCTTTCCGAAAGAAAGAGTACTGCGCACCAACTCGAGCAGCCACCGCCTTAGCTCTATCAAGAGCACCTTCATCCGGAGCGAACACGTTTGGTTCTTTCAATGCGAGCTTAGAGAAGTAATCGCCTATCAACGGCATTGCAGAGACATTCTGAGCCCGTATGCTAAACATGTCCAATATCTTATCTGTGTGAACGTCAACTGTAATCATAGAATTGGCTCCAGCAGCTTCCACGAGTTTCACGACCGTCCTAGCAGTTACAGCCTCGCCGGGCCTGAATCTTTTGTCCTGGCGAGAATAGGCAAGGTAGGGAATTACTGCAACGAGTTCTGAAGCATTCAGATCGTGAGCAGCATCTAAGATCTGAAGCAGCTGCACAAGATGCCTGTCCTGCGGTGGATAAGTAGATTGGACGATTACCGCTTTTTCACCTGCTATGTCACCATTAATTCGGACATAGGACTCACCGTCAGGAAACGTTTTTGACTCCACGGGGATCGCTTCAGCGTGCAGGATTTCAGCCAGCTTTGTTCCTAGGTCAACTGAAGCCGGACCAAGGATAACCTTCGTCAAATCTTACACTCCGAACAAAACACTAATTCATCATATGCAATTTAAGGGAAACTGAGCGTCCGCGAAAGACCGTCTTGCAACGAGATCAGTATTTATAAGATTACGTTCAAACCTTGTTCAAGGGCTTTGGGTCGAAACATCGGATGGAGCGCTCGAAATGCTCCGATTAGATTCGCTTGATATTTTTCGAAATGAAAAGTGCAGAAAAAGCCTAAGAAGATATTTCGGAATCCTAGAAGAAAAAAGAAAAGCTCAATTCATAGTCTCAAAATTGTTCGAAACGGATTACACTGAAGACACCGACGATAAAACACTTTGGCGAACGCACGAGACCCTGACCAAAGAATATAAAAAATTTCTGAACGATGTATACACTGAAGCTTCAGATCTTGATGACATGAAAAGACCTGCCAAATCCTATTTCGACCTAAAGATTGCCATAGCGCATAGAATAATGAGAAATTGTAGTTTCTGTTTGCGAGCATGCGGCGTTGATAGAACGAGTGGCGCAAGAGGCTACTGTAATTGCGGAAATGAAATCGCTCTTTCGAGCGCCTTCGACCATTGGGGAGAGGAGCCGGAACTTGTTCCTTCAGGTACCATATTCACATGCGGCTGTACAATGACCTGTCTCCACTGCCAGAACTTCTCCATATCTCAATGGCTGGAGAGTAGTACACGGGTTGACGCTGAGGAGCTGGCTCGTGTGGTGGAAGGGTTGCATGCGAGAGGTTGCAGAAACGCAAACCTTGTTGGCGGTGACCCGACTCCGTGGCTTCAAATCTGGCTTGAAGCTTTCAAAAACGTATGTGTCAACGTACCAGTGGTTTGGAATAGCAACACATACTACAGTGAAGAGACGGCAAGGCTTCTTGCAGGTTTCGCTGATGTTTACTTGCTTGACTTCAAGTATGGTCCGGGAGATTGTGCTGAACGAATCTCGAATGCGCCAAACTACTGGAGTATCTGCACACAAAACCATTTGACGGCCAAGATGTACGGGGAGCTAATAGTTAGAGTCTTGGTCCTTCCGGGGCATCTTGAATGCTGCACCAAACCAATTCTTGATTGGATAGCTAAGAATCTTGGAAGGAGCACGCGTGTGAACGTAATGTTCCAGTTTAGACCGGAGTGGAGGGCGGGTGAAGTTCCTGAGCTCGGAAGGCGGTTAACCGGGGAAGAAAGAAAGAGAGCGGTAGAACTGGCTCGTGATGCTGGGCTCGACAATTACCTAACTTGATTCGGAGAAAGTATAAAAGAAGGGTTTCTCGCTGAACATTTCATGACGGCGATGATGTCTCAAAGTTACGCTGAATTGGTGAGCTAAAGGCATTTGTCTGAGTCGTCAAACTGGGGCGGATGTGTTCGAAACTGAAACTCAGGTACAAGGCGCCCAATTCGTGATGTGACCAGCCAAGTTGTCAGGGTCTCGATGAAGTCTCCACATCTATCGGTTTCTTCATCTCTGTCTCCATTGTAGAGGCATCTTGTCTGTAAAGGTCGTCTGCAAGCTTTCTTCCAGTTTTCTTTTCCCATTCAGGGATTGGAATTCCATACTGCCTCTGAATCTTGTCCCTGTACCATTCTGGGATCACGTTGAATGCACAGAAAGGAATGATTCTGCCATCTGGGCTTGTGTAGTGAATGTTGCATCTCCTCACTCTCTCGATATCGTAGTTGTAGAGGTCCATGAAATGCATTAGGCCGATGAAGAGAGCCTTGTGATGAAAGTCTCCAAGCGACTCGTAGTCATGTCTTAGGAATGCATTGTAGAGGATCTTTGGGAGGCTAAGGCCTTCAGGTTGTTTCGACTTGTTGATGTACTTGCGTAATTTGAAGAGTACGTCCGCGCCGACAAGATACTTGCTCTTGCCAGAATTAAGTTCATCGGCTTTTTTCTCAAGGTACCCTAACAATCCTTCAACGTCAACGAATCTCGTTATTGGAACGAGTTTCTCTTTGTCCTTGAAGATGTAGGTTGCCATTCCGCATGCAAAGTGATTTCCGAATTCATATTCCGGTTTTCCGGTTAGGGCTTCTACAAAGTGGCTTAGGGGTGTTATAGTCGGAACGGGGTAGAAATCATCTCTCGTAATTTCCCCGTTAGTCTGTTCTTCCATCCTCATGATGACGTCTGGAATTGTGATTCTGAGTTTTTCTCTTTCGGCATTACTGATTCTTCCGACGAGTGATACTGGCTGAAAGTTTACGCCTCTGACCACGTCAATATTCTTTGATGCGAATGCTATGATGTTTCCAATTTCTCCATCATTGACTGTGTTAATGACAGTGGGAACCAGAACAATGCCTAGTCCTGCGTGTCTGCAATTCTCAAGGCTTTTTGGAATCAGCCAGTGATTCTTCGGGTTTGTCTGGGGGGTTGTGCCGTCGAAGCTAAGATAGACTGTATTGACGCCGGCTTCTCTGACTCTTGTTGCCAATGTGGGGTCAGTGGCTAATCGTATTCCATCGGTGTTCAATTGGACGTGATCTACGCCTTCTTCCTTACCTATCTTGATAATCTCGATTAGATCGTCTCTGAGAGTCGGTTCGCCACCGGTTAACTGAACCGCATTGCATGGAACAGGTCTTTCCCTTCTAATGCTTCTAAACATCTCTCTGATCTGGTCGAGAGTGGGCTCATAGACGTAACCAGATTTCTCGGCGAAGAAGAAACAGTACCAACAGTTTCTATCGCATCTGTTAGTTATCACCATGTTGGCAAGAGCTGAATGGTTTAGGTGGATCGCGCAGATTCCACAGTCGTTTGGGCAGGTCGGATTTGTCTTTGTGATATTTGGATTTTCGATAGCCTTTCCTTCGTGAGCGAACTTTTGCGCTCGTTGGTAAATCTCATGGGAGCCCCAGTAGAGGTCTTCGATGCGACCATGATCAGAGCATTCTTTCTCGATCCATACCTTTCCGTCTCTCTCGAAGATCTTCGCCGGGATCTTTTTGAGGCATTCTGGGCAGAGGCTCTCAGTTTGGCTTAAGCTGTGCATACCTTGACACCACCGAAAGTTGTAAATAATCTGCACACGAGACCGGAACCATCCTATAATAACGTTTCCAGAACACTCATCCGGTGAAAGGTATTACGCTGATCTTGGGCGGGATAGCATCTGTCGATAAGCGAGAAAACACGCAGGTCGTTACAGGATCTGGGGCTGACAGAATACGAAATGCGTAGTTACATAGCGCTACTCGATTATGGAGCTATGACGGCAAGCCGTGTCAGCGAACACTCAAATGTTCCTTACTCAAAGATCTATGACGTTCTCGGCAGCCTAGAGAAGAAAGGTTGGATCGAGACAGAGCGTGGAAGACCGTCAAAGTACTATCCTAAACCTCCCGTTGAAACGATGGCAACGACCAGGATGAAATTCGAGG
This sequence comes from Candidatus Bathyarchaeota archaeon, assembly GCA_963760485.1. Classification (GTDB taxonomy): domain Archaea; phylum Thermoproteota; class Bathyarchaeia; order 40CM-2-53-6; family CAVXDP01; genus CAVXDP01. Next base: position 45,597 of record CAVXDP010000016.1, on the reverse strand, counting down.
ACAGATTCAACATTAGCGAGAATCAAGTCTTGAAGGAGCTTCAGCCGCTCTATGAAAAAAAAGATACGCGCGAAAGACCTGAGATCTGGATCGTGCGAGGCGAGTACAATATACTGGGAAAGATTCGGGAGACCATGTCTCGGACACGAAAGGAGCTGTTGGTCGCGGCTCCAATTCTACCAGAACTAGTGATCGCGAATATCCTGCCGTTACTTACTCATCTGAAAGACAAAGGGGTTTCAATCTCAGTAATGACGAGCAAGGTTATGGAACAAAAAGCTCTGAGAGATTTAGCGAATGTTGCGAATATCAGAGTACGCGATCATTTGTTCGGCGGAGGCGTTATCTCAGATTCTGAAGAAGTTGTTTTACTTCTAGGGGAAGAAGAAATAACGAGCCTCGCCATCTGGGCCCAACATATTGGACTAGCGAAGTTTGCGAAGAACTACTTTGAATATCTTTGGGAAACCGGCGAGGTTTACCGTGAATAATCTCTAGAATATGTGATTACTAGTTGTCCAGCGCGTCTTTTTCTCATAGAGCTTGATTGTACCAAAATTCCTAACTCGAATCTTTCCGCGATCTATCAGATTGGTCAGATGTCTTCTCACAACCCTGCGATCCCATGGAAGGTCGCGAGAGATTCTGCAGAACCATGATGGCTCTTTCAACTGAGACAGTATCTCTTTGCAGATCTCACATCCATTGCCGCACATTGTTATCAGCTTCACAATCTCGAAACGGAACTTCAAGACTAGAACTAGATTGGGTCATGCACTTAACTGAAAGAGGTAGGTGAAAGTACCAATGTTCCCACAAGTGGTGGCTTGGGAGTAACTGACGGTAATGAAATTAGTTCGCCGATTGGTTCTACGTTACGGTAGACTAGTCGTAGTGGGTTGCTCGTAGGGTTCTTGTAAGGTTTCGATCTGGACGGTTCCCCAGCTTCACGACTTAGCTGTGTAGGTACCAAGCTTGTTTCTGGTCTGTTTTTGTTCTATCTGATTCAAACCGTCAGATAGAACCGTCTTTCTCCTAATGCCCCGCGTTTGGTCGTCATAGACCTTCAACGATTTTGCCTTTAATATGCAAGTATGACCCTCGGACGTTAGAAACTTGACCTCATCTTTGTCTGCAAGTCTTAATTACGGCTGGAGTATGCTCGGGTGGCAGAGGTATTATTTCAAACATGAAAAGGGGCTGCATAGTTCGTTTTCGCGCTTTTCTAGTTCTAGTATCTATCGTAGCCTTACTTGCGGTCCTTCCAAGTGTAAACGCGACAGGTACAGGTATTCTGGTTGGGCAGGTCATTACATTGGATATGGATGCTCAACCCATTCCTCAGCCAGTTCCCCTGTCGGGGGCCAAAGTTACGGTGTATACCAATGGCGCCGTAATTCAATCTGTGTCACTTAACGACTTTGATGGTTCCTATTCTTTGTATTTGCCATCTGGACTCTATGTTGTGACAGCCGAGTGTCCTGGTTTCAGTGCGCAGAGTAGAGTTGTTGCAATTTCTGATGAGCATTCAACTCGGGTGGATTTCTTTTTGCAGCGTGCTCCCGCTGTCAAGAGCAGTACTTTTGATTTCGGTTTGTCAAGCGCCGGATCAATGATGGTTCTTGCAGGCGGATCAAGTTGGACTACAATTCAAGTGACTCTTTACTCTGGACTACCTCAGACGGTGAATGTTTCTGTGTCTGGTCTCCCACCTGGCACGTACGCTTCGCTTAGTCCATCCGTTGTGAATACTTCATTCCCCATTGTCTGCATGATCACGACTTCTCTTGCCACTCCGGTGGGGTCATACAATGTGACTGTGATTGGTGTTGGCGGCGGAAAGATACACAGCACTTCATTTACGCTGACTATAAACAATTATAATCGAGTCCCAAAGTTGATGCCCCGATAGCTTGACTATACCAAGACTTCTTTCTTCGTGCAGGCGATGATTCCATTTCTCAACTCGGCCGGCAGACGGTCGATATAAAAACTGACGCCCCGTTCAGCAGTCGATTGCTACTGTTGCAATAGTGGGTTAGAAGCTTTCTGGATCCAACCACGCGACTCGAAGATTAACTGCAGAGTATTGTTCATTGCGCCTGCGTTTCGAGCATCCAATTTGGATTCATATTGTTGCTTTCCTGCAAGGCCTAAGCAACCAATACTGTACAGGAATTACTATTCAATAAAACCGTTAATCATAGTGGATTAGGTCTTTCTCTTTAAGTGTTACCTCGAGTTTCGCCACCGCCGTGAGGACATCGGCCTCTTTTTTGGCTCCTGTACAGACGAGTTTTCCACTTGCAAAAAGAAGGATTACGACTTTCGGGTCATCCATTCGATAGATCAGTCCAGGGAACTGTTCAGGTTCGTACATGGTTCTTCGAAGCGAGTAAGTTGACTTTTCCAGGTCTATGGCGCCCCCCAACCCTGCCGACGCTACCATGTTCTGAATTACTATCTCAGGCTTGCCGACGATGACGATGCCACCTCTCTTTAGTTCATCAACAACTTTCATTACTGCTTTTCTTGCCTGCTTCTCCGATTTCGCTCCAGTACAAACCATCTTACCAGAACTGAAGACCAGCGTCGCCGTCTTTGGTTTCTTCAGTCTGTAGACCAAGCCTGGAAACTGTTCCGGTCTGTATTCTACAGCAGGGAAAACTCTTACAATCGCGTTGAGATCTATAGTCTGTTTAAGCGTTGCTGAAGCAACAACGTTCTCGATGTGTATGAAAGTCTCTCTCTTGGACAAGGACGACCCTCACAGGGTGTATATAAGGTACGTCAAGGCTTGGTGAGCGACTATATAAATGCATTTAGAACGTTCATCTAGAACAATTCTACTACCAAAAACGTGGTAAGAGCTGTAGATTTTCCCGAATCCGAATTGGGAGATTCAGACGTCTTTTGTTTCTTGTGCTTTCCATCTGTAAACTCAATAGCAAACAGCGCCAGTACTAGTAGCACGATGAGGATTATTCCCAGGGGTTCTCTCATCTTCATTGCCACTAGGCCAAGATATGGGATGCGTGCGACAACTTTTCCAACGACATGATCAGCAGGTATGTACTGCCAGCGATAGTAGTCTGATACAGGATTATTGTCCCCTTTTGTCTCGTAGGCTAGTTGACTATCGACCTGGACGACTTTGATCACTCTGTGAACGATTCTATAATTGTCTTCTCCATAGTGACCTGGAACGTAGAAAACGATGATCATGCCTTCGGTTATGGCATGTGGATCTATACCTTGGATAACGACTAGGTCTCCAACCCTAAGGTTCGGCTCCATACTGCCTGAGGGAACATAGGCCATCGGAACGTCTGTGTGCATGACAATCTTGAAGGAATACCATCCTCCCTGGACGACTAAAAACAAGGCGACAAGAACGATTATGGTCTTCAATATCTCGTTTCTTTTGACGTATTCGATTGCCTTCAAACGCGTTCACCAGGAGTGAAACGGAAATTGACCATGTATCGCTCTAATCAATCTTATCGTCTGTGTAGTAATGCATGATGTAGATTCTGGGGCGCTATTAGGGGCGTTATTGGGCTTTGCCGAGGTTCTGACTTAGAATTTCTCCGAGAACTCTCTCTCCGGCTAGAAGAAAGCGTTCACCCCGCGGAGTAATCTTGTAGATTCTTCGCACACGGGGTCCAGGTTCTATTGAGCCTTCCACGTAGCCGTTGTCTTGAAGGGTGTGAAGTAGTGGGTACAGTGTCCCGGCACTGAGATAGACGTTGAACTTTTCTCGTATCCCCATGTTTATCTCATAACCCCATTTTGGTTTGTCTTTGAGTAGTCGAAGAACCACAAGATCAAGATGGCTTCTTACGAATCGTTCCCTCCACTCCTTATCGGGGTCCTTGCTCAAATCGACTATCTCCAACAGGCACTAAGGGAGGCCTCAGCTCAGACATCGGTAAACGTCGTCGCCATATTTGAACTTCGAGTTTCGTCGCTTTCGACGCAATATCTAAGATTGATTCTATGAATTGATAATAGAAGCTGAAAGATCTTCCATGCGGATCTCTTCCGCCAGTCATCGATCATTCTCTCAAATCTCGTCACAAAGCAGGGTTTCTCTCGATTTGCGGTACCTCATCTCTTCTGCCGAGGAGTTCAAAAAGAGTGATCACTGCATAGATCATAGCCGCGATCATTACGACTACTGCTATGAGACCAACGATGAAGAACCTTCCCTGCAGCTCGGTAACCAGTCCAAACGAACGAAGCCATCTTGGTAGGTTTTCAACACCTGAAATGACCGTGAGGACCTGAAGAAATCCGAGTGTAGCTAGTGGAATTAGAACTAGAGCAGTAACCGTCTTCACAATTTTCCGTGTTGATCCTTCACGGTGTAAGGTTTTCATTGATATTACCTCGTGTTCAGCGTTGTCAAATCCTGTTTTGTTAAGAGTCCTTAATGTCAAAAAGAATACGATGAGCGCGATGGGCAAAAGGAGACCCAAAGACTGATCAAAGCCGAAGTAGACAGCTGCCATGTACAAGTTCGTCCCCACCCTTACTGAGATAGCCACAGAGAACAGCGCTGCCGACATTTTTCTAGCTTTGCCATTTAGTAGAGTACAACCTGAGCCTAGGATCGCACCACATAGAAATGATGCTAGGACTGCCATGCAAGCCCAGATCGGCAACAGATTGAGTTCGAATAACCACTTTATGATTAGATTTGCTTCCCCCATGCTACCCATGCGGTCAAGAAGTAAGTAGGTGAAGGTGATGTCAACCAAGCTTGTTCCACAAAAATGTAAACTAACAAACGCGATGTGGGAACCTTTTCCAAGCGGAAAGAATGTGAGAGATGGGATCGCGATCCCACTTCCCCCTCTTACGCAACTGGTTGTCCATATTGTCCATCGTCTTTGCAAGCATGGATAGTTTAAGCAGGCAATCAGTCTTATTAATTCGCTACGATGAGAATATTGGAAAAAACAAAGGAGAACTGAAAAATCTTGACGGAAAAACCTAAAGGCTCTACGATGAAGATCGCTCGCTGCTAGTAATCTTGGTGATAATAGTCATACTGGGAGCAACAGGATACTATTACTCAACACCTACAATGGTTACTTCCAAACCATTTGCGAACCGTGACTTTCGCCTAGGCATGGAGTACGCGTTTGACTACCAGACCTTCATTAAAACAGTCTACAATGGATTTGCTGAGCAAGGAAAGGGGCCTATCCCACAGGCGCTTATGCCTTATCCGGACCTGTTCCAGTACAAATACGACCCAGAACAGGCCAAGATGTGCTTTATGAAGGCCAAGGAGGCAGGAGCCTACCAAGATGGAATGCCCCTCACCGATATACTACAACTCTGGCAATGAGATGCGCAAGCAGGGATGTTTGCTGCTCAAGGATGGAATCGAGAAGCTGGATGTAGGTATCACAGTAACGGTGCAGGAGCTTGACTGGCCAACCTTCCTCGCAAAGATCAGAGCGAAAGAGTTGCCGATCTTCTTCGTTGGATGGGCACCTGACTACTCAGATCCCGATGACTATGCAATTCCGTTCGCCCACGGAAAATATGGAACGTACGCGATAAGAATCGGATACAATAACGATACGGTAAACAGTTGGATTGATGAAGCCGCAAAAGAATCCGACCCTGCGAAACGTATAGCCCTCTACCAGAGTGTCGAGAATCAACTTGTCTATGATGCCGCTTATATCTGGAACTCGGAACCGATGACGATCGAATGCCACAGGGACTGGGTGAAAAATTGGTACTTCAATCCGATGTATTCCGAATGGCCAACTACACCAGCCGCATCTGGGATGTACAAAGATCCTAGTGCACCTCATCCTGACACTTTCATACATCAACAATCAACGATGCGGACACGCATGGACCCGGCAGTGGGACTACGAAACTTTTGGTGGAGGCATACTTGAGCTCACAACAGAACGTCTGGTCTACTATGACAGAGACACGCTAAACATTGTACCACAACTCGCAAAGAGCTGGGACATGTCATCAGATGGACTGGTCTACACATTCCATCTAGATGAAAAAGCGACATTCAATGATGGATCTCCAGTGACCGCTGACGCCGTCAAATTCTCACTTGGACCGCCTGGTCCTGATGAATGATCCAGACGGACCTGCATGGATGTTCTCATCTATCATAAAGGGTGGACCGGAATACATGTCTGCAAATACTTGGCAAGTTACGAACCAGACAGAGGTCGACAAGTACCTAGCGGCAGGTGGCGTCAAGGTTGTTGATCCCCACACCGTGCAACTAACATTAGATCACCCCTACTCAGCACTGCTGCCTGTTCTAGCTTTCACTTCACAGTCCAGTGATCAACCCGAAAATAGTGAATGCAAATGAGGTAGACAAGCCTGGATTTCATAACACATGGGCTCACGACCACGCGACCGAAGCTGGTTCAGGACCATACAAGCTAGTTGAGTGGACACCAAAGCAACGGATAGTCCTAGAAAGGAACAAGAACTACTGGGGACTGGCACCGAAATTCGAGAAGGTAATATTCCAAGAACAAGATGAATACGGCCCAAGACAACTCGCTATCATGGCAGGGGATGTAGACGCGATCTATCTTCCCACGACGAACATATTTGACTTTGTTGACAAGGATGCATGGCTCAATCAGCACCAGATTGTCAGTACAAAACCAGGAATTGTTGTAGAAGCACATCCGAGCCTTGACGTAAATGCAATGCAAATGAACCTTGATTGGACAAATACCTATGGGATGCCTAAACATTTCCCAGGTATTCTGATGCCTTTACGTCCTTCCAGCGATCAGCATCTTCGGAATTCCACGAAGAAGACGGGATGACTAGTCCCGTACCCATTTTTTTTGATCCAACGTCATGTTAGCCTAAACTGCTGTTTCAGATCGCCAGAGTGGTAACCGTCCTTGAAGATGAGAGACTATGTCGTGAGGAGACTACTGTTACTCATTCCCGTGTTACTCGGGGTTACTATGATTACTTTTGTTCTCTCTCACATGGCCGGTGACCCAGTAGCTGTCTACGTTACAAGCGAGAAGTTAACCGAGGTGCAGATACTCAAGATCGTTAAGGCTCATCATCTGGACGATCCGTTGTACGTGCAGTACTGGTACTATCTGAGGGACCTGCTGCGTGGAGATTGGGGAATCTCAAGGTCTGACGGCGACCGTCCCGTAATACAGTCGATTCAATCTTACTTTCCTGCAACTCTTGAACTAACAATATTCTCCATAGCGATGAGCATAATCCTCGGAATACCTATCGGCATAATTTCGGCGGTGAGAAAAGATAAGGCAGCCGATCACGCCGCCAGGATCTTTTCGTTGACAGGTGTCTCAATGCCAGTCTTCTGGCTTGCTCTCCTTATGCAATACGTCTTTTACTATCAATTCAAAACTTGGAACTGGCCATACCTTCCTCTGAGTGGGCGTGTTGACAGTTTGCTATTGGCCCAGTATCCACTTAGACAAATCACTGGATTGTACATCCTGGACAGTTTGCTGACAGCTAACTGGCCAATCTTTTTCGACACGTTTCTGCACATAATCATGCCATCATTCGCACTATGCTACATTTCTTTGGCGCTGATCTCTCGGATGATGCGATCGAGTATGCTCGAAGTCCTAAGGCAAGACTACATAACGCTTGCAAGATCGAAAGGCTTGCGAGAGAGGACCGTAATATACAGGCACGCGCTGAGAAACGCGTTGATCCCGACCGTAACAGTAACTGGTCTAGCGTTTGGAGGCTTACTTGCAGGTGCAGTCTTAACGGAAAGTGTGTTTTCTTGGCCAGGAGTGGGAAGATGGTCAACCTTGGCAATACTGAGAGCAGATGCAGGGGGCATCTTGGGGTTCACACAAATTACAGCGGTCATCTATGTACTCGCAAATCTGATAGTGGACGTAATCTACGCTTCGCTTGACCCCCGCATAAGGCTGGAATAGGTGTGAAGATTTGAAGACTAAGGGATGGAGAGAACGATGGGAACCCCAGCTAAGAGAACTGAAGTTTACGATCTTCTTGCTGAGGCAGAGTCCTTTAGTCGTGGTTGGTTTTGTTCTTTTGGCGCTCTTCGTCATAATGGCGATATTTGCTCCTTGGATCGCACCCTACGGACCGGAGCAGCGAATTTGGGCGGAGCCTCGAATGGCGCCGAGCTGGAAGCATCTGTTCGGCACCGACATCAGTGGCGGGGACGTATTCAGTCGTGTCATCTGGGGAACCAGAATTGACTTGACGATTGCAATAGTTGTAGTTTTGTCAGCCTCTGTTGTGGGTTCTGCAATAGGCGCATTTTCAGGTTTCAAGGGTGGAAAGATTGATGAAGTCTTGATGAGAGTGACTGATATTTTTCTTGCTTTTCCAGGATTAATTCTCGCGATGGCGATAGCGGCGGCTTTGGGACGTAACTTGGGAAATCTTACTATCGCCTTAACAGTCGTCTGGTGGCCTCCCTATGCTAGACTGATAAGAGGTCAGGTTCTTTCTGAACGTGAGAAATTGTATGTTGAGGCAGCACGGGCGGCGGGTGCCAGCCCAATGCGCATTATTTTTCGACATGTTCTTCCAAACTCGATTTATCCCCTTCTTGTTAACGCAACGTTAGATTTGGGAGGTGTAATACTAACCGCTGCTGGTTTGAGCTTCATTGGATTCGGCGCTGGCGCAGGAGTTGCAGAATGGGGTCTAATGATAGCCGATGGAAGAAACTATCTTTTTGAGAGCCCTTGGATGGCAACGTTTCCTGGGCTAGCGATACTCTTCTCATCGCTTTCGCTCAATTTGGTTGGAGATGGGTTAAGAGACGTTCTTGATCCAAGACTGCGTAGGTAGGATTGATCTTGTCTCAAACTCTTCTAAACATACAGAACCTGAAAACGTACTTCTATACCTATGCAGGGATAGTGAAAGCTCTAGACGGGATAGACTTCAAGATTGCTGAAGGTGAGACGGTTGGTCTTGTGGGAGAAACTGGATGTGGAAAGTCCGTAACGTCTCTGGCAATCATGCGTTTGGTCCCTGATCCCCCGGGGCGAATAGTTGATGGAATCGTGAGTTTCAAAGGTCAAGATCTTCTCAAGAAGAGCGAGGAGGAGATGAGAAAGATCCGGGGCAGCCGAATAGCAATGGTATTCCAAGATCCTATGACTTTCATAAATCCCGTGATCTCGATTGGAGACCAAATTGGCGAAGTAATAGCCCTTCACCAAGACTTGGCTTCAGAGTCACTCAGATTGGATATTGACGATCTCAATTCGAAATTGAATGATCTCGGCAGAGACTCAGGTGAAGCCCAAGAGATCCGATCTAAGATTCATAAACTCGAGCAGTTGAGAGATTCTCCGCCCAAGATTTCAAGGAGAAGATCCAAAAAAGTAGTGTTGAAACGTACAATCGAAGTGCTCAAGCTTGTTAGGATGCCCTATCCCGAGAAGGTTGTGAAACAGTACCCACACGAATTGAGCGGGGGCATGCGGCAGAGAGCCATGATTGCCATGGCTTTATCATGCAAACCTGATCTGCTCATAGCGGACGAAGCAACCACATCTCTAGATGTAACAATACAGGCGCAGATTTTGAACCTGTTGAATGACTTAAAGAAGAAACTCGGTTCATCCGTTCTGATGATTACTCATGATCTTGGAATAGTTGCGGAGATGTGTGACCGTGTTATCGTCATGTACGCTGGCGTTGTTGTAGAAGAGGCTGAAACAAAGGAGCTTTTCAGGAATCCCCTCCACCCCTATACAGTAGGATTGTTGAGTGCGATACCAAGGTTGGACCAGGATGTTGACAAGCTTGAAATCATTCCTGGATCCGTGCCCAATTTGATTTACCCACCGCCGGGATGCAGGTTTCACCCAAGATGCAAGTTTGGAATGATAATGTGTAAGGGTGAAAGACCTCCAATGATTGAAGTCGCTCAAGGTCACAAGGTGGCCTGCTACGTTTACGGCATGAAATAGGACGGAGCAACTATTGCCAGAACCAATTCTCAAAGTGAAAGGTCTGAAAAAGTACTTCTCAATCAGAGGCGGCATTCTTGGAAGAACCGTTGGATATGTCTACGCGGTAGACGGTGTAAGCTTCAGTGTAGACGCGGGCAAAACAATGGGGCTTGTCGGAGAATCTGGTTGTGGCAAGACAACAGTAGGAAGATGCATTCTGCGACTCATTGAGCCATCCTCCGGCGAGATATGGTTCAATGGAATTAACATTGTTGGCATCAAGGACGAAGAGATGCGGAAACTGAGACGCCAAATGCAGGTAGTGTTCCAAGATCCCTACGCATCACTAAACCCAAGATGGCTAATCAAAGACATAGTTGCGGAACCTTTGGTAGTCAATTATGTCGTATCTAGTAAGACTGAGATGGAGCAGAAAGTTCTCGAGCTACTCACGAAAGTAGGATTGAGTTCAGATCACCTTAATCGTTTCCCCCATGAGTTCAGTGGAGGCCAGAGACAACGTATAGGTATCGCTAGAGCTTTGGCGCTGAACCCACGTTTTCTAGTTCTGGATGAACCAACATCCTCTCTTGATGTGTCTGTTCAAGCGCAGACATTGAACATTTTGAAAGATCTGCAGAGTGAGCTAGCACTTACATATTTGTTCATATCTCACAACCTTAGCGTCATCAGACATATGAGTGAGACAATAGGCGTAATGTATCTAGGCAAGATAGTTGAAATCGCTCCAAAAAACGAATTGTTCAAGGAGCCTCTTCACCCGTATACTCGGGCACTACTATCCGCCATACCGATTCCTGATCCAGACAAGAAGGTAGATCGAATAGTCTTAGGCGGAGACGTGCCAAGTCCTGTGAATCCACCTAAAGGATGTAGATTTCATCCAAGATGCCCGTTAGCCAGTGAGATTTGTAACGAACAACCAGAGATGAAAGAGGTCTCGAAGGGGCATTCTGTAGCTTGTTACTTCGCTCAGTAACTGTAGCGCGTGGGAGGATGGCTAAGCTTGAGTGAGAACCATCGAGCAAAGAAAGAACAAGTGAACTTGCAATGGAGAGACTACGTGGCTATAGGCATCGCGGCGCTTCAGACTTTTCTGCTGCCAATTGTACTGCTCGGCGTTGTTATCTTTGTGTTTGCGATACTCTTTGGATTGTTCTTAGCTCACTGATCACGATGCAGAGTGCACATGGAAAATCTGTTGTTATCTCGCATTCTGACATTCGGAGTGAGTAGATCGAATTCACCGTTTTCTGCTGATCGAGAATTCCTTCTTTGTACTTCACTTGACGGAAGAATTCAGTTCCTGGGACAACAAGTTTAAGCGTTGACGCGTGAAGCAGGTCCACTGGGCGATGATGAGAGCTGGTATTGGAGAATTTTATGATCGGTGAAACCAGAACAGAGCCCTTCTAACGCGCCTAAGACGTAGCCATCGCCAATAGGGCTTATTCAAATTGGTCTCATTCGACTAGAATGAAGTCACAGGTTTGAAAGCGATTTTGCTTCTCTATTCTAAACTGTAATCATGTAACACAGGTCACAGTTTATTTTCATCTAAACCTAGTGGCTAGAGGCGTGATGCGTGTGAAACATGCTTGCAAGAGATGTGGAAAAGAGTTCTGTGGAGATAAGGATCGCGTATTCTGGCAGCAGAGACTGTGCCCGCTCATTCGGATACGAGATAAGGAGAGCTCGGAGTATTCGACAGCAATACGCGTTGAATCGGTAAGAACAGCGTCAGGGAGATTCCTTCATCAGGTCTTGATACTCAACTCTTCTTTTATGCTTCTTAAAACGACGGCAGTCTCGGTTCCAGTTATGCCTTCGATCATTCCAATCTTGTCGATTATGGTGGCAAGTTCTTCAGTGCTCTTTGTTCGAATCTTCAGTATTGCGTAGTACGCTCCTGTAACATCGTATATTTCGTATATCTCGGTCATTTCCATTAAGATAGGTAAGATCTTCGTGTAGACATTAGGGTTAACTTTCAACATGACAAATGCAAGTGTCTCTTTGCCAATGAGTTTCGGGTCCACTATGGCCTTGAACGATCTTATCACGCCATTTTTCAACAGCTTTTTTACTCGAAAAAAGACTGTCGCTTCACTCACATTGACTTCGTTCGCTATCTGCTTGAAGGATCTTCGCGCATCATCCTGTAGCAAGTTCAGAATATGTCTGTCAGTCTTATCTAGTTCCAAAATTGAACACACTCGGTGGTTTCTCGCCTTTGAAAGTTTCGTAAACAGATCATTTCTTTGATGATCATTTGTATTGGAGCAACTCTTATTAATGAATTCTTAGATTTGACCCCGCGCTAGTAATGAAAGCTGAGTGAGATGGCTCAATGACCAAGGATAAGATCGTGTTAGCTTACTCTGGTGGACTTGACACATCCGTTATGGTTCAGTGGTTGAAAGAGAAGTACAATGCAGACATTGTGACCGTGACCGTGGACGTTGGACAAGGCGATGATATGGCGGCAGTTGAACGAAAATCGAAAGCTACAGGAGCAACAAAACACTATTCCATTGATGCAAAGAAGGAATTCGTAGAGAAGTACGTCTTTCCAAGTATCAAGGCCAATGCATTGTACGAAGGAAAGTACCCATTAAGTACGGCAGTGGGGCGGCCCCTAATAGCGTCAAAACTGGTTGAGGTCGCGAAGATTGAAAAAGCTTCCGCCGTCGCTCATGGCTGTAGCGGAAGAGGAAACGATCAGGTAAGATTTGACGTTACGATCAGAGCGTTAGCTCCAGACCTGAAAATCATTGCGCCAGTGCGTGAATGGAACCTGGCAAGAGATGAGGAGATCAAGTATGCAAAGGCTCATGGAATTCCGGTGCCTGTTACGATTGAACGTCCATACAGCATCGACCAGAGTCTCTGGGGCAGAGCAATAGAATGTGGGATTCTTGAGGATCCTTACGAAGAGCCTCCAGAGGAAGTGTTTGAATGGACCAGCTCTGTGGACAAAGCCCCTTCAGAACCATCGGTCGTAATTTTGGAGTTTGTGGAGGGCGTTCCAGTAGCTGTGAATGATCAAAAACTCGATCCAGTTGCCTTGGTCTCGAGTCTAAATGAGATTGCTGGAAAGCACGGCATCGGGCGCATCGACCACATAGAAGATAGAATGGTGGGAATAAAGTCCCGAGAAGTCTACGAATGTCCTGCTGCCATCGTAATCTTGGAAGCCCACAAGGATTTGGAGAAGATGGTGTTGACCAGGCACGAATTGTCTTTCAAGGAACATGTAGATGCGGAATGGACTTTCCTCGCCTACGCCGGATTGTGGATGGACCCTCTGCGCGAAGACCTTGAAGCTTTCATAAATATGACTCAGAAATATGTTAGTGGCAAAATCAAGGTTAAACTCCACAAAGGATCACTGAGAGTTATCGGAAGAACTTCATCTGCCTCTCTATACGATAAGAATCTGGCAAACTACAATCTTAGGGAAACCTTTGATCAACGATGGTCTGAGGGATTTATTCGGGCTTGGGGATTACAATCGGAGAAAGCGAGAAACCTTAGGATGCGTTTGGCTAAGCCTTCCTAGGATGACCGGTCGATCTCCTTGATTTCTATGCTGCGATGTGATAAGTTCTCTTTCTTATAGTCTAGTTCACGTATGGTAAGATACTGATAAGACTGGGTCATGTTCCGAAAGCCAGTCAGAAAGTGGGAATGGTAATGGAGCTGTATGGTTTACATACGCGACTCGTGTTGCCTGGCGACGATATCATCCAGATACTTCAGCTATCACTGAAGAAACGGCGATTAAGACTGAGAGACAACGATATCTTGGTTATAGCAACGAAACTAGTGTCAACCCTGGAGGGTCGTTTTGTCAACTCAAGAAGCGTGAAGCCTTCAAACCGTGCGAGAATCCTGGGCGGAAAGTACGGTCTGGAGCCAAGTTGTGTGGAGCTTGTGATACGAGAAAGTCAAAAGATATACGGAGGAGTCTCGAGAGCTCTCCTAACCCTCAAGAACAATGTGTTGATCGCAAATGCAGGAATAGATCATTCCAATATTCCCGAGGGAAACTTTATTCTTTGGCCTAAGAATCCACAAAAATCTGCCGAAGAGATCCGGATGAGAGTGTTCAAGGCGACAGGGAGGAAGATCGGAGTCGCAATTGTGGACAGTAGAACGACGCCTCTTCGAATGGGAACAGTTGGTGTCGCGTTAGGTGTCGCAGGATTTAGACCTGTTAAAGACTATAGAAAGAAGAAGGATCTATTCGGAAAAGTCATGCTAATAACGCGACAGGCTGTTGCCGACGACATCGCAAGCGCAGCGCACCTTCTTATGGGAGAAACTAACGAGAGAATTCCGATGGTGCTCGTTAGATCTGCACCCGTTGAATTCTCCGATCGAAATGATGCAAAGTCGATACTAATTCGTCCAAAGCGGTGCATGTTCATGAAGGCCATGAAAGTTACGAATACACAGTGAAGAGGTCCATGGTACAAGTGTCTGTTAGCGTCATTAGCACTATCGTGCTATGTGAGAAAGGCGCTTGACCTCCAAGGAGACGGTTTCGGCTTAGTGTTATGCACCAAACGATACGCAATTACTGTGGCCTATGAACGCAAGGTAAGTATAAGATGTGGTACTACGAGTTTGGGGTTTTCAAGGAAGAATATCCATGCCAGCCAAGAGAGTGCTCGCAGCGCAACTACTACTCATGGGCCTGATAATTGGCGGATTATTGTGGTACGTTGGAATAAACTCATTAGCGATCGTCTTAACAAGAATCAACTTCTCGTATTTGCTCCTCGCGTTTCTGGCCTATTTTCTAATTAACGTGCTCTTCACCATACGGCTTATCAGAGTACTTCAAAAACAAGGAATCAAAGCATCTTTCGGTAGAACACTCCTAGCTCACTATGCTGGAATGCTGAGCAGTGATTTTACGCCTGGAAGATCGGGTTACATGCTAACCCCAGTATATTTGAAGAATCAAGACATACAAACGTCGGCAAGCCTTTCCGCTATTCTTGGCATACAATCTGTTGAATTCTTGGTGAAGGTTCTTGGTGGAGCACTGGCCATAGTCTTCCTTGTAGAACAGGTAAACCTAGGACGAAGCTTACTTGTGTTTACAGCGATAGGCCTAGGGATTATGCTCTTTGGAGGTTTTGTACTAGCGGCGATAATCTGGTCTCCGGTGGGAGCGAAACTGTTCGAGAAAGTTGCGAGTTCAAAATATCTTGTAAGATTCACGGGTGGAATGATCGGTAAAGTTGAGGAACTCAGAGAGAACGCGACAAAGATCAGAAGTGCCGTACCGGAGATTGCACTGTTGGCGATCGCGTCTTGGATAGTAAAGGGGTTCGAATGGTATTTTCTAGGCTTGGCCCTAGGAATCTCCAAGATAGGGTGGTTGAGCTTCTTCCTTATTCACCCTCTAGTAACGGCGTTGGGCTTTGTTCCGCTCACACCTTCTGGCATAGGATTTCAGGAAGGAGCCATTGTTGGAATTCTTCTCCTACTTGGAATAGATGCTAAAGTGGCTTTGGCGTTCGCTGTTCTTTCGCGAGTTTTACTAATAGTTGAGGATCTAATTGGTGTGCCTCAAATTGCCAAATCAACTCAGCATGGTCTCTTTGCAACAGCTCAGATCGTGACTCGTGCTCGAGATTAAGAAAACAGGAGACGACGTTACCGTTTAGACATCTAAGAGGCCACAGAAAGAAGGATCTATTCGGAAAAGTCATGCTAATAACGCGGCAGGCTATTGCCGAAGTGATCCAAGATCTACTGTGATTCATCCGAAGCGTTGCATCTTCATGGAAGCTTTGAAAGCTAAGAATCTCAGAAGATAGATTCTCGCTACTCTATGTGAGAGAATCGTATACAGTCTCTACTTCCGAGTTTGCTCCATTTCTTATCTTTTCTATCTCTAATTCAAGTCGCTTTTTGAGCATCTTTCCAGCTTTTTGAAGGGATTCTGGAGCATTTACTGGGAATGCTTTTGCAACAGAAGATTCGGTGAGGTCTATGTGGTGTACGATTCTTTCTCTGAACTCATCTATCGATGGTTTTGGGTCCTTGCCCTTGAATTCAAACCTTGCCATGGCTAGTCCACATCGACAACACATATCGCGGACGATATTGATCAGGACCGGTGTGTTGTCGGGCACCTTCTCCTTACGATGTCGCTTGGCGGATGGTTTTCTCGTAGTCAGCCGTTTTTTCACTAGTCGTTTCTTACTTGGCATCATATTCACCATAAAGAATACCATAGGATTGTGAGCGCTTCAGCTCACATTTCCACAATATGATGCCGCTTATACATATCTCTTGCAGTTTTGACAGTACCATTTCTGATATTCTTGCACCCACGTAAGAGGTTGATTGCATGAGGAGCAAGGATATTGTGGAGTTGTTTGTGGTTGAGTCCATTTTGGCGTGGATGTTGGAATCGATGGTTTTCTCTTCCAGGCGTAGTATCCAACGGTCAATCCCAAGATGGCGCCTATTGCTAGTCCTACAATTAGTCCTGACGTTGCGAGGAAGTTGGGCGCCAGCATCTTTGCTTGAGCTGCCTGCATCGCCGATTCGTATGCATCGTTGATTGAGCCTTGGTAGTCCATTTTCGAGTATTTGTCTTCAGCATTTTTGAGATGATTGTTTGCGGAGTTTATTCCTACGAAGTTAACGATGACGGATGGGGTTTCTGAAAGGGTTGATGAAGTGTATATCATCAGTTGATCGGCGAGGCCTCGTTGAATCACATCGATGTCGAATTGACTGAACTGATTTTCGTAGGGGTAGTAGGCCATGACTGATGCGACGAAGTCTTCGGTTTCATCATATATGAATGGGTGATTGAGGCCGATCATGTGTCCGACCTCGTGGATTATCGTGTTTGAGAATCCGTAGCCTTTTCCAGGCTGTTTTGGTTCACCTATTGATAGGTCGCCCCTGTGAAAATCTCGTGTAGAATGGCCGATCAATACCATATCGTACAGGGAGACCCCCCAGATTGTTCGGTCTCCTTCTCCACGATAGGCAATTTGATCCTTGAATGCAAATGCAAATTCGTAGTTCTTGTCAAAGGCGAATACGAACACAGGTATGTCGTATTCGTTCATGTCGCGGGTGATGTTGAAAAAGTCTCTTATGTGTCCTTTTCCCTGCTCGTTAAGCCAGTTGTACACTGCTATGGCGTCCACTGCCTTCACGGGCTCAATTGAGGGAATCTGCGTACTGGGAATCGTTGATTTCACGATTACGTTTAGTAGGTCTGGGTGGTCAGTAATCTTGCTGTACTTAACTTCCACTTCGACTTTCGAAAATGACAACAGCCTCTGTAACTCGTTCTTTATGAGGTTGGTATTGACCGTTTGTTCCAGAGGTGGATTATTCTGTTCAGTTCGGTTGTCTATGGCTGCGATTTTTATTCTATATTCTTTCGCGTAGTTGATTGGGTAGATGAAATCTGGAGTAAATAGGTTGTAAACGGCGCCGGAAAGGTAACTGGAGATGTACTGGTTAAGCCAGTTCTTGCCGTATGCGTTTTGATAGTTGATGCTGTGTATACTTGCGGAGAGCTGGATTGGAAGTTCAGTGGTGACAATGCTTGGTCCGGCTGAGAGATCTATATAGTATAATCGAGTTCTCCCGCCCCATGAAGTCATCCAACGCCTGTTTCTGACAATTCCCAAGTCAGAATCTGTGAAAGTCTTGTTGTAGTAATGGGGTGTCGCATCGGCTGTCCCTTTCTTCATGAGAGTCTGATACTGGTCTGCCGTCATTGAGGGAACCTTTGAGGATAGATCGGTAATTATCAGCGTGTAACCATCGGAAGGTGACCCCCCATATTCATTTGTGTGGTCGATCAGCCAGTTTTCGACATCATCTGCACTGTAGAAAGTGTTCAGAGTAGTTGTTCTGAAATTTGTATAGTTGAGTGATGGGGTCTCATCTATTCCGAAGTAGGTTAGATTCCACATGACGTTTGAATGTTTTTCCACACGTGCGATCGATGAGAGGTACGCTGTAAATTCGTTCTCAAACTGTGGAGTGGCAAAGACGTAGTCGTAGTTCAAATTGAAAATCACGTTGGTGTTTATGCCAGGTATGAGATAGGACTGATACCTGTAATGTGGATTGTTCCATGTCATGTATTCTTTGTCAATCAGGTTCTGATCGATTCCAATGAAGACGATTTTGACATTGATAGGCACGTTTCTATGTGCGGTTGAATAGGGTTGAGTGTCAGAGGTGGATTGTGAAGCACATATTGGAATCGTTCCAAGGATTATCGCGATAGTGAGCATGCCAAATAAGATTCGGCTGTTTCTCTCATTCATTATCGGACACATCTGGGGGCGTTATCTATGGGTTACCTAACTACTTTTCGTTATCTTCCAGAAGTTAGCAAGCTTAAATTGTGCAGGCCTATTGGAAAATCTCTGTGACTGGTATTGGTTGAGATCTGGTTACCATACGGTAGCACTGAAACTTTTGTCAGTGTGAATGATGAGAATCTTCTTGGGATTCTGAAGCCACATGACGCAAGAAAGGTAGAGAATCCTGAAGAGACTGTGGACGCCGTTATTCAGAACTCATTAGATTCGGGGCTGTTGACAAACGCAGCCTGACAAGAAGATTGTCGTCGTAGTTGAGTTATCAAATACTAACGCGCAAACGTTAATGGCCGTTACGTGTTTGCTTGAGAAGCTGAATGGCAAAGGTATTCTAAGTGATGTCGTCAGAATTCTGCTTACGACTGAGACGGCTGAATCCATACGATCGGACAAAGAAAAATATGACTTGTGGCATGACAGACTTGCAAAGTACTCGATCACTGAGCATGACCCTTCTTCTTCTGAGTGCATTGAAGTAGGAAAGACAAGCAGAGGAGTAAAGGTATTCTTAAACAAGAGTTTCGTCGAGGCAGACCTGAAGATAGTTGTTTCCGACGTCAGTCTGCACCGGTTCTTCGGTTATCGTGGTGGATGTTCCGCGATACTTCCTGGCTTAGCGAGTGCAGCTACGATAAGGCATAATCATGCAGCGCTGGTTAATGCGAACGCTCGTCTAGGAGTTATCGAAGGAAATCCAATTCATGAGGATATGGAAGAGGCATCGAAGCTTGCTGGAGTCAGTCTTGGATTATGCATCTCGACTAATCTGGATGGTAGCATTGTTGGAGTTTATGCAGGCGACTTGCTTGACGCCTTTCACAAAGCATCAGCAGAGTATAGTGAGATCTGCAAAGTTATCTTCAAACAAAAGGGCGAGATAGTCATAGCAAGTGCAGGCGGCGCACCAAACGACGTGGACCTTCATCATGCTAGTATGGCACTTGAAGCAGCTCTGAAAGTTGTGAAAGATCAAGGAGCCATAATTCTAGTTGCTGAATGCCCAAAAGGACATGGTAACAAAGTCTTCCTTGAATGGACAAGACAATTCAAAGATTTGAAAGAGATTCAGGATGAAATCAAGAAAAGGTACGTTTCAGGCGGCGAAAGCGCTTACTGTCTTTTGAGGGCTAGGGAAAAAGCTCGGATTTACCTCGTCTCTGTTATGCCTGATTATTACGCAAGTAACATCTTCAAACTTAGAACCGCTAGAACAACAAACGCTGCCTCTGCAGACCGTGCAACGGGCAATTGGGAAAGACTCGAAGATAATGGTTCTACCATATGCAATGATGACTTTGCCAACACCTGAAGAAACCCCACCTAGTGGTCGAGCTTAATACATCATTCTGCATGAACTATACTGGGAGCGGCGTTGGAAAAAGAGTTCGGATCGGATTCTGCACTGTACAAGATGCTTCTGAAGACAGGGTGCATGAAATTTGGTGTTTTCAAACTGAAAAAGGGTAAGCTCAGCCCCTATTTCGTAGATCTGAAATTGATTCCGAGTTTTCCAACCGGCATGAGCAAGGTCGTCTCGATTTATGAAGGCCTCGCCAAGAATAGTGTTGGGCTAGATAACTTTGATAGAATTTCGGGAATACCTGTTGTTGGGATGACCTTCGCTTCAGTTCTCTCCTACAAGCTGGCTAAACCTTTCTTTTTCATCAGGGAAGGAGTTGAGACTCATGGAAGGGAGAAAAGGGTTGAGGGCGTTCTTTCTCCAGGGGACAGGGTATTGCTGGTGGATGACGTTGTGACTAGTGGCAAGAGTCTCATCGAGGCTGCGAGTGTTATTAGAGGTGAGGGTGGCACCATTTCTGATGCACTGGTTCTAATCGACAGACAAGAAAGTGGCGTGGAGAAGCTTTCAAAGGCTGGTATAACACTTCACTCATTCATCAAGATCGCTGATCTTGCAAGAGAACTCTATGAATCTGAACTGATCAACCAACGGCAATATGAAGAGATATTGAAGCAAACAGGCCGAAAATCACATGCAACAAAAGTTGTCGCCTAGCATTTTCGAGAATTCGTTGGAGATTATGAAGGGGCTAAAGCCATTTTCGAGTTTGCTAAGATAGCCAAACAAGATCTAGCTTTCGCTGAAGGATTTCTGTAGTTCATCCCCTAATTTGTAGTCCAATCATTCTTGAGAGAGAGCACTACACACCGAGAGAGACACAATTCAAAGTGCATACTGCATAATGAAATTGATGATTTGACTAGGTATTCTAAAACAGTTTTTGAAGAACACTTTGTCGGAGTAGAACATCGAGGTCTCCACTGTGGAAGAGTTGCTGCAAAGGCTACATCCATCGGTCATTTTGGCAAACTCTTTGAAAGCAGCCGAATAGATTGCTCCACCCAGGCTCTGCTTGCGTACATCTCCCAGAATATGGTTGGTCTTCTTGCACCAGAAGGGGGTGACTTTGCCGTTCTCGGAGACATTGATGAAAATTCTAGGCTGTGCGCACGAATATTTCTTGAGATGTATCATATGCTCGAGGTAGTCGTAGGAGTTGAGGATGGGAAAGCCAGCGTTTTTCAACCTAAGAACCTCTAAGAATAAGTTGCCATATTCAGCACGTGACAACGCGTATTCCTCGTTGATTCCCGGAAATACTTCCATAGGATCGAAAGCCAGTTTAACACCGAGATGGCGGGCAAGCTCGGCCATTCCTGGGAGGGCATCTGCATTGAGTTTGCTGAGAACACAGTTGATTGCGACTCTTTTTCCTGCTTGCCTTACTTTTGTTATTCCGTTCACTGCTCTGCTAAAAGCTCCTTCTAAGCCTCTTAATTCATCATGATAGTCTGAAAAGTGATCTAAAGAAACCCATGTTAGATCGACTGTATTCGCAATCTCCCTGACATTTTCAGACAGGAAGGTTCCGTTTGTAATGAAACTCGTATAGAAACCCAAATCGTGTGCGTGCTTCAGTATTTTCACGGCGTCAGGTCTCATAAGTGGCTCTCCACCCCATGCAAGATAGGCAACGAAGTTTAGTTTTCTCGCTTCCTCCAACATTCTGAAGACTTCATCAGTGTTCATCTCGTCAGTGTTACTCTTCTTTCTCCAAATATCACATATCTTGCATTTGCAATTGCATCTTGATGTCATGGAATGAGTCAAAACAATGGGCTTGTGAGTCCAAAAACGAGAGCAACCATATTTATGCGCATGTGTTAACGCTCTGAACATGTCCAAAGACTAGGTCACGGCCATCCTCCTAGAACTTGTTGTCATATGAGCATTGTCCTAATGCTCTTGTGAAGCGCGCGTAGGACTAGAGCTGTAGCAAGAACGAGATTCTTCATCAGAACCCAATCTTGACCGGTTTCTATCGTAGGTCGGCAGATTTAGTCTGCTGGTCTACGTGCTTTTGGTGACGCTGATTACCAGAGTTTATTGTATGAGTGAAATGACTAGTGGCTTGGGAGGGATTCTTCCCCTAACATGTAGGCCAACGTGTTTTGTGCATGTGTACGGGTTGGTGCGGATGCTTGAATTTGGACCATTAGTCTTATGAAATGTGTGTGATGAGATTGCGGGTTATCTAAGTACGAGAATAATCCCTAACCCCAACATTACTAATCCCATTACAAGCCTGATGAGCCTCATCACGAAATGCTTTCTTTTCGCAATGGTATTCTTCAACGATGGAAAGTTGGCGACATTGCATAGGAAGAGAAGCAGTATTACTAGAGGCATTATGAACATGACGTTGTATCCGAGTAGATAAGACAAGAATATCCAATTCATCTTTTGAGTCGAGAGTATTCCGACTATTGCTGTGTATATGGCTCCTGTGCAGGGGAACTCGATTGCTGCCTACCATACCTCCAAACAGTAATGCGAGCCATCGTAGCCGATTTTTGGATCCATGAGCTACTGAATCGATTCGCAATTGGAAGGAAGAGGCGGGTAGGCATTCTAAATGAGAATCTTGTTGTGCTCCGTATGGAAGTTGTAATACTCACTATCCCAATCGCGACAATAAGTGCTCCAAGAATTCTTGCAAGAATCTGAATGAAGCCGCCTGCCTGGATGAGATGCATCAACCCTAATCCTATTGCGAAATAAACCAGGTAAACCGATAGAATATAGGCTGTAGATATCTTCAGGACGTCTTGCCTCGATCGCTGAAGTGAAACCACGCCGACGAAATATGCGAGAACCGCAAAGGCACACGGGTTCAACCCATCTACGAGTCCTGAGGTTAAGACTAGTGCCCACATTCCTGGCAGAGCGAACAATCTTTGAGAAGACATACACTCTGATATTCCTTGAGATGATTTGCATTCAAGTACAACGCCATTCTCGTATAGGCGATAGGAATCCGGCCCAAGACCTTGAGCTACAATCAACCCTGCAAGATCTTGATTCGAGTTAAGGAAATCTACCATTAAATTGACTTGCAGATAGCCCTCAAAAATGTATTTCTTGTCTATTACTGTTGTAACTGGTCCGAACAGTTCTGGAGGGACACCAAGTTTCTCCCTTAGATCGTTCAGTTCGCTGAAGCTCGTAGAATTGGTGGAGTAGTCATAACTCGCTACAGTGGTAATTCCATCTGAGTTGAAATCGGACTTTAGTCTATTCATGTAATGTACGCATATCGGGCACTGGCCATTGAAGTATATCTTCACACTGTGACTGTTCTGTGTTGCGAGGGCAATTTGTGTCATTGCCAGAAAAGTCAATAACAAAATCAGTACATTACGTTGCACGACAAAACGCATCGAGCAATCCTCTTCCTTATTCAACTTCTTGAGATAGTTTCCATTCTGCAAATATAACGATTCTTCATAATCTCCGACCAACATTTGAGGGTGTATTCTTGTAGAACTTGGAAAATAAATGAATGCTACACCCCTTTTGTTTATTGTCTTGAGGTTCATCTTATCGGATTTCGGTCACCCTCGGGTAGAAGTCGAGGCAGTGTTCCAGTCGTTCGAATAAGCTCCGAGATCGAAAAAAGGCTCACCGTAGGTGATCCAGAGCAATAGTCTGGGCCGCCACTGCCATTTCTATAGTGGTAGCGTATCTAGCCTAACAAGAAGCCTTTTTTCTATCTCAAAGATAGATTGTAATATGGTGTAAGTACTTGTACGAGCATCCGTATTCGCCAGATGTACAGTATGTATGTCCCAAGTGCAGGACACCTCTCACTTTTCTGCCTGGAAAACAGTGGTATTGTCCGAACCACGGCCTCATATCGAAGTGGAAGTATCGTTTCCCGAAGATACCGAAACCTGGGCAACCGACATATCGACCCCCAACTCAGACAAGTCGCGCTCCTGGCCCTCAGCCTGCACCCGTACCAGCGACGGTTCTTAGGTCATCGTTGCCGCGGCCGGTTAGTCCGGATAAACCTGAACAAGTCTCTCCACGTTGCTCCTATTGTAAGCGACCTTTAGCATATGCACCGAATCATCAACGATGGTATTGCATATACTGCCAGAGATCAATCTAGGCAGAATTATCAGAGAACAAGAAGCACCGAACCTTTTCGCCTCGCGTTATTCCTCTGTACCAAAAGCAATTCGTTCTTTCATCAGTCAGCTACGGTGCTAACATGGAGGAAGAACTATCTATCTTAACCCTATGCCAGTGCTTCACATTCGGATAATCAAATACCAATGCATCTTCAGAACGTACCAAATAGTTGCGATACCAATTATGGCTAGAATCAGCGCGATAACTATTATAACTGCCCATTCAGAGGAAGATCTTCCTTCCGTTGTCTTAGCACTGGGGCCCTGTCTATATTCGACGAAATCGACCTCTCTAAAGATCTCCTCTGGGCTGTATGTGCCTTCGATTGCTTCATGCCCGAACTGGTCGTACTGGAGCCTCTTCTCGTCGTCAGATAGGATGGCGTAGGCTTCAGATATTTCTTTGAACCTTTCTTCCGCTTCAGGCGACTTGTTATGGTCAGGATGGAGTTGGATGGCGAGCTTCCTGTAAGCATCTTTTATCTCATCTTTGGAAGCATTCCTAGCAGCACCTAAGATTTCGTAGTAGTCCCTTTTCTGCATTCTATATCAGCCGGTTACTCAAAGAATGACATTGTTACTTCTTCTTTTCGTTCACAATCACGCATTCAGCGTCCACTACTTTTCTCGCCGATCTTCCTTTTCTCGGTTATTTAGGTTTGTCCAGATGATGTCTGCTAGGTTCTTTGCTGCTCCGCTTGTAAGTAGACTGCCGCGGACGCTGGGTTTAACATTATGCTTAAATTGGTATCTTGACAATCTTTTGTAGACCGATATGAGCGAAAATAAGCTGACTGGCAAGACTGTGAAGACTGATAAGCAAGTCGAGGTAGTTATTCCATTAGGAATCCAGCTGGCTAACCTAGCGTTTTGGATAAGTGGCCTATCGGGGTTGGTCTTAGGCGTATTGACGCTCACTCAATCTGTCTACGAAGGTTACTATGACCTCCAAATCTTGGAGTCCGTTCAAGGTGTCGCCATAATTGGTTTAGCAGCAGCTATGTTCGTTGTTGCTACCGGGTTGACTAGTGGCGCAAGATGGGCTTTGGATGCGGCTAAGCGTGTGCTTCTAATCTCTATTGTCTGGTCAATCCTTGGGATTGTTCTAGCGGTGTTTACAGCTATCAATATTCCAAGTGTAGGATTTTCAATCGCCCTGTATGCTAACATGGTCTGGTTGATTGTTTTTGGTATTGTCATAGGGATTGTTTTGATAAGGTATCTATCTTTGGAGGATACATCAATCAGAAAATATACTGAATACGTTAGCACAGAAGTAGCAATGCCTGAGGATGTTCAACGCGTGAGCAACACACGTTACCTACCCACTTACGAAACGAGGTTGCAGACTCGAAGGCCAACAGTTCATTTCAGGGAGTTCTGTTGGCACTGCGGCGCCGTTATGAAGAAAGATGAGAGCATATGCCCAAAATGTGGAGCTCAAAGAGACGTAGATTAGGAGGATGAATTTTGATGCAGTTGATAAACAAACTTTCATTTTTGCTAGTGATATTGCTTGTAGGAACCATTCTATTAACCAGTGCTCCAGTGAACGTAGGAGCTCAAACACAGGACTTCATAATCAGCGTTTCTCCATCTCGAGTCACGATCGGCACGGATGGAATTGCCAGATACTCTATACGGCTTACTTCAATCAATGGATTTGCTGGAACTATACAATTAGACGTCAAAGGCATCTCAACCACATCGTATTTCCAAGCATCCTATTCCTTCGACCCGTCTATAGTGAATCTAGCGGCTGATTCAGACGTATACTCAGTTCTGACAATCATGGTCGCATCACAGTCATACTATTACAACACTTACACGTACACTCAATATCCTTCCTACTATTCCTACAATATATACACCATGAGCCTTACTATTGTGGCGACGAGCGGTGGCATAACAAAGAACGTTCCGGTTATGGCAAACGTGTATTATGGAAACTCGCTCAGTCAGCCGGACTTGACTATCGACCTTCAACCTGGAAATATTCTAACATCGGGAGATATAACTCGAGCGAGGAATGAGACTCTAAAATTGGCGGTGACTGCAACAGGATACTCTGCTTATTACAATTACACATATTATCAGAACCAGCAGTATCCTTCGAACTTACTCTTTACGTGTTACACCACAATTCTATGATGCGCCCCAAGGATTCTACGTATCCTTCAGTCCAACTAGTCAGCAAGTGAAAGTTGGACAAACTATACAGTTTACAGCAACCGTTTTGATGACGCCGGAATTCTTGATTAAGAGCGGCACATACAAATTCGCTGTTGGAATAAACGCGATTCTTCCAAGTAGCTATTCATATTACTCGAATCTTGTCGTAACCAAAGTAGCCATCTCGACTATTGTTGTTCCTCCGTACTTTTCAATTTCAGCTAACCCGTCAATTCTGAACGTTTACATCGGTGGTAATCAAGATCAGAAGATGCAGATTGTCATTACTCCCGTAAGCAGAGGATTGAATCAACCTGTAAGGCTGACCGTTCAAGGCATTCCTTCCGGACTGGTCGCTACGTTCCAGAATGACATACTCGTTCCTCAGGGTACGGCGCCTCTAACTACAAATCTTGTTTTCAGTGCGCCGTCTACTTACGAGTCAAAGATCTATCCTATCCTAATCGTCGCGGAGACTTCAGGAATCTCTCGAACTGTGAATGCCTCAATCTATCTTCGACCATTTGGAGATTACCTTTTGACACTGCAACAAACAACGATTGTACTTAATGCTAGGGGCGACTCCAAGTCTATTATGCTGACTGTCACTCCCCAAGGAGGGTTTAGATCAACAATATACTTCTCGGTTTCACAACTTCCTGCAGGGATAACAGCGAATTTCAGCAATCCAACAGCAACAATACAGACAGATCAGCCTATTACCATGGTTTTGACGTTAACAGCCCAACAGAATGCCGCTCCTGGAACATACAGCGTGGCAATAATCTCTGGCACAGGGCTCTCCACGAAAACGGTGATCTTGACGCTATTGATTAGAAGTGGAATCTACGAAACATGGCCGATAATACTGATCGTTATAGCGGTAATCGCGGCGGTCACCATAGTTGTCTTTGTCGGTTTTCCGAAGCGTGGAGGTAGGCGTGTATACGTACTAAAGCAAGATGAAAAGAAACTCCTGCCAGAAGATGAAAGGAAACGTTTACAATGAGCTCTCATACTGAACGTCTTATCAGAACTAAAACTACTAAAGCTATGCCTGAAGACGAGTTAAGAAATCATATTATTGAATTCCTCAAGACCCAAAACATGTGTGTTCTATCGACCTGCAAGGACAATGTACCACGCGCCACACCAATGGAATACTACTCGAAAGATTTGACTTTGTATACGATGCCTGAAGAAGGCCAGAAGCTCGTGAACCTCAGAGAGAATCCACTGGTCAGTGTGGGAATATTCGCGCCCTATACTGGATGGTTAAGCGTCAGAGGGGTCCAGATTAGCGGCGAGGTAAGCTTGATTACAAGAGACAATGTCGAAGAATTCAGAGACGGCGTATCAGTATATCAATGGCAGAAATCCGCTCGAGAGATTGGAATGCAAGAATTACCTGAATCGTTTCGACTACTGAAAGTTGAGCCGTATTCAGTTGAGATGCTGGATATATCACTGAAAACTAAGGGTTATGCACCGAGGCAGACATGGACAAGCGATTCTGCAAGCAGATCATAGGTTACGACTAGGACATCCCTCCTCGCTAGAACAACAATCAGTCATCTACCAGATCGTCGTGTGATCCACAGCACATGTGGCGACAACTCTGTTTATATGATGTCTATGTACAATAGTTGTGTATAGCCAGATATCCTAGGGGGATAGCCTATTGACGTTCGTGAGGGTAGAGAAACGGGGGCCGAACGGTAAAAGATACTATTACCTTTGTTCGTACAACCCAAAGACGAGAAATGTTCGGAAAGAGTATCTCGGTCCATTGGACAATGTCGAAGCTCAGAGGAAGGCCAATTTCTTCAGGTGGATCGTAACTCTGGACAAACGCAAGGTGGAGAGACTTAGAGAGGAATGTTCTGCGATGGAGAATCTCGGGCCGGACTTTGATGCATCACTAGAGAGGGTTTTGGAGCTCGGCAGACACGTAAGGCAGTCTTAGATTTGTCAATACGTTTTCCAGAGCTTGTAAAGTTGAAGATGAGTGCTGAACGCTTCCTCAAGGTTCTTCGTAGCGTAGGAATAGAATACGTGATGATTGGCGGGATACCCGCAGGGTTCTATGGTCAGCCGAGATTCACGCAGGACTTGGACTTTACCATTGACCCCATTGCGTTGGCTGGAAAATTCGCAGAATTGATCCATGAACTTGAGACTCATCATTTTGAACTAGTCTCTGGTAGCCTTCCAACGAAGGATGAGTTGAGAGAGATATCCTCATTGAGGTTCATAGATATGAGAAACAAGACGATGATCGATTTGGTTCTTAACCCCCGCGGTTTCGAATGGGACCTTGAGATTCTCAAGAGGCGGCGTCGGGAGAAGATTCTTACGCGTCGTATGGCAGTATGGTGTGTTCCGCTTGAGGATTTGATTGTTATGAAGATCGCTAATGGAGAGCCACAAGATCTGAAGGATGTCGAGGGTATGATGGCGCGTAGATCTAAAGTGGTGGATTGGAAGTATCTTCGAATGCGTGCCAGACAATTCGATGTGAGTAGAGAGATCGGTGAATTGCATAAACGCTTCAGTCTGTAAGCACATAGTCAGGATTGTCGATTCATGTATCTGGAATAATCAATTGAATGATACGATGAAGAAGATTGGGGCATGATTGCTTTGATCTTATGCTACCCTTCGCTGATGCCCATTGGTCTTAAATATCGCTGACTTTTCCTTCATTTGCTGGTTTGGCTTACCCCTACACTTTCTAGAAATTGGAAAAATATATGAATATGTAGGGGTAACGATGTTTTATGGTAAGCGTGAAGAAGAGGGTCATATCGGGAAAGACGTACTTCTACCTCGAGCACAGCCTGCGGAAGAACGGGAAGGTAAAAAAGAGGGAGAAGTATCTGGGCCGGAGCTTACCGAGGAACATAGAGGCAGTGAAGGCAGACTTACTCTACGGCATATACAAGGAGAAATGGTTTGACACCTTCGACAGGATAAAAAGGAATTTCTCGAAGGAAGAGAGACGGACTCCAAAGTCTGCAAGAGCCGAAGAACTGAGGAAATTCTCAATCAGGTTCACCTACGACACGCAGAGGATAGAGGGATCAACACTCACGCTCAGGGAGACCGCCAACCTAATCGAAGCCGGAGTGGCTCCAAGCAACAAGCCAATTTACGATGCGAAAGAGGCGGAAGCCCACCAGAAGATTTTTGTCGGTATGCTCATGCAGAAAAGTCTGTCCTTTCAGTTGATACTTTACTGGCACAAGACGCTGTTTGAGAACACCAAACAGGATATTGCTGGGAAGATAAGGAATCATCAGGTCGCAATCTCAGGAAGCAAGTTCGTTCCTCCACCCCCCGCAGAAATCTATCCTTTGCTCAGAGAATTCTTCAGATGGTACGAGCGGAGCAAGAGTAAGCTCTATCCGGTCGAGCTGGCCTCTTTGGCCCATTTGAAATTCGTAACAATTCATCCCTTTGCGGACGGCAATGGCAGGGTCGGCAGGCTGATAATGAATTTCATCCTCTACAGGAGCGGATTTCCCATGCTGAACATTCTCTACGAGAACAGGAACAGCTATTACAACGCCTTGGAAAGATCGCAGACCAAAAATCGGCATCAAATTTTCTTGCAATGGTTCTTCAGGAGATATGTGAAAGAATACAGAAGATATGTTTGGAAATGATTGCTAGGCCAAAGAAAGAGCGGTACGATCATACTGTTCGGAAGCTTTGCAAAAGGACGGGCATCGAAAGAAAGCGATGTTGACCTTTTCATCGTCAGTGAGGAAGAGACGAGTGTTCACATCAATGCCGTGAGAGAAATCGAAGGCCTGACAGACAGAAAGATAAATGTGAAGTCTATGAGTGAAGCGGAGTTTCTGAAAGGATTCGCGAGAGGCGATCTGCTGATGAGAGTAGTTTCCGATCATGTTATGCTCAAA
Organism: Candidatus Bathyarchaeota archaeon; assembly: GCA_963760485.1. GTDB lineage: Archaea > Thermoproteota > Bathyarchaeia > 40CM-2-53-6 > CAVXDP01 > CAVXDP01. Next base: position 15,624 of record CAVXDP010000016.1, on the reverse strand, counting down.
GGGATCGATAGTTTCGTTAACATGATGTGGCGCATCCATGTGAGACCGTAGTAGTACCCGCAAAGCTGTTGCAAAATAAGTATTCGTATCCGAGACTCGGAGGTTGTAAGTTGTAAACTGTAACTTCTTATTTTACTAACGGTTTTGAAAGAATTTTGTCTTTGACGAGTTTGCCTTCAGAAAAGACATAAACATAATCGCCAGTTTGGCTTACATCTTCAATATGCTACTAGCTTTTTCCACAAACTTCTCTGCGTTTTCGACCACATCCAAGGCGCCAGCCTCCGAGAATTTCAGACCATAGTCAGCCTCTTGCCTAAGGTTCATCCCGTCTTCAAAAGCACGGATAAGCGAGCTCTCTAGCTCATTGCGGAAGATTTTTTTCAGAGCTATCAACAATGCATAATGACTCTTCTCCCTAAATCCCCCTGCTAAAGATTAAAGCTCGAGCGCTGCGAAACATCGAGTAGTATCCTTGAACTGTGGCCCATTTGAACTTGTTTCTTTGAAGAGAATCTTTGGCATCTGCCAGATCAGACCTAGCCTCCTTCAGCTCTTCTTCAGCAAGCTTCCTGTCCGGCTTCGTTCTCATTATTCTGCGCTCAGCCAACAGCCGTTTCAGCTCAGGGCTCATTCCGTTTCCCATAGCGTTATCCCCCTCTCTATTCTCTCGTTCAACGGCTTATCCTCTCTTCTCAGCTTGACCGCTTCATTTGTATCTACAACTATCGGCACAATTCTCCTTTCGGTTTTGCTGTTGAACTCACTGATTGCTTTTTTTGCAAAGTTTTTCTCAGCGGTATGCACGAACAAATCGATATCGCTCTCCGCAACGTCAGTTCCGTCAGCGCAACTTCCGAAGAGTACTATCTTCCTGCTAGATCCGCTTATCTCATCTACCAGTTTTCTCAGATTCCATACGTTGAACAATACTTTGAATTGCCTGACAACAGCGCTCTTTACGTTTAGCTTATAAAAAACCATCCTACCCTTCTCTTCCCTTATCAGAATACCCAATTTGGTCAGCATCCGAAGTATCTTGTTCGCCGAACCCTTGCTCACCCTCGTCCTTCTCATCACTTCTCTCTCGTGAAATTCCTGTGAAGGATGCGTGAAGAAGAACTCCAGTACTCCTACGACAGCTGGCGTGATAAAGTCTAATTTTTCGGGCATATGCGTAAGCACCTCAGCTGCTAAGACCTGTTGTAAGCAACTCATACTGCGCTCCTCTTCTACACATGATCTTAGCCACCCTCTTGAAACTCAAGCTCTGCAATCTGAGTTCTCGAACTCTACGTATTTCCTCTAATTCTCGAACATACGGTGTGTACGTAGATGTGAGCAAATTTCTTGAAGCAGGTATAGATTAGCGGTAGTTATGTCGAATAGTTCTCTCTTAGTGGCTACCGTTCCTTGCGCATCGAAGAATCCTGTTACATAGCCTGAGCCAACGCTCATTTTATTATCCCATATGGTCATTATTTTGTACTCTAAAGATATAAGATTTTTCGGACTATCTTTCCAAAATCTAAACTCTCTTCTCTAAACTTCTCGGGCCAGCATCAACAACACGGCCGTACCGAGTGCCTGGCAGAGCAAAGGCATAAGGTTGGTGAAGCCCTCAGAGAATCTCGTGAAGGCGTAGGTACAGAAGTCGAGGAGTACTTTGAAGTCCGTGGAGGTCAACGCGAAGGCAGGCGGTCCGAAATGGGCCATAGCCGCAAGCTATTGTGCGAGGTACTTCAAGGTTCGCGTTGTCTCCACCGGATAGATTGTCGAAGCCTAGAACATTCCATCCAATATTCAGAAGTCTATCGGTGAGGTAGCTCGCCAATGAAACCAGCTCGGCACCCGCAACCACAACTTGTTGGCAAACCCGTAGAGCTCAACCCGACACCTGCTTGATCTCAAATCTTATTCGAAGATCCTCCTGATCCCTTTCACCCTATCAAAGGCCCTGTCATTTGAGTAGATCTCCGTCAGCTTCAGCCGCTCCATCTGTGCAAGGTACACCCTGTCGAAGAACTCTAGACGTGGGCAGGAACGCTCAAGCTCCTTTGCTCTTTGCTCGTCGGCATACGTTGTCTCAGACTTGCGCAGGCTCGGGTAGGAGTCAACCGCGCTCAAGAAGGTGCCTACCTCGCTTTTCTTCTTGTGATACTCGAGCCACGCGCAGACCTCCGCTATCACCAAGCTTGATGTGGCGGCCTCCTCGCCGGAATCGATCCTCTCCAGGATCCTCTTGGCTACCGATCCGAACTGTGGGTGAGCGGTTATGACGTAGAGAAAGATGTTAGTCTCAACAAACCTCAAGCGGTCACTTTCCCAGCCTCTTCCTTTTCGCGATGGACTCGCGTGCCTGCCTCTTGGGGTTTCGGTTCACAGTGCTCGCCGCGAGTCTCCAGATCGCCTCAGTCGGTTTCTCAATGGGAACAGCAGGCCTAATGACTATCTTGCCTCCTCTTTGCTGAACCTCAAGCTTCGAACCTGATTCTATTCCAAGCCTCCTTCTCAGTTCTCTTGGAATCGTAATCCTATTCTTCTCGTCCACAATCAACTCGGCCAAGTTGCCCACCATGTTCAACCCACTACATTGGTGGGAATAATAAACTCTTGGCACGAAGGTTGGAGGCCTCATGCAGGTTTTCTATTCAATCCCTCTGCTCCAATCACAGATCCTCGTCACAACCAACTGGGCTAAGTCTCCCGAGAACCCCGCCTGCCCATCATCGGCCCGCAACAACGGAATGCCCACCCAACAAAGGATCAGAGTGGAAGCATGAATCTCCCGACTTCAGTCAAGGAGAGAGTCAAAGGTACGTAGACTGAGTCCTTGCTTAGCTAGAGTAGGCATATTGACTAGTCAAACACTTTTCGGATAGGTTCTAAGGGAACGCTCATGTCTATCCTGAGACAGTCGAACCTCAGAGTCGAGGACCTACTGCGACTCTTGGAATTCCAAGTTGTATCTGATGTTGTGGTTTGTAATTCTTCACGAACTACGTTAGGCCTCTGGTTTTTCCAAGGGACTTAACAATCGACTCGACGACTTTGTTCCACGTGGCAGGTCGCTACGACCGAGGTTTTAATAGTGGATAGCCTTTTTACATTCAAGGGATTTCGGTGAAGTTCAGCGTATTAGTTGAGAGGGATGAAGACGGATATTACATAGCGTCCGTCTCGGAGTTGCCGGGCTGCCACACTCAAGCTAGAACACTCGATGAACTGACTAGCAGGGTTAAGGAGGCGATCGAGCTATACTTGGAAACTGAAGGGGCCAAGACCGAGGGTAAGATTGAACTGGTGGGCATTCAATTCGTAGAGGTCCCTGTCCAGTGAGCTTAGGGCCCATACCGGCTAGGAAAGTAATCAAGGTTCTGACTAGGATAGGTTTCGAAATTGCCAGGAGCGTGGTAGCCACGTTATTCTGAAACACCCTGATGGAAGAGTGACTGTCGTTCCGATTCACGCTGGCGAAGATGTTGGAAGAGGATTGCTGTTGAAGATAATTAAAGACGCGAAGACATCGAAAGAGCAGTTTCTCAAGCTACTAGCGGAGAATTGAGAACTTTAAGAGGAGAAGAATCTAGGGATAATCCGCTATCCTTTATCATGATTGCTTCAGGCTTCTGAAACATTCGTCTCCAGAAGCTGTCGCTAGCACTTTCAGGGAAGTTGCTTGTACCCCTTTCCTCTGTGAAACAGATCCGTCACATAAACGACCTTACCGAGTACCGCGTAGATTACTCGATACTCTCGGATTCTCAGTCGGTAGAGATCCTCTCTACGTTTGGTTCCCCTCAATCTGATTATGTCCGCACCAGCCCTTGCTTCATATGGATCGGTCTCGAGTGCATGTAGCCCGCGAATAATTCCAGTCCGGAGTTGAGGATGCATTCTTGCAAGGGCCTTGGTTACATCTCGATGGAGCTTAACTTCATAGAGCATTCATAGCTCATCCAAAGAGACAAAGGCTCGCTTGTCTTCAAGGCGCTCATACTGCTTCTCCATGAATTCCTCGTATTCAGCGAGCGACATTAGCCGCCTCAAGATTTGATCGTAGGTTTCGCCTTTCCTTCCAAAGATCCGCAAGCGTTCCCTGGTCTCCTTTGCTACAGGAATAGTCGTTGTTGCCATGAAATCATCGCAGATAATTAGGCAATGATTTGCTTATAACTGCTTATAGCTCCTTATAACTGCTCATGATGAGGCCAATAGCGTTCTTTCAAACGCTTGATAACTTGTAGTCATTGTTGTGAACAGATAGAGGATGTCTCCTCTATTAACCGAAGAATTGAGAGTTGGATTCCACCGCTAACAATACTGCAATCTTGATCATAATCTTCGAAATCGCATCAGGTCAATGGCTTGGCCTATGCTTCTACGATGGGATGGATGCAGGTGGAACCGCAACAACGAAATGCCCACCCAAGAGAAGATCGGAGTGGAAGCATGAATCTCCCGACTTCAGTCAAGGAGAGAGTCAATTTGGATTTCAGAACTTCTTGTACTTTGTCTCTAAAGGGGGATAAATGGTTCATCTGATTGGGTCTGTGATTCGGAGGGTCTTTCCTTTCATGCTAATCTTCCTAAGTTTGACGAGATCTTCGTCATGTGAGTAGATTTCAGGAATTCTGTTGTGGAGATAGCTGCCGATTATCAAAGAGTCTCTTCCTCCAAGATTTGTTTTAGCTCCCAAGTCCAATGCGAATAGGGATATGCTCCTCGTCAGGTTGATGAAGAGCGTCCTCTTCTCTTCTAGGAAGTCAACTATCTTTCGCTTAGAATCGGTTGACGAAATTTTTCTCCGAAAGACTAGTGTATGATATGTCTCATGGATTACCGTGGCGTTGACCGCCCAGCCATCCGCGGATAGTATGGCGTTCTTCGCTTTGTCATGCTCGGGGAAAGTAGGGTCCAAGGCATATACAAGAATGTTTGAGTCCATTCCAATCATGTCTTCCAAATCCTCTTCATTGCCTTAGGGCTGGCACCTTCAACTTTGCCTGTCCGTTTCGGGTTCCAGTCCATTATCTCCTCGATCCCCACTTTTTTCGATTGGGCCTTGATTATGATAAAGTCCCTTCCTCGTCTCTCGAATGCCACGACATCGCCCTTTGAGGTGCCTAACTCCTCCACGACCTCCCTTGGCAACACGACCCTGTCACGGTCGTCCAAAACGGCGGTTGACATACTTGTTCCACCCACAGCGATGTGGGGACATCCCATATAAACATGAGGGAAATACAAACCTCTCCACCCTGGCCGCTCCACCTTCTAGGTCGGTTCCCATCCAGGCGCACTTCGAGTACAGAGTCTTTTCCAACCTTGTGGCAGGAAATTCTCACGCCGGAACAACTGAACTGAATTGTAGCGTAGGCAATGGTGATGGGTGGCCCGTCCCAAATCCGTCTCTTGATAGATAACGCTGACAATATCCGCTTTGGAACAACAACTCCGGAACAGAAGCTCGCATGTGGCTGGCAACGTGAAAGCGACTCAGTTCATTGTTGGAGACGTGGTATTCGCTAATGGTTACGTGTACTTTGCAGAATCGTTTATGCAAATTAGTGTCATCGAGCGAAATTTGCGAGGCTAAGCCTCTTGCGAGGACTGTTCCTGCAACTCACTGATTGAACATTGTCGTAATCACACTTATATTACAGAGAAGTTTACAATTCTGTAGACCATCAATGTCAGTCATCAGCGTTCGAGTACCCAAGAAACTCAAGGATCAGATGAGCAGAATGGAAGAAGACTGGTCACGCTATATCCGTCAGATGATCGAAGAGAAAATCAAGCGACACGAAATGGTAGAAGCCTCAAAGATAATCGATCAAATACGCTCGAAGACGAAACGGGGCGTATACAACGCTTCCAAAATGATAAGAGAGGATCGAGAGAGAAGATGAGTTACGTCGTTGACGCAAGCGTAGCAGCCAAGTGGTTCAATCTCGAGGAACTCTCGGATAAGGCGGGAGAAATCAAAGAAGCCTATGTTCGTGGCAAGATACAACTCTTCGCCCCAACTCACTTGATATACGAGGTAGGGAACTCGATATGGAGGAATACGCAACTCACAGATAATGACGTGGGTAACGCAATCATCTCACTGTTACGTTTGGGATTAGAGCTACTTGCACCAAACGAGGAAAGAGCTGGACGGACTATGGAAATAGCTAGATCGAGGAGAACCACTTTCTACGATGCCACGTATCTCCAGGTAGCCGAGGAACTGAACATGGTGCTGTTGACTGCTGATGAAACCCAACTCCTTGCCGCAAAAGGTGTTGCCAAGGCCATTCACATTCGAGAAGCACTCACAGCGGACCAATAAATTTGTATCCCCATTTTCATATCGATACCCTAACGTGTAGTGACTAGATGGCGAAAGGCTTGGCGAAGACGATAGCGGTTCATGAATCTACTTGGGAGAAATTGAGGAAACTAATGAAAGAAGAGAACGCCGCGGACTTTGATCAATTGATAGTCATGCTTATCGAAAAGTCAAAGAAGATCCCGAAGTCGATGTTCGGGATGGACGCTAAGCTGAAGATTGCGTTTATGCAGAAAGAGCATGAGGAGATGGCTGAAGACGCACATGACCATAATAGGGCGAGCGCAAGCTCCTGTCCTTGGACATGGAGTAAATGAGCAGTCGGAACATTCAATTCCAACGAGAAACACTGTTGTTGACAATGACTAGGTGATTGAGGTCTTAAATATTCAAAACGACATATTTCTTGGATAGCCCTTCCATGTGAACGGTTGGCGATATATGTTGAGTTTTGATTTGAAGGCAAGTTTGCAGAAGTGCTTGGAAGAGGGAGCTACGGAACTGAGGCAGGGAAATCCGCAAGGATTCATCTTCATCTCTCGTGCACTGATAGGGGCACTTGTCTATTCTGATGATGAAAACGTGGCAATGATGTACCATATCATAGACTCTGTAAGTTCCGATTTCATAGAGAAGCAGCTTGAAAAAGAGGGGGGACGAGAATTCATCGAGACCCTTGGATCTACTGTTGAGAAACTTGCAGAAGCTTACGGTGCAGCGGATTCAAAGAAAGTGGACTCGCTTCTGAGAGAGCTTGTGCTTATTATTGTGAAACGATGGAGAAAGTCTCCTCTATTAACGAAAGAATTGAGAATTGGATTCCACCGGTAGCAGTCCCATAACCTTGACGTATTACGTTTCATGGAGTGATCAGTCAAAACTTGTTTCAGGACTCTGGTCAAGAGCCAAGTTGAACAAGGCTCAACATTCAGGGTTATGCTATGTGTTTGTTGATGCCTCTTTCACCCGACTACACTGGTGAAACGTTATAGTACCATGGCAGGAACATTTATATCCTCTCATTCCGTACGACAAAAGACGCCTGGTATTGAGACGAGCTCTGATGCGGAAACGTATAGTAACATCATTAGTATTCTTGGCATTGTCACTCGAGCTAATTCTTGCTCCATCCCTATCGGCATACGGCAAGACGCAAGGATTTCTGTCTGTACGTGGAACTTGGATTGTCAACGGGGATAAACAGGTGATTATTCTCCGTGGAGTCAACTACCCAGGTTACGAGGATAGCGATCCATATAGTTGTCCCGTAATGCACTGCGAAGCCGATTATGCGAGATTTGCTCAAGTCGGGTTCAACGTTGTAAGATTGCCAATCTCTTGGGCAATGCTTGAGCCACTACCTGGAGCGTTTGATATTTCATACTTGACATCGTACGTGAATCGCGATATTCAATGGGCAAAGAAGTATGGCCTGTACGTAGTCCTCGACATGCACCAATACAAGTGGGCGGCCAGATTTCACGGGTGCGGTGCACCAGACTGGACAGTAAGACAATATCCAGCAACTGAAACTGGAATGAGGATGGCTATTTCACATTTCTGGACAAATAACACCCTGCAAGATCATCTCGTCAAAGTGTGGACCAACCTAGCTCACGTTTATGCAAACGAAACCACGATCGCAGGATATGACATTGTTAACGAGCCATGGGTCTACACTTCCGTGATCCCATACCTCAACGCAACTTACGTCGATATGTTCAACCTCAAAGTGGCAAAGTCGATTAGAACGGTTGATCCAAATCACATAATCTTCCTTGAACCAGCCAACATGAATACCTTCAAGTTTCCATTAAGAGACAATATCGTATGGTCCCCGCACTTCTACGCTCTATCTTTCGGTTCTCATTACTCACATGATGACCAAAAGAAACTTGAGGCAGACCTGGCGGCAAAGTACAAGAAGTACGTTGTGGAACTTGGAAGCCCCATGTGGATTGGAGAATTCGGGGCCTTCATGGCTGACGAAGACTGTCGAAATTGTTGGGCGCAAGATGCCATCGGCTTGTTCAACAAATACCAGATTGGATGGACTTGGTGGGCTTTTCATAGGAACGAAGGGAGTTCTATTCCGATCTGTCTTTCACAGTCTAACCTTTGAATTTGGCTTGGATTCTGAAATGTCCCTGACGTAAGATATATTGCCTTGCCAGCGAAAGCTTGTTGTTGCCCCGTATTGTTGAAAACCTTAGGCTTGGGAGCTTGAGACCCAAATTGCAGTCGTTCTGAATAGAATTAGATGAATGATTGAAAATGGCCGATACTCATTTCGTAAGACGTGAATCTTGTCCATGCTGCAGATCTGGAGAGTACGCTTTGATCTACAGTTGTGGATTCCTTGAGCCACCTGTTAGAGAATATCTGCATTCTTTCTATTCTGACCAAGGAGGACGGATTGAGGTTGAATATCTTGATGGTGCCGAGTACATACTGTGTGAATGCAGAACTTGTGGGACGATCTATCAGCAGGAAATTCCTGACGACTTCCTGATGAGAAAACTATACGAAGAATGGATTGATCCGAGCGAAGCCTTCAATCGACATCTTCAGTCTGATGATCTTGATTACTACATGTCATATGCCCAAGAAGTAATGATGTTGATCGCATTCTTTGAGACTGTGCCTTCGAAACTGAAGTTTTTCGATTTTGGAATGGGTTGGGGAAATTGGTGTAGGATGGCGAAGGCATTTGGATGCGAAACTTACGGAACAGAGCTGTCGGAGACTCGAATTAGACAAGCTAGCTCATATGGTATAAAAGTAATCACTTGGGACGAGATTCCAAAATACAGTTTTGATTTCATAAACGCTGACCAAGTTTTCGAACACATTCCGTCACCACTTGATACTGTAGAGTATCTGAAAGAATCTCTTAGCCGAAGGGGAATCATGAAGATTAGTGTACCCAACGGCACAGGAATGAAGGGAAGGCTTCAGATGAATGATTGGACTGCACCTAGGGGATCAAGAAGATCTCTTAATGCCGTCAGCCCACTTGAACACATAAACTGCTTTCATTCCAGATCTATCAAGATGATGGCAGACATAGCAGGGCTGCCGGCCAGTTAGGATTCCTTTGAAGGCTCAGTACAGGTATGTTACAGGTTTCAAGTTTGGAAAACGGCTAATAAAAGAAGTTTTGCGACCGCTATACCGAAACATGCTTTTTGGGACAACTCTTCTTTTTTCGAGAAAAGAATAGTCGCTGGAGATGAAGAATTATGGTGAACGGAAGGCTTTCTTTCTCGAACGAACTCTCTAGGAGAATCGATTCCTGCGGTTTGCAGTAGAGTGCGCTTTAAATAGCTATTTGTTCAAGTTTCATCATTCAAGACGGTGTGAAACGGTGAAATCTAAGGTTTCAGGAATACTGTTACTTTTCATTCTTGCACTGGCGGCGTTTCTAATTACTGTTCCGACACAGGCTCACTTCACTGTTGGACGCCCAACGGGCACATCTCCTTATCGTGTCCGTGATTTTGACCCGCATGTTCCAGGTCCAACAGGGTATGTCTGGCCGGGATCAGGTGTAATGACTCTTTCTCAAGTCCCAACCCCCCCATCTGGAACGCAGAATTGGGGGAGCGGTGCCCCAAGCCCAGTAACATGGGCTCAAGGTGCAATGCTTCCACCAGGCTATCAGTCGCCATTCAGCACGAACCCTCCGGGTGCTCCATGCAGCTGGCTACAGTTAGCTGGTAACGCTTACGCACCATTCGGGGCGATATTAACGAGCACGGATGATCGCGATAATGTGGGTGACTTTATATTCGGAATCAATTTCACTACGATTAATGATGTGTTCCCGCCAAGCGGAAGCGGGGACTACAACTACCATAGCCTTACAATATACATTCCGCCAGAATTCAGTCCGCCTGTGGACTGGACGGGGGCTGACACGTCCAACATTGTTACAACTATTACCAATGAGTATGGTTCAATATATGTATGGAAGGCTGATATCAAAGACCCGTTCGGACCAGGATGGTGGGTTATCTATATTAGCCCAGATCAGGGAAGCTACGGCATTTTGAGTAGTCCACGTGGCATACTCTTCAGCCAATACAACAGCTACAATGAATGGTACTATGTCCGAGTTAACGGAATGAAAGCTCCAAGTATCGCTGGAAGATACGTCTTCAAAATGTTCCTCGACGATTCATACCCAATAATGAACACAGTTGCCGCAGATGGAAGTAGCAGAATCGAAACAACAATAACAACTGCCTCTTATCCAAGTACTATGCCCGTTGAGAACTGGCCGGTAATGCTTGTGAAAGGCGAAGTTGATCCAGGCATTGTTGAAGGCGTAGTCCGCTACGGTGCATGGAACCAACAATTATACAATTTGCCAATTCAACTTCCAGGCCGTGTAAGAGCAGTTGGAATCGCCGATGATCCCTACACTGGTGCAAGTACAGGCCGTGCAGTTGAAGCTCGTGGATACTTTAACGCTACAGCGAAGGGTCATTATGAGATTGAAGGTGTAGCTCCAGGTGTCTATGACATCTATGCAAGCGCAGCTGGATATCCAGAAACTAAGGTTGCAAGTGGCGTAAAGATCATCTCAGGTAAAAGCTTCCACCTAGACTTCCTATTGCAACCAGGCCCAATTATTACAGGTGTACTCTACAGCAAACACAGTTTTGGTGAAGTTGCATGGCCAAGCACCAGACCTGTGACAGTTGAAATTTATGATAGTAATGAATGGCCAGCAGCAAAGCCAGGCTACGATTGGGATTCAGCTGGAATGAACTTCGAAATGGGAACAGGTGAAGTCTGGACTGATGTGGGTTACAAAGTCCCAGATGCGCACCTCAAAAGCTTCTCACCAATCAACCTAACCGATTCACCGTTCACAAGCTACGTAGTTGGCAACGTTAGGTATGCCTCTAGCACAGGCTACACACGACTAACGGGGGAACCCGGCGTTACCGATCCCAACCATGACGCGCCAAAACAAGTAGCATTCCCATGGGAAGGCCCACATGGAATAACTCCGCCTCAGGTCACGTGGGTTAATGGACAACCAGCATCTACTGAATACACACAAGAAGCACTTCCAGAAGATACAACTACTGACAAAGACATCTTCGGCGTGTTCAACGGAGTCGGACCAGCACAATACTGGTGGGTTGACAAAGCAGGTCTATGGACGAATGGTGGTGGATCAAACAGTTTCCGCTATCAATTTGGAATCAAAGGCTTCTACGGTGCACCAATGGAATACGATGGTCACGTTCCACAAGTCTTTGCGACTTGGGTTAACGGCATGACTTCAGGCACGTATTACACTCGTGCATGGATCAACGGTTACGTCCAAACAGACGTTAGCGGCACATACATGGATTATCCATTCACTGTAGCAGGTAACGAATGGGCAGGCGACATTAACACTCCAATGGACCTTGAAACAAGCAGCTGGATCAACAAGACTGTACACTTCCATGATCTACCAGGCACACTACAAACAAATCCAATCAAGGGTCCAGATCCATGGAGATACTTGATTGCTGAAGCATACGACGCAGACAATGTACTCGTCGCAATGAACTTCACACAAGTGCCGTCAACAGCAAGAGACTATAACGTTACAATGAACGGCTTCGGTATGGAGGGACCAATCGACACAGTTGCATCGAGTTTCGGGACGTATGTGGGAGTTCCTCAAGGGATGAAATTCTTCTTGTACAGGTACAGACACATACGCGACTATGGAATTATGCCAGGTACATACACAATCCGCGTCTACATGCGCGGATACGTCCAACAAGAATTCGAGATGGCAACGATTAGTCTCAGCTCGAGTCCAGCACACATTAGCAACCACATGTACAGAGGCGCAGGAATCAACGTAACACTCTACAGCATAGACTGGGAACACCCACGAGTAGACAGACCATGGAACTTCCCTGGCGAGTATGTTAGGGTCAATGTATATGATGATCAAGACAACAGCAAAGGATACGTAAGGTATTTTGACAGAACGCTAAGTCAATGGGTTACTCCAGCTCAGAGAGCGGGTAGCACAGTTATCCCAAGCCGTGATTGGAGTTCTTCATGGACAAAATTGAAATTCAATGGATCAGACTACTTGGAGAGACAGGGGCCAGACTCTCAAGGTTGGCTCATAGGAAACCGTTGGCAGATTCAATTTGGCCTTGATGGATCCCCCGGAAAATGGGACGCACAGACGGGCATCTGGCTCGAACTAGGCTTTGGCCTTATGGATTCCTCGTTAGTCCGAATATGTATCGCACTAGTAGCCTCGAAACGAAAATCGCACTTGAAACCGGCATATACATAATTAAAGGTATATACACTGGGATATGTCCAGAAGAAGGACATAACCCTTTACCGGCTAAAGGCCAACAAGCAGACACGAAACTCAACTTAGTACAGGGAGTCAACATAACAGTTAACATCAAATTCAAGAAAGAAGGCATTTTTACACACGTACCATACAACCAGTAGCTTTGAGAAACAGGAGTCTGTACTGAAAGACTGGTTGTATGGTACGTGTGTAAAAATTCCTTCTTTCTTGAATTTGATGTTAACTGTTATGTTGACTCCTGTACCAAGTTGAGTTTCGTATCTGCTTGTTGTCCTTTAGCCGCGTAAACTGAAATGTCCTTCTTCTGGACGTACCCCAGAGTATAACCTTTAATGATGTATATGCCGGTTTCAAGTGCGATTTTCGTTTTGAGGCTACTAGTGCGATACATATTTGGACTAACGAGGAATCCTAGAGGCCCAATCCTAGTTCGAGCCAGATCCCCGTTTGTGAGTTCGATTTGTCCGGGGAATCCATCAAGACCAAATTGAATCTGCCAACGGGCTCCAGAGAGCCAGCCCTCAGAATCTGGCCCATTCTTTCCAAGTACTATGATCCGTTGAATTTCAGTTTGGTCCATGAAGAACTCCAATCACGCTTGGGATAACTGTCCTACCTGGTCACCGGCTGGAGTCACCAATAGCTTGACGATTTTGTCGAAATATCTTACGTATCCTTTGCTGTTGTCTTGATATTGTATACATTGACCCTGACATACTCGCCTGGAAAGTTCCACGGTCTGTCAACACGTGGGTGCTCCCAATCGATTGAGTAAAGTGTTACGTTGATGCCGGCCCCCCGGTACATGTGGTTGCTGATTTGCGCGGGGCTCGCGCTTAGGCTGATTGAAGCCATCTCAAATTCTTGTTGCACATAGCCTCGCATGTATACACGGATCGTGTATGTCCCTGGCATAATGCCATAATCACGTATGTGACGGTATCGATACAGAAAGAACTTCATGCCTATTAGGAACGCCTCCACTACCAAGAGGAACGCCACCAGATTGAGCGGACGGGCTGATGTACACTGGTCCGGTCATACCGAATCCGTTCAATGTTATGTTCCAGTCGCTTACCAAGTCACCATAGCGGTTCTTCACTGGAACCTGTGTAAAGTTCATGGCCACGAGTACATTGTCTGCGTCATAAGCTTCAGCAATCAAATACCTGTACGGATCAGGTCCACGCATAGGCGACTCTTGTAATGTCCCCGGCAAATCATGGAAGTGTACGGTCTTGTTTATCCAGCTACTTGTTTCAAGGTCCATTGGAGTGTTAATGTCGCCTGCCCATTCATCAGCTGCAACCGTGAAAGGATAATCCACGTATGTGCCGCTAACGTCTGTTTGGACGTAACCGTTGATCCATCCACGCGTGTAGTATTGGCCTGAAGTTATACCGTTAACCCAAGTCGCGTAGACCTGTGGAACATGACCGTCGAATTCCATTGGTGCACCATAGTAGCCTTTGATTCCGAATTGATAGCGGAAACTATTGGATCCACCACCATTCGTCCATATGACCCGCTTCGTCAACCCACCAGTACTGTGCTGGACCGACGCCGTTGAACAAACCGAAGATGTCTTTGTCAGTAGTTGTATCCCCAGCTCCAGCTTCTGTGGTATTCAGTAGCTACCGGTTGTCCATTGACCCACGTAATCACAGGCGGATCTATACTCTTGGACCTTCCCATGGGAAGGCAACGAGCTTAGGTGTTCACTGGCGGGGTACGTCGTTTCGCCTTTCAATGATGTGTAGCCTGTTGTTGAATCATAGATCACGTTGCCACTTACGTAGCTGGTGAATGGTGAATCGGTTAGGTTGATTGGTGAGAAACTCTTTAGGTGTGCATCTGACTTTGTACCTTATCAGTCCAGACTTCACCTGTCCATTCCAATCCTGAATCCCAATCGTAGCCTGGCTTTGCTGCTGGCCATTCATTACTATCATAGATTTCAACTGTTACTGGACGTGTACTTGGCCATGCAACTTCACCGAAGCTGTGTTTACTGTAGAGTACGCCTGTAATGATTGGGCCTGGTTGCAATAGAAAGTCTAGGTGGAAGCTTTTACCTGCAATAATTTTTACGCCACTTGCAACTTTCATTTCTGGATATCCAGCTGCACTCGCGTAGATGTCATAGACACCTGGAGCGACACCTTCAACCTCATAATGACCTTTCGCTGTAGCGTTAAAGTATCCGCGAGCTTCAACTGCACGACCTGTACTTGCACCCGTGTAGGATCATCTGCAATTCCAACTGCTCTTACTCGTCCTGGCAGTTGAATTGGAAAATTGTATAGTGCTTGATTCCACGCGCCATAGCGGACTGTGCCTTCAATAATACCCGGATCAACTTCGCCCTTTACAAGCATTACTGGCCAGTTCTCAGCAGGCATAGTGCTTGGGTAATAGGCTCGAGATCTGCTTGTGTGATTGTTTCCATCTGTCGTCTACGACGTTCATTGTTGGGAACTGATCGTCGAGAAACATCTTGAATTGGTATCGGCCAGCGATCTTTGGTGCCGTCATTCCGTTGACTCGGACATAGTACCATTCATTGTAGCTTGTTGTTTGCTGAATTTTATCCACGTGGACTACTCAAAATGCGGTAGCTTCCCTGATCTGGGCTAATATTGATGACCCACCATCCTGGTCCGAACGGGTCTTTGATATCAGCCTTCCCGTACGTATCTTGAACCATTTTCATTAGGTAATAGTTGTAACGATGTTGGACGTGTGGCCCCCAGTCCAGTCCACAGGCGGACTAAATTCTGACCCAGCTACTATTGTAAGGCTATGGTAGTTGTAGTCCCCGCTTTTTTGAGGCGGGAACACGTAATTAATCATAATTTAATTGATTCCGAATATAAAGTCACCCACATTATCGCGATCATGCGTGCTCGTTGATCTGGCCCCAAGCAATAAT
>CAVXDP010000015.1:0-251550 GCA_963760485.1 Candidatus Bathyarchaeota archaeon | reverse complement strand
GCGTCTGTCTTGCCGGCGACGCCGTCAAGACCGTACCGAGTGTCGTACATGGTGCCTACTAGCCAGCCTTCTAGGTCAGGTCCATATGCGTCAACTTCCCAAGATCCGTTGAATTTCAGTTTGCTGGCTTCAGTTGGCCATCCACTGTAGGGTATGCTAGTCTTTCCTACTGTCTGTTGTGGATAGAACCATCCGGGTCCCTGTACGGCGCCATTCCGGTGTCTACTGTTCGGGTTATGCTCATCATAGTATTTTATCCAGCCTACGATTGTGCCCGCTGAATTAATGACTGCCACTTTGATGAGGTCACCTGCACCGTGGAAGTGACCGCGATCGTTGTTGTCTCCATACATCCATGGTCTGTCTACTCGCGGGTGTTCCCAGTCTATACTGTAGAGTGTTACGTTGATTCCTGCGCCTCTGTACATGTGGTTGCTAATGATTGCTGGACTTGAGCTGAGACTGATTGTTGCCATTTCAAATTCTTGTTGTACGTAGCCTCTCATGTAAACGTGGATCGTGTATGTGCCTGGCATGATACCATAGTCGCGGATGTGTCGGTACCTGTACAGGAAATATTTCATTCCTGCTGGTGTTCCATCAGCGTATGCGCCGGTAAGAGGTTGAGGTCCGATCATTCCGAAACCGTTCAGTTGTACAGTCCAGTCGCTCTGTCTTTTGCAACCCATGTAAAGTTCATTGCAACAAGTACATTGTCTGCGTCGTATGCTTCAGCGATCAAGTATCTGCCGGGGTCTGGTCCTTTGATTGTGCTTGTGGCTAGTGTGCCTGGCAAATCGTGGAAGTGTACTGTCTTGTTGATCCAACTGCTTGTTTCCAAGTCCATTGGAGTGTTAATGTCGCCTGCCCATTCGTCAGCTGCTACTGTGAATGGATAGTCTACGTATGTGCCGCTAACATCTGTTTGAACGTAGCCGTTGATCCATGAGCGTGTGTAGTATGTGCCTGCGGTCATGCCGTTAACCCAAGTCGCATAGACTTGTGGTACGTGACCGTCGTATTCCATTGGTGCACCGTAGAAGCCTTTGACTCCGAATTGATAGCGGAAACTGTTTGATCCACCACCATTCGTGTATTTGCCTAGTGGGTCAACCCACCAGTATTGAGCTGGGCCAACACCGTTGAACACTCCGAAAACGTCTTTCGGTGGTGCTGTCGCTGCTGATCCTACCCATGCAACTGCTGGCAATCCGACGGTGTCATGTTCCCATGGGAAGGCTACTTTCTTTGGAAAGTTGCTGGCAGCTAACTCGTTGGGGCTGGTTCCGAAGATTGTGTTGCCTATCACGTAGCTTGTGTATGGTGAATCTGTTAGGTTGATTGGTGAGAAGCTCTTTAGGTGCTGGGCTTCAAATGCCATTCCTGCCGTGTCCCATGCGTAGCCTGGTTTTGCTGCTGGCCATTCGTTGCTGTCATAAATTTCAACTGTGACTGGTCTGATGGTTGGCCATGCAACTTCTCCGAAGCTGTGTTTGCTGTAGATGATGCCTGTAAGGATTGGGCCTGGTTGCAATAGAAAGTCTAAGTGGAAGCTTTTACCTGCGATCATCTTTACGCCAGTTGCGACTTTCATTTCTGGGTATCCGGCTGCACTCGCATAAATGTCATAGACACCTGGAGCGACGCCTTCAATTTCATAGTGGCCTTTAGCGCTTGCGTTAAAGTATCCGCGAGCCTCAACTGCACGACCTGTACTTGCACCTGTGTATGGGTCATCTGCGATTCCAACTGCTCTTACACGACCTGGCAGTTGAAGTGGCGTGTTGTATAATGCTTGGTTCCATGCACCGTAGCGGATTGTGCCTTCAATAATGCCTGGATCAACTTCACCTTTCACAAGCATTACTGGATAGTTTTCTACTGGCATAGTGCTCGGGAAAGTTGTACTGCCTGTGACGGTAGTGTCGAGAGTTCCATCAGACTTCACTGCATTCTTTACTGGATAAGAGTCATCGAGGAACATCTTGAACATGTATTTGCCTGCGATCGCTGGAGCTTTCATTCCGTTTACTCTGACATAGTACCATTCGGATTAGTGATTTGTTGTTGAACCGCTGAAGAGTATTTCTCTTGGATTATTTACTTCAGGATTCTGGAAGTTGTTGCCTTGGTTTCCAGCATACCACCAGCTTGGATTAATGTAGATACACCACCAACCTGGAGCAAATGGATCTTTAATGTCAGCTTTCCATACTGCGATTCCACCACGCTCGTTAGTAATCGTCGTCACTATGTTGGATGTGTCCCATATTGACCAGTCAACTGGAGGCGTGAATTCTGGTGGAAGGTAGATGGCTAGACTCGAATACTTGTAGTCGCCAGTCGGCTGTAAAACCGGTTGTTGTAAAGTTGACTGCAAAGATCAAGTCACCTGTACTTTCTGTTAGCACGGCTCCGAATGGTGCATAAGCGTTACCAGCTAATTGGTACCAGCTTGTTGCAGCACCTGGAGGATTCGTGCTCCATGGTGATTGGTAGCCGGGTGGAAGGAAGCTTCCTTGCACCCAAGTTATTGGGCTTGGAGCACCACTGCCCACGTTGGGTGCGGTGCTTAGGCTCACTACGCCTGATCCAGGCCAAACATAACCTGTTGGACCTGGAGCATGCGGGTCAAAATTATACGCATAGTATGGTACTGTAGGCATTGGACGCCCAATCGTAGTGTGGGCTTGCACTGGCATAGCAATTAAGAGTGTTGATAGTACAAAGACTGTCACTAGAAATGCTGCAGTAATTTTCTTACTCATTTTCTATTTTCTCCTATTTGGATGCGCATTGAATGCGCTGACCCAGAGGTCTGACTGACATCGTATATAAGACCTATTCAGAAACCCGATATATCGAAATCCGATACATCGACAGAGAATTTGTTACGGAGGAACAGCTATCAGGGTGCTGACACACCCTAACCTTCTAAAATGGAATGGAACAAAGTGGGAGCGTAACAGGCTATGACCCACAGATCGAGAAACATTGTAGAAGCAAGAATCTTCCGGCTTTAGCCACGGAGAGTGTCAAGTGGACTTGACGTACTTCTCGGGATTCTTGTCAAATTTCTCTTTGCACATTGAAGCACAGAAGTGGTAGGTCTTTCCATTGTATTCAGATTTCCACTTGGCAGTCTTCTCATCCACTTGCATATGGCACACCACGTCCAAAACCACGCAAAATCCCTCCTCTCGATTGATAGTACAACTAGTTATCATAAAAGGAATGTCGATTTTTTAGACTAGTCCCAATGCTTTTCTCTTCTTCAGAATATGAGTCTGATTGCTTCTGCCGCTTTCTCCATGTTTTCTTCCAGAAAGAGTCTTCCACCAGTAATGATTCTCCAAGTCCTCTGAAAGAAGTTTCATCAACCGACTTCCACCTGTCAAAGGTGGCATGGGCGAAACATGTGTGAATACACCGAATGCTAACGCGAAGACAGCGTCGATCGTTGCTTTCTGTTCCATGTACTGTGGCGCTGTAACGGCTATTGGCAAGTCTGGTACGTCAACACCTAGAGCATTTGCAATCTCAGAGACAAGTATTGCCAAACGTCCTGTGTCAGTACATGTTCCAAAAGAAAGAACTGGCGGGATACTTAGTGCTGTACAAATGGTCTGCAATCCTGGGCCAGCAAATTTCTTTGCTTCAAGAGTGCACAATCCTCCAACCTGAACTGCCCCGTTTCCACATCCCATCGACAGTACGAGGATATCTCTCTTAATCAATTCTTTCGCAATGGTGATTGTAGAGCTGTCCTGTGGACCATTACCGAGTGAACTACATGAAACAAGACCAACAATTCCTTTGATGTTACCGTCCTTGATTACGTTCAAGAGTGGAGTAAGACTGCCACCTAACTTTTCGAGTATCGATTCGATAGAGAAGCCTACTATCGCGGGCTGAATCTTCTTTGGAACCCTAGCCGTTGTTATTTTTCTTTTCTTGAAATTCTCCAACGCCATAGTCGTTAGTTGTGCTGACTTGTTCCTCAACTCTCTCTGGTACATAATCTACGTGTCTATCAACACCTCGGACGTTTACCAGAGGAGAAACTGAAACAAAACTTGTTGGATATCTTGTAACGTACTCCTCCAATGAAGGTGGTGAACAGTTCATGTCCATTACAAAGAGGTCAACTGCACCCGTAGCGATCAACGGTTCAATTGTTATCCAGTTACCCGTCATTCCAGCAAAGACTTGACCGAGCTCGGTTCTCTGAAGAATCTCCTGTCCAGTCTCGATTGAACCTATCAGTCTAATTCCTTTAGCACCAACCTTCTTCGCTTCAGCTTGAACTTCAGGTTTTTCTATGTGTTTCTTCACGGCCATTCCAACAAACGGTTCATGACCATTGACAACAATGTTGACGTATGCAGGGTCAAGAATTCCCAAATCGAAATTCATGTCGTGAGGCCTTGGTGTTCCGAATAGGATGTCTTGACCGTACTCTAACGGGATCTGAGAACCGTAGATGCATGAAAGTGCTAGTCTCAATGAAGTCTTTGCGAGTGATACAAAGTCTCCGTCAACGTTGGTTAGGCAATGGGATACAGCGTCAATCTGCTCGTTAGCTGGGCCACCAGGCAATATTCCCAGGTTCTTCCAAACCTTGATTCTTCCCGGAGTTGAAAAAGCCTCCACAGTTTTCAATAATGCAGTGGGTGCACTGCTTATCATATCAAGCATGAACTGTCCAAGGTCTACTGCAAGTTCGTTTATTGGTTTCTTCTCATCTAGACCAACTCTAGCCGAGAAATTCTTGAGTTTAATGGGATCAGTTATGGTGTAAGGAGTCTTTCCTTCACCGGTCGCGATGAGAGTCTTCGCAACCTCTCTAGCATGATACGTGTATGTTGACAAACCCATGGCATTCCTGAGGCAGCATATAACGGATTGCCATCCCATCTCCATCGAGCCCACATACTCCTCTCTCCAATTGCCCAGGCACAATTCGACAAGGACCATTACTACAAAATTGGCAACTCAATCCTTTCGCACAGAAGGACTTACATCGTATTTTCTCTTGAGCCTGCCATCGATCCCAGATATTGGTTGTTCCATCTTTCTTGATTTCTTTGTACATCTCTCTGATAGTCTCATGCGCACTAATTCTCTCAGACAACTCACATCACACAAGCCACTAACAGATTGTCGAATTTCTCAATGGCCTACTTAATGCTTTGTCCTCTCATGTATTAAATCTGGCAACGATTTGTTAACTAAGTTAAACCCGACCGGGTCAAAGATCGACCCATTCTCCTTACCAGAAGCTACCGGCAACAATACTCGTTAGAAGTTCGCCCCTGACATTGGAATTCTTGGATCAGAAGATATTGTAGCAGTCGACAAAGCGTCTCTGGATTCAATTGCCGAACGTGCCAACAACAACAGAGTCTTTCTAGGCATTATGTGCACCCGCAACATAACGATCGATACGGCTCAACAAATTGAAATGAGTAACGCTAACTACGAATTGTTACAAGTCTAGATTTCTGAGAATATCAGCTTCCAGTTACGATCTTGTTTACCCGAAGACGTCTGTACCCATAAGTACGCTCTTACGTAGTCAATATATACTACTCTTTCAAACTAGATCGACATCACAATGAGCACCAGTAATAACGTCCAATTGTACGACTCCGACACCGACGAAGAAGAACTAGACAGTCGGCAATTGGAAGTGCTTTGGGCACTTTCAGAATGCGAGAGTGCCACGTATTCTTTTCAAGGGCTTCGTAGGAGACTTGGTTTCCATCAAGAAATGCTCTCGAGAACCCTTGACAGACTTGAGGACCAACACCTAGTCGTCAAGACAAACGACGGATATCAAATCAATCCAGAAGCCACATTTCATTTAGGTTACGACTTTGAGACAACCCCGATTGAAACTCAAGTTGTCGAGGCTACTCTTCCTGCCGAGATCGAAGTCAGCTTCCTTCTAAAAACACTGAGGGGTAGGTGGTTCCATGAAATGCGTTGGCTTGGGTACTCAGAGGCCCATTCTGGGTTAACATTGAGTTGGATAACTGAAGATGGACGTATCCAGCTCAGAGTCAAGATGCTGAAGAGCAAACTCACAATCAGCACTCTGTGCAGATCTGAAAAAGACCGAGAAAGAGCCACCAAATCAGCCTTTGAACTCTTCGATTTTGTCACTCGAGTGGCAGGAAAGAATCAAATTCCGTCACGAGATCAGGTTCCAAACTGAAGTTTTAAAAAATCTTTGACTGGGGATCATCAAACCCAGTCAATATACTATGCTTCAACTATTGTGATACAAGGATACAACTATGAGAAGCAAACTCGCCGAAAGTTTCTCGAACATCCTTGAATTCAGCAATTTGAGTGCCTGGGAACCAATAGAGCGGGACCCTCAGCCACTAAGAAGGCCACCACATCGTAGATTATCCTAGGAACTGACAAGAGGTGAAAGAGATGAATGATTGCTGTGAGTACTCACATTGGCGAAGATTCCTCACACGTGAAGAAAAAATAAAGTATCTGGAAGAATATAGAGAATACTTGCAACAAGAAGCAGCCGGAGTTTCTGAAAGAATCGAAGAACTGAAGAAACAGTGAGTGTAACAGCTCCCGCCAACTATCCAAACCCATTTTTCTCTTCGATAGTTCTCTCGTCTAATTAGGTGTGTGAATGTGCTATCATAGAAAGATGAAGTCACTACAAGAAAGAAGTGCCTTCTTCGTGCTTAGCCAGAATGGGTTTGATCTTGCCGTTTCGTTCAAACGCTTCCAACAACGGCACGATACTTGTCTACAAGTTTGACACTCTCCAGTGGCTAAAGCCGGGAGATTCATGCTTCCACTCCAATCCTCTATCGCATTTGAAATAGGCTAGTCGCCCTATCGAACGATTTATCGAATGTATCGATGATATGTCACTGTTCATCTTGCTGAGAGGCACGCGCTTCATGGTCTAACGAACAAACCCATATCCAGGGATAAGCTTAATAGTCTAGTATCAGGCGAGCCTTGGTAAGCATGTATTTGGAGCATCTATCCTGTTTCCTAGTAAGCGACGCCGAGTCTTCTTGATGCCTGTATCATGGGATTAGATGGATTCGATTGGAACGATGGGATCAGTACGGCGGAGCCTGTTTAAATAGTCTGATTCGATACATTCGATAGGTACAAATGCCTACTAGAATAAGCCCTGAGAAAGAGTCCAACGTCATAAAACTGTTTCTTACTGGCATGACACAAGCCAAAATAGCCGATCAGACAGGCGTAAGAATGGTATAGGAAACACCGTGATCGAAATCCTATAGATTTTGATCTGGTCTTGGTCTTCAAATCCCCCGGCAACTTAATTCAAGAAAGTGGGAGGTTCCCTTTCGTTCAGTGTACGCCTCCCAATCAAACTACTGCGCCGTTAGTCTTGACAGACTAGTTTCTAATAGTTTTCTACGAAGATTTCAAAGTAGGCTCGGTCGTGGCTGCACACTGGACATTTTAGGGGGGCTTCCTTGCTCTCGAAAACGTGGCCGCAGTTACGACATTTCCATTTTACTGCTGTGGCTCTCTTGAAGACTTGACTTGTTTCCACATTGTTAAGAAGTTTTGCGTATCTTCGTTCGTGATGAGCCTCGACAGAAGCAACACGTCGAAACGTACTCGCTACGTCACTGAACCCTTCTTTCTCAGCAACCTCTGCAAATC
Organism: Candidatus Bathyarchaeota archaeon; assembly: GCA_963760485.1. GTDB lineage: Archaea > Thermoproteota > Bathyarchaeia > 40CM-2-53-6 > CAVXDP01 > CAVXDP01. The sequence goes on along the minus strand of CAVXDP010000015.1, from coordinate 243,861 downwards.
CTGGGTACAATGTTCCCCATTCAAATTTCTCACCTGCAGCCGCAGCTTTCAGGTTTTCAGCAGTAGTCCCGATCACACCTGCGGGATACTTTGCAGTAATCTCTGCATCTCCACCTTTCAGATGCTGGAAAAAGAGTTGCGCATGCTCCTTTTCATTATCAGCTGTCTCAGTGAAAATGCCAGAGATCTGTTCATACCCCTCCTTTCTCGCCATACTGGAAAAGAAGGTATAACGTGTCCTTGCCTGCGACTCTCCCGCAAAAGCAGCGAGAAGGTTCTTCTCAGTCTTGCTTCCTTTAAATTCCATGTTGAAACATCTCCTACATTGCAGGCTTGTTCTGTTGTTCTATCATTTTAGAATTGTGATATCAAACAGAACGACGATGGTATGACTGGCGCCATTACCAACCGATCACATTAAGAACCATTGCAGCTCTCAACAAAGAAAAACATCGCAGGATGCGGAGATGTCAACGCCCAAAGGAATAATGCCCCTAAGCTTTCTTGCCCATATGACAAATGATGGAGCAGAACTTCTTCTTCCTACACTGTTACCGGTCATCGCTCGAGATTTCAATCTATCATACTTACAGATCGGAATACTCGGAGGCGCCATGATTGTCGCCATCGGATTCGGCCAGCTGTTCATGGGATACCTATCAGACCTCACTGGAAGAAGAACAGTATTCGTCTCACTTGGGCTTCTACTTCTCTCTGTGAGTTTGTACGGAATATCAAGAGCCACGTCATACGGACAACTCATATTCTTCAATCTAATGGCGGGCATAGGATCCAGTGTTTATCATCCTGTGGGAGTCTCGGTCATATCACAAGTGTTCAAGGATGAAAGAAAAGGAAGAGCTCTGGGAATACATGGTGCTGGAGGAAATATTGGAATGTGCATTTTTCCGCTGGTGGCCGGCGTCTTGGCAGATCATCTCGGTTGGAGAATTGTATTCGCAGTATTCCCCATCTTCGGCATTGTAATATCACCGTTGTTCTTCGCATTCTTGAAAGAACCAGCTGCGAAGACTGAGAACCTAAGGATCAAACCGATCTTGAACCTGCGTCTTCTGCTGATAGCACTTTCGCTGGGTTTCATATCAATGGCTGCAAAAGGAATGACCGTATTCTTTCCGATTAGGTTAGATTCGATGGGCTATTCGTCTTCATACATAGGGTTTTTGTTTTCACTTTTGTTCGGAGCTGGGATCTTTGGTCAATACGCTGGAGGCTACTTTTCAGATAAATACTCCAAAAAAGTAATGATAACCTATCTATCTCTAATCTCGAGTGTTCTTCTATTCGCGGTTTTTTTCATACAGAGTATATATCTTTTGGTAGTTCTAATGCTTGCAGCCGGTTTCATAAAAGATTCAATATGGCCTCCACTCTTCAACATGTCCACAGATAAGGCGTCGGATAGATATTACGGGACAACTCTTGGAATCTTTTTCAGCATAGGATATATCATGTCGTCGCAGGCTTCGGTAATCATGGGAGTCGTCGCGAATTATTCTGGCTTCTTGGCGTCTGTGATTCTACTACTTGTTTTCGGAGTTGCTTCGGCGTTATCGATACAGAGAGTTTAGAAAATGCCAACCTACAGGATTCATAATATCACCTGTAGGCTCTAGAAACGCATCTGTTTCTTCATGTTATTCTACTGAATGAGTTGGGTGCTTCTATACCTTGAAATAGATTGAGCTAGGCCAAGTTGGGCCTCCACGTGCACTCTCCCCATTATCAACGATCATCGCCGCACCCGTGATGTAGGAGGATTCGTCAGAGGCTAGGAAGAGGGCAAGTTGAGCTACTTCTTCCGGTTTTGCCAGTCTGCCCATTGTTTTGACGGCTTCTTCAAATGGTCCTTCAGCGGCAATACCAGCTCTCAGTAGTGGGGTGTCAATGTTACCTGGGCATACGCAATTTACACGAATGTTATCTGGGGCATGATCAATCGCCAAGGCTTTCGTTAGCATTACAACCGCGCCTTTTGTTGCACAATATGCTGGCCAATGTGGGTAGGCTATCAGTCCCCAGTTTGAAGCTGTGCTGACGATAACTCCTCCGCCCTGCTTCTTCATTTGTGGAATAGCGTATTTTGAACAGAAGAATCCACCTTTCACATTAATGTTGAAAATCTTGTCCCATTCTTGCTCGGTCATTTCAGGCAGGAGCTTGACCATTCCTATGCCTGCATTGTTGTATAGTATGTCTAATTTACCGTATCTTTGAACTGTCTGAGTTATCAGATTCTTCGCTTGTTCTTCTTTGGTGACGTCACAGTACACGTAAGTTGCTTCTCCACCGTTCTCTTTGATTTTCTTAACAACGTCCACTCCGGCCTTGTCCGCTATGTCAGAAACCACAACTTTCGCGCCTTCTTTTGCGAATAATATCGATGAAGCTTTTCCAATTCCAGAAGCTGCCACCCGTCACGATCGCAATCTTGTTTTTCAATCTCATTCATAACACCGGACAAATCTTTGAATCATTAAAGACAAAAAAGTTTTCTGAGACATCACGTAAACCAATTCAAAAAAAGGGGGAGAAAGATAGGACTCTATTCAGGAGGTATCTCACTGAACGCTAGTTCAATGTCTATCCCTTGGCGTTTCCGAACGTACTTGGAGATTAGATAGATTACTCCGCCTGCAAAGAATAGGGATAGAACGAAGCCGAAGGTCTGCCATGATACGTATCCGCCGACTCCAGGATATTGTATCGCACCCCAGATGACGAAGATGAGGATTGCAGATGTTATTACTCCGAGGATGGATATGCCGGGCACCTTTCCAATCTTCCATGTTACTACTCTAGGAGCAGCTTTGTAAACCTCAGGCTTCAGCTTGGGAAATGCTATGGCAACGATGGTGGCGATCAACCAGCAGAATGACATATTGATGGCCATGTTCGAGAATACAAGAGCCCCAGTGTAGAGACTCAGATAGACGCCGACAATTGAGATCAGTGTAGCTACGATTACTGCCACGACTGGCGTGTGATATTTCGGACTGACGTATGCAAGTTTTTCTGGCATGATCCTGTCGAAGGACCATGCAAACATGCATCTGCTGATGAACATCCAATAGGAGAGTTCGAGTGAAATAACCCATGCTCCAGTGCCGAACCACATTATGAAGCTTAAGATTGGGTTAGGGTACAATAGTGAAGCAAAGAACTGTGGATACGGTGGTATGTTCGCCGCCCATCCAGTTGGGTTAAAGTAGAACATGTATCCAGCGTAGGACATGAAGTCGAGTCCGATTGTTCTTGCAATGAATGGTAGCGGTATTACGTAGGCGGCCCAAGCCCACCAAAGAGCGCCCATTGTTCCGTAAAGCAGGCTCTTTCCTGCTTCCTTTAGTTCGCCTGCGTAGAAGGCACCTATGTAATATCCATAGTACATGAAGAAAGTGTAGAACATGCCTCCAAGAGTGTCTGATGCAACTTTCCAAAAGTCGGTTGACGCCACTTGGCCACTTGCTTTCGCTACATCGATCACGCCTTGGTATGTTACCCCGAGAGGTGAAAGGTTGGTGTTGAACGCTGAAACGAAGGCTTCTCGGCTGCTGACTGCAAGTATGACCGTGACGATTCCCCACGAGATCATTCCGATTACAGTTGCTATTTGGAATATTCTCAGGGTGGCTTTGAGGCTGAAGATCATTATTAGCATCGCAGGGACATAGCGTAGCCATAGTGATTAGAAAACAGGGTAACGGTGTCAAAAGCCATTTTGCTGTGCCGATAAGAGCACTGTTACTTGTCATTACACCCCAAGACCAGAAGCCTCCGAAAAGCACTAGGTTTGACATCATTGGTGCCACAGTGCCAATCACTAGACACGCGTAGATTATCAGGGTCCAATTCTCCATGAAACCAAGCCAAGGTTTGTAGATTCTGCTGATGAATGTGTAGTCTCCACCTGATCGCGGCATCGCTGTACCCATCATGACGTACATGATTCCTTGGAAGCTGCAACCGATTGCTCCCAGTGTCAGTGACAAGAAAAGGTTTCCAGATGGCCAGAATGCGGGCATCCACGTGAAGACCCACATGAAACCAGGGCCTATACTGATGCATGCAAGGCCTATCAGCATGTTGTCGACCCAGCTGATCTGCCTGACGAGTCCACTAGCTTCTCTAACGACGACGCGTTTCGCAGACAATTGAAATTCCCCTAAAGAACAGCTTAGTTGTGACCTTACTGTTTATATGACTTTTCCCATAGAAATGAGAAATCACTGCACCATGACATCTAGCATATAAACATCTTTTAAATCGACCTCAATGTGGCTTGCAAGCGCAGCACTATACTCGGTTAACTCAACATCATGGCAAACCGATTCGACCCACTAGTCCAAGATCAGACTCTGAAACCAGGCACATGCTTCGTCCGAAAACATCTCTACGCTGATCTGACACCAGCCTTCGCTGATGGACGGTTTAGACCTGACCTTCGCAGAATTCGATAGGCAGTTGTTGACCCCAACTTGACGCCTTGGGTTCGAAGATATCGAGATATGCGCCTCGGCCCCCAGCATTTGTCTCTTCTAATGTAAGCTACTTTCTCAGCAATAGCAGGATCTATTCTATGCACCGTGTGTGGAGCTTTGGAGAGAGGGCTTAGTCCTTTCATGCCGTGTAGCCTGTACCGACTCCACCAGTTGTAAAAGGTTCTACGAGGTATCTGGGCTGAGGCGCATATTTCATTGACCGTCACGCCTTCTTCTCTTCTTCTAACGCACCAGAATCGTAACTTCACAATGTCCTTGGACTTTCTCATTGAGAACACCTCATTCACAAGTCCAGGCGTTTCGTATTTTCTAGAGTAGACCTTCACTAAGAGGAAACATATTCTATTATTGGCCCCCCATTCTTGGGCGAGCGAATCTGGTCTAGCCTGAGACTAGTTGATGACTCTTGACAGACTTCTCATCAAATGCCACGATGACTCCATGGAGTGTTCCTTCGGTATATTCGCTTCCCGGGTTCAGGCATACAGTTCGTCCTATCTTGAAGACGCCTCTCGATTCATGGATGTGGCCATGAAGACCAAGAAGAGGTTGATGTCTTTCTACGGCTTCTCGTACTGCACGTGATCCGGCACCGGTTTTCATAACTTGCCCTCCTTTAACAACAGGCTTAGGTGGAAAGACGGACGTGTCTAGTAGAGGAGCCTCGTCGATGCCTGTGTTAACTGGAGGCACGTGAATGTTGAATATGCAGTTCTCCATTCGTCGAACCTTTGATGCCATGTCTTCAATTCTCTTTGCAAGTTCCTCTTCGGTGACATCTCTGGGACAATTCCAGGGGGTTTTGTTACCGTATCCAGTGCTGATCATTTCGTGGTTCGCGTCGATCTCAAGTACTTCACCTTCAGCATCAACGACAAAAGATGAACTCTTGAGGACCGGTTCTATTTCAAACCGATCGTCATTTCCACCAGTTATGTAGACTTTCACTCCCGTCGCTTTCAGTCGATCCTCTGCTAATTTCAGCCATCGCTTAATTTGTTCGATCATAAGTTCTGTGAAAACCTTGTCGCTTAGTTGCTTGTTTGCAATCAACTCTTCAGCTTCAGCTTGATTTGTCACGTACGGGTAGTAACCGTTTATTTGTATGCTATTGATCATCTGATCTATTTCCGTCTGTGACTTTGCCACGTGATCTGCGTCCAAGAAATGAGCCGAGAATGAGCCGTCTGACCGTTTCACAATGGGGATTATGACCTTACCAGTGATGTCTCCTCCCAGGATTAGAGTATTCACCTTGTAAAATTTCGCCGCGTTTAGGAACTTTACGTAACATTTCTCCGATCCATGAAGATCGGTTGCAAAATACAGTTTATTAATTGCCATCAACAACCTACCTTGGATAATCTAACTAGTCTTTTTGGCCTCATGCAAGGTTTCGACTTCGTTGTACCACTTCTTCGAAGTGCCGACTTTAGCTCTAAGTTTCCATTGCATTGATCTTGGCTGACCTTCAATGCGTTTCCGAATCGTTTCGATCTTCTGAACTACGTCGTCACGGTCTTCTTGAGTTAACGGTGCATAGTTGGGCATGAACTCTTGAACAATTCTGTTAATGTTAGTTGTGACAGTATAGTAGAATCCCCAGTCCTTGGCTAAAACCTCAGCCAAGTATTTCGCATTTATGGCCTCTTTCTCATTATCTGAGACCTGATGTTCTCTTAGCATGACTATAGTATCCTTGACATCCTTCTCAGTTATGTTCACTATCTGCATTTTCTCAAGGAAAAGATCTGTAAGGTTTAGAGTTGGATAGTCTAGTTCGAGTCTCCCTTTGAATTCTATAACGTGATTCATCAGAAGCTTGTCAAAAAAAATATCCACGTGAAAGCGCTCCGATTCTAGCATGAGTCGAATACTTCCATGCAGCATGTCCAAACGTCGATCGTATTTGTACCCAAGCCTTTGAAACAACTGTCGAATCGCCTTACCTTGACTATTGTAGGCAGCGAAGTCAAGATCTGTAAACCGTCTTTCCAAAGCATCATGTAATGCAGCAAATCCTGGACAGTGGTACCTGATGCCGGCAGCACCTAACAATCTTAAGACGATTTTTTGTCGATTGGCTTCTTCTGCGATCCTAACTGCCTCGTCCAAGAATTCTTGAGCTGGACGTGACATTTGGGCAAGACCTCAGGTTTAGCTTGGTTTTGAACTTATCAATATTTCGGATAGATAGACTAAGCTGTGTTATCCCATAACATTTGGCACGTCTTTGAAGTATATTTCGGTTTTATAGTGTAGGCTCATGTGTGGTCGCTGATAGTTGTAGTATTCTATGAATTTCCTGTGGAGTGAGTATCTGGCGTGTTCTTGCTCGTAGGTTCTGAACCATCTTTCGATTTTGTCCAGTGTGGTGGGTTTGCCGATTCCTCGGAGGATGTGAGTGATGCCGTTTTCTAGGCAGAATTGTGTGAAGGTTGATTCTCCATGTCTGACGCTGTAGAATTGGCTTCCATGGTCGGTCAGGATCTCTCTTGGCTTGGCGTATTCGTGAATGGCCTAAGCTTCGCAATGTCTGTGGGGTTCTCCATGGATGCACACTTTATTTTCCAAGTTTAAGAGTGTACCATATGTCATGGGATAATAGAGATAGATAGACTAGTCTAAGCGAAATACAAGCGAGGCTGCATTGACGATGGCTTCTTCTATACCAAATTCACTCATTCAGACTAACACTATATAACCTGAAACTCGTCTAGATAGGTCGCCGGTAAGTGAAGTCAACTTGGTTTCAAGATTGAATTTCACTGAGGAATCCAACGTTAAAGAGTCACCCGAGTACGTGAGGACGAGCTTCGGAGCAGCCATGACGTTGGGGCTTGCCCAAGGAAAATTCTTTCGAGCAGCCGAACTCTACTGTCTCAACTTACTGTTGACGTACAGTGACGGTTGCGTTGGAAAATGCGCATATTGCGGCTTGTCACGAGCAAGAAGAAACCGTCAAGCACAGAAAGAACAGAGCTTCATTCGAGTTGACTGGCCCACTGTCAGCATGAATGACGTAGTAGACAGAATAAGCTCCGAGTCGTGTTCTCACGTGAAAAGAGTCTGCATCTCAATGGTTACTCACAGAAAAGCTCCTAAGGATACTCTGAGTATTGTGAGAAGACTTCACGACAAAATCGACTGTATATCCATACTAATCGCACCAACGATCACGGACAAGAACTGGATTCATGAAGCCAAGAAAGCAGGCGCTGATAAGCTTGGGATAGCGATCGATGCAGCGACATCGGAGCTGTTTCAAAAACTGAGAGGTCAAGGAGTTCTAGGGCCCCACAAATGGGAGAGATATTGGAAAACGATTGAGGAAGCTGTAGAGGTTTTTGGAAGACTGAACGTCGGAGTGCATCTGATAATTGGTCTTGGCGAGACCGAACAACAGATGATTGAAACGATTCAGAGGGCCTATGACATTGGAGCGCTAAGCCACCTATTCTCTTTCTTCCCCGAGGAAGGTTCATTCATGCATCAACACCCGCAGCCTTCTATAGGCGCTTATAGACGAGTCCAGCTAGCACGATACCTAATCAACAAAGACAGGACTTCTATATACGAAATGAAATTTGATGCGAATGGAAGAGTCACCAACTTTGGTGTCGATCAGAACATACTTGACAAAACTATCAACAGTGGACTTGCATTCATGACTGCCGGATGCTCAACAAATACTATGGAAAATGCATGTAACAGACCATATTCGGACTCGACCCCCTATCAAGCACTTATGGGCGAACTGAGAAACTTCCCATTTGTCCCAGACAAGAACGATGTCGATGTCATCAGGAAACAAATCTGGAACTACTCCGATAAACCAACAACATTGGTAGAAGATCTAGATTGCCAAGATTGCCTAAACCCCATCTAGGTGACATGAACTCGCTAGACCACCGATCTGAGCTATTGAAGCAATGCTTCACACAGGATGAACATTGTCTCAAAGAGCTTTTTCAGAAAGGATACGGGATATCTCGAAGGCATTTCTCTAATCTAATCCATTTCTACGCACCTGGCATGGTTCACTACGAGACAACATTCTACCAATCAACAGGTGCTAACCAGTTCCCAGGAATCTCCATTACGGGAAAAATCTGCCATCTTAACTGCGAACACTGCAACGGACAGTTGTTAGACAGTATGATTTCCGCAACAACCCCTCAGAAATTACTTGAAGTATGTGCCAAAATCAGCAAACAAGGTGGCACCGGATGCCTCATCAGCGGTGGAAGCCTTAACAATGGAAGTGTTCCGCTGATGAAGTTCATCCCTGCAATCAAGCAAGTGAAGCGGGACCTTGGCCTCCAAACTGTTGTACACACGGGTCTTGTGAATGCACCTTTGGCAAAAGCACTGGCTGACGCTGACATCGATGCAGCTATGATTGACATCATTGGATCAAATGAGACGATCAAGAAAGTCTATCACTTGGAAAGCGACGTGAGCTCATACGATCATTCACTTTCTCTTCTTGAACAAAATGATATCCTAACGGTTCCACACATCCTTGTAGGAATACACTTTGGAAAACTAGAAGGTGAGAAACAAGCCATAGAGATAGTGTCTAGGCATAGACCTTCCGCTGTTGTAATCGTGGTATTCACCCCATTAAGTAACACAAAAATGGAGTATACAGAGCCCCCACCACCTTCAGATGTTGGTCGGGTCGTTTTGGCATCGAGACTTACGATGCCGGAGACACCAATACTTCTAGGATGCGCGAGACCGAGAGGTGAACACAAGATTGAAACTGACATTCTATCAATCAAAGCGGGTATCAATGGAATTGCCTACCCGAGTGAAGAAGCCTACAGTTTCGCGCGAAACTTGGGATTAGATGTTAGAGTTCATGAGAAATGTTGCTCACTCGTGTGGAAAGACCTACACGTCGAAATGAGCCGTAGAACCGCATGACATGAACCGTACTATCGAATCTGGAAGCGTATGAAATTGGAGAAGTGGAGGCTCCTTGACACTGGCCATTGCAGCGCTGCCAAGAACATGGCCCTAGACGACGTGATTCTCAAGTGCAGAGCTGATAACCTGATCCCTAACACTATACGTTTTCTCCAGTTTGACCCCCCAGCTGTTCTCGTTGGATACCATCAGGACATTGAACAAGAAATTCGACTCGATTTCGTCAATAGAAAACACATAGATGTAAACAGGCGTGTAACCGGTGGCGGCGCATTATACTTCGACAAAACAACTCTTGGATGGGAGGTAATAGCCTCAAAAGAATCGGTCCAACGCTATCGTAACATGGAAGAACTCTTCGAGATCATGTGTAAAGGCCCGGTCCACGCACTGAATGCCATGGGAATACGGGCCGCTTTCCGACCCAAGAATGATATCGAAGTGAATGGCAGGAAGATTTCTGGTACAGGTGGAGTAGAATGGAATTATGCCTTCCTTTTCCAAGGCACCCTGCTGATCGACTTCGATGTTGAAACGATGATTCGCGCTCTTAGAATACCGATCGTCAAACTCAAGGACAAGGAACTGAGATCAGCGAAGGAAAGGGTGACGTGCGTCAAATGGGAGTTAGGCTACCGGCCAAGCTACAAATTAGTCAAAGAAGCGTTGAAGAAAGGATTTGAACGAACCTTCAATGCCAAACTGGAAACAGCTCGATTGACGTTTGCGGAGAAGAAGCTTCTTGGCGAAAGACTTCCTGCATTTAGATCGGAAGAGTGGATATTCCTTGATAGACGGCCCCCCAACGAATCAGCTGTGTTGCAAGCCATCAATAAACTGCCCGGAGGGTTGATCCGGGTTGCCCTTGCACTGGACAGGCGTGCAGGGCATATCAAGAGTGTTCTTATCACAGGAGATTTCTTCGCATTTCCCTCAAGAGCGATACTTGACCTCGAATCAGCGTTGAAGTTCACGCCTTCTGATAAAGAGTCAATTCGTTGTACAGTCCACAATTTTTTCGCGACACATGAGGTTCAATTTCCAGGCATTGTGGAAGACGATGTCGTGAATCTGATCATTGAAGCTACTGATAAGGCAACGTATGAGACTCTCGGTATCAGCATGGCCGACTTGAATCACCTGTACCCAGTTACTCGACACTCAAGAGAAATGCTGAATGAAGGCTGTGACTACATTCTCCTACCCTACTGCGCAAAACCACCGTCATGCAAATACAGAAAATTGGAGGGCTGTGAAAAGTGCGGAAAATGCTCATTTGGCGAAGTGTACGAGTTAGCTGAAGAAGCTGGGTTGAAGCCTGTTGCAATTCAGAACTTTGAACACCTCATGACCACTTTGCAGAATATGAGAAAATGCGGAGCGAAAGGGTACATTGGTTGTTGCTGCAGTGCATTCTACAGCAAACACAGAGACGACCTTGAAGAAGTGGGAGTACCAGGCCTGATCGTTGATATTGACGACAAAACATGCTACGACCTAGGCAAGATGGAGGATGCGTACAGAGGAGAATTCGAAGCTCAGACACAACTCAAGATAGAACTTCTCTCCAAACTTCTCAAAAGAATCAACACCAGAAAACCGATTGTACACAATGTGGTTGAGAAATGCGAGACTTCGACGTCATAGTTGTTGGAGGAGGCCCAGCAGGAGCCATATCAGCCATAAAATGCTCTCAACTCGGGTTCAAGACAGCACTAGTTGAGAAAGGAACATTGGATAGACACAAAACATGCGGCGGCGTAATTCCCGACATATGTAACGACATGCTAAACGATATCGGGCTAAGGATCCCTTCAGAGGTTATGTCCTCTCCTACGACAATAGGCCTATTCTATGTTCCACCGAGTGGAAAGAACAATGGCGGATACGTAAACAACTACAGACTTCTAAACGTGGATCGGGACAAATTCGACAGATGGCTACGTGACGCCGCTGGAAGTTTAGGCTCTGAGATACTACATAACGCTGAATTCATGAGATTTGAAGAGAACAGAAATATTGAGGCTATCGTAAGAGCAAATGGTAACATAGTCAGACTGTCAACCAGGTATCTTGTTGGTGCAGACGGGACATTTTCGAGTGTGCGACGACAACTCTACCCATATTTGAAAATGAGTTACCTGCCAATTCTGCAAGAGCGTTGGTCAGCCGAAGGTGATTTCGGTCAGTACTTCTATGCATTTTTCAATGGCGATATCACTGACAGCTACAGCTACATGATACCAAAGGATGGAAATCTGATAGTCGGAACAGGGGTTCCTCGTCATAATGGGTCAGCACAAGGTTGCATCATCAGATTCAAGCAATGGCTACATCAGGAATTCCATTTCAGACCTATTACGTTGCAGAGGAGAGAGGCTTCAGCGATTCCATATGGCTTACCATTAGTATGTGGGAACAAGAACGTAGTCTTGGTCGGAGATGCCGCAGGCTTCTGCAACCGTTTGTCCGGCGAAGGTGTCAGACCAGCTATCCAAAGTAGTATGGCTGCTTGTGAAGCCATTATAGAAGCTGACTCCAAAAGCGAATTTCTATCTTCACTTTACGTACAACATGTTCAGCCACTTCTAGAATTCATTATGAGGACTCACGAATTTGCCCAAAAGATGACAGACACAGACAGAGAAGAGTTTGTTAGAACGGAACTTGCCCGTACATCACTTGAAAAATGAAATGCCTTGGGAATCTCATCTCCAGCGTTCGCTTCAGAATATCACGTCATTCTTGACAATATCTCTTCGCGCTTGAACATTCTTAGGCCAATTTTGAAAACGATAATGTCGATGCCCCCAAACAGTCCTATTAGCGCCGCAACCATGACTGGACCGAGAATAAGTGCCCCTGAAACTTGGCCAAAAACTAGTGCTAGAATTGGAATAAGGAGGATTGCACTAATCTGTTGAGCTTCCCTGAAGCCTTTCACCCTAGCTGATATTATGACTGCCAAACCAATGCTTGCCAAGGCTAGAGTTGGTGCAAGCCCGAAGATGAGTAAGATCCATATCGGATTCGGAAGCAGGAACCGCCCATTGAATACTGAAAAGGAGACTGTGTTCACCACCGTTGAATAGATCAAGAATGATACTATTGTCACGATCATGGACGGAACAAATGATACTAGTATCTTCCCCAGAAACAGTTCACTATCAGATATAGGTGTTGCCAAGAGTGCTTCGATCGTTTTCCTTTCTTTTTCTCCAGCAAAACTGTCTGAGGCGATTACGCTGGAAGTCATGAGTGGAATAATCAAAAAGAATGGAGCGAAAAAATAGAGCGACATGATATACACTAGGGCTTGTCTAACCGTCATTTGAGCAAGCTGGTTTCTTACATCAATCGGAAAGCTGTTGATCATCGTGTCGAAGCCACCAGACGTTGAATCTGACCCGGTTGCGAGACTAGGCAGAACTATCATCAGCACAGGAAGGACTATAGAAAACATGAACGGTACAACGACCATTGGCAAGACGATCTGCCAATTTCTACTCACTTCACGCCAATCCTTTCTGAAAACCAGTATTGCCTTCTGAATATTCACGGTCCCTCCTCCTTGACTAGCTTCAGATAAGCATCTTCTAGTGTTGGACGACAGACATTTACAGAGAGAATTCTACCATCTGCATGAACAATACTCCTCACAACCTCAGGCGTCGTCGACTTCACATCGTCCACAGTTATTGTCAACTCAGACCGGGAACCGTTAGCACTCACCTCCAGAACATGTTCCGTGGTTCTCACAGATTCAACAATTTTCTGATCCAATCCAACCAGCGTGACTTTGAGAGCAGGCTCTCCTGATACTCTGTCACGTAGCTCTTCGGGAGTTCCTACGATTACACTCTTGCCTCTGCTAACAATCATCACTCTGCTGCAAAGTTTCTCAGCATCTTCGAGATGATGTGTTGAAAGCAGAATCGTATGTTTCTCCTGTCGACTAAGACTCTCTATCAATTCTCTGATATTTTTCGCCGATTCAGGGTCGAGGCCTACGGTCGGTTCATCTAGGAATAGTATAGGAGGATTATGCACTAACGCTCGCGCAATTGCCAATTTCTGCTTCATCCCTCTCGAGAACTTAACGACTTTTTCATTCCTTCGCTCCCACAAATCAAAGAATTCAAGTAAGTCTCTGATTCGATGCTGTTTTTCCTCAAGGACAGAGAGATTGTAAGCTTCAGCGAAGAAATCCATATTCTCATATGCCGTCAACCTTTCGTATAGACTCGGGTTTTCAGTTAAGATTCCAACAGTCTCTCGAACCCTAGACGCATCCTTAACAACGTCAAACCCCGCCACTCTGCCCGACCCTTCGGACGGGGAAATCAGACAAGCCAACATGCGAATGGTCGTTGTCTTGCCAGCGCCATTAGGCCCTAGAAGCCCGAAAACCTCTCCCTCCTTGACTTCGAAGCTCAAATGGTCCACCGCCAACAGGGAGCCAAATCTTCTGGTCAATCCCTCGGTCTCAATGCTCAATGCCAAATTCATCGCACCAGTTCCTCAGTAGCTTACCTTGTTACCGTTGTCGAACTCACTGCCGTTGGGGGCATCATAGGAGTACGAACATTTCAATACGTTGCCATCTACTCTATCATCGCCTTGATTTACCTTGCAATAACCCTAGCTATAACAAAGACAACTCGTCGTGTCGAGCTTCGATATGCGATCCCAGGGCTTTCTTCTTCAAGGAGCTTCAGATTATAGAAGCTGGTGGAACTCCAGAATAGTCCTCAGATCTTGCCACTAGCCATCATTTCAATGGCTAATAGAGCGATTTCGATCGAGGCTCTCTCGCCTTTCTCGCAAACTGGATCTCCCATTACAAAGTTGGAGATCCCTCCCTCCGGTTTCTGACCATATGCTACAACGGTATTCAATACACATCCGGCCTTCACTCCAATGATCCCACTAATCGTGAACAATGCCACCGTCTCCAGATCCTCCGATATCACATTCCTCTTTCTCCACACACTTTCAACTTCTAGAATGTTCGGAATGTAGAATGAATCGTGTGATCTGTTGATTCCAGTGTGGAATGTATGCCCGAGTCTCTTGGCAGCTTCCACTAAGACAACCGTCAATTCAAGATCTGGGATCGCTGGATAGCTGAGGTCAACGTAGGCTTTGCTTGTTCCTTCGTCTCGTACACATCCGATTGGAATTACTACATCACCAGTCTTCACGTGCTCTCCTAGTCCTCCACATGAACCGACACGGATGAATGTTCTTGCTCCGAGGTTCCTGAGTTCGTGAAGGGCTATCGCCATTGACGGTCCACCGATCCCTGAAGAAGTGACCGTGACGGGGACACCTTGGTATTCACCATTCCAAGTTAGGTATCCTCTGTTCTGTGCGATCTCTCTCGCGTTCTTGAGATGTTTACCTATCCGCTGAACTCTGCCTGGATCGCCGGGTAGCAGAACATATTTGTTTATGTCACCTTCGCCGCACATTATGTGGGGTTGCAGATTCATTTTCAACACTCTTCACACTTTCAAGATCTGTAGATCGTGCTTGAAAAACCTAAAGCTACCGTCCTTCACGGCGTGACAAACCCGGCTTACAGACCCCATGGGTTAGGCTGTGGTAACACGGAGATAATGATCAAGCTTGCCACCAAAATGATTGATACGATAACCACTATGAAACCGAGGTCGGATTTTCGAAATCTCACGTCCCTAAGGAAGGTCTTCTTCGCTCTTGATGAGAACCCACGCGCCTCCAAGGCAATCGTCCTTCTATACGCTTCCATTATGGCGCCCATTAGAAGAGGTGTGATAATGGGGATGTACGCTTTCAGTTTCTGGCCTATACCGATATTCTCGAGTTTCAGTCCTCTGGACATCTGAGCCTCCTTCACCGACTGCAACCTTGACTCCATCATGGGAACGATTTGTAGGGCGGAGAAAAGTGGATAGGCTATCTTGAGTGGTAGGCCAAGCTTCTGCATTGAAGTCATGAGGTCGCTTGGGTTGGTTGTCAGGGTTAGAAGGTATGCCCCTCCGAATATGGCAAGGAGGCGGGTCAATACAACTGAAGCAAAAGCCAGTCCTTCGCGCTTGAAGTAGAGCCATGGCAGTATGTATAGAACTGGAGTCTTTCCGCTGGGGTTGAAGAGGCCTTGAATAAGAAAGATTGGTATGAACACTGGAATAACGATCTTCGCCAGATTCTTGACGTAGAACGACGTCACTTTTCCCGCAATGGAGAGAAGTAAAGTAAGGCAGAACATTGCAAGACAAAGGAGAATACTATGTAAGACTATTGCTGGAACTGCAATAGCAATCCATAGAAGACATTTCGTTCTAGGGTCGAGCGCATGAATGAAAGATCTCCGAGGAACAAAAGAGAACTGAACTGACACGAAGCGTTTACCTAACCTCTTAACGTCTTCACGAACTGTTTCGGGACTCTTGTGTAGATTAGCCAAGCGATGAAAAACGTAATGATCTTGTCGGCAATGTCAGAGATAAACTCGGCAGCCATAGATGCTGGAAAAACATTCCAACCACCAGCCAAGAATCCCGCGAAGATCACGTCAACCCAAGGTTTCCCAGTGGAACCACCCCACAAGTATACGTTGAGAGGTGTAGACGTAAGGGTCGCAGCAACGGCGAGTACAATGGAAACAACGAGTGTTCTGCCGATCTGTGCGCCTTTGACCTCTCTTCTAACAAACCCCCGCAGCGCGAATACTCCGGCTATTAGCCCTACTATTGCGTTGACTATGGCGTATGGTAGGGCGAATGGATCAAACGTGACCCATTTGAAGATGTTCGTGAGGGCTCCAACAACCAGTCCATTAATGGGGCCGATGATTATCCCCGCTAGCATCGAACCAAGTGTATCTGCCCAGATTGGCGTGCCTGCTGCCAGATATGATGATGCTACGTTGATTCCTATCATCAACGGAATCATCGCTATTCCAAAAGTCGAAAACTCTATTCTTAGTCGAGAAGGCTTCGTTTCTGTCATGTTCTCTCAACGATACTATGTTTCAAAAGGGTCGTAATAACGGTTGCTTGCGCGTTAGCTCACTTTTCTCCGACTCTGTTTGATAAGCTCTTCCACCATCTCCTCAACAGTGATGAGGTCATGCCTCACACCGTGATCCGAAAGAGAGATTGCCAGTCTCGTCACTTGCGGGGGTCTAATCCCATAAGGTCGAAGCTTTGACTGATCTGAGAGAACATTTCTGGTCGAGTCATCTTCTGCTATCTCGCCGTCGCTCATTAGTATCGTTCTTTCACAATGTCTGGCAATGAATTCCATGTCGTGCGATATGACTATGATCGTCTTACCCTTTTCTTTCAACTGATTGATTATCAATCCCAGGAGACAAAGCCCATGGTAGTCCTGTCCAGCGTTCGGTTCGTCCATTACGATGATTCTGGGATCCATCGCGAGAACTGAGGCAAGGCATAACATTTTCCTTTGTCCATAGTTCAGGTTGTACGGATGTTCTGAGACAGAGGATTGCAACCCAACCATTGCAAGAGCATTCATCACGTTGAATTCGATCTGTTCTTTGTCCATGGCAAGATTCTTTGGTCCAAACGTAACTTCCTCTAGGATTGACGATCCAAAGATCTGATCTTCGGGGTTCTGAAAGATGTAGCCCACCTTTCGGGCCATCTCACTGGCGGATTGGCTAGAGGCGTCGATTCCCTCCACTAGCACTCTTCCTGAAGTTGGTTTGAGTAGACGGTTGAAGTGTTTAGCAAGGGTGGTTTTGCCTGATCCGTTCCTTCCCACTAGTGCTACAGTCATCCCGGACGTGATAGCTAGGTTTATTCCCTTTAGAGCCTCGTGCCCGTTGGGGTATCTGTGAGTCACACCCTCAGCAGCGACGGCAACAGGCATCTGCCTAGTCTCCGAAGATCTGCTTCCTAATGCTTTCAGCCGCTTGAGACTCGTTGAGTGGATAACTCCCTTTCCAGAGGCCATTCTCATCGAGCAGAGAAGCTACTTTGGCGACTTGAGTTGGCGGGACGCCCAACTCCTCAACAAATCTCACTTTTCTTGAGAATTGTTGCGGAGAATCTGTCGACTTAATCTTGCCTGCACTTATTACGACGATTCTGTTGGCATATTGAACCAGTATTTCCGGTTGATTGGATACGAGGAAGGTGGTCATCCTGTATTTCTCGTTGATCGAATTAATAGCTTCCATAACAGAGACGACGCCCTCTGGATCTAACAGTTCAGTCGGTTCGTCTAGCACCATAATTTTCGGCTCATGGCCAGTACAGTGGCAAGAGAAAGCCTCTGCTGCTCCCCTCCCGACAATTCGAAAGGTGCTCTCATCTCAAAACCCTGAAGACCGACGACGTCCAGCGCCTCCCTTATTCTGTCGCGCATTAAGCCTCTCGGAACTCCGAGATTCTGAAGCCCGAAAGCAACTTCTTCCTCAACTGTCATTGCTGAACCAGTCAGTTGAGATCGAGGGTCCTGAAAAACCACCCCAACAATATTGGAAATCTGTGAGACTGCAGTCTGGCGTGTGTCAAAGCCTCCTACAACAACCCTTCCCCGCATAGTACCCTCTATGACGTTTGGGATGAGTCCATTCAATGAGAGACAGAGGGTGGACTTTCCAGCTCCCGAAGGGCCAGTTATTCCCAGAAATTCATTCTCGAATACTTCGAGAGAAACACCTTCAAGTGCCCAGTCTGTACGGGTCAAATAACGAAAAGCCAAATCAGAAATGACAATTGGAGTATTCGAGCCACCTTCGCAATCTCCTAGTCTTGTCCATGCAACAAGGAACAAGGTTCGCGCAATCTGGTTTCCCGGCTCATCTCGAAGGTTAACAGATACTCATGGCACATATGAATCCGTCTGAGTACCAAGATGTTCGAGAGCCTCATAGAGGTTTGGTAATTGTTGAGTTAGTTTCATTGGTTTCCCTTGCCTCATCAATGTGAGACATGAACGTCTCGTCTAGTCCGACAGAACAATCTCGTTCGAACAGGTCTGCTCGTTAGTTCTCGAAGGGCGTCCGATGCAATCCATCTAGCGCTTTTCGATCCTAGTTTTTGAATTTCCTTGGCCGTTTCAACAGCTTTTCTGTTTAGATTGACATTGCGTTTTCCGATTTGGCGTAGAGCCCAGTTAACCCCTTTTTTTACGAAGTTCCTATCATCAAACGACTCGCGTTCTATCAAGGGCAGGAACTTCATGAAGTCCTCATCACCTGCTTTCTTGTCGTGAACTGCTAATGTAGCCATTAGAACGAATCCTGCCCTCTTGATGAATTGCTCGTTTTTTTCACTCCATTCCAAAGCCTTCTGATGTGCAAACTTGGTTTTGTCGAATAGATTGCTACAGCATTGGTCACAGATATCCCAAGAGTCTACGTCTTTGATCCAAGTCTCCATCTGCTCCTCGGTAACCATCTCGGGATTGTCAATCATACTTGCAAGAATACGTGCCTCGTGGATACCCGACGACCAGAGTTGCTGAGCCAAAGAATGGTTTAGCCCTATTCTCTTTGCCATCCTTCTAAGGTTGGGAATTGACACTCCATAAGTATTCTTTCGGCTGATTCCGAAACGCGCCATCCCTTCTACTGCCCTCGGATCAGACAAAGATTTCAGGTTTTTGAGAATCTCCTCATGATCCAAACCCATCCAACCTACCGCGTGATTCTGAATAGTTGCTTCAGCAATTGTTCTCCCACAAGGTATTATTGAGCCTATTTTCATCCAAAGTCTTAAAAGTCCTACAGCAGGTTCACTTAGGTTACCGAGTGAAATGATCATGGAAGGCGAAAAGACTGTCTTCGCAAGAAAAGCGTCAGGACTAATCAGAAGCATCTCTGGAAGGGACGCCTTGATCTATAACATAGTCTTCATGGCACCAATGTCAGTATTTATTTATGGAATCTGGGCTTCAGTAACATTTCCCGGAACAGATCTACCTCTGACGGCACTGCTCTGCATTCCTTTGGCTGTAATAATAGGCCTTTTCTACTCAATCTATTCAATCTCGATGCCTCGATCAGGGGGGGACTATGTTTGGGTCAGTAGAACGTTACACCCAGCACTTGGCTTCATGATCAATTTCTTCCTGTTTCTGAACATATTGAGTCTGGTTGGAACAGAGATCCCATGGATAATGGACTACGCTGTTACCCCATACCTAATGATGGTTGGCAATACTTCGTTGATTCCACTAGTCGCATCTGCTGAATTCAAGTTCGCAGTGGCGATGATATACTATCTAGGTATTGCTCTCATAATTGCCTTTGGCGCTAAAGTCGCTATGAAGGCATGCCTGTTCTCCTTCGCAATGATATTGATGGGATTGACAGTGTTCGCTGTATCTTGCTTAGCAACAGGTCCGGCAGGATTCCAGTCCAATTTCAACCAGGTCAGCGGAATGAACTACAGCGAAGTAGTTCAGACAGCAATCAGCACCGGCTGGCCGGGCTTAAACATGCAAGCTACAATGCTGGGTGTGCAATTCACCTTCATCAATTTTCTAGGCTTCGCATCATCTGTCTACATCTCAGGTGAGGTGAAGGATGTTCGCCGATCACAGTTGATGGCAATAGTGGGTAGCGCCGTCGTATTCGGGTTGCTGACTTGGATAGCATATGCAACCGCATATTACGCAATGGGAGGAGACTTAATCGGAGCCATATCATATCTCGCGGTGACCGGAGATCCGAGCTACAAGCTCCCGATGCTACCGTTCATCACATATCTCTTCATGTATGTCACAACAAACCCCGCTGTCGCTGCGCTCATGCTCTTAGGTTGGTCTTTCATGCCCCTGTCAGCAGGACTAACGTACATGTTCATAGGTGTCAGATTGCTCTTCGCATGGTCCTTTGACAGAGTGGTGCCAACAACGATCTCTAGGGTAGATCGACGATTCGGGACACCCTACGTGGCATTGATCATAACCGTCATCGTCGCCGTGGTATACCAAGTACTCTGGATATACACGAACTTCATGGGATTCTTCTCTTACATAACTTTTGGATGGATGATTATGCAAATTATCTGCGGCATATCTGCCATCATATTCCCAATAAGGCGGAAGGACATATTCGAAAAATCACCGGACATCGTAAGAAGAAAGATAGGCCCTATTCCAGTGCTGTCAGTTCTCGCCATATTGACAATAATCATCTCGATATGGATGGCGTACGCGAGCATGGGACCTGCTTTCATAGGTCAGATCAACTATTCAGTATTCGGCTTCACCGTTGGAGTATTCGTTTTGGGTGCGATAATATACTCCATATCTGCTGCATACAATAAACACAAAGGACTGCCACTAGAACTGACATTCAAAGAAATACCTCCAGAGTAAGGAGTTTTCTGCTCTATCTTTTTGTCATGAATCCAAGACAGTCTTCCTTTGCTTTCATGTCAGTTGAGACAAGTCACGTCCCAAAGTCAATCCAGCAAGATCGAGCATGGCTACTGTCTTAGAGAATGGTACCTCGGCCTCTTTGCCTTGCATCTACACGGAAGGGAAGGGTTTGGAGACAGCAAGAAGACTGATTCACATAGGTGGGGTCTCAACTATTGTTCTTGCAGAACTCCTTGGAAAAGCCGGCATATCCATAGTAGTGTTTTCGGCGACGATCCTCTACCTAGCCTCTGAATATCTAAGACTCCACGAGAAACGTCTTCCTGTTATCACAAGAATAACCAGATTTGCGGCTCGCGAAAATGAAACGTCAGGTTTGATTCTAAGCCCCGTTTCCTACGCGATGGGGATTTTGATTTCGATGAATCTCTTCCCACAACCTCTGAACTATGCAGCGATATCCATTCTGACCATAGGAGATGGCTTCTCATCTCTTGTGGGCAAAAGATTCGGACGACATGTTATGCCTTACAACCGCACTAAGACAGTCGAGGGATCTACCGCATTCTTCATTTGCAGCCTCATCTCCACATTGATCTTTGTAAACCCTAGCACGGCCATTCTTGGATCAATCGTGGGCACCGTGATGGAGTCTCTCCCCACGCGATACTGGGAGAACGTCCTAGTCCCAACAACCTCAGGACTCTCGATGAACCTGCTACTCCTGATCAAATAGAGGAATAGTTAACATGTCGACAGAATAGAAAACGTTCGTACGTCGTGATGGTGGCTTTGCTTTGTCAAGTCTCTTGGAGGCACTCAAAACTAGAAGAAGTGTAAAACAGGAGTTCATAGACAGACCTATCGAAGACGATGTCATTTTCCAAGTTCTCGAATCAGCAACTTGGGCTCCTTCGGCCCATAATTCACAGCCCTGGAATTTCGTCGTCATCAATGACAAGGCTACGAAGAGAAGGCTTGCAGAGAACATGGCGCTTGCATGGAGAAAAGACTTCGAACGAGAGCCCACGCCAATTGCTGAACGTGAAATGCGGACTGCAAGATCCATCGATCGAATATCGAACGCTCCAACTGTATTAGTTGCCTGCCTGAATACGGAACGCCTGAAACAATATGTTGATGAACGAAAACGTGGCTGTGAGCATACTATGGCAATTCAGAGCGTCGCGGCCGCTATACAGAACCTACTTCTAGCCGCTCATGAGTTGAATCTCGGTTCATGTTGGATGTGTGCACCACTCTTCTGTCAGAAGACTGTGAGAGAGACTCTTGATATTCCAACAGACGTAGAACCGCAGGCACTCATTCTTCTTGGATACTTTAGGGGATCAATCCAAGTGCCATCGAGAAAGCCGATTACCGAAATCGTCCATATTGATCACTGGTGAGCCATTTGATTACGGTTCTCGCAGGAGGTGTAGGAGCAGCACGTTTTCTTCAAGGCCTGGTTAGAGTTTGTCCAGAAGAACGAATTACAATAATTAGTAATACGGCAGATGATATCGAACTCTATGGACTTCACATCTCACCTGATATAGACATCGTAATGTACACACTGGCACAAGTGGTTGATGAGAACAAGGGATGGGGCATCAAACAGGACACGTTTCATTGCCAAGAATTGCTGGCCAGATTCGGTCAAGAAACATGGTTCAAACTTGGGGATCGTGATCTCGCTACTCATATTTTCAGAACTGAACAGCTTCGAAAGGGTGTCAAGCTCTCAGAAGTAACACAACAACTCTCAAAAGCACTGGGATTGAAGCCCACAATTCTTCCCATGACTGATGACAGAGTAGAAACCAGAATAACGACCGATGATGGAGAAATGCACTTCGAAGAGTATCTGGTGAAGAGACAGATGAGAGATAATGTTCGCTCAGTGAGGTTTATGGGCATAGAAAGTGCTGAGGCGGGGCCTAACGTGATTGAATCAATTCAGGATGCCGATGCGATAATAATTGCACCGAGTAACCCGGTGGTCAGTATTGGCCCCATACTTGCGATCAGGGGGATTAGAGACGCTTTGAAAGCATCTAACGGTAGGATTGTAGCAGTCAGCCCAATCGTTAAAGGGTTGGCTATCAAAGGTCCCGCAGACAGAATGATGCGATCGCTGGGATTTGAAGTCTCAGCTTATGGCGTCGCCCAGATGTACAAGGATTTCCTCTACGGTTTCGTGCTCGACAAACTCGACGAGGACCAAAAGCAACGCGTAGAGAGACTTGGATTGAAAGTTGTTGGGACTAATACCCTAATGAGAAGATCTTGAAGATAAAGAGCGACTGGCAAAAGCATGTCTTGATGTAGCCCTCCACTGATACACTTTTCTTGAATGGGGGTAGACAAGGTTAAGTGCCATCTTTGTTGCAATCCCTGTGAAGAAACTCTCCGAATCGAAGACTAGATTGTCCCCTGCCCTCAGTTTGAAAGAACGCCAGAGACTAGTAGGCATGATGCTAGTCGACGTCTTGAACGCAGTCAATCACTCCAAGATGGTTAGTCGAACAATCATTGTGTCCCCCGACAATACCGTGCTCAAAGGAATCTACTCTCGGAATGTCGAGATAATCGGAGAGGAAGATGGTCGGGGCCTCAATATGGCGCTCAAACGCGCAGTTGTCTATTCTTTGCGGAACGGAGCCACTTCTCTTCTAGTTCTCCCCGCAGATATTCCCTTGATAACAAAAAATGATATTGAACAGATCATTGATTCGATTTCAGATGATGGAATTGTAATCGTACCTTCAGAAGATGGTCTAGGAACAAATGCACTTGCACTTACTCCCCCAGATGTGATTTCAACGGCTTTCGGATCGAACAGTTTTCAATCGCATCTCAATCTCGCCCAGATCCACGGAATTCCTGCCAAAGTGCTAAGAATAGAGAGAGTATCCCTAGACATCGACACGACCGATCATGTCGAGGAATTCCTGTCTTTTCCAACACGAACTAATACGAGAGACTATCTTCTTGCGATCCAACTGAGAAGACAGCTCGAAAGATCCTAGTTACATCCAGGATCCTGCGTATGTGTCTTTCTTGTCTCAAAGACTACCCATGAGCAGACCTGTAAGTTTCCCAGTGCAAGAGATTTCTCAGTGCACGTTTATGTTTCAGTCCGGGCCTCCACTCAGGGTATCCTACAGGAACTAGGGACACTAGTTTGTATGACGGGGGCACTTTTAGGATCCTGCGTACGTCCTCGGCGTACCCCTTCTTGTCACCGGCTACCCAGCATGTTCCAAGTCCAAGAGCAGTCGCCGCAATCAGCATGTTCTCTGTGGCTGCGCATCCATCCTCGAGATAGAACTGTGTATCTTTGCAGAACACTGCTATGCATACTGGAGCTTTCTTGATGAACTTACCATAGTCTGTTATGTCTGCGATCTTGGTTCTCACGTGGGAATCAGTTACGGCAATGAATTCCCATGGTTGTATTGCCCATGCTGTGGGAGCCAACCTTCCTGCTATCAACAACTTTCTCAATCAGTCTTCGTGGAACGGAACGGGGCTTGTATCTTCTGATGCTGCATCTTTTTCGAATAGCATTCAAAGTGTCCAACGCATTCTCCCTCGTATCAAACAACCAGTCTTATGATATCGACACGTCTTATCCCACTGTCTTGTACAAATAGTCTTTTGCTCCTTGACTGATCGTCGATTCAAACCTGACAACTTATATCGAGAAGAGATATGCCTGATCATTACTTGCGTGGCCAGGTGAGTAGTATGCTTAGAGTGTTCCCGCTCTCCGACAAAGCGGTCCTCTCAACCTCAATACTCGTAGATTGGGATGGTGTGAAGCTTCTACTCGACGTTGGACCTGGAGCGACGACAGAGATTTACAATCGAAAACTCGGCCTATCCCAAATACAGCTTGTTTTGATCTCCCATGCTCACATCGACCACTTCTGGGATCTCGTGCCACTACTATGGTTAAGAAGAATGCTAGGATACAAACGTAAAATCTTCGTTGTATGCCCAAAGCACGAATACCAACTCTTCGAATGGTGTGCCAAAGTATCACAAGCTGGCGATCTCGCCGACGTGATTGGGATAGAACCAGAACAGAAACTAGAGCTCGTAGGTCTTGAAATTGAGGCTTTCCAGGTTGAACATGCCAAGGACCAACTCTGTCTGGGCTACACAATCTCTGAAAGAACCAAACGAAAATTGAATACTGAGAAACTCGTCGAGAAGGGCGTTCCAATTGAGCTTTGGCGAAAGATTGCCAAGGGAGAGACGATCGATTATGATGGACAGGCTTTGATCCCTGAAGATTATTCATATGAAAAACGCAGAAAGGTTGTATACAGTGGCGACACACGCTCATGCAATCGATTGACTTCCGCTGCCAAGGATGCAACCCTATTGATCGTTGAGGCGACATTCCTGGATGAAAGTTATCAAGATTTGGCCCAGGAATACGGACACATGATTGTTAAAGATGCCGTCAAAGTTGGGGTTAACGCAAGGGTTGAGAGCATCCTTCTCACTCACAGATCGCTCAGACATACATCTGATGAGGTGCTATCGGAAGCGAGAAAGACGTTACCTAAGGAGTCGCCATCGCCTCAACTTCATGTTGGAACGGAACCAATCGTCCTTAGTTAGGTGAATGAGACTACACGAGTTCCCGTACAATCTCGATCTTGTTTAGACTCATCATATACAAGAATAGCACATGCAAGAATTCACCATCATGTGGTAGTGCACCAAATTGTTTTGCAATCTCGACCGGTAAATCGTAGGTGTTCACTGCGTTAGCAGGCACAATCACGCGACGTTTAACGTCACGGACGTTTGCTCGTAACTTCAAGTCCATCGCCAAGTCGTATGTACACAGGTCAGTACAGACACCAACGACTATGAACGTGTCAACTTCCGAATGCTCGCAGGAGCCACTCCTCCATACCAGTATCCACCACTGTATGAAGTGAATTCTTACGTATGATAACAAACTCGCGTGCAAATGGTAATGTCGTCAGTTCAGGAATGGTTTCGGCTTCGAGTGTACCGTGTATACAATGCGGACCATACGCATTGAATTCTTCAGCTTGCTCGCTATGCCATTCCTGGATCAAAATGAAATTTCTCACACCGAGAGCGTGAGCACGTAGAAAAAGATCTGCTACCGGTCTAGCACATCCTGCGGCACGCGAGCTGGACAACTTACCTTCATAACAAAAGCCGTTCAACATGTCAACCGAGCAGATAGCGACACGTGTTGGATCGCTGATTACTGAGTGAAGTGACATCGGTTTCAGGTTGATGTACCAGTTGTTTAGCCACCCGAGAAAGTCTCTTGCTTTCTCAGCCAAATCCCGTTTTTCGGTTGGCACGATTCTATGTCACCGTCTACGGAGAAGTATTGGAACTACATTAGGTTCTTTGAGATGAGATGCTACCTCTTCTTAGATCTAAACAGCCTGTACTGAAGTGTATACGTGTTCACTGAACCGGTTGCTTCCTTTTGATCAAAGGTAGCTTTCTTTATCGAACGAATCTCAGGAGCAAAAAGTGAATCCTCACACTCTCTTCTTGTAATTCTAACATTTCCCTTATAGAGCTTCGTCGTAACCGTTCCGTTCATGAATTTCTGGGTGGAATCTATGAAAGCATCCAGATCTTTTCGGAGAGGATGAAGCCACATCCCGTGATAGACCATGTCGGCCCACATTCTGTCAATCTCATGCTTCAGACGAAGTTGCTCTTTTGTCAAAGCCAAATGCTCTAAGTCACTATGAGTCTTGAGGAGTATGTCGGCGGCAGGAGCTTCGTATATTTCTCGTGACTTCAACCCCATTATCCCATCCTCAAGAATGTCTATTCTTCCAATACCGTTCTTGCCACCGACCTCATTGAGGTAAAGTATCATCTTCACTGGATCAGTTTCGCCGTTCACGGAAACGGGTACCCCGCATCTGTATGAAATGGACATGATCGTGGGATCGTTAGGTGCATCTTCGACGGGAAGAGACCAGAGATAGTCGGATTCGACTTGTGTTGAAAGATCTTCCATTTGGCCGCTCCCAATCGAATGCGACCACATGTTGATGTCGCCTCCAATCTTGCCAACCTTCTTCGCTGGGTCTATACGCTGTTTCCTCAACATGTCCTCCTCGATTGATCTTGTGAGATCTAGTTCTCTGACTGGGGCAACGATTCGAAGTTGTGGAGCATAGTATCTGAACGCTACCTCCATCCTGTACTGGTCGTTTCCTTTTCCTGTACAACCATGTGCCACAGCTTCGGCGCCCTCCTTCAAAGCAACATCAGCTACCTTCGACGCGATCAGTATCCTAGACATAGACGTGCCAACTGGATAGCCTTGATATGATCCATTCGCTTTGATGCAACGGAAAATGTATTCTGTCGCGAATTCTCTCTTGGCATCAAAAAAGACTGGGCAAACACCGACGATTTCAGCTCTCTCCTTGGCCGTTCTGATGTCTTCTTCGCCTTGCCCTACGTCAACCAATACAGGAATGACTTCTGTGAACCCGTACTTTTCTTTCAGTAGGGTTAGCATAACTGTCGAATCCAATCCACCTGAATACGCTAAAGCTACCTTTGTCATTTCGTTCTGAACCTTCAGCTAACTGGAAATGTATTCATCAACTGTTCTCTTAAGCCTAGAGTTGGCTTCCCCAAGTTTTTCAGTACGTGATCTCACAACGTCTGCGTACTCTTCAACTTTCTTTTCTCGGTCTTGAAGCATCCTATCGACTTCTTTCTGAGACGGGCTGCCAAGAGACTGACGAGCTTCCAAGGAGTGGATTGGGTCGATTATACGCGACAGTTCTGTATCGGTGAGGTTCAGCTTCTTGCCAATGATTTTTTCAGAAAGTGAAGACACTAACTCAGGCGTGATGTCTTTCATTCTTGATTTGCTTTCTACCAATTCTCTCACGAGTTCTCCTACAATCTTGTGAGATTGACGGAAAGGAATTCCCTTAGCGGTGAGATCCTCGGCCAGATCCACCGCGACCGCGTAACTGTTTTGCGTCGCTTCCACCCACTGTTCCTTGTTAACCTTCAGACTTGAAATGGCGCCAGACATAACCTCGAGAGATTCTCTAACCGCCTTCAGAGCCCTCCAAATCGATGGCTTGATTGCCTGAAGATCTCTACTGTACCCAGTTGGCAATCCTTTGACGCAGATAATTAGGTCTATCAGTGCGCCGGATACCTCGCCTGTCCTACCCCTAATGAGTTCTAGCGTGCATGGATTTTTCTTCTGTGGCATGATACTCGATGTGGACGCGTACGTGTCTGAAAGCTCGACGTAGCCAAACTCTGAACTCGACCAGACTATCAGATCTTCACAGATCCGGCTCATGCTAACCATCAAAACCGCGAGACATGCAATCGTTTCCAACGCAAAATCGCGAGAACTTACAGCATCTACAGAATTCTCCACGACGCCATCAAAACCCAGCAACGACGCCGTCCTAGACCTGTCTATTGGAAATTTGGTACCGCCAATAGCAGCGGCGCCAAGCGGACTCCTGTTGACTCTCAGGTAACATGAATTCAACCTCTCCAAGTCTCTGGAGAGTAGATCGACCTGCGCCAGGAAATAGTGAGCTAGATTGCCAATCTGGGCGTGCTGAGTATGTGTGTAGAGTATTATTGGTACATGGATTGTATCGTGGGCTTTCGTTAGAAACGTTTGGATCAATTCAATCAGTTTCTGACATATGTCGTTCAGCTCGGTCCTCGTCTTCATTCGGATGTCTAAGGCAACCTGGTCGTTCCTTGATCTTGCAGTATGCAGCTTTCCTCCAGCATCAATGCCTACTTTCTTGATTACTCGATCTTCCAGAAACTCGTGAACGTCTTCATAATCACCAGTAATGTTCAGCGTACCTTTCTCGAACTCACCACGTAGCTCCTCCAAAGCCTGAAGGATCTTCTTCAAGTCGTTCTTTGGAATGATTCCCTGTTCATACAACATTATGTCATGAGCTTCGGTGCCGATTATGTCTTCAATCATGATCTCTTGATCTTCATCAAGTGATGACATAAACCTGCCAGCTGGCTCATCTGGTTTTTCAGCTAATCTCGATCTGTACAGTCCCTTGCCCATTGATTTCATCAACTGAGTATTTCTCGTGTAGCTCATTCAAATAGTGATGATCACTGTCTTAGCTTTTTTGAGAGCTGATGATCAAACGACGGTCAACCATTCTGCTCATCTGATAATATACGTCAATTTTCAGACTTCCAAACAGTTTTAGTGGAGGCATACAATACCGAAAGTGACCGTTGTGTAGCATGACTTGAAGGATATCTCTCTGATCATCCCAGCTCATGACGAGCAGGAATCGCTTGCACCACTGGTTCATGAAACCCGACGCTGCTACGAGAGACTTGGAATAGATGGAGAGATAGTAATAGTTGATGATGGAAGCACCGACAAGACGTCAAAAATCGTAGAGAAGCTATGCGGAGAAGGCCCTGACGTCAAGTCGATACGGTTCCCAGAGAAGACGGGGAAGACTAATGCTCTAAGAGCGGGCTTCCATTTGGCGTCTGGAAGAGTGATAGCAATTGTAGACGCTGATCTTCAATACGACCTGGCAGAATTGCCGTTGCTCTACAACCCAATTCTATCTGGAAGATACGATTTGGTCAATGGATATCGAATCAGGCGACAGGATAGCATCATCAGAAGGGCACCATCACTTATCTATAACAGGCTTAATCGGTGGGTTTTCCACGTCAATACAAGAGATGCAAATTCAGGATTCAAAGCGATGAAAAGTGAAGCATTCGCCTCCATCGAGCCATTTCTAAGAAAGGACTATCATCGTTATTTGGTCTCCGTCGGCGGATATTTGGGCTACAGGATTCTTGAGGTCCCAATCACCCATTTCCCAAGAAGTACTGGACGATCGAAATATTCATGCCCAACACGAATCATCACAGGTTTCTTAGATATGCTTAGGGTTAGATGGCTTCTACGAGGTTGTCGAAGTTCGGTGACAAAGTCTTGACCTCGCGCTCGAGCTTACGCCTTGGAAAGAATGGCCTAATCTTGGCTCTGATTGTGTTTCTTGTGGCGCTCGTGATAAGATCTTGGCACATTACATTGGTGAACTATCTAGATCATAACGGGGACAGCTACCATCACTGGCTTACCAGCTACTTAACGGCCACGCACGGTTACGTACATACGGACTTCAAGGGCAGCACCATCAACGTAGCCTGGCTACCGTTGTATCACTACATTATTGCTGTTTTGATGAACATGTTCAATGTGTATGACCTAAGAGTTCAACACGGGCTTAACATTCTTCTCGGATCACTAACATGCGTAGTGGTCTTTGTTTTGGCGCGTAATTCAGGTTCACCTGAAATAGGGTTTGGGGCTGGCCTCGCCTTAGCAGTTCAGCCATGGTTCGTAGATGTCACCACTCTAGGCGTAACTGAAGTGCCAGCTATCTTTCTGCTGATGCTAGGAATCTGCCTATTCGCTCGAAACAGAATCTCGTTATCAACTATTCCAATAGCATTATCTATGCTCATCAGATAC
This sequence comes from Candidatus Bathyarchaeota archaeon, assembly GCA_963760485.1. Lineage (GTDB taxonomy): Archaea > Thermoproteota > Bathyarchaeia > 40CM-2-53-6 > CAVXDP01 > CAVXDP01. The sequence continues at coordinate 213,489 of CAVXDP010000015.1, read as the reverse complement.
GAATCCTGGATATTCGCTCTTGCACTTTTTGCTGTAGGCCTAGTCCAAAGGCGTTCCATCAAGCAACTCACCATCTATGCCATCATCTGTGCATCAGTTGTGGTCAGTTGGTCTCTGAATAGTTGGATCCAGACTGGACATCTTCTCCAATGGTATACCAATCAGGCGGCTACGATCAGATGGGATCACCTTTTCACAACTGGCATCGGCACTGTGCCAGAATATCTTGAAACACTGTTCGAAGTCACGTCAGGCATGTTTCTTTGGGGCTTGGCAGTTGGACTATTGAAAAAAGATCGGAGCACCAGATTGCTGGTATTACTAGAACTCGCCTATTTGTTGGCGATCATCCTTCAGTCCTTTAGGGGGTCGATTCCCTATCAAGTGAGGTTTTTATCCTACTTATTCCCGCTCACGGCAACTCTCTCGGCCAAGGCGGTAGGATTCTCATCTGCATTCATCAAACGTTCCAGCGTTAGAAAAGTGCTCAGTTTCTTGATTCTGGCAACAATCGTGGTTTATCCTGTACACGATCAATATTGGACTATCGTGTCTCCAACGGCAGATCAGACAATGCTTGATAGACACGTGGCGGCCGAGTTGGTCGTAGGACAGTTACTTAACAAGGCCTACACCAATGGAAACGTTCTCTGTGATAGCCCCACAATCATATATTATAGCCATCTAGATCCCGGCAAATTCTACTCAACGAGTTCATTAGAGTGGTATTCACAAAGATGGAACAAGTCTGAATTGGTCGCTTGGATAAAAGATCAAGACGTGAGATATCTCGTATGGCAGAATGTTTCATACTCAGCCAGTTGGTGGATGTTTCCAGAACTTTCTAACGGGAATGAATGTCAAATCTTCTTTGACAACAATCAGGAGATCACATTCAAAATAGTGGCTTGGACAATTTCCGATTTTGGCCCAATATACGTCTATGGGATAACGATCGATTCTTGAATTACGAGTTGAAAACTAGAAGTTATTGAGAATTGTTCAATAACTTGATCTCACAATTAGTCGTATTGATCTTAACACAACTGGGTTTTCCATGGCAGGTTCGAGAACTGTAGTCGTCGAGGTGAAGCTACATAGTGTACCTTCACGGGTGGATGAAGTCATAGCCATGGCTAACAGTATTGGATACGAAATCATCGATCGAGTAGTCCAAAATAGAAACGGCATAGATCCCGGCTTCACAATCGGACGTGGAAAACTGCTGGAATTGAAGCAGATCGTTGAAGAGAAGAAGATAGATCTTCTCATATTCACCAACACCCTTCCGAGCCCTCACGTCTTTAAGATTCAACAGAAAGTTGGAAACGACGTTAAGGTGATCGATCGGAATCTACTAATATTGGAACTATTTGGAAAACGGGCAATGACGAGTGAAGCGAAACTTCAGATTCAACTTGCTCACCTCAAGTATACTTTCACTTGGGGTCGCCAATTTCTAAGGCTAACAGGAATCTTAGGGGAACAGGTTGGATGGAGCGGCCCGGAGAATATCCCTATCAGGACTATGAAAGAGCAGCAAAGAAACGAATTAGCAACATTGAAGAGAAGCTCGCAGGAATACATCAGAAGAAAGACCTTCTCAGAAGAAGACGCCACGAATTAGGTTATTCCATAGTGGCCTTAGCGGGTTACACACAGAGCGGAAAAACCACATTGTTCAACATGGTTACACAAGAGAGCAAAAGCACTGGACTTGGACCTTTCACAACTCTCTCGACGTTTGCCAGAAAGGTTACAGTCAACTCTGGAGAGTTCATCCTTGTTGACTCGATAGGTTTCATTGACGATATGCACAAGATAATAGTTGATGCGTTCAACGCCACATTAAGCGAAATAGCCAACGCAGAGATAATAGTGCTATTCGTCGATGCAAGCGAAGATTCGAGAACACTCGAAAGAAAACTCTCTGCCTCAAACAAGATCCTAAGGCAGATCGATGCTTCCGGCTCGATCATCATTGTCGCTAACAAGATCGATCTTGTCACTACCGAGACTCTGGACAAAGCGATAGAAACCATCGGTAAACATTTCCCGGGAGTCGATGTTATGAGAATCAGCGCCAAAAATGGAACGAACATAGATCAGCTGATGCGTCAGGTAGCTGAAGCGTTACATCCGAAGAGCAAAATGCAGACGGCTCCAACGCGAGTATCCTAGGCCATCCATAACAAATGTTGACATTATTGTAGATACGAGTTGATGCAATCGGGATTGAACCTATCCGACTCGAGTACTGCATGAATAAAGTTGAATATCTTTCTCCTCAAATCATAGCTGAGATTGGGGTACCATATTGGACTAGCGACAACAAGAGCTCTCCACGCGTAGTAGGGCTGAATGACCTCCAAGATCTCATGATCACTTGTTTTGTCAAGATAATTGCTAAAGAACCTCTGGTACAGCGTTTTGAAGGGCCCATCAAGAGCACCGTAGGCTTGGAGTGAGAAGAAGAGATAGTTTATCGTCATCGCAGCCAAGTCATCTGCCGGTTCTCCCCATTCTCCACGACTCCTATCCAACACCGAAAGATCAGCGGGTTGTTTGAACAGAACGTTCCAAGGGTGATAATCTCCATGGACCTGACACAGGCGACTTGTCTTACTCTTTAGGTTCCATCTCCAGTCAAGGCATTTCCTCTCTATTGATTTTAGTTCTTCATTTGTCGTAAAATCGAGTTCGGATGGGTAACTATCTATGAGGCCCATTATACATTCGCCATGACCGAGAAGCTCTCTAACCCTTCTTCTGTAGAGCTCTGGCAGATCCTTCTTCACACTGTGAATCTCAACTAGGTAGTCTGAGAGGATTTGACACCGCTGCAAATCAAGATCAGTGAGTTGTTTTTCGTCTCTTATCCTCTCAAGATCCCTGAAGTACTCTTGGCCTTCAACCTTCTCCATCAAGATGAAGAATTCCGAGTAATTCCCGACAGATCTTAGACTTCCATCCTTCATGATCACTCCAACATCAACAGACCTCGAATGTCTTGGAAGCTTACCGAATAGCGAGTGGGCCATAAGAAGGGATTGAGCACGGTCGTACGCGAATTCATGACCAAAAATGTTGCTTCGCATAGTCTCCATCACGACTGAGACTCTTTTTCCGTTAACTTCAAATTCGATCAGACACGGTTTCCCGTATCCAAATCCCTTCGCGACCTTACCGAGTTTCTCTACAGCCTGTTTTTCCTTACCAATTTCACCGACAAAGCTAAGCTGAACTTCTGATCCAACAACCTCCGAAAGATACTGTTTCAGCTCTCTTAAGTCGAATCCCACCTGGGCATCTTCACTCATCCAGTTCACGCCTCACATATTCCCCTATTCTTCTCGAATCTTTGCAGAATCACTTTGAGAATTTTCTCCGCCGACTGTTTGGGGGTTAGCCTGAGCGAGTCGACAAATATCTCAGGTTTGAACGGCACCTCGTATGGAACGCCAACTCCCGGAACGGTTAGGCTCTGACTCTTCTCAGCTTTTCGATAGACCCCTCGTGGAGCCCCTGAAGTTAGCTTTCTCCTTTTCTCTCTGATCATGCAAACGTCAAGAGGACAGTGCACGTAAGCTTCCATGAATAGTTTTATCCGCCTCCTCGCGTTGTTCCTGTAGCTTCTTCTATTCCCTGTGGCGTCTATCAAGACGTTGACAGAGTTTTCAGTTAATAACTGCGCTATCAGAATCAGTCCATCGTACACAATTTTCCTCTCTTCCTCACTGTATGTTGGTCTCGGCGTCAGGACCTTGCGGAGCATATCTACTGAAAGTAACTGAACCCGGAGGTTTTTCTCTCGTAGTTCTCTTACGAGAACTTTCGCTATCGTGGATTTTCCAGATCCAGGGAGACCAGTTATCCATACTGCCCAACCTTCCAAATGCGCACATTCCCCCTCCTTCAATTCTGAACAATACATTAGTGCTCGTACAAGAACATGCTATTTAGCAAGCCCATTTAGCAATGAACTTTTTTCACAAAGTATTATAATGCTGGCATAGGGCACGTATAGGCGAGGTTTTCGAACCGGAGGACTTGACTTTGCTGAAGACCACACCCATGAAACGATTCTATTTGGTTACTCCTACGAAGTATGAGGATCAGATCATTGAAAGTCTCGGTGGACTTGGATCAACACAGCTGATCAGCGACTACACAATCAAAGGGTTCAAACGACTTGAAAACGTCGAGAAATGTGAGAAATACATAAAACTTCAGCAAAGGATAGCATCCATCCTGTCTACTCTTCCTCCCGAGAAGGTTGCGAAAAAAGGCATCTTCGGTTCTCTAAAAAGAGGCTCAGGCAAACCAAAGCCAAAGGAACCCTCCTCATCACCCAGTCTCGAAGAAATCGAACCCCATGTATCAGGTGTTGAGGTACAGCTAGATGAAAAAATGGAGAAACTTGAGAAGCTCCGTTCTGAAGCTAACAGATTGAAATCTCTAGAACAGAGTCTCTTGGTCCTCAAGAAGTACGAACTTAGGGTTGACACCCTCGGCGATTTTGAGTATGTCTTCGTTAAGGCGGGGTTCATAAACAAGGCGCTCTCACCGAAGCTCCAGCGGTACGCAGAAGGAACAAGCATAAGATACAAGAAGTGGCCTGAGAGGCGTGAAGAGGATTTTCTCGTAATCTTTGGCCTCAATCAGGATAAGCTTCACATGGAAGAATCTGCGACCTTACTTAACTTCGCGGAACTGACTTTCCCCAAGGGTATCAATCCCGATCCGACAAAAGCCATCGAGGAAAACCGAACCGTCGAGGCCGGCATCGAGAAAGAGATCAGCGAAGTTGAGAAAGATGTCAGAAGTATTGGCAAGGAATTTCAAGAGCAATCGATCAACTTTGAACCTGTCGTCGTCCATGCTTTGAAAACAGAAGAGGCAAGATCAACTTTTAGCCGAACCGAGACATTAAGTCTAGCTCATGGATGGATCCCCGCGGAACATCAGGATTCTCTGAAGAAAACTGTTGAATCTGCAACGAATAGTGTGGCGTTTCTCAAATTTGAAGAGCCGGGACCTCATGATGAACCTCCATCCAGATTACGAAATCCGGGGTTACTGGGATCGTTTGAACTAATAACCAAATTAAGAGGGACACCTCAATACCGCGAACTGGACCCAACGCCGATAATCGCTATCCTCTTTCCAATAATGTACGGAATGATGTTTGGAGATATTGGACAGGGGTTTGTTCTCATAGTTTTAGGAATCATCTTCAGCAGACTTCAAAGAGATTTCCTAAACATACCTGCTTCGGGAGTGAGAAAACTTGGAGGAATCCTAGCAACCTGTGGGGCTTCAGCCATCGTCTTTGGAGCTCTATACGGTGAACTCTTTCTGCACGAGGCGTTTCACCCATTCTTTGTCAGCCCCCTCAGTAGCCTATCAACTATGATCATCACAGCAGTCCTGTTTGGCGTAGTCCAGTTGAGTTTAGGACTCATTCTGAAGATTGTGAACCTGCTGCGAATGAAAGCCAGAATTCAAGCCGCATTCGGCGGAGTTAGACTTGTCTATTACATGACCGGAGTTGCATTAGCTATCAAATACGTCTCAAACATGTCGTTTGTAGTCTTCACTGAGAATCTGTTTCTGACGATTCTTGCGATTGCGTGCCTGCTTCTGCTCTTTCTCTCTCCAGCAATAGAAGGCATCGTCGAACATGAATTCAAGCTCGTAGAAAGAATAATGATGGGCGCTTCAGAATTCATTGAGACATTCCTATCCTTCCTAACAAATTCAATATCATATGTGCGGCTGGCCGCGTTTGCAATTGCACATTCTGCTCTTGGACTATCAGCGATCATACTCACATCAACAGTAGGGGCTGTACCAAGTTTCCTCTTGATGAATCTTCTCGCACTGACGATTGAAGCTTTGGGAGTTCTCATTCAAAGCATGAGGTTAACCTACTATGAGTTCTTCACAAAGTTCTACTCAGATGGCGGACTTCCATATCGCCCATTCAGGCTACCAAAGCTCTACGCAAAAATTAAATAGTGAGAGGCTTTCCCTAGAGAGTACTTCGAGATGTTGCAGGCAATGAAAGAACAAGAAAGAAGAGTAAGATTGACGAAGAAGACAGTACTCCTGCTAGTACCATTCCTAATTACGTTGGCTCTAGTATCATTTCACGTCGTGGCATCGTTAGCCCAAGAACCGCAAACTCAAACATCTAGTACGAGAACTGCAGGAGACCTCATCGCTGCCAGCATAGCAGTTGGACTATCAGGTATCGGTGCAGGCATAGCAATCTACGGCTCAACATCAGCCGGTATGGCCGCAGCTGTGGAAAGACCCGAACTAACAACGTGGGTTCTGGTCTTCGCAGGTCTAGGCGAAGGAATCGCGATATACGGACTCGTTGTTGCTATCATGATCCTTGGCAAACTCTGAAATGCCTATTGTCCAGATCCGCGATAACCGATTTCAACTGTCCCAGTATTTCTTAGACCCCGAACAGATTCTGAGAGATCTGTTCATCACTTACGCCGAGTTGCTTGCCGGTTGCAATAGTTATCAGATTTCTTGCCTCACACTCACATAGAAGTAAATACGCAATAACATATCCGGCGTCCAAGAAAAGGATCTTCAACGCTTCGGACGCATCCTCGTAGAGGCGCTTGAGAAACACTTTCTCCAGCGGCTCTGATGTCCCACCACTCAGAAGGGTCACTGCATCCGAGGCGAGTTTGTTGTATGGAGGAGTACTCATTATACTAGGAGCATCTTCGAGTCTGCCCTTCGTGAATGCCCGCAGCCTTCTCAACGGTAGCTTATAGGAGGTGGGAATCAGTGCTTGGTCGATTAGGTTTGCTGAAAGTCCTCTTGCTTTCAGAGATATTCCAATCAACATGTTAGTCAGATCTATTTCTTCACCTATCAAGCCCCGTAGCCCTTTCGCGTCAGGTGCTTTCTCAACTAATTCCCAGAGTCTGAGGAAGTGAATGTCGTCTAGGGCTGCCTCAAGTATCATTGTCACGTCAGCCTGTCTGTATAACTCAAGCTTCTGGGCAATGGAACGATACGAAGTTTCACGCAGTAGCGCCACGACCTCGTCAACATTTTTGGCATTGAGAAGAGCTGGAAAGTTTACCAAAGTGTACTCTCGTTGAAGATGGATCAGATGCGGTTCTTCTTTTATCTCCCCGCCGTGTTTCGCCCTGATTATCCTCTTGATATTTTCAACTTCGAATCTTGCGCAATATTCGGTCAGCAGTTCCTGCATCTTTCCTTGAGCTTCTCGAGTTATGAAGAAGAATCTCTTCACTAGTGTCTTCAGGAATATTTCTTCTAGAGTCGAACCGTCGATTTCTTTCGTAGGCAACTTGCTGATTTCAGCGCCATACTCTGTCTTGAGAAGATTATCAGAGACTTCTCTGAGACTCTTCACTTTCGCTAAGAATTGCATATCACGTGAAGGGATTAGATGTGTTCGCAGCCCATGTGTCCTTGTAACGATGTACATGATAGCTGCTGGTTTCATCTATTTTGCTCCTCTAATTACTGCTTTCACACGTTTCGCTCTGAAGAACTCCTCAAGCGTTTCTTCCTCGAGTCTTCCTTCTATGTATCGAATGAGCTCCAGCAGTTGAGGTATGACAACCCTTTCTAGCGCGTTTACCTTACGGTTTGTCATCATGAGCTCTTGTGCAATGCTCTCGATCCTTCCCTCCGCTTCAGCGATCTCTAGCAATTCACCCATTAACCCGCTTAGTTTCTCGGCGGCGGCGTAGGCGGAGGCACTTGTAATCGAAGTGATCACTGGTTTTCTTCCGGGCACAATCTCAGGTACGAGAACTCCCATGACACTGCGGGGTCTTATCTTCCCCTCCACAAGTCCCACCGTGGAAGCTTCAGATTGAATACGAGAATATCCTAGTGTCATGTAAGCAGTTTTCAGCGTTTCATACGCATCCATAAGGTGCTTGTCGAATTCGTTTCTTTTCGCGATCTTGGCAAGAAGTCTATTCGTTTCTGCGGCGAGGTTATCTCTCTTCATTTTGAGAAGCTCTTTGCCACGTTTTATGAAGTCAATTTGCTCTCGTAGTCGAAGCAGTACTCCTCTCGTGACGGCAACTCTTCCAACGCTCATGAGGAGGACCTAGGAAGTTTGTCTTGTGGTTCCGCTGTGTTTCGGATGATACTTCTGGATATACTGTTCGTGGATTCGCGTCAAAGTACTTTCAGAGAGTATACTCAGCAGGTTCCAAGCTATGTCGAGGGTTTGTTCGATTGTCCTGTTCTCGTATTCGCCTTGTCTGATGAAACTTGTCTCGAATTCATCGGAGAACTTCAGGTAGAGTTTCTCTTCTTCACTTAGCCCTACTTCACCGACTATCCTAGCTAAATCACGGGCTTGTCTTCCTCTTGCGTATGCACCGTACAGCTGGTCGGCGACATCTCCGTGATCCTCTCTTGTCTTGCCTTTCCCGATTCCTTTTCTCATTAGTCTGCTCAGACATGGTAGAACATTTATTGGTGGGTATATCCCCTTCATGTAGAGTTCTCTGTCTAGGAAGATTTGTCCTTCAGTGATGTAACCGGTCAGGTCAGGAATCGGATGCTGTATGTCACCTCCGGGCATTGTCAGGATTGGCATCTGAGTCAAGGAACCTTTTAGACCTTGGATAATGCCCGCTCTTTCGTATATGGAGGCTAGGTCGCTGTACAGGTATCCGGGGTATCCTTTTCGACTTGGCACTTCCTCTCTGGCGGCGCTTAGCTCTCTGAGGACTTCTGCATAGTTCGTCATATCGCTGAGTATTACTAGAACGTGCATTCCAAGTTTGAAGGCGACATGCTCTGCTACCGTCAGTGCTATTCGGGGAGTGAACAAGCGTTCAATCGCAGGGTCGTCTGCAAGATTTAAGATAACTACTGATCGTTCCAATGCGCCGGAAGTTCGGAACTCATCCACGAAATATTGAGCTTCATCGTGTCGCAGCCCCATCGCGGCGAAGACGAGTGCAAACTCCTCTCTTTCACCTAGAATGGTTGCTTGTCTGGAGACCTGTGCAATCAGTCTGTTGTGTGGCAATCCGCTTTCCGAGAATATTGGTAGTTTCTGCCCTCTTACCAGCGACAACATTCCATCAATAGCTGAGACGCCAGTTTGAATGAAGTTGTTCGGATAAACTCGAGCCCTAGGATTCATTGGGGCCCCATTGATGTCCTGGGATTCTTCAGAGACTATTGGAGCCAAACCGTCTATCGGTTCGAAAACTCCATTGAACATTCTTCCGAGAACTTCATCGGAGACTGGAATCTTGAATGCAGATCCTGAGAAGCTTACGATAGAATCAGACTGAAGTCCCATCTCTCCGCCGAAGATTTGAATGACTGCCTTTCCTCTACCAACCTCAAGAATCCTGCCCATTCTGTCAAGGCCGTCAGGCGCTCGGACTTTCACAAGTTCGTCGTATCCTACGTTCTCGACGTTATCCACCATTATGATGGATCCTCTGACGTCCCTCAATCCTCTATTAATGAGACCTTGGGTTTTTCCAAGCATTCTTTCCATATATCCTCACCTAGATGATTACGTTGTACTCCTGTCCTATCTTGGCCAATACGCTTCTGAATTTCGGCTGTGAGTTTAACTACTCCTTCCAAACCACTCTTGTCTTCTTTCGCTCTCTCCATCATTTTGATTTGGGGCAATTCCTTTATTTTCTCGACTGGAACACCGTTTCGCACGAGTACACTCGACCTCTCATGAAAATCTATCAGCATTTGAAGCAAGGCCAGTTGTTTCTCCATATCACAGAACGCGTCGACTTCGTGATACGCGAATTGTCTAAGGAATCCTTCTTTTAATAGGTCAGCTGAGAGTAGGACCAGTCTCTGATCATCTGGCAAAGCAGTTTCTCCCATGATCCGAGCTATCGATTCTATCTCCGAAGACTCACCAAGAATCTTGAGTGCTTTGGCCCGCAATTCAGCGAAATCTTTTCCAATTTTCCCTTTCCAGTAGGATGCGATTTTCTCTGCGTAGTGACTGAAACTGTGTGCCCAAGCGCCAAGTAGTCTGTCAGCGTAAAGGCTGTAACTCTTCAGCCAGTGGATTGCTGGAAAATGTCTGCTGTAGGCCAAGTCTCGATCAAGAGCCCAGAATACCCCGGTAAATCTCAATGTGTGAATTGTAACAGGTTCATTGAAGTCTCCGCCTGGAGGCGATACAGCTCCTATGATCGATACTGATCCCGTTCTTGATGGTTTGCCAAGTGCAATCACCCTTCCCGCCCTCTCGTAGAATTCAGCTATCCTGTCGGGTAGGTAGGCTGGATAGCCACCTTCAGCAGGCATCTCTTCAAGTCGGCCTGAGATTTCACGTAACGCTTCAGCCCATCTGGACGTTGAATCAGCCATAATGGCAACGTCGTATCCTTGGTCTCGGTAGTACTCTGCCAATGTTACTCCTAGGTATATGCTGGCTTCCCGTGCGGCTACTGGCATGTTACTGGTGTTTGCGATGAGAGTTGTTCTCTCCATCAATGGTCTCTGTGTCCTAGGGTCGATCAATTCTGGAAAGTCTGTGAGAACCTCGCATATCTCATTCCCCCGTTCACCACATCCAATGTACACGATAACTTTCGCGTCGCTCCATTTCGCAAGCGAATGCAACATCACAGTCTTGCCGGTTCCAAATCCCCCAGGTATACTGGCGGTTCCACCTTTTGGCAAGGGGAAGAAAGTGTCAATTACCCTCTGCCCTGTCGTTAAGGGTTCCTCAAGAGGGATTCTACCACCCGGTTTGAATGGCCTCGGGGTTCTTATCGGCCACTCCTGCATCAGTTTAAGATCGGTCCTTCCATTGGCAGTCTCAAGTTGACCGACTGTCTCGTCTACAGTGAAGTCTCCCTCCTTTATCGAGAGTACCTTTCCTTCAATGTTTGGTGGAACCATAATTCTGTGAACAATGGCAGAGGTCTCTTGAACAGTCCCGAGAACGTCTCCTCCGCTGACTTCGTCGCCCTTATTCACTTCTGGTTTGAAGTGCCACTTCTTGTCCCTTGGCAGGGTGTTGACTCGGATTCCCCGTCCTATGAAAGCGCCTGTCATCTGTCTGATTGCATCGAGTGGTCTGCCAATCCCGTCGAGAATGCTAGTGAGAAGTCCTGGGCCGAGTTCTGCGACAAGTCGTTTGCCTGACCCTTTTATCTTCTGTCCAGGGCGAAGGCCAGTGGTGATCTCGTAAGCCTGAACAGTGAATTCTTCCGCGCCTACTCTTATGACCTCTCCGATAAGGCGTTCCTCTCCAACCTCGACTATCTCGCCCATCTCGATGTCCGGGATTCCAGACGCGACAATGACGGCCCCGCTTATCCATCTTATCTGACCAAGTCGTTCTGGGCTACTCAATTCAGTCACCTGTCTTGAAGATAATCTTGTAGACGTCTCCAGATAGCTTCTGTTCAGCCTGAGATACTCGCGCGTCCAAAGTGTTGTTGTAGTATTGAGTCATAGCAGCATTCGATACTATGACGCCCCCCAGTAAAATTGTAGGGGAACTCTTGACCTGAAGATCGATTTTTTCGTTCTTGATCTTAGCCGCTCTTTCCAAAATGGTGCTCAACCCCTTTTTGATAGTTTCTGCATCTCTTGAGTTTGCTTCGACGATGAATCTGTTCCCCTCAATTCTCGTGATTCCTTCAAGAATCAACTTGCTGAGAAACTCGCGATATTCTGCTCCTCCCTTCTCGGATATGTCCACAAGTCGTTTTCTGGCTTCTTCAAACACTCGATTTGCCCATTCCGATTTCTGTCGAAGCAACTGCCCCTTCTGTTCCATTCTTGAAACGGCCAGTTCAGCTTTTTGCTCTGTGTCTAACGCTCTCGTCAAAGTCTTCGTCTTTTCATTCCTGAGAGCTTCCAGTTTCGCATTGCTTTCGGCGGTTATCTTCTCGGCTTCCTGTTTCGCGTTTGCAATGATTCTTGAAGTCTCTTCCTCTGCTTTCCTTTCAATTTCCGTTCTTATTTCTAGAACGCTCAAATCTCCACACTCACTAGCTTTTTTGTGACGAATGAGACTGCTTTCTCAAAGTTATCCTTGGCCATGCCGTTCAGCTCTGAGATCTTTCTTCTGTATTCTTCGGTTATCTCTGCTTTCTTTCGTTCAGTCTCGTCTTTCTTGGTCTGTCTGAACTGCTGCTGGTATGGGTCAGAGTCTGTCGTTTCAAACATCGATTCTGCTTTTTCACGTGCCTGTTTCACAATTTCTTGAGCTTCTTCTTTCGCTTTCCTAACCTTCTCTTCCGCTACTCTTTCTTGTGCAATTAGTTCTTGCAGTTCCTTAATCTCAACGGACAATGTTCAAATCAACTCTCAAACTTCAGTTCGGCACCAACGGACTGGCTTATGAGAGAGTGAAGTTCTCGAATCCGCTCTCCAGTAGGTCCTTCGAAGTCGGGAATAACTGCCATCACAGGTCGTCCCTTTCTTCTTGCTAGAATTGCTTCTCTTTCTCTCTTCAAAGCCATAGCAAGTTTCTCGGTCATGATTATGATGTCATACTTGTCTTCTGCAACCATTTTCTGAAGGGTTACCGAGGCTTCTTTTGGGCTCTGGACTGGAAATGCCACAACACCTGCTAGTCTGAACCCTGTTGCTAAATACTTGTCAGCTATGATCGCCACACTTGGATGCATTTTATGTTCGTCTTGAGCCATTACACCTCGTCTCCTTGCATCAAACTGACGCAGGTCCCTATACGGCTGTCCGTTAACAGCCAACTCCAAACTTAAAAAACTAGCCTTTATCTTTATGTCGATTAAACCACGTCAATGCCTTCATTCTATCCGCTGCTTTTCGAAGGCAACGGAGTGATTGCCCTTATCCATGGGCATTTGTCGCTTTGTCGTTAGTCGTTCTTCCTGTTCCCATGTGTAGTTCTGGTTGGTTTGTACGAGAACGTTGGCCTCATTTGGGCCAACGCAGGAGTGTGTGATCTAACACTGACCCATGAAACTCAAACTTGGCAGAAGAAGAAACCGCTTCACAGATATCGTCTGGTTATGCCCAGTTGCTGGTTGTATGTCTGCATGTGGACATATGGAGGGGGTGCTTGAGGCATGTACATTTGAGATGCTTGAGGCATGTACATTCGAGATCTTGAGGTAGGTATGTTTGAGGTGGTTGAGGCAAGTACATTCGAGTAGGTGGTGCACCATAACCAGCATAAGGACTGTATGGTTGAAGAGCCATCTGAGTCGGTGGATATGCGAACCCTTGAATAGCAGGAACCATCGGTTGATAAGGAAGAGCTAACGGAGCTTGAGAAATCGGTTGGTAGGATAATAATCTTGACCCACATCGAATACAGAAATTGCCTACGTCAGTCCAGTTTCCGCACCTAGAACAGGTTGTCTGAGCAAACATCGCTATCGGTGGGAAGAGTGTCGTTGGAAGCGTATAGGGATTTGCTTACAAAAGAAAGATCATTTTCCGAGGATGCACGCCGAATATTGACACACTTGTGATATTCATCATGACACTGCAGACGGCTCTTTGAAGCGAATAGTGTTGAGGGAATTCTTTCCTATGGAAAGTGTAAAGTCGCGAAATGAGTATGAAGTTGCGAGGGGAAAACCTGTGAGGGAGACAGAGTACCTCAAGATACTTGAGGGTTTGACTGCAAGCGTTAGGAGAGCCGTCCTCAAACTTCAAAGAGACGCCTCGTCTAGAAGGGTGACCCGAAGGAAACCGACAGACGTAACAAGGAAAATTGATGAGGTTGCAGAAAAAGAAGCTATAGATTACCTCCAAGACAAGGGTCTCTCAGCCTATTTTATTAGTGAAGAAAGCCGGCCGAGAATCTTGGGAAACGAGCCGGAGATAGCGATTGTTCTTGACCCGTTGGACGGCACAATGAATTTCGTGAACTCCATTCCTTTCTACGCGGTTTCAGCTGCTGCGGGTCATTTCAAAGCAGGAATGACCGTTGATGATCTCACGGTGGGTGTAGTTAGAGATGTGATAAACGGAGATGTTTTTTCAGCAGCAAGAGGCCGGGGAGCTTATCATGATGGTAAACGGATACGCCGAAAGCCTAACCGCCCATTCAATCGTCCACTCGTGAGTTTCTATTCATATGGTTCCAAAGAGCTTCCGATACAGATTGAAGGCCTTCAACAATCAACGAGGTTTCGAACATTGGGAAGTGCGTCTCTGGAAATCTGTTATGTAGCTTCGGGTAAGCTTGACGCGATGATTGATGTCCGAAACTTCATGCGTGTCGTTGACTTTGCTGCTGCAAAGATTGTTTTGGAAGAGACTGGAGGAGTATTCACTGACTTGAAAGGAAATCAAATTGATCAAAGATTGGAAGATGAGTCAGGTGTGTCTTTGATAGCTGCCAGAAACAGAAGCCTACACAGATGGCTTCTGAAACTTATTTCCGGATAAGACGGGTGCTAAGTGAAGCGTGCCAGATACTCCTTCATGTATTGGTCGTAGCATCCGTTTTCCTTGAGATGCTTTCCATATCTTACTAGTGCAGACATCGCCCTAGCCGCGTCTTCGGGGGTTCCATAAGAAGGCACCCCAAACTTCTCGAATCTAGACCTAACATAGAGTGCCATTTCAGTTTCTCCAATATCACATGCAACGACAGGCTTAGCGCAGCATTTTGAAACGCTTCCGATCCTGTCGACGTAGTCTTCTTTCAAAGCCGGCACGTGATGAAGTCCTATTACCACGAGCCCATGAATGCTGGGCGCTTCTATGAGTATCCTCGAACAAAGTTCGAACATTTCTGACGTGGCTGAACCCGTAAGGTCAACAGGATTATGGGTGGAGGCGAAAGGTGGAATCTTTCCAGCCTTCTTCAGAGCTTCGAGTTTCTCAAGCGTTTCACTAAAGAGGGGTTTTAGGGACACGCCTCTTGACTCGATCTCATCCGCGCACATTACTCCTGGACCACCCGCGTCCGTAAGTATTACGATGTTTTCACCTTGGGCTGGAGGCTGGTAAGCGAAAGCCTTCGCCACATCAAATAACTCCTCCAGATCCTTGGCCCGTACTATTCCAGCCTGTCTGAATGCACCATCGTATATCACGTCGGAACCACTGAGCGCGCCAGTGTGTGATGTTGCCGCTCTGGCACCTGCACTGGTTCTACCTGATTTGAGTGTTACAATTGGTTTACGAAGGGTGACTTTCCGTGCAACCTCAAGAAATTCTCTCCCTTTGTTTATACCCTCAACATACTGAAGTATGACCCGCGTTCTGTCATCTTCAAGTAGATAGGATAGGATCTCAGGCTCTGAGACATCAGCCTTGTTTCCGAAACTGATCATCTTGCTGATTCCAAGGTGTCTTCCCGTGAGGAAATCAAGTGCGGCGGGGCCAAATGCGCCACTTTGCGTGACAACTGTAATGTAACCTGGCATGGGACGAGGAGTGGCAACCATCTCGTCGCCAGTTGAGAGAATCTTAGTCTCAGGAAGAAAGAGCATATCAACGCCTGTGTGAGAATCGAAAATACCCAGGCAGTTTGGGCCAAGCAATCTGATTCCAGCCTGAAACGCTATGTTCTTGATTTCTTCCTCCAGATCCTTTTCCCCAATCTCTCCAAATCCAGATGAGATCACAACCATCGCCTTAACACCCTTTTTAGCGGCGTCTTCCATGACCTTCGGAACGAGTCTGGCTGGCACTACAACAGTTACTAGGTCAAGTTCCCCCGGTACTTCTAGAATCGAAGAATAACATTGGAACCCCAGTATACTCTGCTCCGTCGGATTTACCGGATACACTTCCCCTTTGAAGAGTCCTCGTTTCTTGTTCTCAACGAAATTCTTGAGTATGACATGCCCCGCCTTCGTTGTATCCTTTGAGGCACCAACGATAGCGACAGACCTCGGTTCAAAAAAGACCCGCATTTGCTCATGAACTAGCGTCAACCGACTCACCTAGAGCTTAGATTAGGGTGCAGAGTCAATATGGGGTTACTCAACATGCACTCTGAACAGGTCCATGTCTGGACCCATATGAATCAGAAACTCTCTCGCAGCTCTTTCGGCGTCCTTTGACTGAGTTATGTACCTTCCAACCACGAGGATGTCTGCTCCTGCTTTGAGGGCTTCCTCGACGTTGCCTGGCTCTATGCCTCCTGCGACAGCAATCAATATCTTCTTGTCCTTGAACATCGCCTTGATTTCCTTGATGAGCTCCCATCTGGTCTTTCCAGTTTTCTCCTCATCTATGCCCCTGTGAAGAATTATCACGTCGGGATGCTCGTTAAGCGAACTCAGCACTTCGACCGGGTTTGATACTCCCATCATGTCCATAATAGCGTAGATCCCTAATCTCTTTGCTTCATAGTTGAACTTCTCAAGGGTATCTCTCGGGGCAAGACCGGACGCAACTACAGCGTCAGCAGTCTCGTCATGAGCAAGATCCACCTCGACCTGCCCAACATCCAGAGTCTTGAGATCAGCTACGATGAATATGTCCTTTGCAATCTCTCTTAGTTCTTGGATTACCCTAACCCCATATTTCTTTATGAGAGGAGTCCCAGCTTCTAAGATGATTCTGTCACTGGAAGGAAGTTCACTGACAATCTTCTTTACCCTCTCAATATCCGTTACATCTAGGGCGATCTGAAGGTAGGGCGGCATCCAAAGCCTAGGTACCCTGAAGTCCATGATAGGATGTTGAGCTCTATCCTTATCGTACATGATCTTTTCAAGGCTAGGCGAGTTTGTCATAGCTCTCTTAAGTGCAAGCTTCGTTGCTCCGTAGTTGTAGTGGTATATCTTTCTGAAGTCTTTCGCTTCTGGGTGCACAAACACGCTGCAGACGATGACCCAATCATCAGCCTTGTCCTTCGGTACAATTCCCTCCTCAACAGCGTCTGCTACAGCCTTGGCAACGGCGGCCTGTGCAGGACCAAAGATTTTCTGAATCTGCTCAAAATCTTTGACCGTAACTTTGGGAACAATTAGGGTATACGGTTTGGATGGAAGGTTCGGTCGGATAACAGCCAATAATGGTGTGTGACCGGCGGATAGATTCGCTAATCCACTTGCAAAAGCCTGACCGACCGGACCATCTCTGTCACCGACCAAGAGATCTATATGCGCAATTTCAGGTTCTCGCCCAACGAGAGCTTCACCGATCAGGTACGTCAAGTATCAGTTCTCCACTCGAAAGATGATTTGGAACGATTGAAAATAAAGCTATTGTATAGCAGTCTTCCAGAACTGGAGATCTGCACTCGGATTCTCAATGTCCCACTGAGAAGCTTTGAGAGTCGATCCGCATTGATCAGGTTGTTCCAGACTTTAGTAACAAGATCGCTTTAGCCAGGTCACCGCCCGTGTCCTCAAGAGCTTTTCTAGCTTCTTCAGCGGTCTTCCCAGTCTGTTCCGATAACAAGCTTGATGTCGACTTCTGGAATGGCCGCCTTCAGAACTTCTTCTCTCATGGTTCCTCCTGTGACTTGATACATTGTCTGGCCTTGCGCGGTGACCGTTACAACGCTGGGTTCATCAATCAGAATCTTCTTTTCGTTGGTTTCTATTGTAACGCGCGTTACACCACTAACCTCGTCGAAGTTCATTCCCATACGTTGCATCATCCGAGCAGCCTGTCTCCCTGACGGCATGCCTCGGACAGACCTCAGAGCTTTGTAAGACATTCCAACACCAACCATTCTGAGCTGATCCGGGTGCTGCTACTAAAAGCTTAGCGCAAGGATCGTTTAGCGAGATCGTGATAAGCCTCGGTTACGCGGTCTTCAAGGATACTGTTGAACCGTGAGAACTTCTTCTTTCTCGCGTCTTTGAGTTGTATGGTTCTTACTACGGACTGTTCTTCCGTCTCGGTCGCCCTGAAGATTATCCTTCCCGTAGGATCGACTATCTGCGAACTGCCTATGAATCTCAAACCTCTTTCCACGCCGATTCTGTCGGCTGTAATGGTAAAAACTCTGTTTTCAAGGCTTCGAGTCTTCATAGAATCAGGACAATATGGTAGTACTAGAGCCGCGGGGTGCGCTATTACCTCCGCGCCTTTCAACATTAGAATTCTAGCACTCTCTGGAAAGACCCAGTCAAAACATATCATGATTCCAATGTTTCCAAAGACTTTGAATTCTCTCCCTTTGGTGAAGAGTTTCTTCTCTCTGGAGAATAAGTGAATCTTCCTATACTTTCCAAGATATTTCTCACCTACTACCACCGCGGAATTGTAGTAGTTTCCATTTGATTTCTCCGCCAGGCCCGCAACGATGATCATCCCCAATTCACGTGATGTTTCTAGCAGTTTTTCCGTTGTGAATCCATCAGGAATATTCTCCGACACTTTGTCAACTTCTCTTCTGTTTGCGAAATTGTACCCTGTGTTGAACAATTCTGGAAGAACAACTAGGTCTGCCTTCATTCTTTGGAGGGTTCGGAGAGCCCTGTCGACATTGTCTTCCACTTGCAACATTTTGGAATTCATTTGAACGAAACCTACTCTCACGACATCACCTCAATCTGCGGGCAAATGACCTTTCGTAGACTCGGCCTCGCTCTTTCTGTTCTCTTCGATTCCCCTCCTGATACGAACCCCAACTCCGAATTTGAAAGCCATAATCTCTTCTCCACTCAATGCTGCCCTTCCAACAGCAAGTAGATTCCTATCCTCATCCAGAACCAGTGCTTCGTCTTCCGGGCGCAGTTTCTTGTCGACATGAATCACGTGCTTTGCAAATGCATTTCGACCTTTCTTAATGAACTCCCTAACATCGTTTCTTACTGTAACGTATGCAGGGAGAGACTTGCACTTACTCAGAAGAAGCCTTGCACCTTCTAACGTGAGAGCCAGTTGACCATCTCGAGGTCGAAGAGTCGCCAACAATTTTCCATCAAGATATACTAGCCGAACCCTTCCCGTCTTTCTGGAATGAGTTAGAAGAATTCTGCTGGGAAACAGAGCGTTACCGGCGCCTTTGCCAAATTGGTAGTTCCCAACGCTTCTAAGCTTCGCGAGTTCCCTATAATCTGCTCTCTTCATTAGAGCGACCGATCCATTCATGTTTTATAACAACTTAAACACTTCAGTTATGTCATACCAGATTTGACGAAGTCAACCGGATAAGGAAGGTCGACCCAAGTGAACTGCGAAATCTGTGGCAATCCGATAAGAGGCCCTCCGGCTCACGTCGTCGTTGAGGGAGCTCGCCTGGTCGTCTGCCCCAAATGTTCAACTCATGGTGAAGATTACTGGCAACCGGTAGGCTCCTTCGAAGGCGCCTGAGCGACCTATCTCTAGACCGATGAAAGCCAGACCTAAGATGCAAACGGGCTCTCTTCCAAAGGGGTATACTGAACTAGAACTTCGCGACGATTACGCCAATCGAATTCGAAAAGCCAGAGAGAAGCTTGGGTTAAGCCAAGAGGATTTGGCCAAGCTGGCCAAGGAAAGACTTTCGATCATTCAGAAGATTGAATTGGAAAAGATGATTCCCAACCTTCAACTTTCTCGTACACTTGAACACGTTCTGAGAATGAAACTCATGATTCCGGCAGCTGAACCAGATGCACCTAAACAAACTCTCAGTGAGACTCCAGAGTTAACCATAGGAGACGTTATTCAGTTCAAGAAGGAGCGAAAACAAACCAAAGAAAGCTGACCACCCCAATTTTGAGGCTAGATCGAGCGTCTGTTTCAATGGTAGAACTAGCTCCTGAAGTTTTCGTGCTTCGATGGGGACATAGACCAAGAGATTTCAGAGTTACAGCGCACGTTGCTCTTACAGCCCGTGCATTGGGAGCTAAAGGGTTCATTCTCTCTGACGTTGAAGACACTGCTCTCAAGTCAACTATAGCACGTGTTGTTGACAATTGGGGAGGACAATTCTTCGTCGAATCTGGAAAATCATGGAAAGCGACCGTACAGGAATGGAAGAAAACTGGAGGAATCATCGTGCATCTGACAATGTACGGAGAAAACCTTGAGACAAGCAACATTCTTGAAGAAATAAAGCGTTCTTCAAAGAAGATACTAATCTTGGTTGGAAGCCAAAAAGTTCCCCCAGAATTCTATTCCGAGGACTTTTCTGACTTCAACGTCGCCATTGGAAATCAACCCCACTCTGAGGTAGCGGCTTTGGCTATTTTCCTAGATAGACTCTATCAAGGAAGATCACTGAGTCGAATCTTTGAAAACGGAAAGTTGCATTTGGTTCCGTCACCTCGTGGCAAGCGCGTGATCGAATGCCAGAGGGCTAAACAAGATTGACCCTAAGCACGATTCTTGACACTGGAATGAAATAAGCTACAAAGGTTTTTAGGTTTAAGATTGTTAAGAATTATGAGAAATCTCTCTCGGTTCTTTCGAGAAAGGTTCGACGCAGAGGCCACGGTCATTTGTCAATTCTTGATAATGAGTACGTGAAGATAGCTCCTTTCTTCGGAGGGGAAGAGGCACTTGTTATTGTGAAAACCCTCATGAAGCTCAAGGAGGCTACTGATGAAACGATAGCAAACGAATCGAACATTAGACTCAACACAATAAGGAAAATCCTGTATAAGCTCTATGATCATGCACTTGTATCAGCTAAGAGAGTTCAAGATGAAAAGACAGGGTGGTATATCTTCTATTGGAAGCTTCAACCTGATCAGCTTGATGCGTTCATACGAAACAGAAAGAGACGGACTCTAGAGAAGGTGAAAGCTAGATACGGTTTTGAGTTGGCTCACGAATTTTTCATCTGTCCGAAATGTAAGACCGTTCGTATGACATTTGAGGAAGCCATGGAATCCACTTTTCGATGCATACAGTGCAGTGAGCAACTGAAGAGTACGAGTAACGACAAGATCGTTCAATTTCTGGCAACACGCATCAAGCAGATTGAGGAAGAAATGATTGATTGAGGTCCCATCTCGAGATGAAGCTTTGAAACTCCTTCACAAGGTTGGTTGTCCTCAGCAAGTTCTAGAACATGTGAGCTTCGTTTCTGAAGTTGCCCTGCAGATAGCTTCAAAATGTGAATCCAATGGTGTCACTGTCAACAGAAGGCTGGTCGAGGTAGGCGCATTACTGCATGATATTGGCCGGTCACGTACACACGAAATATCGCACGCCGTCGTTGGAGCCCAGCTAGCCCGCGAAAATGGTATGCCTGAAGATCTGATAAGAATAGTTGAGAATCATGTGGGTGCAGGCATCCCAAGATCAGAGGCACTCAGACTGGGCCTTCCCCCTAAAGACTATCTGCAAACAACCCCAGAGGAAAAGATCGTAGCCTACGCTGACAAGATAACAAAGGGCCATCGGAGAATGAGTTTTGAAGATGCCATCAACGAACTTGCGAACACCTTGGGACCAACCCACCCGTCGATTGAGAGGCTTAGGAGACTCCACGAAGAGATTGCTAAGATGATGGGTTCAGATTATCTATGATTTATCTGCTCGAAAACTTTCGTCGAATCAACAGAGACGCAGCTTTGAGGATCTTCAGAGAAGAATTCGAAAAGCTCACCAAGGACTTGTCCGTGGATCTCCATAACATAGGCTTCGATAAGTATGGCTGGGTCTATGTGGACTTTTCGGGAGCCGATTCAGAGGTGTTAGCAGAGATCTTCAAGAGGAAGTATGGAATCGCCAAAACCGACATTTCGGAGCTGAAGGAAGGAGACAACATTCGCGGCATCGTCGTAGATTCGACGGTTGGATACGGGATCTACGTGGACATATGTCTACGATCGTCGAGTCAGACTGATGCACTGTACCCACTGCATGCGATGCGGAGTCAACTCGCTGACGGTGAAAAAGTGTCTGTTCGAGAAATATCCAAGCGCTTCTGTTTGCAAGAAGGTTTTCCCATCGAAGTTAGAGTGACTGGCATAGACATGGGTTCCCGAAAAATCGATGTTGAGCTCAGTGATCGACAAGTTTCCTATTTCAACGATTGGATTCGTTTTCCCTTTGATAGAGTGATTCTAATTGGATGTTCTAGAGGCGACTTAGAAGATACTGTGGAACGATCAGGGCTTAGAAGAGATATAGCTGACATTGAATCGCCGAGCCTAACGGCTCACGCTCTCATATGTAAGCTGGGGACCGACGCGCCTGGCGTGATATCAAGCATCGGCCCACATCTGAAGGGGATCAGCGCCCGCGCTTTTCAGCCCGGAATTTCACGGACGACCAAGCAGATGATCAAAGCCTGATGGTGAAAGCTTCACGAAGCTTATTTCCCCATGACTTGAACAATGAGTTGTCTGGATCTACCTCGTGCATCAAGTTCAAGGAAAACTATCTGTTGCCAAGTCCCTAGAGTTGGCTTTCCATTTTCGAAAGGAATGGTTATGCTTGGGCCTATTAGAGACGCCCTAACATGCGAATGCCCATTTCCATCATGCCATCTTCTCTCATGCTCATATTCTATGTTTCTTGGAGCCACTCTGTCAAGCATATCCGGAAAATCCTTGAGCAACCCCGGTTCGTATTCAATTGTCGTAAGAGCTCCAGTAGAACCTGGAACAAATATGGTTGCGATGCCATCTTTCAAACCTGAATCTCTGATATTCTTTGCCAGTCTATCCGTAATATCGACCATATCAGTTTCTGCTCTAGTCTGGAAACTTATCCGACTTGTAACGACGTCCACAGTCTGACACCAAATCATCCCTGAAAATTGCTCCACCATATAAGAGTTCACAAGAGATATGATCCATTTTTTATGCTAGAGCAAATCAAAACAAGGAAGAGATCGCATAACCTTTGGATACCGAGTTCAAAGCAAGGATAGTGGCACTCATTCTTCAGAAGAAACCCGAGACCGCTCTAAGAATTCTCAGCGAAAAATACTCGATTCGCCCTCCAAACCTGAAAGTTGGAAGGGTAAAGAGGTCACGCACAAGCCTGGGTGTCTACGTTCACTCAAAAAACACCATCTACATCTCTTCAAGTGATGGACTGAACAATCCTCATGTCATTCTTCACGAATTCTATCATCATTTGAGAAGCACAAGTGGAAAACACAAGGGAACAGAGAAGTACGCTGATAGATTTGCTTGGGAATTTATCGCTTCATATTCTAGCCAGCAGCAAGTCTCAAATCCAATATAGTCAACAGATACTTCAGAATAGCATAGAATTTGTTGAAACCTTGCCTGAAACCACAAAATCATATTTTCTAGCAGGATAGAAATACAGATACATCCGGAGATAGCTGCTTGACAAGAAAGTACCCCACAAGTCCGTTGGTCGGAGCAAGCGTCGTCGTTAGAAAAGGCAAGAGCCTACTTCTAGTTAAGAGAGCAGGTGAACCGGGAAGAGGGCTATGGGGAATCCCAGGAGGACTCGTGGAACTTGGCGAAAAGGTGCAAGACGCAGCCTTGAGAGAGGTAAGGGAGGAGACGGGTCTGAAGGTCAAGATCGACGGTATTTTTGGTGTAGTGGATTACATAACCCGAGACTCGAGAGATAAGATTCAATATCATTATGTTATTGTCGATTTTTGGGGTCGCCCAATCTCTGGTCGCTTAAGAGCGTCATCAGATAGTCTTGACGCTCGTTGGGTCGACATCAAGGAATTGAAGAACTACAAGTTGACAAAGACCCTTAGAAACTTCTTAAAAAGAAAGGGATTGATGTAAGGACTGCCGGGGTACAGCATGAATTGAGCCCTCTTGAGCTAACGTTTCTTGTTGTAAATCTTCTAAAAATGGTGATCGTAACCATGATGTACGCTGTAACCCTATGGTCTCTCATAATAGCATTGAATTTTAGGAAAAAGAAAGTTGATTGCAGCTATTTTCCATCGGTCACTCTGATGTCGTATGCCTGGCAATCCGGCAATGTCATAGAGAGAAAGATACTGAACTTTCTGGACCAGGCTTACCCTAAAGACAAGATGGAGATCATAATCTACGACAATTGCTCCTCGGATGAGACTGAAGATATCTGCAGGAGGTATGAGAAGAATGGCCTCATCAGATATTTCAGACCTGAGAAACATTTTGAATTCAAAGCTCCAGTACTTGACAAAGCCATAGAAACGCTTGCTGTCGGAGAGTTCATACTCCTTACGGACCCAGATGGAGTATGCGAGCGTGATTGGGCTAAGAAGATGGTTCAACCTTTCAGAGATCTTCGGGTTGGAGGAGTAGTTGGAGCCATACACTGTGGAAACTACTTCAAGAACATCTTCACCCGATTCCGGGCCATAGAAGATGAATGGATGACGAACATAGTCATATTTGGAAGAACTGGCAGGTTCAGGCTTTCTCAGTTTAATTTGATCAGTGGGGCTAACTATGCGCTGCGAAGAAGCGCGTGGGAAAGTGTTGGAAAGAGTCATGGAACGAGCATCGTTGAAGACACAGAAATGACGATGAGACTCTATAGAAGAAATTGGCTAATAGATGCAGTTGATGCAAACCTTTGGCAGGAAGAAGTTGAGGACCCTAGGGAATATATGAAACAGCGCAGAAGATGGTATCAATTCAACACTGGAGATTTGCTGGGAAGAACTGGCAGAATGAAACATGTCGTGGGTTTGCTCCCATTGACTCTACAATCGTCTACGTTCCTGTCATTTCTGTATGTCTTGTACATCGTTATTTTGACTGCGAGTCTCGGACCGGGTATATTGACGGACTTAGGAAGACTTCTGACAATCTTTCCATTTGTCATCAGCAACATCGTGATGGCTTATGGCTTGATGAAGGTGCGGAAGTCAGGGTTGATCCCTTACGTTCTACCCTACTTCATAATCGATGGCGCACTTCAAGTATACTCTTTTCTGGAAGCCAAAGTACGTCGCATCTTCGGAGTACGTTCGGGTTGGCCATTACTGGCTGAAGGAAAATACTATCATACCGGAACACCGATAAGAACCGATTGAGACTTGGCAGAGGCTAACATACGAATATCCATGGGTCGATAGGATTTGGTTGTACTAAGGGCGAGCTCTACCGAAAGGCCACTTGTGGAACTCTATATCCTCCTTGTTGGAACAAGCCGGCTACGGTTCGAAACTTAGCGATGAAAGATCTTACACTGTCAAGTCTCGAGACCCAGATTTAGAGATGCGACTCTACAGAGCCCAGAACATTGGCCCTCTCGTTGAGGAAGGAAAGTACGACATAGGAATAACTGGAATAGATTGGATCATGGAACTGGGATCTGATGTAACTCAGTTTCTGGACTTAGGAGTCGGTAAGGTTGATGTTGTAGCAGCCATTCCACAGCGCTACGGCATAAAACCGGATCTGGAAGATCCTGGAGCAACGTTCAGAGACCTCACTAACAAGCTTGTAGAATTTGGTCGTAGCCGTGTTATCGCCGCATCCGAGTATGAGAACCTCACTAAGGAACTATGCCAAGAACACTTGCATAACATGCCATGGAGGTTCATCAGGTCTTACGGAGCAACAGAGACGTTTGTCGAAGTTGCAGACCTTATCATTGACAATTCAGAAACAGGTGCCACACTCAGACAAAACGGTTGGGACATAGCTCACATTCTATTCTCATCAACTGCTGTGCTAGTTGCCAATAGACAGAGCCTGGAGGATCCTTGGAAAAGAGACAAGATCGAAGATATCGTCTCACTTATTCGAGGCGTCATTGAAGCACGAGGTCTGAAACTACTTAAGATGAATGTTCCGGAGAAGATGTTAGTGAGCGTGACAAAAGTCCTTCCTGCTATGAAGAGCCCTACAATATCACGTCTTCACGGGGAAAAAGAACCCGGTTATGCTGTAGAGGTAGCAGTAGAAGAAGATCAAGTGGTACAGCTCATACCTCTTCTCAAGAAGACTGGGGCAACGGACATTCTAGAGATAGACCTGAAGAAAGTTGTAAGATAACAAGACCACTTGCAGGCTCTCACCAGTCGATATTTGAACGGATCCACGAGTACTACACCTCTGGAAATTGCAGTCGATTGGATGTCAATAAATTGGTGGACCGGGCTAGTTCTGCGGTTGCGTAAGAGCCCTCATCCGAGAGCTCCGTGAGCATCTCGGGTTAGAATCGGGTTCATGAGATAAGAGCAACAAGAGCGGAAAAGAACTCAATGAGCCGACCTTTTGCCACCAGAGACAAATTCCTCATTTTGATGAGTGATACAAACCCTAGAAGCACTAGCGAAATTGCCGAACGGCTTGGTATCACTAGAGCTGGTCCTTTCTTCAACCCTTCAACCCTCCCGCATAGGCATAAGTACCCAAAAACATTATCCGTGTTTTGGCGGTCAACTTATGGCACATGCAACATACGACTTTGATGCAATAGTAGTTGGAGGAGGCCCTGCCGGTCTATCCGCCGCAGGTGCAGCTGCGAAAGAGGGTCTGAGAGTAGCTGTAATTGAGAAAGAACCTTGCATAGCGAATAGCATCCGAACCAGTGGCGTGACTTGGCTCACAGAGGGACTAGATCTTCCGCATGGGTTCTACAACCCGATCAGGCGATACGGAATATCCTCACTCAGTAGAGAACATGTCTTTGAGACGACTGAACCTGAAGCATGTGTCTTGGATGTCAGGAAACTATACATACATCTGGCAGAAAAAGCTGCAGAACTGGGCGCTAAGATATTTCTCCGAACAGAAGTCAATGCTGCATTGTATGAGAATGAAAAGAATTCTGTGAAGGTCACTGCAAAATCACCACGAGGCTCCATAGATTTCCGTGGAGAGCTTGTGATTGATGCAAGCGGCTTTTCGACCATAGTAGGTACCAGTTTGGGCCTGGCAAGCAGATACAACAGATTTGGAATTGGCGCAGAATACGAAGTGTACGCCGAAAATGTCGAAATAGAAAAGTGGGAGTTGATGGTAGGCCGGGCTTTTTCTCCTGCAGGATATGCGTGGATTTTTCCCTTGGGTAGAAACAAAGTTAGGATTGGCGTTGGAGTTGGAAGACCTCAGTCAAACGAGGATCCCTATGAACGACTCATGAACTTGCTGGAGAAGAGACCTGGCCCACTGAAGAGGCTGGGAAGGATTTGTCCACTAGAGTTCCATTCGGGAGTAGTTCCAAACGAAGGACCGAGAGGCCTCACCATCGGAGAGCGTGTGTTGCTTGTCGGTGACTCAGCCGGACATCTGAATCCCCTTGTTCTTGAAGGAATTAGATTCGCAATGAAGTTTGGCAGAATTGCGGGAGAGACTGCGAAACAAGTGGTCGACAACGGCGATGCAAAGAGAGTCCGACCTGAAAAATATGAAGAAATATGGAAGAGAGATGTATGGAACAACTTTCAGGTTGGGCTTGATGTCCAGAAGAAATGGCTTGAACTGTCCGATGAGCAATGGGACAAGGAGATGTCAATGCTAGAATCTCTGTCGGGTAAGGAGTTCCTTGAACTATTCAGATGTCAATTCTCTGTAGTAAAACTCACGAGGCTAGCTCCGAGTCATCCCGAGCTTCTCAAGAGTCGGTTCTTCTCTACGATTCTTGGTGCGAAAGCAAGGAAGACCCTATCTTAATGAGAGCAAGATAGGACCAAGCGTCGACGACAGAGGCTAGTATTATGCACATTCAGCAGTCTTGCGCCATTGATAATTCTTGAACTCAACAGACTCGCTTTTTCACATATAGCATAGCCTGGCAGAAAATTGTTTTTCCACTCTTTAACGCGTCAGTATGCCTTTGACTTAAATCGACAACACCTTAAGCACTTAAATTCACAAAGCCATCTAGACTAGAATTCAAGTTCCGTTACTTCTAAACTCGTTTTTCTTGGTGCTAGCCTTCGGTTCGTTGGTCGCCTTACCCAATTACCTTCCAATATTGTTTCATCAATTGTTCACGATCAGCTTTCAATGTTTCATGCAGCTCTTTGGTACATCGTATAAAATCTTCCATTCTGAACTGTGGGTAGAGATCAGGTTGGCTTGAAGCAATTGCAAGGGGCTGCCACTTATATAATAGCTCAACAACCTTTGGGTTAGCAAATCTCATCCCTGACCTCATTATGTCATACCACTCTCCAGTTTTCACCTTAAGATGTTCTCTGGACTATGTGTAACCCTGAAGGGATTTCACGAATATGCCCCAAGATCTCATATTTTCAAAATGGAAAATCAATGGAGAGTAGAACTTATCTATCCTTTCCTTCAAGTCAATGGTTCCTTGCTCACGTTTGAACTTCCATCCTTCAAGAAACCAATTGACCAAAGAAGCTACTATCCCTGCGACAACAGCTGGTAGACCCAAGTTGAATGATCCAATCGTAGACAGATTGAAGACCCAAATCCGTCACCGCAATAGACCAGCACATCATAAATAATTAAGTTCGGGAATGACTACTACCATAAGGTGGAAGCGTTTTGCCCTACTGTCGAGAATGTGGCGGTTTAGATTGCAGAATGGTGATTTGAATGGGAGAAAGTTCCCTACAAGAACTGTCGGTACTGCGGTGCGTCTTTACCTAGAGATTTTGATTCGAGTAGTCCTTGGCTTGGCCTTGGCTATTGTTCAAGAAATCACGAGTTTCTTGGAGGCATCAATGCGTTTGTTGTTGGAAACATGCTTGGGGTGCTAGTCGTAGTTGTCGCAGTGATCTTACTGATGATGATAGTAATCATTTAGATTGCAGATGATGTGATAATGCGAAAGTTTAAGCTAGACTCGCATACGTTGATGGGTTTAGAAGCAGAGCGAAGATAAGATTCCCCACGTTCTGTCCTAGTCTTTTACGATGCCACCTAGGTATTCTACGCTGTCAACAAATCGTGGAGATGTATGTTCTGTTGTGCCGTAGGTGCTAAAGGGATAAGGGTTTAGGACCTAAAGACTCAAGCCTCGGTGTGTGGGCGACTGAATTTTCCGACACCCTAAATAGCAGAATTATGGACCGGGCGGGATTTGAACCCGCGACCTTCCGGCTTGTTGGGTTAAGCTGAACCTTGCAAACCGGACGTTCCTTGGCCCTTCGACAGGTATGCCAGACTGAACTACCGGCCCAGCATCTGGAATGGAAAATGACTCATTAAAGCTTTCTTGAGATATCGAGTGGAATGAATACCGTGTTCAAAAGAAATATCTTGAGGGCCGCCGCCGGGATTTTCCCACCAGTGAACTGGTGATTTGAACCCGGCCTTTGCCCAAGCACCACTTACATGGTCGCTTTCCAGGCTCCATTGGCCAAGGTCGGCGTTTGCCGTTTCCTTTCAGGCCTGTACGCTAACCAAGGTCCGCGGGAACGAATTTTGCTCGTTCACTCTACGTTACGGCGGCCATCGCATGGAGCAGATAGGCTATTCCATATGAGTTTTTCGTTTCGTATCTCCGATAATGATCCCCAGGAGCCAAAAACTATGTTGTCTACTCTAGGTTTCTGGCGCTTTCTTCGGAACCTCTTTCTTTTCATGTGCCGCTGTGACTTTCTCTGGTGGCGCTGCAGTTGGCACGCCCGCAGCTGGCGTGCTTGAAATGGGTGCACCAGCAGCTGAAATTACCGTGGTTCTCCTACGCGTGTATAATAGATAGGCTGCCAGAATCACTGTTGTTGCCACAAAGATGACCGCAAGGATCATTGCGGTGTTTAGTTCCTGGGTTGTCATGGAAAGTCTGTCGTTAAGATCTTTGTTCTGCTCTGTGGCCTGTTGGTATTGAGAAGACAGCTTATCATAGTCCGAGGAGAGTTTGTCGTAGTCAGACTTGAGTTTAACATATTCTGGCGTGGTGGCGAGGATATAGGTGCAGGGAAGGGTCTTCGACTCCACATATTCATTATAATAAGTCTCGGGGTAGTAGTATGTGTAGTAGTAAGGGTAGTACCAGTAATACTGGTAATTCTGAGTGTTTCCGTCGTAGTAGTATTGATTGTAGTAGGGGTAGTACGAATAGTAGGCGTAACCTGTGGAGCGTGTAGTCTCAGAAATGACTGCTACCAAAGCGCCTCTTAGAATATTCGAAGGGACGGTCACGGAAAGTTCCTTATGAAGTGTGTTCCCCTTGTACACATACTGGTATTGGTATTGAGACTGACCTGTCACCAACGACGCACTGCCAATCGATTGAAGGTCCCCACCTTCAACATAAGCGAGTACCTGAATTGAGAGGTCAACGACATTTATCGAGCTTTTCGCTACGGCATTCACTGAAACTGGAACAGAGTCACCTGGATTAGCAGTCTTCGGAAATGTTAGGGTAACATCAAAGTCTTTTAGCGTAAAGTTCTTGGTAACAGTCTCCGCGTGACTCGGAACTACAACGCTAGACGACAGGACTGCAAGAAGGACTGCTATGAAGATCACATAACACTTCTTCAAATCTTCATTCGCCACTCATTGTTGACTCGAAGTCTGATATCAACGTTTCCCGTTGCAATCGTCAAGTTGAACCACCGTAATTCAGAGTCTGCAAGAAACCAAGTCTGAGTAAACCACGTCTCACCTCGTTCTATTGATATACTACCGTTGATGATCTAAGGAACGACCTCAATATGGTAAGCGAATCTCATAGTGCTGAGCAGAAGAATCTGGGAATAGCAATTATAGCGACGAGCGTGATCATGGCCGTTGAGATTGCTGGGGGGTTATGGTATGGCAGCCTCGCTCTGATGAGCGATGCTTGGCACATGTTCACTGATCTTCTATCTCTGTTTCTCTGCTTCTTGGCAGGTAGGATGGCATTAAGATCTCCAACGCTGGACAAAACTTTCGGATATTATAGGGTTGAAGTCCTCTCCGCTTTGGCTAACGGCGTGACCCTAGTCATTGTTTCCTTGTACATTTTCTATCAAGCGTTTGAAAGGATTATGTACCCACATGAAGTTGAAGTGGGGGGCATGTTGATCATTGCTCTCATTGGATTGGCTGCAAACCTTGTATCTATTACGTTCTTGTCAAAGAGTATTTTCAACATCAACGTAAAGTCCGCTTTCATCCATGTTGTTGGGGATGCTCTTTCCTCTCTAGGAGTTGTCGTGGCGGGTATAATCATGTTCTTCACAGGGTGGTATGTAATAGATCCGGTTGTGAGCGTAATAATTGGAGCAGTTATTGTTTACAGTACTTCAAAGATGCTGAGAGAAGTCGTACATATTCTGATGGAGGGGGCACCATCCAATATCAGACTTGAGGACGTCATCAAGACTCTGAAGTCTGTTTCAGGCGTGGTTGACGCGCATGACGCTCACATTTGGAGCATAACTTCGTATGTTCATTATCTGAGCGCTCACGTTGTCGTCACCAGAAATGGGTATGAGAATACTGGAAAAACGCTGAACGAGTTGAAAGACAGGATCAAGGAGAGACATGGAATAAAGCATACTACGATACAGCTGGAGACTGCGGGTTATGAAGAGGTTGGTGAAGTGCATTCGACCCCTTGCTGAGACAACTATGTGGTCCCGCGGGCCTGATTTGAACAGGCGACGTTCCAGCTGGCACAAAGCCAGACTCCGGTTTCCATTGTTCGCCTAGCAGGCTGGTTGGCCCATGCCTTAGGCACAGGTCTACAGCCGGAAGCTCTACCAGGCTGAGCTTACGGGACGTTTCTCACGTCTTACCGCGGGATTCGCGGGACCAAGGCTAAGCACGTTTAGGCCGATAAATAAGCATTTTTTAGAATTTAATGAAAGGTCACAGCCAATTCCTGCGCGACGTCATTTCGATCGCGCCAAAGCCAACCGCGCCATGATCCTAGATTGCGGATACTTCTCTAACTGGAGTCTACTAAGTCCTATCTTCCGCAGCGCCTCCGCGATGATGTATGGTTGGCCCATAACGACTGCGGAATAAAGGTCAGCTCAGGCTTCAAAGAATTTCGCTATGAAATAAACGATTCCATAGCCATTATCAAGTAAAGAAATGGCGAGAACATGAATAATGGAAGAAGTACGTTATGGCCGAAGCAAGAATTCTGATGACATTAATCCGAATAGCCACAGTAGATCGCGACCTTTCAAATGATCCATCTCATGCCCTGCGACGCCAAGTATTTGGTCATCCTCCAACTGGACTAGTAGGCCGGTAGTTATCAGCACGGTTCCATGACTTAGGTTTGGTCCCGTGGCGGCCGCGTTCGGCAACTTGTTCGAAATGACGATCCTAGGAGTAGACAGATCAAACTTGTCTGCTGATTATCAATCGTCCCTTTCTAGATGTACCGTAGTTCTCGATTAGGAAGAATGTAGAACTGACGTATGAAATCCATCAAGTCAGTCGGGTGTACTGGGGAGACCTGGATGTCTATGGTGAATGTCGTAGTCGACATTGCATTCACACCCCAGAGAGTGCGAATGATCTGAGAGACCAACTATGGTGACTGCCGATTCTAATGCTCCGATCGAGTTTGGTGGGTGCTTATCATTTTCGTGTAAATTAATCGATTCAAAATTCCTCAAATTTGTGTAGAATAGTTTAAGAGCCCACACTACGAAGCTGGTTCGGAGCTATAGTTATGCCTTCAAGAAAACTCTCTGAGGGCAAGACGAAGATTATCGAACCAGCGGAGGATCCGGACCAAGTAATCTTGTACTTCAAGGACGACGTAACAGGTGGCGATGGAGCGAAGCATGACGTTCTGGTTGGAAAAGGCCGTGTGAACACCGCTATCTCGGTCCGCCTACTCAAACTTCTTGAAGAAAACGGGATTAGAACACATCTTATCAAGCAAACAGGCCCGAACCAGCTGATCGCCAAGAAACTGAAAATGATCCCCATCGAGGTTGTATGTAGAATTCTAGCCGCTGGTCATCTAGTAGGTTTGGGAAAATACTTTCAATACCGCCAAAAACTCAACCCCCCGGTCGTAGAATTTTACCTGAAAGATGATGCATTACACGACCCCATGCTTAACCGGTACCACATTAGAGCTCTGGGATTGGCAACAGACCAAGAGATCTCTGAAATGGAGGATGCAGCGCTTAGAACGGCATCTCTACTAGAGAGATTTCTCTCTGAACGAGCAATGCTACTTGCTGATTTCAAACTTGAATTTGGAAGAGACAGCGAAGGAAAACTCGTCGTCGGAGACGAATTGAGCACTGATTCCATGAGACTTTGGGACAAGAACAGTTTCGAGATTCTCGACAAAGACCGTTTCAGGAAGGACATGCCGAAAATCATGGAACTTGCCTATCTTGAACCCCTCAAAAGAATTTGTGGTGAAGATAGTGTACATGGTTGAAATTGTCATTGGAAACAAACCCCAAGCAAAGGATCCAGAAGGCGAGACCATTATGAAGGATCTTATGCACAAGAGCGGTTACGATTGCGTTAAGGAAGTCCGTACTGGAAAACTGTTGAGAGTTCAGATCGAAGCTACCAGCGAAGAAGAGGCTCGACAGAAGGTTTTCGCGATGTGCAATGATCTCCGAATCTTTAATCCTGTAGCTCACTCCTGCAAGATTGAAATTAGGGGCAAAACATGAAAGTAGCCGTTATTCAATTCCCCGGAAGCAACTGTGATCTAGACACTCTACACGTTCTTAGAAATGTTGTGAGAGTCCAAGCCGACCTCATATGGCATAAGGACTTCAAAGATTCTGAGTATGACGCGGCAATTTTGCCCGGAGGTTTCAGTTACGGTGATCATCTGAGAGCGGGAATAATCGCAGCCTACTCGCCAGCCATGGTTTCGATCAAAGAAATGGTGAAACAGAAGAAACCAATTCTCGGAATCTGTAACGGATTCCAAATTCTCGTGGAGTCATCACTGCTTCCGGGAGCGCTTCTAAGAAATTCTGGTTTGAAGTTCCTCTGCAAATGGACGACGTTGAAGGTTGAAACAAATAATTCAGCCTTCACGAGACTCTACGAAATGGGGCAGACCGTTAGAATGCCCATAGCACACAACGAGGGAAGGTACTTCGTTGACGAGGAGATGTTGAAGGCCCTTCATCGAAATGATCAGGTTGTATTCAGATACTCGGGTGGAAATCCGAACGGCGCAATCGATGACATTGCTGGAATCTGTAATGAGGATAGAAATGTTGTCGGCTTGATGCCTCATCCAGAAAGAGCGAGTGAATCCATTCTTGGATCTGAAGATGGGAGAAAAATGTTCGAGTCGATGTTGAGTTGGCTCAAATGACTTTTGCAGAAGTTGAAGTTACCCTAACGAAGGAAGAGGTTGAGTATGCAAGAAGATACCTTCGAAGGGAACCTAATGGCCTCGAATGGATGATGATAGACGCTGAATGGAGTGAGCATTGTAGTTACAAGTCATCAAAGCCGTATCTGAAACTCTTGCCTACCAAAGGCAAGAGAGTCATACTCGGTCCCGGGTATGATTCGGGCGTGGTTGACATAGGCAATGGATACGTGGCAACAGCTCATATTGAAAGCCACAATCACCCAAGTGCGATCGACCCTTATGGTGGAGCTGCTACGGGGATCGGCGGTGTCGTTAGAGACATTCTGTGCATGGGGACTAGGCCCATAGCATTCCTCGATTCTTTGAGGTTCGGGCGGATAGACGAAAGTCTGCATTCAAGATGGCTTTTCAAAAACGTTGTTCGTGGAATCGCGGACTATGGGAACTGTATAGGTGTGCCAACAGTAGCCGGTGAAGTTGAATTCGACGAGTCTTTTGAAAAGAACTGCCTCGTGGATGTCATAGCTTTAGGTGTGGGGAAGAGAGCCGACATAGTTCTCGCAAAGGCCAGTAAACCCGGAGATTCCGTTATCCTTGTCGGAGGATCCACTGGCCGAGACGGAATTCATGGAGTCACGTTTGCCTCAAGAGTGCTGACGGACAAAAGCGAAGATGACAGATCAGCCGTCCAGATACCGGACCCATTCACAAAGAAACTGATTATGGAAGCGACACTTGAGGCCACCGCCACCGGCTACGTCCATGGATTGAAAGATCTCGGCGGAGGAGGCCTTACCTGCGGAATATCTGAGATGGCTGACAAGGGGAAGACCGGAATCCAAATTGATATCTCCAAAGTTCACTTGCGCGAAATGGGCTTGACACCAACCGAGATCATGATATCCGAATCCCAAGAAAGAATGGTATTCATCGTTGGAAAAGATCACGAGCGAGAGATATCCGACATATTTGAAAAATTCGAGATCCCTTACAGAAAGATTGGAGAAGTAATCAAACAAAGACAGATAGTCGTAATGGAGAAAGGGAGAGAACTTGCACGCCTCCCGACAGAATTCCTTGCAAACGCACCAATAATATGGCGAAAACTGAAGAAACCCAAGAAGCGTGTTGGAGAGAAACCGAAGCAACCGAAAAATCTTGCCAAAATCCTGATGGGGCTTCTAGCCTCACCGAACATTGCGAGCAAAGAGTGGGTCTATAGACAATACGATCATGAAGTAGGTGTCAGGACTGTTGTTAAACCGGGACAAGGCGACGCGGCAGTCCTGAGACTGCCAAATGGAAAGTTTGTCGCGATAAAAGCGGATGGAAATTCAAGTCGATGTCACGTAGATCCCTACACAGGAGCCGCAGACTGTGTTGCGGAAGCATGTAGAAACATCGTCGCGGTCGGTGCAGAACCAATCGCCATGCTTGACCATTGCCAATTCGGAGATCCAAATAACCCCGAAGTGTTCTGGACGTTCGTTCAGACAATGAAGGGGATATCCGACACCTGCAAGAAGCTTTCTCTCCCATGCATTGGAGGAAAAGTTAGTTTCTACAATGAGGATACGGAAACTCGAACCGCAATAAAGCCAACACCCGTCATACTGGTCTTTGGACTCATCAACAAGAAGAAGCACATAACGACTTCAGGTTTCAGGGATGGGGACTCTATAATTGTTGTTGGGAAGACAAAACGCGATCTAGGAGGATCAGAATACTATCGATTCGTCAATGCCAGCGATGTGACTTTAGCACCTATTGATCTTGGACTTGAGAAGCGAATCTTGCGCGCGATGCTGGCATCGATAAGACTCGGATACGTCAACTCATGCCATGATGTATCTGGTGGAGGCTTGGGAGTCGCCCTAGCGGAGATGTGTATCAACGGAGGTATTGGCGCGGCCATAGACCTGAAAGGAATACAACACACCTTGAAAGATGATGAACTCCTCTTCTCCGAATCGAGTGGAAGATTCGTTATCTCAACAAAGACTTGTAGCGACGCTCTGAAATTCTTCACCAAACATAGAATCCCCGCAACAAAGGTGGGCGACGTCAGAAACGATCGTCTCGACATTGTCACTCGAAATAGCAGAATATCCTGTACGCTCGAAGAAATGACTAGGGCTTACTCAAAGTCGATCGGGAGACTTGTTGAATGAAACCTCTGAGAGAGAGTTGTGGAGTTGTTGGTGCGGTAAAGAAGAGCGGCGACGTTGTTGAGAATATCTGGCTCTCACTTCTCGCGCTGCAACATAGAGGTCAAGAGGCCGCAGGCATCTACACGCATGACGGAGACAAGTTCTATCATGAGAAGAAACTTGGCCTAGTGCCCGGACTGGAAAACTTCGCACACCTTAGAGGGAGTATTGGAATCGGCCATACTCGTTATTCGACAGTTGGCAAATCAGCTTCAGAAGACATTCGCAACGGAGCTTTCTCAATTGATGGATTCGCTCAACCCTTCTTCGTCGACTATCAGAAGAATGGAATAGCACTATGTCATAACGGCAACCTAGTCAACAAAATCGCTCTTGGAAAAAAGTTACTCTCATCAGGCATCTTCCTCTCATCAGAATCAGATAGTGAGATAATACTGAAGACGCTCGTGAAAGCGCTCATGGCGACAAAGGATCTTGAGACTGCTGTCAGTGAATGCATGTCACAAATGGAGGGGGCCTACTCAATAACAGCCGTAACGGGTGAGGGGGAAGTATTCGCTTTCCGAGACCCATACGGATTCAGACCACTCTGCTATGGCCAAAACGAAAACTTGACTATGATGGCATCGGAAAGCGTCGCCCTAAATGTGAATGGTATCACGTCAATCTCGGATGTTCAACCGGGTCAACTTGTGCTGTCCAGCTCGGACCATGATACATGGAGAAAGGACGTGTGCCCCTGCACACGCAAAGCTCATTGTATGTTTGAGTATGTCTATTTTAGCCGACCAGACTCAACCCTAAACGGCAAGGATGTTTACAGCGTTCGAATAAACCTTGGAAGAAACCTAGCGAAAACGTACAGTACAGACGCGGATGTCATAGTCCCCGTTCCAGATACCGCTCGCCCCGCTGCTGAGGGAATCTCCCGAGAAACAGGAATCTACGTTGCCGAAGGCTTGATCAAGAATCGGTACATAGGGAGAACATTCATAATGCCTGAACAGAAAACTAGATCGAATTCGGTCGCCGTGAAACTTAACCCCGTCAGGTCTGTCCTAAAGGACAAGAAAGTGGTCCTAGTTGATGACAGTATCGTGAGAGGAACAACATCAGAAAAGATCGTAAGCTTGGTGAAGAATGCGGGGGCCAAGAAAGTTGAACTGTGGATCACGTGTCCACCCATAGTATCACCATGCTTCTATGGAATCGACATAGCAACACACAAAGAACTAGTCGCATTTGAGAGATCGATTCCAGAGATAGAGAAACTCGTGAAAGCCGACAGACTCCGTTACCAGACGTTAGAGGGACTATTGCATGCCATAGGCTATAGCGACCAAGAGTTATGCCTTGGATGCCTAACGGGAGAATATCCAACTCCGCTCGCGCAAGAGTTATCGGACCAGATGAAGGGAAAGAAGTCAAACGAACGAATCCGATACTGGGAGATGAAATAGTGATAAACGTCCTGCTAGTCGGATCTGGTGCAAGAGAACACGCGATCGCTGAAAGCGTGGCAAGAAACGAGAAGGCGCGGCTATTCTCGATAATGAGCGGACGAAACCCCGGGATCATGACACGCTCAAAAAAGTACGTCGTAGGAAAGATAACTGACAGTAGTTTCGTAACAGACTTTGCTCTTCAGAACAGGGTTGATATCGCCATTGTTGGACCCGAAGCACCGTTAGTCAGCGGTGTAGTTGATACACTGGAAGACAAGGGAATCAGGTGCGTAGGTCCTAGGAAACGTCTGGCCATGATTGAAGGAGACAAAGCCTTCTGCCGAGAATTGATGAAGAAGTATTCCATCCCGGGTCTTCCACATTTCGAAGTATGCTCGAATCCACATGAGGCATCTGAGTCTATCAATTCAATTGGTGAAGCCGTAATAAAGCCCGCAGGGCTAACCGGAGGAAAGGGCGTTCAAATAGTCGGAGAACATCTCAAGAACCGTGAAGAAGCAAGTCGATACGTGCAGAAAATTCTCGACCAGAAACCAGGCGGAATCGGCAAAGTAGTCATAGAAGAGAGACTTGACGGTGAGGAGTATACACTCCAGGCTTTTGTAGATGGAAAAAATCTGAAGCCGATGCCATGTGTCCAAGACCACAAGAGAGCATACGATGGAGATGTAGGCCCAAACACCGGAGGAATGGGAAGTTACAGTGACAAGAACCATCTCTTGCCATTCCTTACTCGTCAGGAATTTGAAGACAGCTTGGAAATAATGAAGAAAACTGTGGACGCGCTGAAGAGGGAAATAGGCATCCCCTACAAAGGAATCCTCTACGGACAGTTCCTCTTAGGCCGAGGTAACGTCAAGAAGGATTTTGGAGTGAACGTTGTAGAGTTCAACGCCAGATTTGGAGACCCCGAAAGCATGAACGTACTTCCGCTGCTGGACACTGATCCACTGGAGCTTTACTGTGGGATCGCTGATGGAAACATGACCAAGTCAGGTGAGTTCGAGTCTAAAGCTACAGTATGTAAGTATCTTGTTCCAGCAGACTATCCAGAGAACGTGAAACCCGGAGACCCAATTGTCGTCGACGAAAAAGCAATTCGAAAAGACGGCGCCCAAGTCTTCTACGCAAGTGTTGACATGATCAATAGTCAAATCGTCACAACCACGTCAAGAACTGTGGCACTAACTGGGTTCGCTGACACAATCAGCGAAGCAGAGAAGATTTCAGAGAAGGTGACGAGTCACGTGAAAGGAAACCTACGCCATAGAAAAGATGTTGGAACTGACCAGTTGATACAGAAGAGAATCGAACATGTGAGAAAGCTAAGATGACAACACATGTTCTAGGTGTGTTTGCTTCTGGCAAAGGATCCGACTTTCAGTCTATCGTAGATCACATTAAGCTTGATGTATTACGGAATGTCAAGATTGGTATCTTGATCAGTAACAATAGCAAAGCCTACTCGATCCAGAGAGCGCAACGTAACGGAATACCGACCTTGTTCATCGAAGGACTTTTTGGAAAAAAGTTCGCCAGCCCGGAAGCGAAAGAGAGAGAAAGAGAGGTATTCGACAGGAAAGCTGTGAAAGCACTGAGGGATCATAAGGTCGACGTGATCGCTCTTGCAGGATTCATGCAAGTCCTAGGTCCGTACATCGTCGACGAATACCGATTGCAGATAATGAATATTCACCCCGCAAGAAACATTCAGAAATATGGAGGCCCGGGAATGTATGGACATCACGTTCACGAGGCTGTCTTGAAAGCAGGAGAAAAGGAGTCTGGATGCACAATCCATTATGTCACCAACGATGTCGATGGTGGACCAATAATCCTGCAACATACTGTCCCTGTCAAACCGAGTGATACACCAGATACGTTATCGGAAAGAATCCTCATCTATGAACATAGAATCTACTCAAAGGCAATTCAACTCCACGTTGATGGACGGCTGAAGGTTGAAGGGAAGACTGTAGGAGTAGACTACGGCGAGAACTGGGACAAGTTGTGGGAGACTAGAGAGAAGGCCTACATCCACTTTCAAACAGAGGAGCTGCTGAAAGAAGGAAAGCGGATAGAGGACATTCTATGACAGCAACCATAATGGATGGTAAACGACTTGCACAGGAAATTAGAGATAACATAAAACTCGAAGTCAAATCACTCAAAGAGAAAGCGGTCAATCCCTGTTTAGCAACAATTCTAGTCGGGGACGATCCAGCCTCCAAGACCTATCTGAAAATAAAGCACTTGGGTTGCCAAGAGGTTGGTATCCAATCAAGAGACTATCAACTTCCAGCAACCACCCACGCAGAGGAATTGTACAAATTCATAGAGACCTTGAACAATGACCTGTCCGTTCACGGCATATTGGTTCAGCTGCCGCTCCCAATGGGACTCAACGGAGAAGACCTGATTGAGAAGATAGCCCCTTACAAAGACGTTGACGGACTTCACCCAATAAACGCCGGTCACTTATCGTACAGAAAATATGAGCTGGTGCCATGCACGCCCAAGGGCATTATGACACTTCTCACACATTACAAGATAAGTCTAGATGGAAAACATGCAGTGATCATAAACCGTAGCAATCTGGTTGGAAAACCACTTTCATTTCTTCTATCAACTCTGGACCCACTACAGCTGCTTTTTCTGAGTACCGACATCTTACTCCTGAACGCTGACGCAACAGTTACCATATGCCATTCAAGGACAAAGAACCTTGAAAAATACACTAGAGACGCCGACATCCTAGTGAGTGCCGTTGGGAATAGACCAGATTTCATTGTTACAAAAGACATGGTGAAAGATGGAGTTGTCATAATTGATGTTGGCTCATCGAAGATTGACGGAAGGACCTACGGCGACGTGGACTTCGACGGTGTTCTCGAAAAGGCGTCATACATCACCCCCGTTCCGGGAGGAGTTGGACCTATGACGGTTGCTATTCTACTTCACAACACTCTCATCGCAACAGCAAAACAGGAGAAAGTCAGTATCAAATACGACCTGAAGGAACTCTGGAATGTTGGAAAAGCACGTAATAGACAGAGTTGAATAACGTCAAGGGGGAAAATGAGATGAATGGAAAAGTATCGATCATAATCGGTTCGAAAAGCGACCTGGAAATTGCCGGGAAAGCTGAAGGAGTTCTTAGGGAACTCACGGTGAATTATGAGACGAAAATCCTCTCATGCCACAGGAACTACAAGGATCTCGAGTCTTACCTAGCATCCTCCGACGCAGACGTCTACATCGCGATAGCCGGTCTGGCAGCTCATCTTCCAGGATACATCGCCGCCAGAACTAAGAAGCCTGTAGTCGGCGTTCCAGTCAACAAGGCTGTAGGCGGATTGGACTCCCTGCTCTCAATTGTCCAGATGCCGAAAGGCATCCCCGTGGCGTGCGTTGGCATAGATAACGCCGAGAACGCAGCCTACTTCGCACAAAGAATTCTCGAGTTGAAAAATCAGACCTCTATATGACAATGCGGCAGTAGCTGACCCAGTAATGAGCTTCACATATGCAAAAGCGGGCGTTGACATTAGAAAGGTCAAGAAGATTCACGGAGATATCGACAAAATCGCCTCCGAGACTTTCTCAACACGAAAAGGAAGATTTGGCAAGGTACTGGACATTAGAGGGCACTATGCCGGTTTGATAGACATAGGCAAGGGACAAGCACTGGCACTTCACAGCGATGGAGTAGGAACGAAGGTTCTCGTAGCGCTCATGTTGGGAGAATATGAAGGTGTGGGAATCGACTGTGTAGCGATGAACGTTAACGACATCATATGCGTTGGGGCTGAACCAGTTGCACTTGTGGATTATCTTGCATTGGAGAAACCCAACGAAAGACTAATCGAAGGCGTGATGAAAGGGCTTCGCCGAGGCGCTCTAGAATCTGGTGTAGCGATCGTTTCAGGCGAGACCGCTATTATGCCTGATGTCATAGAGGGTTTCGACCTCTCAGCGACGAGCATTGGAGTGGTTAGAAAAGACAGAATTGTCGACGGCACCAGAATAGAAGTTGGAGATTCAATAATTGGTCTCTCAAGTACTGGAATACACAGTAACGGCTTGACCCTTGCCAGAAAAATCCTTCTTAAGAAGTTTAGTCGACACGTCGCTGAAATGCTTCTAACTCCGACACGCATCTACGTGAAACCGATAATGGAGCTCTTGAGATCCAGAGTACACGTTCACGGAATGGCACACATAACAGGAGGCGCATACTCGAAACTGAAGAGAATCGGAACTAGAGCGAATGTGGGTTTCTATCTTGATGATCTATTCCAACCGCAAGAGATTTTCAAACTCATACAGAGACAAGGGAAAGTCACTGACAGAGAGATGTACCGAACCTTCAACATGGGAACTGGATTCTTGATGGTGGTTCCAAGGGCGGATGAAAGAAAGACACTCACCATCATTAAGGGATCACAAGTTGTTGGCAGGGTTACAAACGATCGTAGAGTAATTGTGGAAACAGCTTCTACCAAATTAGAGATTGAGCGATGGTGACCGTCTAAGAATGGAAGACTTGGCGGAGAACGTTATTCGAAGAGGATTAGATCTCGGTGCTGATTATGTTGAAGCAAGAATTCAGAGCGACGTAGAGAACACCTACACGTTGAAGAACGGTATCCCGGACACTTTTCAATTATCCAAAGCTGTTGGCATCGGAGTTCGCATCCTAGTTAACGGAGCTCTAGGATTTGCTTCAACAGATAAACTAACG
Source organism: Candidatus Bathyarchaeota archaeon (assembly GCA_963760485.1). Classification (GTDB taxonomy): domain Archaea; phylum Thermoproteota; class Bathyarchaeia; order 40CM-2-53-6; family CAVXDP01; genus CAVXDP01. The sequence continues at coordinate 171,088 of CAVXDP010000015.1, read as the reverse complement.
AAAGTCGACGTAGAAGATCTTGTGAAACTCGCATACAATATGGCACGTTCTGCCTCACGCCTCGTCAAGAACCCTGTGAAACTTTCAATTGAGAAGACTGTTCAAACGAGCTGGGAAGTGAAAGCTGCATCTTCTCCTGAAGACATAAGCCCAGAAGAGAAGTTCGATCTTCTTCTTGAAGTCGAGCATATGCTCGATCCACAGAAAGTAGGTGTCGATTTACCCTCCCGGTATATGACACTTTCACATGACAGACAGGAAAAGTTCTACGTAAATAGCGAAGGTACAAGGATCCATGGAAGAGTCCCTCGAATCAGCCTCTGGTATTTTCTCACAGCTTCAAAGCCTGGCAAAGGAACACTTCAGAGATGGACACATGTTGGAGAAAGCAGAGGCTGGGAAGCTGTACAGGAATGGGATCCCCCGAAACTAGTTTCTGACGAAGCGAAAACTTTGGGCAAGATTCTCGAAGAAGGCTCAGCCCCACCTAAGGGTGAAACTGACCTCATTCTGGGATCTGAGGTTGTCGGGATCATATGCCACGAGTCATGCGGCCATCCGCAAGAGGCAGACAGAATACTGGGACGAGAAGCAGCGCAGGCAGGAGAATCCTATCTGAAGCCTGAAATGATCGGTACAAGAATCGGTAGCGATCACGTTACTATCGTAGATGACCCTACCCTGCCAAGGTCGTTTGGCTATTACCTTTACGATGATGAAGGGGTGAGCACTGGAGAACGAGTGCTGATTGAGAAAGGCGTAATCAGAAGTTTCCTACACAACCGTGAAACGGCCAGCTGAGATGGGGGTGAAAAGCAACGGTGCCGCACGAGCCGTTGCGTACAGTCGAGAACCCATTATCAGGATGGCAAACACGTACATGAAACCAGGCAATTATACTCGAGAAGAACTCTTTGACGAACTAAAGTCAGGAGTCTACATCAAGACATTCATGGAATGGAACATCGACGATAGGAGGTACAACCAGCGATATGTCGGCCTCGAAGCCTACCTGATCCAAAATGGAGAGGTTACTCGACCAATCAGGAACCCTGTACTTGAGGTTACCACCCACAGCCTTTATAGCAGCGTGGACGCTGTGTCAAAGACTGTTGATTTTCAAGCAGCGACTTGTGGAAAAGGAGACCCCCAGCAGGGAGCACCTGTGTGGACTGGGGGACCCGAAATCAGGCTTAGAAGACTGAGACTTGGAGGGCTTTAACCTTGAACTCTAATGAAATTGCAGCATTAATTGTCTCTCAGGGAGAGAAGGCTGGAGCCTCAGACGTCTGCGCTATAGTCGTCGAAGAGAACAAACGGATGCTCAGATTCAGTAACAATTCGATTACTGTGCTCCAAGCCTGGAACACGATCACCCCGACAATCTACATGAGTATGGGCCCCAGAAGAACCGGATGTACCATTGAAGATCCAACTCCCGAAGCCATCACGTCCGCAATGGAAACTCTAACAAAGACAATAAGACTCATGAAACCCGGAGATGTAGATTCAAGACTCCCTCAAGGACCATTCACGTACAGCACAATTCAGAACAACTACGATCCAAGAGTGCCATCATCGACTGATGAGTTGACAGATGCAGTTGCAGCCTCGATCAATTCGGCGCTCGATGCAGGTGCAAAAAGAGTATCTGGAGTACTGGCGGCTACTGAATGGAATCGAATGCTGAGAACGTCAACGGGAAACGAAGGAAGAGAGAAGGGGACACTACTCGAACTTACTGTGAGGGCCTTTGTTGAAGATGATTCCAGTGGACAAGGAGTATCGTGCTCAACAACATTCCAGGATTTCAATCCTGAAATAGCGGGAAGAGAAGCGGGCACTATAGCGAAGATGGCGATTGCACCCAAGGAAGGCAAAGAAGGAGTCTATCGAGCGGTCCTAGGACCGTCGATAATGGCCAACTTGCTGAACACGACAGCACTATCAGCCTCAGCCTATGCCGTTGAGATTGGCATGTCATATTTCCCCGACAAACTTGGACAGAGAGTTGCCTCAGACACCTTTACTCTGATAGATGATCAACAGTTCCCCGGAGGCCCAGGTTCCCACGCCTTCGACGACGAAGGTTTTCCAACCAAACCCACAACAATCATTCAGGATGGTCAGCTGAGAACTCTGCTTCACAGTTCCTACACTGCCAAGAAATTCGACGCAGACTTGACAGGACATGGATACTATGGTGGTGACTCTGGAATTGTACCTGTACCGTCGAACCTGATGGTTGAGCCTGGAAACTATTCAAAAGAGGAATTGTTTGAAGAGGTTCGAAACGGAATTTACGTTACGAATAACTGGTACACGCGCTTCCAGAACTACCAGACAGGAGACTTTTCAACTATATGTAGAGATGGAATCTTTACGATATCAAACGGCGAATTGGCTGGTCCAGTAAAAGGCCTTAGGATGAGCGACAACATGCTGCGAATCTTGCAGTCAATAATGGCAATTTCAAAGGATCGACTGTGGGTCAAGTGGTGGGAAGTGGATATTCCAATACTCTTGTCCCACTTCTACGTGGACAACGTTAGAATAACAAGATCGACCAAGTAGACCTAGCAAACAAATGCTGGAAATGAATGTTCACTGAATAATTGGACCATGGACCATCGATATTCAAAGGCTTGATATTCCTAATGGTCATACCTCTTAGCAGAGGGCGATGAATCCAAAATGGCACTGAATGAAGAAGCTTCTGCAATGCTCTTGATAGAGAAACTTGCTGAGCATAGAATCGGTGCCATTGCTCTCACAAAGATCGAGAAGATAGCCGCGAAAATCGGCATAGACGAAACGAGACTTCTGGAAGTATACGTCAAGACAAAGAATGCGACTACTAAGACACCATTTGCCAGAATACCATTCCAAAAAAGGATACTCTTCCTTCCTCAGTGTCTAAGGTCCAGAGAATGCCCAGCCTCTTTGAGTGAGTCTGGTTATGTCTGCAAGAAATGTGGAAGATGTGGAATCCATCGGGTTATCTCAAGGGCCCTGGAACTAGGATACAAAGGTGCCTACGTTCTCTCGGGCGGTAGCATGGTGGGATCCATTCTCAAGCGAGAAAGACCTTTGGCATGTCTTGGAGTCGCGTGTTTTAAGGAGCTGGTATTGGGAGGTTTCGTCTGCGAGAGATTCGGTGCGATAAGCCAGGGTGTAGCACTGTCACGCGATGGTTGCATCGAAACTGAAGTTGACTGGAGAGTAGTTGACGAGGCCCTCTCGATGAGCGTTCACTTGTCATAAGTGATGAAGATACGCAGTCTCCAAGAATCGAATAGCGATGACTAGCTTGACAAATCATGTAATTGTTGGTAATGGGCCTGCTGGGATTCGAGCTGCTGAAATTATTAGAAAGCATGATTCTGAATCCAGAATAAACGTCATCTCCGATGAAAAACAGCTCTACTACTATCGAAGGCTACTTTCCAGGTTCATAGCTGGCAAATGCAAATCCGAGAATCTAAGGGTGTACCCCCCTAGTTTCTACGAGGAGAAAGCTGTCGTGCAAACCCTTGGGAAAACTGTGACGAAGGTTCTTCCCAAGGAGAAGCTGATTCTGCTGGACGACAACAGAGAGATCTCATATGACAATTTGTTACTAGCGGTTGGTGGAAAACCATTAAGGCCAAGATGGCTGGGCTCAAATCTGAAAGGCATAATGACTACTCGAACGCTTGAAGATGCTCGGACAATGGTAGAGTTTGTCGCTAGAACAAAACGGGCAGTCGTGGTTGGTGGCGGTTTGCTCGGATTGAATCTGGCACAGTCTCTACGAGAAAGAGGATTGGACGTGAACCTGCTTGTCAGAGGTGACAGACTATGGCCGGCTATGCTCGATCAGATAGCTTCAGACATCATTGCCAAGAGGTTAGAGCAAGAAGGGATTGAAGTCGACTTCAACACAGAAGTAGAAAGATTTGTTGGGCAAAGCGACGCTGTCTCCGGAGTAGTCACAACAAGTGGAACCGAGATAACGTGCCAATTAGTTGGTGTATCTATAGGCATTACACCAAACGTTGATTTCTTGAAAGATAGCGGAATAAGAATCGATAAAGGAATTGTTGTCAATGATAGAATGCAAACAAATATCGAAGAAATCTATGCAGCAGGCGATGTTGCCCAAGCTTATGATGTCGTATACAAAGATTACAGGCTAAACACGAGTTGGAACAACGCTGTTGAGCAAGGCACTATCGCTGGATCGAACATATCTGGGATTCATGAAACGTTCTGTGGAGGAGTCTGCTCAAACTCAGAGAAGATCTATGATTTTACTCTAACATCTATTGGAACGACATCACCACCATCAGCTGACTACGAGGTTCTTTCTTGCGACGTGAATGAGAAGAATGCATATAGAAAATTCGTGCTAAAAGGAGACAAAATGGTAGGAGCATTACTCCTTGGCTACACGCGGGATGCAGATAGAATTGAGAAACTGATTAGAATGGAAGCTAATGTAAGCGATATTAGAGAGAAGCTGCTGAGTGGATTAGCGTAGCGAATTCGCATTGAGAAAAGGAGATATAGATCACTAGGCCATGAAAAATTCGCGTTGGAGATGGAGGTCTGATGAGACAGTTCACGGTTGAGGAGTTGAAACAATTCGATGGCAAGGATGGAAGGCCTGCCTACGTAGCCTACAATGGAAAAGTCTACGATGTTACTCAAAGTAGCCTCTGGGATTCTGGGATGCACTTTGAGCATCTAGCCGGCGCAGATCTTACTGAAATTTTCAAGGATGCACCTCATGGTGAAGAAGTTTTGGAACGTGTTCCGATTGTGGGAGAACTGAAAACCTGAATCGTATTTTCTGTACCAACCTACATCATCTCACCAAAGAATCAACCAGTGGTAATTCAGTGTGACACATAGGAAACCTAGAGTTCAACCTGACAGCTTCGCCTGTCTCGATGACAACGAGGAGAATCTGCTCGTAACTGTTGACCTCCCTGGAGTCGATAAGCAGAACATTGACTTGAGAATGCGCGACGATGTCATCTACGTGAGAGCGGAGAAAGAGGACATAGAGTTCTTGGGGCACATACATTCCGCAGAAAAGATCGATCCAGAAAAGGCAAAGGCATCTTTCAAGAACGGTCTCCTCGACATCAAAGTCCCACTCAAAGAAAAGAAGCTTTCAGCCATAAGAATCAAGGTCGAATAGACTTTTCGATATCACAGATACGTCACGATCTTGTGGTTGCCACAAGAGAGTCTCTGAAGCAATTTCTCGATTATCAAAACATAGGAAAGCGAAAGCTATTATCTAGGTCCGTGGTAGGGTACGCTCCTAAACAGTATATAGGTGAAATGAATGCTTCCTGTAACCACGCTTCAAGCAGCGCCCGGAGGTAATCTGCAAATGCTTTTGCTGATTATCCCGCTGCTTCTCTGCTGTATGATGCCAATGTTGATGAAAAGAGGTCAACGCGGTGCCGCTGGACCGACCACCTCTGGCGAAAGCGATATCTGGTTCACATCCTACAAACCAGATGAAGCTTTCGAACTCGTGAAAAAAGAAGTCGAGAATTGGCGAACACAGAGCATAGAGACAACCAAACCTTCGCGCTTCTCTCTAAGAAAAGTTCCGAAGGAAAGATTCACTGTAACACAATCATTGCCACCCCGCCTGTACCGGCTTTCTGACCCACTCGAAGGCGAAACATCTTTTGAGTTCACCGAAACCGAGGAAGGAGGAACTTCAATAAGGGTCAACTATCAGTTGCCCGCAAGGGCACGGGTACAGATGTTCCGGGCATCATTGCCGATTAAGCAGCCTTTTGTCGCTGGTAAACCATGCACTGGATGCGGAAAACCTGTTCTGCCAGACTTTGTCACATGCCCATACTGTGGTCAGAAGCTAAAGTGACCACTAGATGGGACAGTTCGATTGGAACATCCTAATACGACATGGCCATTGGATAACAGTACCTCTCGGCAGTAGACGGCTCAATATCTGTGCGCGATGCAGTGGAACAGTCATAGGATTTGTTCTATTCATCGCCTTAGTCTGGATTATTGAGCCATCAGCCTTTCTGGATCTTTCCCTACAATATCAACTGCTGATATGCCTGTTACTCGCCTTGCCTGCTCCTCTAGATTGGCTCAGCCAAGCGTATACCTTGAGAGAGAGTACAAACACCCTCAGAGCACTTACTGGCTTCCTCGAAGGCATAGCAGTGGCACTCTTCTCAACAGCCAACGCATCGTTCATGTTCAAGTTTCAGCCATCCTCTCTATCGGAGGCGCAATCTCCATCCTCGGGTTACTCGGAAAGAAAACGATACAAGGGCAGGTAAGCTAAGTGCTCGTGCGACAGACAGAGACGCGATGTTCTCCGTGATATCCTTGAGCTGCCGCACTGACCTATTGCCAGAAGCTTCCTTCACGGTTTCTCAGACAGAGACTTTTAAAGCCAGTTTGAGTTCCCGTTTTCCTTGCGAGGGTAGCGCGTCTGAAGTCTAACTGGTTCCCTTCCTTGAGTGGTGAAGGACTCTTTGCCAATCTATACATGGCCGGTTTCAGATGTACTCAAGAGGTTAGAGACAAGATCAACAGGATTAACAGAAGACGAAGCTCAAAAGAGACTGCAGGAGTACGGCCCGAACCGGCTGTCTGAACCAAAGCGGGCAGCAGCTCTCAACAAGTTTCTTTCTCAGTTCAAAGATCTCTTTAGCGCTCTCCTGATAATAGCCGCTATTTTGGCTTTCGTAACTGGCATGGTTGAGTTTGGCATTTCAGTTCTTGTGGTGGTTATTCTAAATGCAATATTGAGTTTCGTTCAAGAATATCGTGCTGAAAGGGCGGTAAAGGCCCTTAAAAGATTCCTGCCTTTTCGTGCGACTGTTGTAAGGGACGGTGAAACCAAGGTAATCCAGGCTGAGGATATCGCCCCTGGAGACTTACTGATTCTAAATGAAGGTGATCGCGTTCCAGCAGACGCACGTGTTGTGGAAGCTTTTGATCTCTCTACGAATAACGTCGCCCTAACAGGAGAGTCGGAGGCGCAACCCAGAGACGCTGATCCCATGCAGGCAGAAACCGCAAGTTGGCTCGACGTAACGAACCTTGTGTTCATGGGAGTCACCGTGGCGTCGGGCTTTGGAAGAGCGGTTGTGTATGACACCGGAATGAGAACTCAATTTGGAAAAATTGCCGGTATGAGCGAGTCAATAGAAGATACGGTTAGTCCACTTCAGAACCAGATATCGCACGCCGCAAGATCGACTTTGTGATCGCGATCACTGTTGGGGTACTATTCTTCATGGTGGATACACTCTGGTTCCACATGAATGCACTAACAGGATTCCTTTTCATGATAGGCGTCATGGTTGCATGTGTTCCAGAGGGTTTGCAGGTTACTGTGTCAACCGCGCTAGCCCTCGGAGTTGTTCGACTCGCCCGGCAGAATGTTCTAGTCAAGAGGCTTTCAGCAGTGGAGACTCTCGGCAGCACCACAGTGATCTGCACCGACAAGACGGGAACAATAACCAAAGGAGAAATGACAGTCAAGAAGATCTGGATAGATGGTGAAACGATTGACGTGACCGGCGAGGGTTACGGCCCATCAGGAGAACTACTCATTGGAGATCGGAAACTAGAGCTCGGCGAGAGAAAAGGTGTAGAAATACTCCTCAAGGCATCGTCGCTCTGCAATAGTTCGAAACTGATTCCACCTACGGATACAAGTGGCCAGTGGCGAGTACTTGGAGACCCGACTGAAGGCTCGCTTCTGACATTGGCGTTGAAGATGGATTTGAACGTGCAGAACGAACTAGTTGATGCACCATTAGTCAAACTCTTGCCATTCGAATCCATAAGAAAAAGGATGTCTTCAATTCACAAGACAAAGGACGGCAACATCGCCTACGTCAAAGGAGCTCCAAAAGAGACACTCAATGTCTGTTCCCATGTTCTTGACGGGTCTGAGGTGCACCCATTAGCTCAGGAAGATATTGATCAGATAAATCTTGAAAAAAGGAGACTTGGTGAGGAGGGTCTCCGCGTTCTGGCAGTGGCCTATCGGAAACTACCACCCGACTTGCATGAATGGAATGTCGATACCGTTGAAACAGATCTTGTATTCATTGGTCTTCTTGGAATCCTAGACCCGCCCAGACCCGAGGTTAGAAAAGCCGTCATGGACGCGAAGAAGGCGGGCATAAGGGTCATCTTGATTACGGGAGATTATGGACCTACCGCACTCACGATAGCCCGACAAGTAGGGATCGTTGAGACGGAAAAATGTACGGTATTGACTGGAGCCCAACTGGACAAACTCACTGAGCCCGACTTGATCAGGCAGATTGATGCCGGAGAAATAATCTTTGCAAGAGCAACGCCAGAACACAAGATGCGGATCGTGTCCCTACTCAAGTCGATGGGAGAGATTGTCGCGGTCACAGGTGATGGAGCCAACGACGCGCCCTCTTTGAAGAAAGCGGACATAGGTGTAGCGATGGGTGTGGCTGGCACCGATGTTGCAAGAGAATCTGCGGATATGATCTTGCTTGACGATAGTTTTGCATCGATCTCAAAGGCTATCGAAGGCGGCAGAGCAATCTATGACAACATACGAAAGTTCATAACGTATGTCTTCGCGCACAACTGGGCCGAACTGATACCTTACCTGCTTTTTGTCCTAGTCGGAATCCCACTCCCACTACTTGTCACTCAAGTTCTTGCAATCGATTTGGGTATAGAGGTCATTCCATCATTGGCCTTGAGCATCGAACCCCCAGAACCTCACATCATGAATAGACCTCCACGAAGTCCAAAAGAAAGACTCTTCGATTCCAAAACGATCGCAAGATCTCTTTTCCTTGGAATATTCGTGTCTCTAGTGTCCTTGACTGGTTGTTTCCTTGTTTGGATTGCTGGAGGATGGAGATTTGGGTTGGGACTAGCTTCAGATAACCCAGTTTATCGGCAGGGGACCACGATGACCCTTGCTGGAATCGTCGTGGCGCAATCTGCGAACCTGTTTGCGTGTAGAACTGGAAGAACGTCAATTTCAGAGGTGAAGCCCTTCAGTAACAAGTGGATCTGGTTCGGGATTGCATCCCAAATCATAATATTATCTGGAATCGTCTACCTTCCTCCTCTCCAGACCATTTTTGGAACGTATCCACTAACAATCCAAAACTGGGCGGTTCTCCTCCTACTCGCGCCTCTTCCACTAGTAGCCGAGGAGGTTCGAAAGCACCTGACTCGAATCACCGCTTCAAGTATATCTGTTGACAAAAAGAGAACTAGCCGGCGACCCTAGGTTGATTCAACAATTTTTCCCAGTAACCTTGAAACATGTCTAGCCTGGGTCCTTGGGCCACCCTTGTTGATAAGAGATACAACAAACGGACATCCGCCTTGCTCAGTGCACATCGACAGGGGCTGTTCTATCCAATCCAAGACTCTTCTAGAAACCATGATAATTGAAATGTCATTATCACAACGCAGCCTTTTGAATCTGCGTACTGCGTCATTTCTCCCCGACGCCACCGAGATGCCTATGTTCTTCGGCAACTCGAGATATGCAGCCATCTTCTTGTCCACCAGTATCGATATTCTGTTCATGCGTTCATCCTAGCAATCTGGTTACTTTGAGGATCTACAGTAGTAGTTGATCAAACTTTAGATCGACAAATTGCTTTGGCAGACGGATTTCGAGTTCTTAGGCCTCTCAGGATACTGACAAGTGCGAATCCAAGGAATCCTATGCTTACGATTGAGCCGACGCCAATTGCAGCCCACCATACCCAATAACTCATTGCAGTAATGACAGCCAAGTATGTTCCTACGACGAATGTAACGATCACAATGGACACAAGACATCCGAACAGCTCGCCGACTCTCCCTCGTTTCAACAAGCTGATTCTCCAAGCGAGTAGGCTTGCAATGAAGTTAGCAACAGAACCGAAAGTTATGTCCGCTGCAATACTCGGAAGTGGACTAACTACGTTTGCTATCGCACAGCCTATAGTAACTCCACACACCACCGGCCATCCAAAAATGATTGAAAGTGGGATCAATGCGTCGGCGACGCGCACCTGAAAGACTGCGAAACTTATTCCCGAGAATATGAAAACAATAACTGCGTAGAGAGCTGCAAAGGCAGCCGTCAACATTATCGATTTCGTTCTCAATGATCCTTCCAACTCCGGGATTTCTAGGGCGGAACAGGTGGAAGACCCCTCACCCGCCTTCTCGTCTCATAGGAACCGTTGGTTCGAATAAAGTTTTATTGAAGACGAGTTTCTCAACGTAACTGGGTTGTTAGACTAGCTTGTCCAATTCTAGGAACAACATGGTTCTTGGAGTATCGATGAACGTTCTTGCACTGGGCCTAGTCAGTCTCTTCACGGATATCAGTACAGAGATGATCGTTGCGATTCTACCTATGTTCCTTGTCTCCGAACTGGGAGCTTCTGCTGCGATACTAGGCACAATTGAAGGAGTAAGTGACTCAACATCTAGTCTACTGAAAGTTGTATCTGGCTGGTTAAGTGATCGAACAGGCAAACGAAAACCTCTTACTACGCTAGGATACGGTCTCTCAACCTCAGTTAAACCACTTATTGCTATCTCCAACAGTTGGCCTCAGGTACTAGGCCTCAGGTTCTTTGACAGGGTTGGCAAAGGGATTAGAACGGCACCGAGGGATGCTTTGATTGCAGATTCAACCTCATCTTCTAGAACGGGACGTACGTTCGGCCTTCATCGTGCATTAGACACTGCGGGTGCTGTTGTAGGCCCCGCACTGGCTTTTGTCCTCCTTCCAGTCTATCTTTATCGCGGCGTCTTCGCTTGGTCGCTAGTTCCAGGTTTAATCTCCGTAGCGATCCTACTATTCTTCGTTCAAGAAAAATCGAAGGCCCCTGTCAAAGAACTTCGGCTGGATGTAGGGATGAAAACTTTCCCGAGCAAATTCAAGAAGTTGTTGCTGGCCGTGCTAGTATTTGGTCTGGGTAATTTCAGTAACGCCTTCTTCATATTGAATACAAATATCCTGTTGACTCCGAAGTTTGGCAGCATCGCCGCTTTACAAATCACAATCCTCCTTTATGCATTGATGAACGTAATCTACGCGGCGTCATCTCTTCCAATAGGTGTATTGAGCGATAGGATTGGTAAGCGTGTACTGCTAGGTGTTGGTTACTTTGCGTTTGGGTTAGCGTGTTTCGGGTTCATGTTTGTAACCAGTGATATCTTCATGATTGCTGGATTGTTTGTTCTTGCTGGTTTCTTTTCGGCTTCTGTTGACACCCTAGAGAGAGCGTACACCGCCGACCTTGTTCAAGCTGACCTTCGAGGTACCGGCTACGGCACGTTGCATACCATCAATGGAATTGCCGATTTGCCTGCAAGCATTATCGCTGGACTTCTTTGGAGTGCTATCTCTCCAAACGTAACTTTCATGTATGGAGGAATAATGGCGATTCTGGCGGTCGTAGCGCTAGCGGCTACCCGATAGACGACGGTTCTATGAGGGATAGCAAACCCTTTTCTCAACAGTCCTTCTTTTCGCCTCGGGCCATATGGCGAACGGTTCGTAAGTTGCAGAGCATCGTCCTACGTGGGTGATCAATGTGGAGTTGCATCTGGGGCATTTTGAAGTGATTCCTACGGCATAATCTCCGCAGCCCCTACAATAAGAGAAGGTGTTTGCGTAGGTGAAACACAGGATATTCTCAGATAGGACCTCTGAACTAAGCTTATGAATAGTTCGTGAGTCATGCTCTTTGGGCGTTAGATTCACAGGAAGCAAGTGTCCTCCCGGGGTCGCTGCTTGGAACCTGCTCTCTACTCGTGCTCTGTCTCGAATCAGAATCTTAACTGACGCGGGTAGAACCGTAAGCTCCGTGTAGCAAGGGTGACTGCGGGTACCCTCAACCACAGTCGTGGCTCGACCATACTTCTCCATGTCGAGTTCAGCGAGTCTAGTTGCGGCGTCATCACCAGGTCTTTGCGCGATTTGCAGGCGCATTTCCAATTCCTCGGAAATTGTTTTCGCCTCCTGAGTTATCTTCGACAGGATTGTTGATGCAAACTTCATTGCACTGTCGTCTTTGTACAGTTCGCCTCCTGTGTGGTACTTTACTGCCTCGGTCAATCCAACGTAACTCATCGAATATGATCCATTGTTTTGAAAGAAATATGGAGAACTGTCAAATGTGTTTGATAGTACTGGAAGGAGTCCCTGTTTCATCCTGTCACCGATAGCTACACGTTTTGATTTGAAGGCTTCCACAGTTATCTTCATGGTATCTGAGAGTATCTTGAACATATGCTCGTCGTCTCTGTGAGCTTCATAGGCGATTCTGGGTAGGTTGAGGAACACTGTGCCAAGGTTCCCCGTCCGAATGCAGCTTGTTTGCCAATCTCCCTTCCAATCGTCACCAAGCTTTAGGCCACTGGAAGTGCAAGATAATCGGGTATTGTCTTCGAGGATAACAAGATTCGGCAGTGCATATTTCCCAGCCAAGCTATAGATACTCGAGATCAAGGGCTCGAAGTTTGGGTCATTCAACATCTTTTTCCTTATTTTGAAGACAAAACGTGGATTGAGCAGTAGTTGGTGAGATGCGATATCATGGATTGCATCAATAATCGCTTCAGCCAATGCTTTGGTCTCGTTTCGAAAGTCCCCATAGGTTCCAGTTATTTTCCCATCGATTCCAACGGCATCAACTTTCTCCAAATAGCTTGGAACCGCAAGTTCTATTCCAAACGAGATGGGAAACCTCGATATGTTGGAGCCGAGCCATCTATTCAGCCCATTAAAGAAGACCTGGAGAGTTTCAGACACCTTGTCCTTTCTCATGCCCTCCACGAACGGCGCGAAGAATACGTTGAACATATCGAATGATTGATCACCAGAGACTTCCGCAGAGCAAAGGTTGGATACTCTTTCTAATATTGCAAGGCCTGACTGAAAACTGTGTGGAGGATTGAAGATAGCTGATCCTTTCTTGAAGAAGAAGCGAAGATCATGTTGAACTTCCTCGGGTTTCAAGATCCAATCATCTAAAAATCCGAGATACAGTTGGCCTGAGAGATGAGCGTCCGCAACATCTCGCGGAATCCCATTCAGCAATACGTATTCTTCCAGAACAGATGAACCTGCAGATTCCTTGACCGAGTTGACGTCAAGCAATCGATCGCTTGATTCATTCATTAGTTGAGTAACGTCGTAGACTGGCATACCAAGCCTTGTCAGTTTATGGCGGTAATCCTCGAGTTTCTTCTCAACCAAGATTGAGTTTATCAGTTCACGTATAAGAGGCGCCGTGAGGTACCTAGTCTTAGACTTTAGAAGACGCTCCTCAACCTCTACCGCCAAGTCCTGCGCAAGTTCATGTGGGACGCCTGCCTCGCGAACAAGAGAAACCCTGATCTTGTCTCGGTCAAACTCCTCAATGGAGAAACGTGAGGTTCTAACGAGTAATCTCCCCTTTTTGACAGCGACATACTCCTCCACATCTCTACCAAAACCGACAACCATCTTTCCCAGTTCAGTTATTGAGTACTTCTTTGTCTCCTTGTCAATGTCTAAAAGCCCTGCTTCCACGAGACTCTTAAGATGGTAGACGAATTTTCCAGCATCTCTAATCGGATCCAGCTTTATCGACGACATTATCTCTGTGTAGGCAAACGCCCCTTTCGAAGATAGAAGCTTGAGAATCTGCATACGCACCGGAGCGGAGGCTGCGTCAAACACTTCTACGCTTATTCTACTTGTGGACTGCAACTGGATCCCTCAGAAGTAAAGCAAAGACAACTAATGGTTAGGTTTAGTTTAAAAAATTGTATAGGTTTCTGTTGTATATAAGCCGAGAAGGCTTCGGCGCCTAGCTCTAAACTAAAATTATGTATCATTACGTAAAACTCTGTATCGAGTAGCAGTCAGAAATCTATCGGCCTCAAACGCCCCCCAGCACTAAACGCAACGACAAAATAGTTACACTGTACGGAATTGAATCAGTAGGGTCATGAGCTATCGGCGATCACCTTTCTGACATTGTTATGGGCAAGAATGCCGGGTGCAAAACAGCCTCTTACTGGACACGGAAACAAATACCTTGCAGAACTCCAAGAAAAGGAAGTAGAACCAACAGCTGTTGCAGATAGCTTCTTGTCTGCTGTAGAGTACATTATCAAAGAGGCAAAGTAATGAATTGGGGATTGCACGATAAGCATCGAACTTCCAGTTTCAGTTCATGCTTCGTTTTCTGTTTCTGGTGGAATTGCTCTGAACGCTATGTCTGAAGGCGCTCCCAGCGGCTTTGGAGCTAGGCTAATACTCCATCACGAGCCTTTTTCTGCAGAGGAAATTGTCGCGTCTGCAGTGGAAATTCAGGTGAGGTACGTAATCGTGTGGTAGTTTCAGAGGATTGAAATCGCCACTCTTACCTGTTAGAATCATTCCTAGCGATGAGGGGGCCGATGGGATGTTATCCCATGATATCGTCGGGGTTAAACTGTTCTCAGCGCTTCAATACGGGCCGGTAAGTCAGACTTTCCTCGATCTTAACGTAGAGACAACCAGTTTCGCTTCAGAAAGTATGTTTTTCAGAAACCAATTTGAGCTGAAGAAAGAAAAAAGAGAGGCAAGGGCCTAGTTGCCCTTTTTGCGGTTTCTCCGTAGCACGTACAGTGATGCTCCGAGTGCTGCTACTAGTGCTATGACTGGTCCGAATTCTGGAATTGGAACGTTGGTTCTTTCTAAGTAGAAGCTATATCCTGTCACTTGTTGGCCTGTACTGACGGTTATGCTTGCGCTCTTTGCTGCGTGTCCTGGGCTTTCCATGACGCTGAATTCGTAGCTGCCTGCTGGAAGGTACATGTCATAGTATCCGTCTGCCGAGTAGACTGTGAAGGTCCCGCCTGCACCAGCTGCCTGTGATTGTTGCCCAACTTGTTGGACGGAGTTCGTCACTCCAACTGAATCCTGCGATTTGTCCTGAGACTAGGCCTCGTTGGTCTAGTTCGAAGACGACGCTTGCTTCAGCTCCCAAGTGAGCATTTGGCACTGTAACAACCATCTTCTGTTCCCATGGGCCAAGATGGTTATACTTCCACATGCCGTTGTACGGTCCTTCGACGCCGTTGATTATGTGGTAGCTTTCACCAAGTAGCAGGCCTGGAGGAGCTGGGAACCACTTGTCGCTATAGTACCAGGTTGACTGCATCAACCTCGATGCGCCAAGTACCCTGATAATTCGGCCACCCATCGATTCCATTAGCCCTGGATAGAGCATAGTTTCTTTCTTCAAATGGAACATAGCCATAGCTGTTGATTTCGAAGTAGTAGTAGTTTCCAGCCAGTACAACCTGTAGGTCGGTGGTGCTGTCTCTGACCAAAGTCTTCATTCGTCGCTCAGAATTATGTCACTGGTCCCCTTTCCATGAATCCACCGTAGGCTCTGTTGACCGCATCGTGGAAGCACGCCATGGTAGAAGGTACTATCATCGAAGATAGCTGGTGTACCATGTGGCAACTAGCCCATTGTTATCGTCGAAGACTCTTATCCTAAAGGATTGGTCAAATGGTACGTGTGTGAAGATGCCTTCCTTCTTGAATTTGATGTTAACCGTCATGTTCACGCCTATGACTAGGTTGAGCTTGGTATCTGCCTGTGATCCTTTCTGCGCGTAGACTGTGATATCCTTCTTCTGGACGTAACCAAGCGTCCACGCCTTAAGCGTCGTATGTACCAGTTTCTAAGGCAACCCTTGTCTTCAGATCAGCAGTTCTGTACAGGTTTGGACTTGTCAAGAACCCGCTTCTATAATAACCGAATTCAAGCCATATACCAGTCCCCGCATCTGTACTGCCAGGGCCGTTAAGATTGGAAGTGTAAAGTTAAGAGCGGAATGGGAACCAGCCACCACCCGTGTCCGGTCCATAAACTTCTAGAACTGTTGAACCGTTGAACTTGAGCTTACTAGCCGGGCTGGTGCAGGCCAATCCTTGCTTGGAACTACTGTGCTACCGCTGAGTCTGTGTTGGGCACAACCCAAGTATCTATAGTTGGCCTGTCGTCCCATCCCACCATCTGACGTAGGCCCATGTCGTCTCCTGCCTCATTGAACACGTGAACTCTTATGTCATCGCCATGGAAAGTTCCATGGCCTGTCGACGCGTGGATGCTCCCAGTCAATTGAGTAGATAGTCATGTTGATTCCTGCTCCACGATACATGTGGTTGCTGATTATCGCTGGACTTTGGCTCAAACTAATTGAAGCCATCTCAAATTCTTGTTGCACATAGCCTCTCATGTAGACGCGGATCGTGTAAGTGCCTGGCATCATGCCATAATCACGGATATGCCTATACCTGTACAGGAAGAACTTCATGCCCGGTGGAATACCATCGAGAATCACTTCAGTCAACCCATAAATCAGACGGAATAATGTAGACCGGCCCTGCCATTCCGAATCCGTTCAATGTAATGTTCCAGTCACTCACTAGATTGCCGTATCGGTCTTTCACTGGAACCTGTGTAAAGTTCATTGCAACAAGCACATTGTCTGCGTCGTATGCTTCAGCGATCATGTACCTGTAGGGATCTGGTCCGCGAATCGGACTTGTCTGCAAGGTGCCTGGCAAATCGTGGAAGTGTACAGTCTTGTTGATCCAGCTTGACGTTTCAAGGTCCATTGGAGTGTTAATGTCACCAGCCCATTCCTGTGCCGCGACACTGAATGGATAATCTACGTATGTGCCGCTAACATCAGTTTGGACGTAGCCATTGATCCATGAACGGAGGTAGTATGTGCCTGCGGTCAACCCGTTAACCCAGCTTGCACAGACTTGTGGCATGTGACCGTCGAATTCCATTGGTGCACCGTAGTATCCTTTGATTCCAAATTGATAACGGAAACTATTTGATCCGCCACCATTCGTCCATTGGCCTAGTTTGTCAACCCACCAGTACTGCGCTGGACCAACCCCATTGAACAAGCCATAATTATCTTTCTGAGACGTTAGATCATCTGGAATATCAGAGTACTCATTCATGACCCCAGGAAACTTGATGGTAAAGCAACTCGATGGATTCTTGGGACCCTCCCATGGAAATGCAACTAGCTTAGGTTGTCCACCAGGAACATTCCCTTAGACTAGAAAACGAAACAGTGCCAGGGTGCAGAAGATCAGCGTAGCCTTTAGCTGGATCATAGATTACGTTTCCAGTCTACATAACTTGTGAATGGTGCTTGGGTCAAATTGATTGGTGAGAAACTCTTCAGGTGTGCATTAACAACTTTGTAACCCATATCAGTCCATACTTCGCCTGTTCCCTGTTCAAATGATATTTCCAGCAGAATCCCAGCCATAACCTGGTTTCGCTACTGGCCATTCGTTGCTGTCATAGATTTCTACTGTTACTGGACGTGTACTCGACCATGCTAACTTCTCCGAAGCTGTGTTTGCTATAGATTACACCTGTAATGATTGGACCTGGTTGCAATAGAAAATCCATGTGGAAACTTTTACCTGCAATAATCTTTACACCGCTTGCAACTTTCATTTCCGGGTATCCAGCTGCACTCGCATAAATGTCATAGACCCCTGGAGCTACACCTTCAACCTCATAGTGACCTTTCGCTGAGGCGTTAAAGTATCCACGAGCTTCAACTGCACGACCTGTACTAGCACCAGTATAGGGGTCATCTGCAACTCCAACCGCACGAACTCGGCCTGGAAGTTGAATTGGTTTATTGTATAATGCTTGGTTCCATGCACCGTAGCGAATTGTCCCTTCAATAATGCCTGGATCAACTTCACCTTTCACAAGCATTACAGGCCAGTTCTCCGCAGGCATCGTGTTCAGCACCGGCAATCTGTCCGGGTTCACGGTGGAACCGTCACGATTAACCGCATTCATGATTGGATAGCTTTCGCCAAGGAACATTTTGAAAAAGTATCGACCAGCAATCTTAGGCGCAGTCATACCGTTCACACGAACATAGTACCATTCCTTGTATCCGTTATCATGCGAGAAAATCATAATGGAGTGTGAGGATTCTCCACCGCCGGGGGCACGTATGTAGATAACCCACCAGCCCGGTCCGAAGGGATCTTTCACATCGGCCTTCCAAACGTAGATGACGCTGTAATCGTTTGTAATGGTCGTAATAATATTCGAAGTGTCAGCCGTTGCCCAGTCCACTGGCGGCTTGAATTCCGGTGGCAGATAAATCGTTAGACCATAGTATAAAGTACTGATCCGTTGCTTGGGGGTTCAACTGGGTGAAGTTGATTCCGAATATCAAGTCACCTGTGCTTTCTGTTAAGACGGCTCCGAATGGCGCGTAAGCATTACCCGCCAACTGATACCAACTGGTTCCTGCACCTATCTCACGTTATCGTCTGGGTTAAACTGTTTTTCGGGACAAAACGTTTTCAATCGTGTACAGGAGTAATACATGAACATCGTCTAGATCCCAGTTCAGTCCATATGGTAGTGGTTGAGGAGGAGTAGAAAACGGGAACTGTTTCAAATGCTAGATTTGTTCACACGAACATCGTTGCGCAAGATTGGAAACGTCTTGCCAAGTTTTACATTGAGGTCTTTGGCTGCGCACTAGTTCCGCCTGAGCGTGATCTCTCAGGTCAGTGGCTGGATGACGTGACAAGCATAAGATCTGCTCATATTCGTGGCGCACACTTGCGTGCGCCGGGTTACGGTAACACTGGTCCAACGATCGAGATTTTTCAGTACGATGTTGAGACCGAAAAGCCTGGAACCGCTGTCAATCGCCCCGGTTTTGGCCACATTGCGTTTGCAGTAGATGATGTGGACCAAGCACATGATGCAGTGATTGCAGCAGGTGGCAGCGATGTTGGAAAAATCGTTACCACGGAGATCGATGGTGCAGGTAAGGCTAGAATCGTCTACGTTACTGACCCCGAGGGCAATGTCATCGAACTTCAACATTGGTTTCGCTGAGTATACATGCTGTGATTGCGCAGGTATATGCTTCTGGACTGCACCGGATCAGATTGAATGGGCATATAGTCGAAGAAGAAGATGGAAACCTACGACAAGTTAGGCGCTCTACGCATCAAGACTTCAAGTCCATCAGACAGGCTTTTGCGTGTCCTTCAACCTTCACCTTCCGATATACTTTCTTGACTATCCCCTTCTCATCTATCAGGAAGGTGGTTCGCTCTGTACCCATCATCTCGCGACCATAGAGGCTTTTCTTTTTCCAAACCTCATAGAGTCTTAAGACTTTGGCTTCAGGATCGCTAAGCAATGTAAAAGGTAGCCCATACTTTTCCTTGAATTTCTTATGGGATTCAACACTGTCTTTGCTCACGCCGACTATTACAGCGTTCTCGTTCTCCAACTCTTTTATTGTGTCCCTAAACTCAGCAGCTTCACGAGTACAACCAGGAGTGTCATCTTTTGGATAGAAATAGAGAACTACTTTCTTACCTTGATAATCTTTGAGTGACACTTCACGTCCATCATCTGCCTGCAAAGTGAAGTCCGGAGCCTTATCTCCCTCTTTGACCAAACATATTCGCCACACATTGGTTTCGTTGTCCCTAACTTAAGAGCTGCGTCAGGATCATATCAAATGATTAGATCTCTTTAATCGGATATATCGTCGGGGATAAACCAACTCAATTCGATGCTGGCTACAATTGAGTTTGCTCTGTTGAGTGAGAGATCGTCTGATGCTAACCGAAACCAACCTGGCAAAACGTTACCCAAGAGGATTGGGATCTTAACCAACGATAACGTCGGGGTTAAACTGCTTTTCAACATTCTCACCGTGTACCACTGCACTTCGCTTATCATAGAACTCAGCCATTCTTTCAGCGATTTGTTTTCTCTCATCGAATTGGTGTCCTAGAAAACGTGCTACTCTTGTTGAAAGTTTGTTCACCCGGAAAAAGCCCATGCTTAGTAATCATAAGTATTATTAGCTAGAAGGGATGGTCGCTCGTTTCGGTGATAATCAGAATGGACGAAGAAAAAGACGTGGAAGAAGAGGACGAACAACCCAGTGAAGAAGACTGGTAAGCGATACTGACAGAGAGTATCTTGCACTCGCCAGTTTGCTTGCCAACCGAGAAAAACAAAGTAGAACTATTCTCTTCTCACGACCCAACACCTTAGCGAATCCGAAGATGCCATCTCTATGAGCAACTATTTTTTGGCCATTTTCGAAGCTACAAATACTATGGCAAAGATGAGAAGGACTATCACTGCTAACAATGTGTAAACAAGAGTCATTGGACCCAGTATTGGCAAAATGATCGTGTACATCTGCGTAACGGTACTGGACGTGGATAGCGTCTGATACTGGGTTGTGACCGTCGTGGTCTGCATCGTCACCGTAGAGGATTCGGTCTTAGTTCTGGATACTGTTGATGTCTGATATTCGGTTGTTGTTTGAAAAGTTGTTGTGAATCGGGTGACTGTGTAGGTTTGCGTAACGGTTCCCGTCAATGTTCTTGTTGCCGTAGCAACGGTTATGGTAGTTGTTGAAGAGGATTGAACAACCGTATAGTAGGTTGTTGAAAGAGTTGTTGAACCGTCCAACAACACTACCATCCTTTGGCCAATTGGAGACCCCGCGGGACCTATTGAAAACTGCCATGCGCCAGTGCCAAGTCTGCCGATAGTAAAGGTGTTAACCTCTTCGTTTGGGAGATAGATCAACACTCTGGTATTGTTGATCCCCGTTGACGTGGCGATATTGACAATCACATTCTCACCATACTGGTAAGTTCGTTTGGTTGTGTAACATTCGCCACTGGACACGGCTGCAACTATGAGACTGAGGTTTAGCGATCCCAAAATGAACAAAATAATTATACATAAAGACAGTATCCCGCGTTTGTTTTTCATAGATATAATCGCCATTGGTTGTCCTAGCGTTTCAGAGAATGCTTTTCTACTTCTCCTTTTTAGCGTGGAAGTCAATCGTTGGCTCCCTGTAGATATAGCATATCACTCCGCCTATTATCATCAGAATCGCGCTTCCGGCCACCAGCTGGGTTCTGACATCTTGTATTCCTATCAGGCCTACGCTTAGACTGAGGAGGATTGCTCCAACGATTATACCCCTCATCCCAGCCTTTAGCAGTAGTCTCTTGGACGCAAAGCTGTAGCATTCCAGAGCTTCCACGGCACAAATAATGCCTACAACCAGTACGACCAGTGTAACGAAAGTCACTGCTCTCAGTGTGAATGGATAGACTGTAGCGATAGGAATCATAACGATTGTACTAGCTAGGGCGACGACTCCGCCTATCAGAAAGAAAGCGGCTGCCAGGTCCAAAAGCGTTCTTTTATAGATTGGTTCCTTAGCCAAGATGCATACCTTGGAAAAGCACGCTTGCACCTTCCCAATATAATCTTGCCGTCCCTCACATTACAGATCTCATGTTACATTGAAGAAGAGGATTCACAGACAATCTGTTGTTGTCTCGGCCGGCCCGGACTTACATACAAACGGGTTAGCAGAATAATGGTGACTCTAGTCTAACAGAAGATTTGCTCGATTTCTTTGGCGTTGGGTTTGTCCACAAGTGGTAGAATTGTTCCATCCTTGAATAATACGAGGTAACCCATTCTGTCGTAGGATTGAGCTTTCTCATGCTTTCGATGTTTCACGTCTTCCACCTTCTATGATATTTCTATAACCCGCTTGTACAATACCTATTCCTTCTAATCCAGATTATTATTTTGGAAACCAGCCCGAAGCACCCTTACGATCCTGATAGATAGAAGATGAGAGAAAGAAAGAGAGCAGAAAACAACAGGCCCTAGCGAATCGCATTAGATCTCTTAGGCGCCGTATATTGCACACTCGTGAGTTGAGGAACTGTAGTTTAACCCCGATGACCATTAAACCAATATCCTTATAGGCTGGTAAGCACATATATGGATAGGTGGGTAAGCAAACGTTGGGTGAATGAAAATGATAACAAGAAAAGCAACAGCGGGCATCCACGATTTTGCTTACTGGAAGAACGCCTGACGTCTGCAAATCCTGCATAAAGATTGATGTTGGTGATTGGAATGGGTCGAATCAGTGTGGAACTCTCTGATGAGCTGGAAAAGAAGTTAAGGTTTAAGACTATTGAGAGATTTGGTGGGAAAAAGGGCGACCTATCTAGAGCTGTCGAAGAATCCGTAAAAACGTGGGTTGCCAAGGAAAAATAGATGCATGCGCACTTGTTTCAATCCAGTGGAAGGGTCATCTAATGGGTTGGTATTGCGATCGATGTAAGACTCAGTTCTCTGATTACCAGCCAATATGCCCCTTCTGCAACATCAGGCTGAGGAAATCAGACATGCGAGACTCATATTAGACAGATCTAAGGAATACCTTCGTACCGCGACCAAAAGAACATGGCAATACAGGTCAAAAGCCGAAATAGCGCCTCGACTGGGATCTTGTCCCACGTTATCGTCGGGGTTAAACTGTTCTCTCCATATGGAGACAGTGGATGAGTACTGGTATACTCTGGAATTTGTAGAATTTTTCGGCGTTCTTACCCGTTAAGGCATCAGACCATTCAGCGAGAGCAGGAATAGCGGTAAGCCGAACCCCATCATCATGATGATAAGGCCCAGTCACGTTGAGCCGTCAGGCGTAGTAGTAAATTTGTAGACGAGCATGGCTTGTTGGTATTGATCTTCCCATTCACTAGACCAGCCAAATGCAGCTTCAGCTGGAAACTTTAGATCAGTTCCAACAGCTGCGCTCATGAAATGAATTAACTCTCCCCAATTCATCGACTTGTTTTGATATGGCCAATACTGATCTATCATATGATAGAACTCTCTCATGCACTTGGATCCTCCATAAGTAGAATAGAGGATTGAAAACCACTTTCTGAACCATTGAGTGCCCGGCCGAGGATAATCATCAGATTTTGACATGAATTCGTTGTATTTAGTCTGAGCATATGTCGTCATACCGATGTCTTTGTAGAAGCCATATTGGAAGAATTCTGCCCACTTGCTATCATTCCATAGACCAAAACATGGAGAGTTGTGTTTTCCGTGTACCGTAGACTCGATTATGTGAGCCACTTCATGAGAAGGACCATCAAATTGCCAAGATGGACTAGAAGTAGATGGAGCCTGCCAATTATCAGACCCGCAATCAATCACATTTCTGAAGTCATGGCTTCCATCGTAGTAGTATGAGGGGTGACCTCCTCCGTATTTCCCCTTGTGGAAGATGGCGTATAGTCTATCCGAACGAATATCGCCATAGTGTGACTTTGTATATTGTGCAAGAGTGCTCATGTATTGATAGAGCCAAGAAGACTCTGCTTCTCTCATGTCGTCATCGAAGTACACTGCAACAAAATCGTCATAGTACTTGAGTTTCACTAGTTGATTATGTTCGAACCAATGCTCTTGCCATGTCGACGGTGGTAAACTCATTACTTTTTCCTTCCCATTAGCTGCAGCGAAAGTCATTTTGAAGAGCTATTAGATTACCGTATTCCAGTTCAAGTTTTTGATGCTACCGGGCAATGGGAACGACTGAAGGAGAAAAACACAAACGATGAGATGGTCAAGCGCTACGCCTGGAACCTGTACGTGGACTCCGTCGATTGCTAACTGCAGCATCTGGGGAGTCTGTGACTGCGGAGCCTCGATCAGGTTTCTCACAGGCTGGGACGATTGTCGGTACTGGCATAACTACAAGCTTAACCACCACAGAGGTTCAAAGTTCAACCACAACAAGTGCTAGGCGTCTAATAGTCAACTTCGAGTGACGGATACAGGCAAATGTGTACACAAGCCCGAAGACAGTGACGAGGGCAGTGATGAGCATTGGTGAAAGTGATGATAAGCAGTGATGAAGGCGATGACAGGCAGTGAAAACGTAGGTGAGCAGGAGAACTAGGCTTCTAGTACACTCTGAAGGCTTCACCAAGAACTATTATCATGAATATCTATCCCTTAGAAGAAGAGGCTCAAGAAGACAGCAAAGCTCCTTAGCAAGGATTCAGAGAGCCTGCAAAGAAGACATCAAGCTCTAAGAAAGCCGAAGAAGCACCAGAAGACCCTTGAAGAATAACCAGATTGCCGCAAAGCCCTCGAAGGACATTAGAAACCATCACCAATACGCTCTTTTCCTCCTCCGAACAAGCAGGACGCGCCTCTGGAACCTCTCCTTCGACTGAAGTCTCTAGATAGGCTCATGAGGCTCATTTTGGACTGAACCTCTCTAAGCGAAAGGTCTACAGGAACAAATAAGCGAGAAATGAGGTAAATAGCCAAAACTGGCTTACAGCTCCTTTGTAAATTTGTCTAAAAATCTCATTTTGCGACAATTAGCTCTTTCTACTCTCTGAGACCATCAAAGGAACTCACATGAGATGCTCTTGTGCTACCAAGAGCATTCAAAGAACATCATTCCAGTACAATGATCATAGCATATGGTTACAAGCAGACAAAGGCCAGAAAATATGATACTAGTAGATGGCAGACTGTACTGACTTAGGAGTATGCTGAAAGCGTTTGACTTCTTTGCTTATGCTCTCTTCTACTATGCCTTGATATGCCTAGCTCTTTCACAATAGAAGCAGATAAAGGCCCTTCAAGGAACGATAGAACATAAGCAAAGCCTTAGCAAAGCACGATGCGTTCCTTCTTCTGCTGCTTCTTGCGTTCTACAAGACGTTCTTATGGATTCTTCATACTGCTGGATGCAAGCCTCTAAAGACCTTCTGTAATATCACTGCATTGAAAGGTCTAAGGTACGTCTTCTGGATCCTTACATAACGGGCAAGCAAGCAAACATCCTGAAACTAGCTCATTAGGTTAAAAGAAGCAAATTCACAAAGGAAGTCAAAGTAAAATCCTTCGAAATAAGCCCATTTCATCTAGGTTGCGAGCGCCAAAGCTACTTAAGGAAGGTATCTGGGCCCATAGAGACCTTGACCTTCCAAAGAGGGATACAGAGGACCTAGTGACATCTTGCTCGGTCAATAAGGGAACTAATTACGAAGAAGCCTCGTATCCTACAAGTTCAACGTGAGTTAGTGTCTCATAGGATGGAGAAGCCCTACCGAAACCTCGAGGAGTGTAACCCCTAATCTTTCGTCCCCTATGAGATGCTGCGTGAATAATTCGTAGGTTCTCCAAATCAAGGCCTTTGTACTCGGCATTGGCCTCAAGTTCGTTCAGTAACATCAAAATTCGATCTGCGGCCTTTACGGGGTATTTCCCTGCGTACCATCTTTCTGGCAGGCTCTTGTGAGAAACCTCTTTCTTGTATCGCCTGTAGGCTATAGCCCGTTTCTTCTTGATCACTTCTTCGAGCAGGGTCTTTGCCTCAGCGATTTTCATCCCTCTTATTGTGTGACAGATTTCCACGGTCGGCCTTGGGTGATATTTTGAGTTCACGACCTGCGCATTTCACACTCTTATCGGGATCCAGCCCCTTGACCGAGTAACCCCATTCTGGCATGACGTTTTACCTTATCCACTTTCGAAGTTGCGTTCTAGAAGAATACTGGGTAATAAAAAGGCTTTTGATATGGTCAGAACACGACTATCCTAGAATTCCACGAGTATAGTATGCTAATGGAGCAGTGTGTGGCAAAATGTCGGAGAATAAAGAAGGGCTTCAAAGGGTAGAGGCGGAACTTCGTGGAACCACACTTCGAATATACTGGCAAGTCTTCAAATCTCAGAAGTCTGTTGGGGTCAGAGAGGTCCAGAGAGCCTGTGGGCTTGCAAGCCCAAGCACAGCCCTTCATCATCTTGAAAAACTAAGGGAATTAGGCGTTATCCAAAAGGACGAGTACGGCCAGTATCGTCTCATTGAACAGGTCAAAGTTGGTACACTCCGCCTCTTTCTAAAGTTCGGGAAGCTTGTTCTACCACGCTATCTCTTCTACGCCGTTTTCTTCTCGGCCTCGCTCATGTTGTATCTGATGGGATCGTTATGGCTCTCATTGGTTCCAGACACGATGGCAGTGATCTTCGGCTTGATCGCATCGGCCACGTCGATATTTGAGACTGTAAGAATTTGGAAGGAGAAGCTGTTCTAGAAAGTGAACTTGTCGTTCTAGAGTCTAGAATTAAATGAGCCGATTTGAATTGAAAGAAGAGGGAGGGAGAATTTGAAAAGGGAAGCTGGATACGCAGCATTTGGGCTACTTCTGGCCGTTGTTTTGACCTTCACCTACTTTCAGGTGATTCCACACGTTACCACGCCTGCCACATATGAGATTCTTAGGGAAACAAGTGTCAAGGCGAATGCAGGTGCTGCGGTGAAGACAACCTTTGCACCTATGCTATCTTTGACTATCCTAGTCATTGCTTCAGTGTGTGGATACCTTGCTTACAGTGTCGCAAAGAAGAAGTCAAATTAGGCTTAATCCATGAACAACAAGATCGCTCTGGTGCTCGTCATCAAATAGAAAAGGTGGTACTGGACTACTTCAATGGAACGTACATTGAGCTCCTAGATGCTCCGATTCCTGGAGTTCCATGGGATACCTTCTTGATTGGGCTGGAGAATTCACCGAGATAGTGCCCGATCATCGCTGGCGTTATGTCAACCTGAGCGAACTCTTTGCCGTTGTGGACTAGTATAGTCAACCCCACCATTTCGGGAAGGATTATCATATCTCGGCATTGTGTCCTTATCGGGGATTTCTTGTCTTTTTCGGATGCGCGTCTCACTTGTCTGATGTGTTCCAGCAGTTTCTTCTGATCATCAGTAAGTCCTCTTAGTAATGATCGACGCTGTCTTGCCGGAAGTAGTCTTATGAAGTCGTCCATCGATGTCTGTTGGAGTTGTTCGAGGTTGTATCCTCTGAAATAAGAATTCTTTAGGCATCTATATCATCTCATCAAGTTCCGAATGATCTAGTTAAGTCTTTCAAATTTTTATCTCGCGATTCGCATTCTTCTCTTTGCTCTTCCTGACTGTCTCGCAGCTATTAATCCAACTTTTCTGCCCGGCGGAGTATCTCTGCCTACTGTAGTTGGCTTTCCAGCGTGTTTGTGTCTACCTCCTCCGTACGGGTGTGAGGCTGAAATCATAGCTTGTCCCTTGACAACTGGCCATCTTCTACCTCTCGAGGACATGAGAAACTCGACCGACCCAGCTTTGAGAAATGGTTTCTCAGTTCTACCCGCTGCGGCTACAACTCCAATCATCGCGCGACATTGATCCCCGATGTAAATGGATTTTCCAGAAGGCAATTTCAACTCGGTTCCTATAGGCGTATGTGCAACCACTGTCGCGTATGTTCCCGAAGCTCTCGCAATCTTTCCACCGTCGCCGGGGCGAAATTCAATATTGCATATCATGGTGCCTTCTGGGATTGAGCTGATTGGTTTAATGTTTCCAATTTCCACATTGGCAGTTGGACCGAAGACCACGTCTCTCTGAGTGCTCAGCCCCTCTGGTGCTGGAATGTAGAATACTTCACGATTCTCAAATCTGATTAGTGCCAATGGCGTACCTCTGGCCGGTTCATGAAAGATATCCTCAACTACTCCTTTCACAGTCTCGGACGTGCCGATTGGAAGTGGTGGATAAGAAGCTTCGCTGATTCTCCCATAAGTATGAGCCCTGAAGACAGATGTTCCCCTGCCTCTTCTCCTAACCATTATCCGTTTTCCCATATCTAACCCCTCTATAGTACACCTAGTTTTACGGCCAAGTCTGCTGCCTTGTTCTCAGGAGCGAGTCTTACATAGGCCTTCTTGCGTCCGTCCGGCGTTATGCAAGTAGTAACTTGGACCACGTCTACCTCGTAGAGTTCTCTTACAGCCCTCTTGATATCGTGCTTATCAGCCTTGATGCTGACGATAAACGTTATCTTGTTTTCGGCTTCAATCAACGTAATGGTATCCTCTGAGATCAGTGGATGAACGATCACTTCACGACTTGTCATCTTTCCCAATTTCTCACACCTTCGAATGGAATTGGTCCAGTATCTTTAGAGCTGATTCGGACCAAACTGTGAGCCTTCCGGCGTCTGTACCTGGCGCGAGGAGTTGAACGTTTAAGTTCTTCGCTTCAACCACATCAACACCCGTGAGATTGCGCGCCGCCTTTCCCAATCCCTTGTCCTCTCCAACGACCAGCAAAGGTCCCACTCCAAACCGTTTCGCTCTGCCGCGCATTCTACTCTTGCCTGATAGGCTCTTCTCTCTGTCTCGAGCCCTCTCCAAGTCATCGACTACTCCAATTCTTGTCAACAGGCTTCGAACATCTGATGTTCGAGAGAGATTCTGAATATCATCTGTAACTACCAACGGAAAAGTCTGAACTTCATCCACAACATGCCCACGCTTCTGAACAAGATCTTTCGACCCCGTTGCAGCTACGGCTGAGAACAAAGCCATCAAACGTTCTTTTCGATTGATCCTTTTTCTGATAGTCTTTTCAGCTTTCGGCGGATGGGTTACTCGACCCTTAACGGTGTTCGGAGCAAAAGCCGCATTGCCAGACCGCGGGTAACGCTCTCCTTTGACACGCGGCACCCTTGCCAAGGCATGCCCGACGCCGAGTGACTCTGCTGTGGTTCTTTTCCCAGCCATAAGATTTCGACCCTTTGGCTGAAGTGAATGTGACTGAAGGGCGACCACGACTTTCCTTATGACATCTGGCCTGAAGTCGACCGAGAAGATCTTTGGAAGGCTGATCTCTCTTGTCTCCTTCCCATCAATATCGTAGACTTTCACCAAGTGTCCGGACAAGATGTACACCTACTATTTCACGTGTGTAGATCCTAGGCTAACGTACTCGAACTTTTTCGGCTCTGTCTCCAAGGTTGGGGGTCTAGCAGCCCTTCTTAAGGTGATCACCCGCTTGAGTTGCCCTGGAACACTTCCTCTTAGAAGGACGTATCCTCCACCAACGATGCCGTATCTGATGAATCCGCCTTTTGGAGTGATGTCCACGCCCTTCTCTCCAATCTTGAGGATCTGTTTGTTATACTCTGTTCTCTGCATGAAACCCATCTGCCCGGCCCGTGGGACTGAGTACATAACGTAGTGAGGATGCCAAGCACCGAGTGTTCCAGTACCACGTACGGTCTTTCTCGATTTGTGAAAAAGTTTACTAACACCCCACCGTTTCACAGGTCCCTGAATTCCTTTTCCCTTGGTCACTGCGATCGCGTCAACCATCTGACCTTCCTTGAATGCATCTTGGAATTTCACTTCTTTTCCAAGAAGGCTCTTGGCGTACTCGAAACATTCCTTTGTCGTTCCGCCTCCCACCTTGACTTCCAAAATGTCTGGGCTTTTCTTGCCAATCTTTGTAAGTCTCGGTTGAGTCGCAAGGATAGCCCTGACCTCCACAACCTTCTCTAATACGTCCTCAATCTTCTTCAAAGAAGATTCTGTGGGATACTCCTTGGCAAGTGTCAGTACTCTGCCCAAGTCCTTCAGAGGATTGCTAGCCCATGCCTCGCCATACGATCTGATACCGTTTACAGTATCCACGTATGCTCTAACTCCAGCCACCACCACAGGCGGGGTTTCTATTACCGTGGCTGGAATCACGATTTCCTTCCCGAATGTCATAGAACCTTTTCTACTGTCCGTTGCGAGAACATGCGTCATTCCCGCTTTCACCCCAAGAAACGCAAGAAGAGAAGGTTTCCCGTCGACTGTAGGCCAGTGTCTTATTCTACCAACAACACTTGCAGCTCGTC
This sequence comes from Candidatus Bathyarchaeota archaeon, assembly GCA_963760485.1. GTDB lineage: Archaea > Thermoproteota > Bathyarchaeia > 40CM-2-53-6 > CAVXDP01 > CAVXDP01. The sequence continues at coordinate 141,384 of CAVXDP010000015.1, read as the reverse complement.
CCCTAGGCAAGTAGGCGAGAGAACCTCTCTTAGGACCATGTATCTTTCTGTGACCCATTGAAATCTTACCCCTAGAAATTCTGATAGCGATGGACCAAGCTCGTTGCTTGGAGCTTTCGCTTGGAACTCTCGAGGAAAGCCAGTCTACAACGAAGAATCAACCATTTTAAGGTTTCTTCAATCAACCTCCAGAAGAGGCACAGACATTTTGATCCTCTCCTTGTTTCTATTGTTCGCCTTCATTGTTGATTGGTGAAAAAGCTTACATTAGATCTAGAAGACACCATGAATCGTGGAAAATGACATGTCAAGCATACTCGACGACTTATCACGGATGAGAAGTATCGATCGCTCTCATATGCTATCGAATATTCAACATCTCCCTGAAGATCTGCAAGTCACGATCAGGAGCTACCAGTCAAGTGAAGCTGGAACCAAGAACCATGCAATGCCAGAAAAGGTCATTGTCGCTGGCCAGGGCGGATCCTCAATTGCAGGTGACGTCATCTCGGACTGGTTGTTGGAGAATGTTCCGATTCCTATAGTTGTGAATAGAGGACTTCGCCTACCGAAATTCGCAGATCAGAATACGCTTGTGATAGCCATAAGCTACTCTGGAGAAACTAGAGAAACACTCGGCCAATTCGACGAAGCTAGAAGTAAACGTTGCCTTGTTCACGCAGTGACTTCGGGAGGAAGACTAGAAGAATTGTCTAGGAAACATGACATCCCTATTACGCGAGTTGAAGCAGGCATCCCTCCGAGAGCTGCGTTTCCACGGATTTTTGGTGCCGTTAGCTCGATCTTGCTGGAGTACGGAATTATTCGGGATTTCGGGGATATAGAATCCGCTGTAGATGATTTGAAAGCACTCAGGCAGGCACTAGATATTTCCGGAGACACCGAGGGCAACCCCGCCAAGAGAATGGCTTTGAGACTCGTCAACAGGTTTCCCATAATCTATTCACTTGAACGTATGAGAAGCACTGCCCGACGATTCAAGAACCAACTAAACGAGAACAGCAAAGTCCATTCAAAATTCGATACTATTCCCGAGATTTGCCATAACGAGGTTGAGAGTTGGCCTGAACTTGCCTCTGATCTCTGGAGGTGCTCATTCATCTTTATCAGAGATGACAATCAAGATGAGAAGGAGAGTCGAATCGTTCAGGGAACCCTAGAATACCTCAAGAATCTTGGGATAAAAAACATTTCAGAAATCGTTGGAACGGGGTCAAACAGACTGGCAAGACTACTAACCGCTATCTACATGGGCGACTATGTCTCGGTCTATTTGGCGATTGCTAGGGGAATCGATCCCACTCCCATAGATGGTATATCAAAGCTGAAGCGGACGATATGGTGAAGACGCTTAGCTTAGTACCAGTAAGTACTAACCTTTCGTTACTCCAAGGGGAACGAGCCTTACGACCTTTGTCGCTATTCCGAGTTCATGACTCACGTTTACCACCCTGTCCACGTCCTTGTAGGCCTGTGGTGCCTCCTCACTTACAACCGCCATATCAGCTGCTCTAATCATTATCCCCTGGTCTTCCAAGTTCTTCTTTACATCGGCACCCCAGAATCTTCGCTTGGCCGCCGATCTACTTAGAACGCGCCCGGCACCGTGAGCTGTGGATCCGAAACTGAGTTCCATCGCCTTTTTTGTTCCGACTAGAACCCAAGACGAGGTCCCCATACTTCCGGGAAGTAGCACTGGCTGGCCAACCTCTCTATAGTCAGATGGAATATTTGCGTTGCCAGGGGGAAATGCTCGCGTGGCTCCCTTTCGATGGACGCAGACTTTCACTGTCTTTCCATCGATTTCATGCTCTTCTATCTTTGCGATATTATGGGCAACATCGTATGTGACGTGCATGTTCATCGCCTCGGCTGACCTTCCCAAAACCTTCTCAAAGGCTTCTCGAGTCCAGTGGGTAATCATCTGTCTATTGACCCACGCAAAGTTGCAGGCTGAAGCCATCGCTGGAAGATAGTCTTCCGCTTCCTTGCTTTTCAAAGGTGCACAAGCAAGTTGACGGTCTGGGAGTCTCAGATCATATTTGCGAACGGACCTCTCCATGACAACCAGATAGTCACTACATATCTGATGACCGAAACCTCGACTTCCAGTATGAATTAGAATCAATACCTGCCCCGGTTTTTCTATACCGAAGCTTTTCGCTACACTTGGATTGAAGATTTTGTCAACTTTCTCTATCTCTAGGAAGTGATTTCCGCTTCCGAGGCTCCCTAGTTGAGAACATCCACGTGCCTTAGCTGAGGATGAGACTCTAGACGGGTCAGCAGATTCCATGCATCCATTTTCTTCGCAGTGCGCTGAATCTTCTGGCCAACCATACCCTTTGTCCACAGCCCACTGAACGCCATCTGACACCACTTTGTCCAGTTCGATTGGGCTGACTCTTATCTTGCCTCGACTTCCCAATCCAGATGGGACATTGTTGAAGAAGGCTTCCAAAAGCTGAGACATAACGGGATGAACATCTTTTTCCTCAAGGTTTGTTCTTAATAGCCTTACTCCACAGTTTATGTCGTATCCTACACCTCCAGGACTCACAACCCCCTCATCATAGTCTGTGGCAGCGACACCTCCTATTGGAAAACCGTATCCTTCGTGGCCGTCTGGGAGCGTTACAGCCCAATTGTAGATTCCTGGAAGGTGAGCAACATTGGAGCATTGCTCTATTGTCTGGTCACTTTTCATCTTCTCAAGAAGCTGTTCATCACTATAGATTCGCCCAGGAACACGCATTCCTGACTTGTAGGATTGAGGTATTTCCCAAATGTAATTTGATATCTTCCTTAATGGAACTCTTTCAGAAGATCGGGCAGAACCGCCCCCATCACTCAACAATTCATCCCTTCAAATCCTGATTGGTCTCGTAACTAATTTGTATGGCACATTTAAACTTCTATCAATCAGAGGCCTTGATGATTGGACCCATCTAGGAAGATCGGAGCAAGAACTCTAGAGATCTAGAATGTAACGGACCGTAACCAAACTTGGTTCGGTTTTTATCTCCATCCTATGATATGTGACCGCTTTGACCTCAACTCTCGGCCGATGCTTCTCAGGCGAATATGTCTCTCCATAGGTTTTGGCTTCAAGGGTAAACGCTCCGTTACGTTTGTCAATTGCGACAACATTGAAACGTGAGTAGAGTCTCATGTCAGTCTCAAACTTCACTAGCAGTGTCTCAAGCCACTTGTAGAGTAGAGCATATTCATCGTGGGCTTCCATCTGAAATGAGTCAGCTGTTCTAGGTTCAACGTTGGAGGTATCGGTCATGAGTTCGAACATTGCAAGAGGCAGCGTTTTCAAAAGCTTCTTCCAACGATTTTCCATACGCCGCTACGTAAGCATCTGATGTATGTTCTAGGAATTCAAATCGTTTCTCCGGTGACCTTGACACGGCATACCAGCCTTGCACATCTCGCCAATCGTTCTTCAAATCCTTTTGGGAGTTCAACAAAGACTTTAAGATTGAGCAATGTCGCTTACATTTTTTCTGGAAGCGCCGGGACGATCTGCCGGGATAATGCTTGAGCAGATCATGTATCCCGTGGGCCGAGTGGACTAACCCAAGAAAAGTTGGGGTCTAGAGGCGCGGGCCTTGAGTCTGAAGACAGAGAGCCCGTGGCCCTTACGGGCCTCGAGGGTTCAAATCCCTCTCCCGGCGCCAAACTCAGTTCGTTTTTCTCTATCATTGGATCAGTGTTTGCCATGCAATGGCACAATAACGTCCGTACGATGAATTTGGAAAACCGTTAATAGAGAAATGATAAGCTAGTAGTCTCCACTGAAAACGCCATGGCAACACCAAAGACAGCGCTCGTAGTTGGATTTCTCATCTTCTTAGCAATGCTCTCGGTAAGCCACTTTCCCGTCAAAACAGTCGCGTCTCCATCAAATGCCTCTGTAAGTTTGGAGCCGCGTCTCTACACAAGACTAAACAAAGACGCATACCTTAAAGGTGCAGGTTTTGCGGCAGGGACGTACTATGTCTGGATGTCCAAGCCAAATCAGAATTCAACTTACGCTGGAACATCTTTTCAGACATCTGCAGATGGTTCGATCCCTTCTGAGACAAAGATCTCCCTAGGTGTGGAATATCCTCTCGGAACATACAAGGTGAGCATCTCCTCATCTTCTTCCTCGGACACCTCGATTGCACAATGTCATTTTGGACTTTGGGGAACTGACAAGTCAGTCTACCAGAGAACAGAGACTGTCAGTATTCTCGGAGGAGGAATTTGGCCAGGAGGCAGCGTGAATATCTTGGTTAGAAACCCCTTGGGAATTTTCGTTTTTAACGCAACGGTCGCAGCAGACGTGAATGGAACTTTTTCAAGCAAGTGGAGACTCCCCAGCAACGCTGCAACTGGATCAGATGACATCTTCATAGATGGGCCCGGAATTTTCGATGACTCCAAGCAAGACTTCTTTTCCAGGACAGGTTTTGCAGTTACCACGGCGACTTTGTCGATATCCGTCCATACGAAGCCTCAGAGTACTTATCAGAGAACGGACTCGGCGACCATGGACTTTCTTGTGTGGTATCCTGACCAGAGCCCGGTGTCATCTCTTGGAGGAGACGGTATGCCAGCTACTCTGATGAACGGCCCAATCGTTGTGACACGGGTTCCACTGACACTCGCGGACAGTGTAAACGGCGTATGGAGATGTTCATGGCAAATCCCTGTGAACGCCACCTTGGGGTCGGAATATAGGTTTGAATTGAACGCTCAGGATTTCGATGACGGCTTCAAGAATGTTGGTGGATCTGAAAAATTATCATCTGACGTGTTCAAGATCGTTCCGGCTACGCTGAAAATTAATACCCAGATGAATCAATCAGCATACCAGGTTCTCTTCGACTCTATCAAGATTAAATCCTCAATCACATACCCGAGCGGCGCTACTCTAAGCCACGGCAAAGTCAGTCTTCGAGTGGTCCACGGTCAGCTCAATGACACGATTCCAATGACTTATGAGAATTCAACCGGCTTCTGGTACGCGACTCGCTCGCTCACCTTGCTAGAGCTTTCCCAAATTGGAACATGGATGCTCACGATAAGCGCAGATGATGGCATTGGGAATGTCGGTGTAGCGACTCTCGAAGTGAGTGTACAGCCTTGGTTAACCATTGTAGTAATCGTATTTCTAATCGTTGTCATCTTCTTTCTGGTAAGAGGAGTACAATGGTTTAGAAGGAAACACTGGAAGAAATTACTCAGTATTCTTAGAAATCTGCCCATTCCATTCAGAAAACCGCAGACCGATTACTAAACCTGTTATGGCAATTGTTCTATGACTTCGCCTGTTAGGCCATTAACGTTCAATTCTTTCATCTTTTCACCGTATCGGTACTGGTAGACGTAGAATGGGACAAGAAAGAGGTTTAGCCGTGTTACTTCAAATCTATTGCTAACTATTTTGTTGAAGCTTTCTGGGGGCTTAACTATCTTGCTACGCAGTTTTTCGAACACTGCCTTCTTTTTCTCGATGGCATCTCTAAGGTAGCCTTTCAGCATGTCATCCAGGGCTATTCGTTCAGAAAGACTCTCAGGCTTCCCACGTTTGTCTAGCAAAGTTCCGAATTCCCTAATTTCCGCACCCGTCTCGTCAACGAAGAGATGCGCCCTCCGCGACTGATAGGCGAGCTCCATAACATCATCAATAGCGAAGTACTTGGGTTTCTGAGCCAAAAGTTCACTTGTCTTTTCATCCAAACCGGTGCCTAATGTTTGATTCTGACTGGAAGATGCTTCTACTACTAGGTTTCTGAGTTTGCCTTCCACCTCCATGGCCACCACGTCATCCTTCACTTTGAGGTGGTAACTGCCATTTCTGAAGAAGAAGCATTCATGGCATCCTTCGATTTCCCACATTCGCATGAACTTGGTCTTGGGTTCTCCGATCATTTCGATCTTTTCGCGCCTGGGACCTAATACCCAAAATACTGATCTGAAAAGCTCAATCTTCTTCTTCTCTGCAATTTCTGTAACTTCTGAAATTGGCATTGCCGAAAGCAGGTAAAGAAAGTACGGAACTTTTGATGGATCCCATCCATTGCCAACTTTTACGTCTTCGAATCCACCTGCCGACTTTAGGAATGAGTCGAACTCCTCTATTGTAGCGTTGAGAAGCCATTTTATTTCTTGAAATCGTTCTTCTTCGCCCATCACTGACTACCCGGGTTGAAGAAGCAGAATAAGACCATCGACAGTTGTCTTTTTCTGAGGTTTAGAATTGAACAAGCTTGATCGAGATCTATAGAAACGCCATGCATTATGTCACTGTTAGCTTTCCGTATCGTCCCACGTTGAGTTGGATTTCTCCTCTAAAATCAGTCACGTAACCGTTCTCTATCTGTACCTGTGAGTTGGGCGAAACCTTCTCGATGTCTTGGTTCCAGAGTGTCAATTTTATGTTTCCACTATCGTCGAAGACTGTGGCCGTCGCGACACGACTGGCTTCTCCGAACTTAGTCATAACATCGCGTGGTTCAGAGACTTCCTTGACCGTTGCAGCTATGTTCACCCTTCGCATTCCAGATTTTAGTTCTGATATTTTCATAGTACATTTCTCTCCCGTGATCTTCTTAGGAGTTTAGATTACAATGAAAAGCAGCTTCATGGAACGAGGGTCTCCCCGTTCATACACTCGCCACTTTTTCACTCTCATCAGACTCTCTAGCTTGGGGATAGTGAGGCTGTGACGGATATAAAGGATTAACCGGCGTCCAATTGCAGCTTGTCTTGGAATCATGTAGTCACTTCACGGATCCTCACTGAGTATCCTTCTACGGCGGACCCCTCTATGCTTTCGGTGAACGGTCCAAATTGCAGAGAACCTACATTGCAGGTTTTGGCTATGGCGCTCGAGTTTCTTTCGATAATATCTCGCAGGTTGTCATTGCAGTATACTCCAAGCGTTGCGATGGAAGTCTTCAGTGAGATACCTTTCTCGGACTTTAGCCTACGGACGGCAGATATGATCGCGACAATGAGGTCCCCTTCTCCTTCATACGTCTCGTTCACATGTCTAGGGTCGAAGGATGGCCAGATCAATTCATGAAGGCTACGACGCTTGTCCGGTATCTTCATCCTTGCGTAGATCTCTTCGACTACATGAGGACATATCGGAGCCAAGAGTTGAAGAACCCTGAGCAGAACCATGACCATAGTTTGTTGGGCTGCGCGTCTGCTGAGCTCACCTTCGTATTCACTTGAGTACAATCTGTGTTTGACGGCTTCCAGATACTGGTCACAGAAAGAGTGCCAAGTGAAGTTCCTTACGGCATCGATTGCGACACTAAACTGGTAGTTTTCGAATGCATCGGTCACTTTCTTGGTTAGATTTTCAAGTTTACTCATTATCCAGTAGTCAAGAGGCTGCAACTCGACTGCTGCTTTTTGATCATAATCGTTCACATTCGCTAGTACAAGTCTCGAGGCGTTCCATATTTTAGTTAGAAACTTTCGACCGTATTCGATGTCACTCCACCGGAAAGGTATGTCGTATCCAGTTACGCCTCCAGCTGCGGCCCATTGACGGAGTGCGTCTGCTCCATGTTTCTTGAGGACGTCCCCCGCGTCGACGTAATTTCCGTATGATTTGTGCATCATCCTACCATCTGTGCCTCTAACCATGCCGTTTACCAGAACAGTATCATAGGGAGCTTTTCCGAAAAGTGCAAGGTGCTTCACCATGAGATAGTAATCCCACGTGCGGATTATGTCTAGGCCGTTAGGCTGTAGATCTGCTGGAAATAGTCTGTCGAAAGAACCTGTTTCCGGCCAACCAGCATGAACTGCGCATGTTATGGAAGAATCCATCCAAGTGTCCATAACATCACCATCGGCCTGAAGATCCGCTGAACCACACTCCGGGCATCTGGAGTCTCGTGGGTTTTCAAACCTTGGATCTACGGGCAACCATTCTTTTCTTGCGACGATGATCTCTCCACATTTCTTGCAGGTCCAAGCGGGAATAGGTGTACCGAATATTCTCTGTCTTGAGATTACCCAGTCCCAGTCTAGTGAGGTGGCCCAGTCGATCATACGCTTCCGTGAGAAAGATGGTATCCAAGTGACTTTCTCAGTCCATTTCAGCACGTCGTCCGTTATTTCACGGGTCCTCATGAACCACTGTTGTCGAGAAAGAATTTCTACTGGAGTATGGCATCTCCAACACGTTCCAGCGTTCTGCTTGATCTTCTCGGATTTCTCAATCAAACCTTGTTCTTTCAGATCGGAGATTGTGCTTGCCTTGCATTCTGCGATGGTCATTCCCTTGTACTTTCCAGCTTCCTCAGTCATTAGTCCGTTCTCTGTGAAGGCATTTATGATTGGAAGATTGTGCCTCTTTTGCCATCGGACGTCTGTCTTGTCTCCGAACGTACATATCATCACCACGCCAGTTCCGAAATTCGGGTCAACACCTTCGTCGGCCAGTATCTTCACTCTGCGATTGAATAGTGGCAGCTCTATCCATTTACCCACGTACGTCTTGTACCGGTCGTCACTGGGATGTACCGCTACTGCGACGCAGGCTGAGAGAAGTTCTGGACGTGTTGTCGCGATCAGTAGGAACCCATCTTCTACTTTGAACTTGATGTAGACGATATTCCCATCTTTTTCGGCGTAATCAACTTCAGCCTCTGCAATCGCTGTCTCGCAACGTGGGCACCAGTTAACTGGGTGCACGCCGCGATAGAGCTTCTTCATCTCATAGAGTATGACAAATGAAAGTTGTGTTAGACTATAGTAACTTGGGTCCATCGTTCGGTATTCTAGGGACCAGTCGATTGAGTATCCGATCGATTTCATAGCCTGTTTCATTTGGTCAATGTATTGTAGCGTCAAGCGCTTGCAGAGATTCCTGAACTCCTCGATGCCAAGATCCTTCTTTCTGATCTTGTAAGTTGTTTCTGCTCTGACCTCGGTCGGGAGCCCGTGGCAGTCCCATCCTTGGGGAAAATGAACGTTGTATCCTTTCATTCTCTTATAGCGAGCTACGAAATCAAAATAACACCAATTCAGAGCATTTCCCATGTGGAAATCCCCGCTCGGATAAGGCGGGGGAGTATCGATACTATAGACCGGGCGAGAAGTATCTGACCGATCGTACCTGTAGATCTGAAGCTCATCCCAAAAGTTCTGCCATCGCTTTTCATTCTGTTGTGCGTCATAGGTTTTCGGCATCTCGTTCAATGCTATGTCTGACGGCGACGCTGATCCTTGAGATGTCATAGTCAAGATTTACATCAACTCATTGAACTACCACAAATGCCAATGTTGAATCGTAGTCGAGATCTCCAACTGCCTGCTCGAAGACACTCAGAGGAGTCATTAAACCTTCTCCTGATTCCCTGCTCGAATCCTAAGAACAAGCATCAAGAGTAGAGACAGACCGCCTATGATCCCGAGCCAGAGCGTAGCATCCTGTATCAGGTATAGAAGTCTTGAGAAGGCATGAGCGTAGGTGTCTGAGGCGAGTTGATACACGTAACTGTAGTAGTTGAAGAACCAGTGAAGTAACGTCGCCGCGTGGGCGCCATAACGCCAGTATACTAGGCTGAGTGCGAGTCCTGCGACAAATGCTGATGAAATTTTTCCAACCTGCCACCCTGAGCCTGACAAGAAGTGTGCAAGCCCGAAGGCTACGGATGTCAGGAGAATAACAATCCATCCTGGTAGGCCGATACCTTTGAGAATTCCGTTGTTCTCTATCGTTCTTAGGCCTGCGAACTTTCTGAATCGCTCAGGCACCAGAATTGATAGGATGAGCATTCTTGAAAGACTGACCGGATAGTTGGAAAACCGCCTGGCCCGCCAAATCATGATGGCCTGTATCGCTAGGAAAGCGCCAATTGGCGTAATTCTGAAGCCTACCTCCTCCAGTATAGGTGAATAGGCGAGTTCCGTGAGCGTTTCAAATGGGCTTGTGAAGGTTATCCCACCAGTAGGGATTCCTCCAGCTTCTTGAAAGCTCTGGAGCAAAACGATGATCATGAGGAGCATATTGGAGATCAGAGGCATCGCCAGAATCCAGTTTCTGAAGATGCGTAACGGCGATACCGACAGCATGTCTCTGACAGTCCTTTGTAGACTTGGGTCCAGTAGCCAAGAGCCTACGAGACAAACTGTGTACATTACCATCAACACAGAAAACAATCCGCCTATGTTAGTAGCCACTGGAAGCCGAAATGGCAACAAGAATACCAGTACGTAGAGTCTTACGTAGTGTTCAGCGTAGGCTGCTCCGTCAGAGCTCCCAAAAAGGAGTGATAGACCTAGTGGGGCCGCCAGAAAGTATGTTGCAATAACAATCAACTCAATCATAAGAAACAATACGACAAGGATTTTGAGGAAGAATCCGGTGCTGCTTTTCATGGTTCCAAAGATAGACAATATTCCACGCCTGCTAGTCTAGTTGGGAATGACGTTGCCATTCTGTGGATATGGTTGGTTAAATAGATTAAATTGAAGAGTCATTTCGTGAGATCTCATGGCGTAGATACCCTAGGAAGAGCTTCGACACTTATACGGAACTCTGCCTCTTCATATGACTAGGACTTGCCATGCCAGACGTTTTACTTGGCACGTGTGGATGGAGCTATGCAGAATGGGAAGGCATCCTCTATCCTAGAAAACAGAGTAAACTGAAGCAATATTCGTCAGTCTTCCCCACTGTTGAGATCGACTCAACTTTCTATAGGCTGCCAGAACAAGGCATGGTTCTTGGTTGGAGGAATTCTACTCCTTCAGACTTCTTGTTCTCAGCCAAACTTCCTCAAACCATAACTCACGAGAAGGCATTGGATCCAAGACGAGGAATCGAAGAGGATCTCAACAACTTTCTTGTGGTTATGAAACCTCTAGTTGAGGCTGGGAAGTTGGCGTGTATTCTTACTCAGCTGCCACCTTCTATGAGATTCAATCCAGAGAGATTGGAAGCGTTTCTGATCATTCTACCCGAGCAAGTTAGCACCGCAGTAGAATTCAGACATCGGTCGTGGCTCAATGAGGAGACGTTCAAGTTGCTGGAGAAATACAATGTGGCATACACTATTGTGGATGAACCTCTGCTTCCAGCGGAGATTCACGTTACTTCCAAAATTGCCTATGTTCGATGGCACGGTAGAGGGAAGGCTCCTTGGTTCAACTACCGGTACTCGGAAGATCAACTACAGGAATGGGTTCCGAAGATTAGAGAAGTGACCGCAAAAGCAGAGCGAGTACTAGGTTATTTTAACAATCACTTTCACGGTTACGCTCCTGAGAACTGTCTTCAAATGACGCAGATACTAGGAATTGTAGCTCCACATAGCGCTGCAGCACTGAGACGAGTTACGTTATACAGAAAAGGTAAGACTATACCTGAACTGGGACTTGAAACATGGACTGGACCAATTGCCTCTAGAACTGTTGGAGAGCTGTTTGGAAACTTCGCTGATGCGGAAACCCTTAGACAAGCTCAACTCATACCCAATAGCGATGTGTCGCTTCGACAAGATAATAAACGAGCGTTGGCAGGGTACATTGGAGACACTACGGTGGACGTAAACTTTGAGGATCATACTATAATGCATTATTGCTCGAAATGGTCTCAATCCAGTCTTGAGAAGCGGTTCTGCCCACATATCGCTAAGTTGTTTCTCAGCATTGATTCTGGAAGGGCTAAGATAGCGTTATCTTCCGTAGCGTCTACACTCGACAGTTGGAAGTTCAAATCACAATTCCCAATCAAACTCCCAAAGTAACCTCAACTTTCTTCAGCGAGCTCGTATGATCAATGATATTGAGGGGGTTGGTTGAGGGGAGAGGGGAATCGGAGGGGGTGCACTTTATCCCCTCTCAGGTTGACAGCGCGCATCTATCAGCGCTCAACCCAGAACATAATACTCGCAGTTAAGTCATAAACAAGAGACGTAGCCGAAAGTGAACATGAGAACATCGTTGTCGGAACGCTCTTCATCGCCAGGGTATCAACTAATAACCGAAAAATGATAGTGTAGCAACTTGCATGTGAAAGCCGAATTTCGTCTCTTGTATTTCTGTTTGGCGTAACATTCCACTGCTGGGCTTTCAAAGGTTAAAGAGCAAGGCAACCGACTATGATACGATCGTGTTGAAGCGGTTTCCAGCAGAGAAGTTACGCGGTGGTCGAGGAAGACCTGGTAGCCGACGGATGTCTATGGCTGAATTGGCTAATCGCTGGTATTTGATTTGGATTTCAAAGAAGTATGAACTTGATACGCACAAGTTTCTTGAATGCTTTCTCGATGCATGGAGCCACGAGAAATCTCTTTGCAAGGACATCGCACTCCAATGCCGCCAGAAAACAGAGAGTGATGGAGTGTTCCTCATAACTCAAGATCGAAAAGTGATTGCACAACTCCATCTAACCAAAACGGCACTGGAACGTCTGGCAGACGTTGATCTCACATTTACCCATGGAATCAATCCATTGTGGAGAATACCAAAAATTCAGGGGCCATGGACTTAACAATAAAAGATGTAAACCTAACGGTCAAGCGCGTTAACCTGAAAGCAAACGTCATAAATAAGTCGACTATGAGGACAGTATACTCCAGATTCGGAATCTCTCATCATCTCTCCACTGCAACAATTTCTGATAGCACTGGCTCCATCAAATTACCGCTCTGGAACGCCCAAATAGACATGGTATCGGTTGGTGACACGATTCATATTCAGAACGGACGAGTGAGAATGTTCAGAGGAGAGCTTCAAGTGAATGTTAGCAAGGATGGCAAACTCAACGTCATACCGAACGAACCAACAAAGTATGTTGAGCCTCAGACAAACTGAAACCTTTGGTCTAGATAGAGAAAGTTAGAGATTCACTTGTCCTTCGATATTTCCGCACCGTGGGCATTGCCAAAGCTTACAATAATTAACCCATATCATCGGTGTTCTGCACACCCAACATTGTCTTGTTGGAACGGGAACGATGACAGGACGGATGAACCTTACTCCTTTCAAAGTAAGACGAGGATAGATATTCTGTGCAGCCATCTTAATTCCACCAGATCTGTAACTACCCCTTCTCTCTCGTATCTCTTAAAGCATTAAGAGAACCCATTAAAATTTGTGCAAGAATAGGCCATGAAGATCGATGGTCTTGCAACTTTCGAGATCATCGCTGGCGAAACATCATTCATACAAATCTAGTGAAGATATCGTAGGTGATTGATCAGAATGTCGAGTGATACAAACTTCACCCACGAAGCTGAAAGAATTGTGACAACAGCCAACAATAGAGGAGTGACATTGAGGTTGATTGGAGGACTCGCGATCAGATTTCACTGTCACGGGCCGCATTCTGCACATTTGCGAGTTTACCACGACATCGACGTATTTGGATTAACCAAGGAGCTGAAGGGAATCTACTCAGTTTTTGAGGAACTTGGTTACTCTCCCAATTTTTGGTATAACTCAAAAGCTGGCGCAACGCGATTGCAATTCGTTCGTGAAGATAACAGTAACCACGTTGATGTATTCCTCGACAAATTCAGGATGGATCACACCCTAGACTTCAGAAAACGCCTCCCTTTGGACAGCCTGACAATTCCCGTTACTGACCTCTTGTTAACAAAACTGCAAATTATGAAACTAGACCCAAAAGACTTCAAAGACATAGTAGCCATTCTGGAGGACCATGAAACCAAACGTAACGACGATAGAGAAGCGCTAAACGTAGATTACATCGCCGAACTCTGTTCACATGATTGGGGTCTAGACAAAACAATAATCGACAACCTGGCGAAGATCGTCAAATTCGTTGAAGAACAGCCGTTCGAATTGCAGGACAGACCAGCTTTGCTGGACAAGATGAAGATGATTCATGAGTCAATCAAAACGAAGAACAAAACATTGATGTGGAGACTTCGTGACGTAGTTGGTGAACGGGTTAGGTGGTACGATGTGATAGAGACTGGTGAGGGAGAAGCCTAACCACCACTCGAGTTACAGCGCATTGATTGTAGATCGTGATAGATCGAACTCAATGTTCGATCATGGTTCAGGCAGGTGCTCCCACATTCTCCATGTGGCTCCTGCTCAAACGCTTTGCTACCTCCGTGGCGACCAAAGGAGTAGCAGATAGTGGCAGCATGATGAGCCAGTCCCCTGGAGACAAGGGGGTTGTATCAAAAAGACGAAAGAGCATTGGTATGTATAGCACGGCGACCTGCATCAGAACAGATATGGAGACCGAAACGACAAGCCACTTGTTGGAGAATGGGCCTATCTTCAAGATTGAATATCTATGCGACCTACAATTGAAACTGTTGAACATTTCGAACAATACCATCGTGGTGAAAACCATTGTCTGCCCGTAGACGAGACCTTTTGTTTGAATCCCCCAATTAAAAACAGGCAGTAAAATCGCAGCCAAGATGATTGCTATGCCGAATATCATCAGCTTGACTGGTCGCGTGAATATGCTTTCACCGGGGGTCCTCGGTGGCCGGTTCATGATGTCGGGATCAGCAGGATCAACGCCAAGCGCTAGAGCAGGTAGACCATCCGTCGTCAGGTTTACCCATAACAGTTGAACGGCCACTAGCGGCAAGGGCCAGGCAAGTAACCCCGCAATGAACATTAGGAGTATCTCGCCAACATTACATGAAAGCAGGTAGGTGACGTACTTCTTGATGTTGTCATAGATTTCTCGACCCTCTCTCATGGCTGAGACGATAGATGCGAAATTGTCATCTGTGAGGATTAGGTCCGAGGCCTCCTTGGTGACATCTGTGCCAGTTATTCCCATGGCTATCCCTATGTCAGCATGCTTGAGAGCAGGAGCGTCATTCACACCGTCCCCAGTCATCGCTACGACATGTCCTTTGATCTTCAACGCCTTGACAATACGCATCTTGTGTTCTGGAGAAACTCGTGCGTAGACTGAGATATCGTCAACGATCTTCTGGAATTCGTTGTCGCCTAAGTTGTCAAGTTCCTTGCCCGTAAGGACAAGGTCTCTGTCTTTGAGTATGCCTAGTTGCCTAGCTATCGCGGATGCGGTAAGTTCGTGGTCTCCAGTAATCACAACCGTCTTGACGCCCGCACGCTTGCAAGTTTGAATTGCTTCCTCGGCTTCATTCCTTGGCGGATCTATCATTCCAACTAATCCCAGAAATATGAAATCGTGTTCAACATATTCTTCAGTGAATTCATCCGAGTTACGAGCATCTGGTAAGGTTCGATACGCCATGGCTAGAACCCTTAACGCTTCGCTGGCCATCCTTTCGTTAGCGGCCAGTATTTCTTGTCTGTCAGATTCGCCTAGTGACAGGGCATTGCCTTCTTTGAGTATCTGATTACATCTCTCAAGAAGTATTTCGCATGCTCCCTTGGCGTAAGCAATCACGGTTCCTTGAGGAGCCGAATGGATTGTCGTCATACGTTTTCTCTCGGAGGTGAATGGCACTTCGCCAATCCGAGGATACTTAGCCGTCACCTCGTCTTGATCCAATCCCGCTTTGGCAGCTAGTACAACCAGTGCACCCTCAGTCGGGTCCCCAACAATGCTCCATGAATCATCTTGATGCTCAAGTCTAGCATCATTGCATAGAAGACCTGTCATTGAAAGAATGGTTATCTGCTCGTGCCCAGCATCCTTTTCATCGTTCAGAAACTCGCCTTTCGGTTCGTAGCCTGAACCTGTAACTTTCACGAATCGATTATTCAGGTATATTTCTCGAACTGTCATTTCACCTTTCGTTAATGTACCCGTTTTGTCAGTGCAGATTACAGTTGTGCATCCGAGAGTCTCAACTGTTGGAAGTTTTCTTACTATGGCATTGCGCTTGGCCATTCGTCTAACGCCGATCGCTAGAGCGCCGGTGACAACGGCCGGTAACGCCTCAGGAACAGCCGCCACTGCGAGACTTATTCCCCATATTAGCATCTGCAGAATTGGGTGCCCGCGCAGAATACCCAAAGCTGCGACTACTGTGCAGACTATGAGGCAGGAGATTCCAAGCCATTTTCCAACATGTTCCATCCGATCTTCCAAGGGCGTCTTTTCTTCAGTCACCTCTTGAACCATTCGCGCAATCTTCCCAAATTCCGTTTGCATCCCTGTTGAGAAGACTATTGCTTTTCCATGCCCGTAAGCTACGGTTGTACCCGAGTACACGATGTTTACTCGCTCCGCAAGAGGCATTTCGCCTGCTAATGGTTCTGGATGTTTCTTCACTGGGATGGATTCGCCCGTTAACGGTGCTTCGTCAACCTTAAGATTAAACTCGTTCAGTATGCGGGCATCTGCAGCAATTCTGTCCCCTGTTCTGACGATTATTATGTCGCCTGGGACAATCTCTCTTGAAGGAATCTGTAACTCTCTAGTGCCTCGGACCACTATCGCTGTCGGCGCCATCATTCTTCTTAGGGCTTCAAGAGACTTCTCTGCTCGGTATTCTTGAGCGAAACCCAAGACAGCACAGGCTACGACTATGGCCAGTATGATTATGGCATCAATAGTTTCACCTACAACGAAGGAAATGAATGTCGCTATGAGGAGGATTACTATCAGAATCTCCCTAAACTGTTCGACAAAGATCTTGACAGGAGAAACAGATTTTCCTCGCTGCAATTCATTGAATCCATATTCTTCGCGTCTCACTCTGACCTCAGAGTCATCCAAACCCTTGGTCGAGGACCGAAGAGCAGACAATGCCTCTTCGGCATTCATCGAATGCCAGTTCACGCCATCACCATTCAGATTGTTCGTTAGGGAGTCTCTAGCCGATACGTGTGTCTACGATCGAAGTTAATCCATTTGGTTTCTTGCGTCAAAAATGTGTCGTTTGTTTCCACTTCACTAGGGTGGCGTTCGTATCCACAGAACAGCATTCGTAAAATCTAGTTGCAATCCGACATAGAATCGACAAGAAGGAAGCAAACCAAACCCTCAATATAGATGGCTCCGCGTTCATAAATCCTATATTACGAACAACGTACCATAAGGAATTCACGGGGTTTGTCAGCTGGCGACAACGAAGAACGAAATACAGTATAGTCCTTTTCTAGCCCATATAGAAGGAACTTGCGGCGTATGCGAAACGTTCAGCAAAGCGAAGTTTGGTTATTGTCCGAGTCTCACAGGTTGAAATCAGTCGTGATCATCCTGCATGTGGAAGTTTCAAGACTTTCAGGTCGAACCATCTCCAGAGTAACATGACATCTGTCATCCAGGACCGGCATCCAAGCTCGAATCCCAGCATTGGGCTGCACGTCAATTCTTTTCGAAAGCCTGAGAACTGCCGAGGACCCTGCCCGGAATACTGCACAACATGCTGCGACAAGTACTGGAGTTGCCAGCTTGTATTGGACGAGGCTCGAAAGAAAACCTAGTTCATCATCAGCATACTGAGACAGGGCTGTGTACAAGATAATCGCAGAACTTGTCTATGTTGTCTAGTTCAGTACTTATTGTTTCTTCCACATTCCTCGAAATATCCTTCAGCGTGACACCTCTATCAAGGATGAACTGGGCCGAAGCGACTTTCGGCTGATCTATGGATTGGCCGATTCGGCTGAGAAGCCAAACATAAACTTCGCGTACTCCCCCCACATTATTGTAGATCTTGTCGGCGATTCTGTAGGTCAGGAGATTGTAGATTTTCCCAACGTGACTCACTGGGTTCTTTCCAGCGGCGGCTTCCGAGCATGTTGGTCGGTTCAACGGTATTATTCCATTCACTCTGTTTCCTCTTCCCACCTGGCCACAGTCTCCATCATCTGCAGACGTACCCAATACCGTCAGATACATGCCACCTATCCCTCTTCCTCTCTGATCCAATGCATTCAAGTCGATAAACGTATTCGCAAAAGAAACCTTTGACTCAACAAATTTTTTGATCTCTCCCGAGATCTCATCTCTTTTTCTGAAGTAGTCCTCCTCACTATCAATGAACCTGTCGACGAAGGCCATCGCGACTGTCATGTGCAGATCATGATTCTTTCTGAATCCCATTATTTTGATGTCCTCTCCAGATTCAGGAAAGCGTTTCTTGAAATCTCCTGAGTTCAGAAACTTCTCTGTCTCCAAAACTATCTTCTCCGTTTCTGTCAGAGGCGCATACCCAACCGCCGCCGATGTATCGTTAGCGCCTAGAAACTTCCCTTTCCTGCGGAAAATGTCCGTTAAAGCTTCTGAGCCTCTCTTCAGTTCAACTTGATATTTGACATGCTTGTCAGGATCTATGAACCTCATGTTCTTCTTGAACCATTGTTTGGCTGTCTGCAGAGTTATCTCTTCAACTGGGACGGTATCGTTCCCAACCTGAAATGTGGCACGATCTCCGAAAACCATCAGCATAGGCTTTTTGACTTTTCCCCCACCAAGTTTCCTCTCAACTTCTCCAGCGACCAACAGGCTCTTGTCAATGTTATGATGCATTATAGAGTTGAATCTTCTCAGGTACTCCTTTGAGAGGGCTACTGAGACGTCGTTCATCATCGCGTCACAAATGGAATCTGGATGACCCAGCCCCTTCCTCTCACAGATCTCCATCGGTTGGTCTTCGAGGGGGACTTGGTGGAGTTCTTTCACCATGATATCTCGCATGTCCATCACCATTGGAATTTTCTGTAACGGCGGTATTCCATTATTAATATCTTGATGCAAGCTTTATTCCTAAAGGAATATATGAATCCCAACAGAAACCATTCCTATGCTACCTTCGCTAGACGAGATTGTGAGAAGACGGAAAAGCTTAGGTCTCAATCAGAATGAACTTGCAAGACTAGTAGGTGTCAGCCAATCCTTTGTAGCGAAGATTGAGACGAAGAAGATCAACCCTTCCTATATCAAGACCAAAGAGATCTTCGACACGCTGGAGATGCTTGAACGGAAAAGAGAGAAGAAGGCCAAAGAAATCTTGCACGAAAGAGTCATTGGAGTAGGTGAAGACGACTCACTGTCTAAAGCAGCGAAGCTCATGAATGAAACTGGGTTTTCACAGTTACCAGTGTTCAGCGAGAAGAGAGCCGTTGGCAGTATTTCAGAGAAGACTGTTCTAGATCAGATTCTGAAGGTCGGAGATCCAGCCAAGCTGTCCAAAGTCACAGTTGAAGAGGTTATGGAACAAGTCTTTCCTCAGGTGGATGAGATGACACCGCTGACAGCAATATCTTCACTATTACAATATAGTCCAGCGGTGCTCGTTGCCAGGAAGGGGTTGGTTTGCGGAATAATCACAAAGGCAGACGTGCTCAAGATCCTCTGATCTTGTGCAAACCCCAGCGAGCCCTCTACTTTCCTTTCGCTGCTGCGACTATGCTTATCACGTCACGGTCCTTGACAATGTAGTCGACGGGCAATCTTAGTCCGCTTCTTGCATCGAGAGCGTATATCATAGTCTTTTCAAGTTCAGTATGTATTTCTCTGGCAAGGTCTCGGACAGTGGAATCATGTGGTGTTAGTAACACGTCTGGAAGCACATTTCCTTTCTTGTCTGATAGTCGCGATGCATCCTCCACGGGGTAGACTGTATTCATTCCCAGAAGTTTGAATACGCACATGCTGAGGGCCGATTGAACGCCTGTTCCAACAAGTCTGGGGAGGACCCTCTGCTGCACATAGTTGAGAGCCGATTTCTGTTCATTTGTAAGCTTGCTCTCGTCGAGCACATCGAAGGTCTCACCTCCAGGAATATACTTGATTACCCTCTTCTGCTCGGCTCTCCGGAGTGCAAGCTCCGCTTCACTACTAGATGGGACAACAAATGATTCTTTGAATTCGTCTCTAAGCCTCTCATAGTTTGTTTCGGCTTGCGCGACATCCATCTTGTTCGCTACGATTATTGTTGGCTTCGAGAGTTTCCTTATCTCTCTGGCGAAGTCCACGAAGTCCTTTTCAGTCCAACTCCCAATCTTCTTTTTTTCAAGATCTGTTGATTCCAGTGCCTTCTGAATCTGTTCGCGCCTCACTTTTATTCCAGATAAGGCTTCAAAGAAAGCATCAGCAACTGGAACCCGAGACTGGTCAATGAGTTTCGTTACTTTTTTCGCACTTTTCTGGATGACCTTCGAGAACCAGAGTACAAGCTCCTCTTCAATATCGATGACGTCTATCACTGGGTTCCCTAGTCCTGGACGTGTGATCTTTCCTTCCGCGTCAACGCTTCCCGAAGCGTCTACCACGTGAAGAAGCGCGTCAGCTTGGCTGGCGACGCTTAGGAACTGAGTTCCTAGACCTTTGCCCATCCAAGATCCTTTGATTAGACCAGGGAGATCGACAAGCTCGATCGGTATGAAACGCCAACCGTCTGCACAGACAGAGTTCTGGGGATTGTCCTTAACGTTCAATTCCTTGCAGGCACAGATCGTCTGAACGTTCGCTCTACCGACGTTGGGCGTCTTTGTCGTAAAAGGATAGTTTGAAACCTCAGCAGACAGCAATGTCGGCAGCATTGAAAAAGGTAGTCTTGCCCGTATTGGTCTTGCCCACTATCCCTATTCTGATCATTGCGTCTCGAAGTAACTATCTCGAAATCGCGTTAATAGTGTTGCCTATAAACAAGTGACGTTTCGCTCAATCAATGAAGATCGCTTTAAATCCTCAAGTGATGGAGGCGATGCCATGGAGACCACCCGCCTATTCTATGACTCAAGTAATTTCGTAGATCTACCCTCCACAATACCTTCTGAACGCATAGTGAGAATAGAGCCGAGGCCTGTCCACGCAAGCTCTTCAACGAACCAGCTTCTACAAGGAGCCCTTGCCAATCCCATAAAGTCACATCATCTAGAAGATGATCACATAACAAACGCGGCAATAATTTTCTCAGATGAGACGCGCCTTCCTTCACCCTATTTGAACACTTTGGTTCGCATACTCACCGACTTGGCTAGAGATGTGAAACTGATTGTTGCGTGTGGCACTCACATGTTGCCGTCGGAGCACTATCTGACAAAAGCCATCGGTGACGAGCTACTTCAGAGTTGCCGGGTCGTTTTCTCATCGACAAAGGATGAGTCCTGCAAGTTCCGTTCAATAGGTGAAACTTCAAGAGGCACGCCTGTCGAGATCAATGAGGAGATTCTTGATAGAGATTTTGTACTTTCATCACTCTGTGTTCGCCCTCACTACTTCGCTGGTTTTGAAGGTGGGGCTAAGGCCATACTTCCAGGATGTTCCAGTCTAAGGACGATATCGAGTAATCATTCATACGTTATTGGAAATCCCAACGCCAGAGAACTGATCGTGAACGGAAACCCTGTGCGAGAAGACATTAACGAAATTCCAAAGATGATAGAGAAATGTGGAGTTAGGTACAGGGTTGCAGATTTTGTTCCAGACAGTAAAGACCATCCATTCAAGATAGGCTATGGCGATCCTCTGGAAACCCATGGAATCATGGCCAATTTAGCGTCGGATCTTTACGCAATCAAGGCCCCTGCAACTACCCTTTCCATCACTGTGGCTGATGGGTCTCTTGGAAGGACACTCTACCAAGCGATGAAGGCTTTCAGCTTAACCTCGAACGTAATGAAACCGAGTCACGATTCCAGGTCAACCGTAGTTCTGGTCGCTTCATTACGAGATGGAGTGGGCAGCGCCACATGGGCCAATGAACTTGTTCACTACGCATCAATACCCAACAAAATGATCATTCAAGATCTCAAAGCGAGAGCGAAAAGAGGCGAATTCAACGAGACGTTACAGAAGGTAAATAGACTCGCGATCGACCGCGACAACATGGATCTGAGAGTTGTATCGCCTGAAGCCCCAAAAGAAGTTGAGAGACTATTGAACGCTGCGAAGATCTTCTTTGCAAGGCGACTCGATGAAGCTCTTGAGGATTTCGAAAAGTCAGGAGAGAACATAGTTGTCGTGCCGAAAGGCTCATCCACGGTTCCAATTCGAACAGATTTGCAGGAAAGTACGAAGCTCTAAACGCACGCCCTTGATTGATATGAATCAAACGGCTTAAATAAGAAATGTCGCAGTTCTGGATGATTGGTGGGGTTCCGCTTCAACCCTCTAAAGGGGCCGTAGTCTAGCCAGAACGACGAGAACATGACTTGTCGTTCCTAGAAAGGTATGACGACAGGACCAGCCCGTCAAGGGCTCCAGAAGCATAGCGCAATATGGGTTTACTGACCATTTGGGATGAAGACCTTCAGGAGCGCGTGAGGAAACCCGTAGACACGAAAAATGGCGGAAGTCAAGGGTTCAAAATGGCGTTTGACGCCAGGAGAATCCCTTCGGCCCCACCACAATAAGCACGTGAATCTTAGATCCGTCTAGAATCTTTCCCGAATAGCCCATAGCCTAGCCTACTGCTTCTCATGACGCCGATAGCTTCGCGCATGGTGATAGCCTGACGGACACTAGCTCCAGAAAGTACTCGAAGCATGTATCATCTCACCTTTGGGGCCTTCTGAAGTCATTGCTGAGGCTAGGTAAGACACTTTCCCAAGCTTCAGAAAGATTAATAATTCAGTCTCATCCGAAAGCATGACGTTGGCGGCCATAGCTGGGAGCTAGGACCCGTACCCTTTCCGCACACGGAAGTGAATCTCCCAGGCGATTCAAGTGGTAGTGTGGTGCGAGAGCCCACGCGAAACTTGGACAGCTGCCAACGCCCACTTCTATTGTCTCATTCATAGCATTTGATTTCATCCGTTACTGGAGTTGATGATGATCAGGACATACTTGGGTGATGAGCGTAACAACATTTATCTCTCTCTATCCCTCATGCGTTGTCCCGTCATGTAGGTGCTGATATGCAAATCTCTCCGACCGCACTGTTCACGAACGATACTTGGTCACAGACATTGCCAGGTCTAGATAATAAGTCGGCTCTCGGAAACATCATCTCGATGCTGATGTACTTATCATTCATATTCTTCGTTTTCTTTGGGCAGAAGATTCAGATTCGCATAATGTTATTGGAGATCGATGGCACTATAAAGAAACTTGAGTTCATGAAGAATGACGCAAAAGGTCTCTTGTTCAAGACTATCAAAGAGATTGGAAAACCGACTGTAGATCCCACTGCGATGCTTAACAGACTTTTGGAACAATTTTTGATATCCCCAGTCGACATGGACCCAGCGGGTATCGTGTACAAATTCGATCACCTACTAGACGTAAGAGATGCAAAGTTCAAAGATGATGTCAAGAGCATAGCGCCCGCAGCCGAAGATGCTCAAGTCAACAATCTTGAAAACCTAGTCGAAGGAGCACTCGGACTGAATACGATATATAGAATAATCAGACACTTCTATTTGCTTGGAAAGAGGACTTCAAGTTTCTACATAATCCTGCAACTTCAAATGATCCTTCCACTTGTCATGCAGGAAGCTGAAGCTTTGGTAGGTGCTTGCAAAGCTTTCTCGCAAGGACAACCGATCGGCGATGGAATTGGACCTATGATAGTCTCAAGGCTTATGCGAGATAGGGAGAAGAGAAAAATCGAGAAAGACATGGTTGTGGCCGAGACATCGATAGAAGGAAGAAGAGTCTTTCTCATGAAAGCAGAAGGACCTGGCGGAAACGTTGGAAAGCCCGGCGACGCAATAGGAAAAGTGATCCAAGAGCAGGAAGGCAAAATATCAATGATAGTGATGATTGATGCAGCTTTGAAATTCGAGGGCGAACAGACTGGCGAGAACAGTGAAGGTATTGGAGCCGCAATAGGCGGCATAGGAACGGAACGTTTCAAGATCGAGGAAGAGGCTCAGAAGTACAAGATACCAGTATATGCAATCATAGTAAAGGAGAGTATACAAGAAGCGATCCTCCCAATGAAAAAGAGCATCGTCGAATCAGTCGAAAAGACCACCGCGAGAATCAAGGAATTGATTCTGGAACGGAGCAAAGAGGGCGATGCAATAATCGTCGCAGGAATCGGAAATACGATCGGTGTAGGTCAATAGGTGAAGAGAATGAGTCGGACACCCGCAAGAACGTACCTCTACATGGTCATAATCTTTAGCGTACTGGTACTGGCGTATTCGTCGTATGTCCTGTACACAGCGATAGGCTACTATCTGAAAGGCGAGACCATGAACTTTTACTATGGGCTATTCGCCGGTGCCGTCGGCATGGTCTTAGGAATCTCCTCCCTCATGCAAATGAGAAGGCGACTCATCGCAATCCAGAAATCTCTTCTAAAGGTGCTGACCACAATCATATGCACGAAGTGTGGATTCAAGATTGTGAGGAATTTTGGTGTCGGAGACTACGTCAATAGAGAAGTCGGAAAATGCCAACAGTGCGATGGAACAATGTTCATCAGCTCTGTCTTCGCAGAAGAACCCCCAAAGGGCGGGCCTGGACTGTTTGGCTTGACAAAGTAGAACATAACAAGAACGTGGGCTAGGACGTTAAGACTTCGCACCCCTGTTTCTCAACAATAACGGTGTGCTCAGCTTGTGCTACAGGTTGCCCACTTGACTCAACGAGAACTGGATAAGAAACAAAGCATCTTGAAGCAAGCAGTTCATCCATAGCCGATTCAAGATGGGTTCTTGGATAGGATTTCTCGAGCCATCTGTAAGCAAAGGGAAGCGTTCTGTATTGTTTCCTGACATAATCCAAGAGACGCCTAGTCTCTACGCTCTTTGCACCTTTCTCTTTCTGTAGTTTGAAGATGAATGGTCCGCCTCCATCCTCAACAGTGCCATTCGCATCAACCGAGGTTACGAAGGGTTCAATTGCATAGACTTCACCGTCTTCTAGTATCGAACCGTCACTGTCCGCGACATTTGGAATAGCCTTTCCAGTATGAAGTGAATAGCGTTCTATTTTGTGGCCAGTCAGATTTCGTATTGGTTTGTAACCACATTTTCCAATGCTTCTTTCAATTGCTCCACCTATGTCTCGAGCTTTGGCCCCTGATCTGACGTTCTCTACTGCTATTCTCAAGGCCTCTTCTGCTGCGAATACCATTGACTGATATTCCGGGTTGAAGGTGACGGTGATCGCACTGTCAGCTATGTATCCCGAAACCTCTACTCCGAAGTCCACCTTAACGATTGAACTCCGTGGGATGGTCGACATGTCACCTAGAGGAGAGGTATAGTGTGCCGCGACGCTTCCTATTCCAACGTTACATGGAAACGCGACGTTTCCACCCATATTCAATATGGAATCTTCAATTCTCTCACAGAGATCGATTATCCTCATTCCTTCAGAGATCATTCCTGGAATTTGACTTCGAAGTCGTCCTATTATCTTTCCAGCTTTTCTGTAGGAGTCGAGAGGGTCAACAGACAAGACCAACAACGTCCTTCAAGCAATCATAACGGCTCAATATGATCATGAATCCAGAAAGAAGCTCTCGACTACATCCTTTGCTTTCTCTCTTCTTCTCTGGTGTTCTATCAGGAACTTCTTCACGCGTTCAGCTAGTTGCTGTTTGCATTCTCCGCAAAGAATCTGCCCTGTTCTGCAGAGGTGCTCTTTCTCAATCAGCTTCTGATCATCAGGTTCAAACATCAGTCGCTCATATTCGCACACCGTGCAAATTGAGGGGTCTGCCCCAAGTCTTCTTTGTTCTTCGATGGTGGCGCGGCCTCCTGTGAAAGCGTTCATAATCTTCTTTTCAGCGACCTCCGGAGGGTCGACGGTGAAGATGCATGTCTCAGGCATAGAAGAAGACATCTTTCCTCCTCTGCCTAATCCTGGCAGGAATCTAGAATGTATCTGTGCGGGTTTGTAGTAGCCCAGTTTCGGAGCTACGTCTCGTGCGATCCTCCAGTATGGATCTTGGTCTATGGCAGCTGGAATAAGGCATGGTACATTCTTCTTTTCAAAGACAGAATCTATGAAACATGGCGCAGCTTGCATGGACGGAAAGAAGGTGATACCTATGTTGGAGCTGTCTGTGAATCCGAAGACAGCTTTTGCCGTGGATGCCGTCACATGCTTGGCAATATCAATCGCAATATTGTACATCACTTTTGCATTTTTCATGTCGGATATGAGTTTAGTTTTCTTAGGATCGAATCCTATTGCTATGACGTCGAGCGCATTTTCGTAGGTTAAGCTCAGCGCTTTCTCCTTTGTCATTTCTGGGGTTATGAAGAATTTTTCGTCATCAGTCAACTGGAAATAGAGCTTGGCATCGAATTTCTCCTGCAGATACTTCGTGAAAAGCCAAGGAACAACATGGCCAATGTGAACGTCTCCTGAAGGTCCTCTGCCTGTATATAGGAAGAAACGTTCACCCTTTTCGTACATTTCAAGGATCCAGTTCAGATCCCTGTGCGAGAAGAAAATCTTCCTTCTCAGTTGAAGGTGAAGTTCGCCCGTATGTTTCTTTATCCTTTCAAGAAGTGAAGCGGTTATTGGTTCAGTTCCAAACTGTTGAATCAACTTGTCGTAATCTATCTGTCCTGAAACTTCCCAAGGCGTTACAACCATATTCTCATTTGCCAAGTCAATCTTCTCTCAATGCACATGAGTCGCATACGCAGCGACCATCTTCCAGATTGATCAATCTGGAGAGTTTTCGAAAGTAGCATCTGAATGTTAACTTAAGCGTTTCTTCATGTATGAGCGTTCTATCTTGGGAAGAGGTTGAAAACCGTATTCCGGAAAGTTTTTAGGAGTCTACCGAAGTTACGTTGGCCCCAGCCGTTTTCAACAGGAATTCTCTTAGCGTCAGATGACCGGATGCACAGGCACTTTCGCTGAGTGTCGAAGTGTGGAACAATCCGGGGACCTGACGGGTGAAAGAGAAAGTGATGTATGAAATTCGATGGCATGGTAGAGCAGGCCAAGGCATCATAACAGTCAGCAGACTTCTCGCTTACGCAGGCCTACTGGAGAAAAAACACGTTCAAGCTTTTCCCGAATTCGGACCGGAACGAATAGGCGCTCCGATGACCGGGTTTACGAGAATATCAGACACGCCCATTGAGACTCACAGTCGAATATACAACCCCAACGTGGTTATTGTTCTCGACTCATCATTGCTGGCGATTGTGAAAGTCGCCGATGGACTGAGAAAAGATGGCACGTTGCTGATCAATTCGTCCAAGCCGAGCAAGGAAATCGAACAGGAACTGGGTCTTTCTGGGATACATTGCTACACTGTGGATGCCACGAAGATATCTTTGGACACATTTGGCAGTGGAAAAGCTTTCAATACTGCAATGCTTGGAGCGTTTCTCAAAGCGGTTCCAGCGGTGTCAACGGAGTCCTTGACCAAAGCCATGAAGGAAAGATTCTCAGCTGAACTCATTGACAAGAACCTTCAGGTTCTGGAAAGAGGAATGACGGAGGTTAGAGGAAATTGACGAAAGAAAAGGTTCCATTAAGCGAAAGGATGAAACTTACCTGGAAGGAAACGCCGATCGCTGGAGTCATATTTGAACCTGGATCATCGGCAGAGTATAGAACTGGAGACTGGAGAGTTGCTAAGAAACCTGTAATAGACCAGAAGAAATGTATCAAGTGCTTCATGTGTTGGATCTTCTGCCCAGATGGTGCCATCATTAGAACTGACAAAGGCGTCTCTGAGGATTATGATCATTGTAAAGGCTGCGCAATCTGTGCTGAAGAATGCCCAGTAGATGCTATCACGATGGAGAGTGAGTAACGTGTACAGAAGAAAGGAAGAATACAGTGACGTGATAATTCCATACCAAGGAGAAGGCTCCACCATTCTCCCGCAAGAATTGGCTGGAATGGGTGGAAATGAAGCTGTGGCCTACGCGACGAAGCAAGCCAATGTTGATGTTGTGGCAGCTTATCCAATTACTCCTCAGACAATCATGGTTGAAAGATTCAGCGAATACGTTGCAAACGGAGAAACAAACGCCGAATTCGTCTGCGTTGAATCTGAACATTCAGCCATGTCAGCTTGTGTAGGCGCCAGTCTAGCCGGAGCAAGAGTCATGACATCATCTTCAAGCCAAGGACTTGCACTGATGCATGAAGCTCTATACCTAGCCTCTGGACTTCGATGCCCAATTGTAATGATGGTTGCCAACCGAGCACTCTCCGCCCCAATCAACATACATGGTGACCACTCAGATATGATGGGATCCAGGGACTGTGGCTGGATCCAGATATACGTTGAGAATCCTCAGGAAGCATACGATTGGACCTTCCAAGCATTGAAGGTCGCAGAGGATCCTGAAATATCACTTCCAGCAACAGTGAACCTTGACGGTTTCACCGTAACACATGCGATGGAAGATCTCAACATACTCAGCGATGACCAGGTTGGGGGCTTCCTACCACCAAGGAAACCCGTCTTCACACTTGCCCCTGAGAAACCCCTAACAGTTGGAGCATTGGCGATGCCAGACTACTACTACGAAGTCAAGAGACAACAGGAGGAGGCTATCAGAAAGGTTCCGGAGGTACTACGCAGGGTTACCAAAGACTACGAGAAGGTAAGTACCAGAAAGTATGGTGAGATACAGACTTTCGAGATGGAAGATGCCGAAACAGCGATCCTCTGCTTAGGAAGCACTGCTGGAACTGTGAGAACAGTTGTTAGAGAATTAAGAGGAAAAGGAAAGAAAGTCGGGGCTGTGAAACTGTGGCTGTACCGACCATTCCCAATTGAGGAACTCAAGTCGGTCATATGCAACTTGAAAGCTTTGGCTGTTGTCGAGAGGGCCATTAGCTTCGGAGCTCCTTGCGGAGCACTCGCAAGCGATGTCGCTTCGATACTTCAGGATTGCGAAAAGAAACCGAAGATTCTAGATGCTATCTGTGGACTTGGCGGAAGAGACATCGCTACTCAAGATATCCGACTTGTGTTCGATGAGGTAGATCAAGTGGCGCGAACGGGAATTGTTAGAGACCGAGTGAAATTCGTTGGGGTGAGAGAATAATGGTTGCACTAAAAGACCTGTCGATGGAAGAGCTGTATGCTCCAGGACATAGATTGTGCGCCGGATGCGGTCCTTCAATTTCTATGAGGATGATGACCAAAGCGTTCAGAGGACCAACCGTAGTAACAAACGCAACCGGATGCGTTGAAGTATCAACAACTATCTATCCTTACACAGCATGGCGAATTCCTTGGCTGCACACGCTCTTCGAGAACACAGCAGCCACTGCGAGCGGCCTTGAAGCAGCATACAAGGTACTTTTGAGAAAAGGCTTCAGGAACACAAAGGTAGACGTGATCGCCATAGGGGGAGACGGTGGAACATTCGACATTGGAATACAAGCTCTTTCAGGAGCGTTAGAGAGAGGCCACGACTTCGTTTACGTTTGCTATGACAATGAAGCCTACATGAATACTGGAATCCAAAGATCCGGTGCCACACCACGAGGGGCAGCCACCACAACCAGTCCGGCTGGAAGAGTCATTCCAGGCAAACGTGGAAGAAAAAAGAATCTTGCGGCTATATGCGCAGCCCACAACATAGAATATGTCGCAACAGCTTCCATAGGTTTTCCAGGCGACTACATAGACAAAGTAAGGAAAGCAATAGAAGTTGAAGGCCCAGCAGTTGTCCACGTCTTCACACCATGCCCACTTGGATGGCGATCAAACCCTGCAGACACCATAAAACTTGCAAAGCTTGCAGTTCATACGACAATGTTCCCACTCTACGAGATCATCAAAGGAAAATACAAACTCAACATGAAGATTAGCAAACCCATTCCAGTTTCAGATTACATGAAACTTCAAGGAAGATTCCGCCACCTATTCAAACCCGAACTCAAATCTGAGCTTGATGCAATTCAGCAGCAGGCCACGGAAAACTGGAACAGAACCTTGGAACTCTGCGGAGAGAAACCTACAGCCACCACGTAGACAGCCAATAGTGACAGCTCCTTTTCTCCCGTTTTCTCCTGTTGTTTTAAAAGATTCCTACAGTAAATACGAACCTAAGTGAAATGTTCATCTACTCAGCGAACCTACCCTTAGAAGAGACGTGAATGGAATTGGTTAGGCGCGTTTTCTGGAGTATAATGCTCGCCATACTAGTGTCCAAGTTTTGGGGTCTTACAGCATTCGCTGAAACAGTAACGACGAACGATAAACCAAGCTTGGCATCAAATCCTCTTGTAGTTGTTGCTCTGGTGATTGGAGGATTAGTCGGCATAACGCTATCGGCATTTGGTTTGCGAGCTCTTTGGAGAGCTAAACAATACGAAGCAGAGTGAGAGGTTGGACACCACAGCCGGAGGAATTGTAGAGTCGGCCTAAGGTTCTGAATAATCAGATCGTCTATCCCATTATGAACCTGTGGCCTTTTATGCCCTTTTCGTCTATATTGATCAAAAGTGCGCTCAGTGTTCCGGTGATGTACTCGCTTCCCGGGTTGATGACAGGCGTTTTTCCTATCTTGTCAACTCCTTTGCATTCATGTATATGCCCATGAAGTCCAAGCAGAGGTTGGTACTTTTCAATGAATGCTCTTACAGCGGTGCTGCCAACTGATGCCAAAACAGTGCCTCCTCCTTTGTACACTATCTTAAGGTTCTCGTCTACCTTGGGGGCGGAATCAAGTTTCGTATCGTATGGAGGAGGATGTGTGTGGAGAATGAAGTTCTTCATGTCTTTGACCTGGCTGGCAATACCGTCGAGCTTCTTCGCAAGTTCTTCTTCACTGATGTCCCTTGGACATTTCCAAGGAGTCATGTTCGAGTATCCCGTGCCTCCCATCTGATGGACATCGTCAATATCGAATACTTTGCCCTCAAGATTCTTAACGTACGACGAGTTGTTTATGATTTCATCAACATAGAAGTAGTCATCGTTTCCGGGCATCATGAAGAATCTAGTGTTCGTGTTGGCCAGCTTCTCTTCTGCAAGCTTAACCCATTCAATCATTCTCTCTTGAATCTTGTCATGAAATATCTTGTTTACTTCTTCGGTATCTTTGTATCCGCCGGATTCCTTGTAGCCTTGATATTTCTCCAACGTCGTGTAGAATGTATACATTCCAACCGCCCTTGCATTGTCCTCGACCTTCTTCAAGTCGACTTCCGACTTTATCTTTGCAATACTGCCTTCGGGAAGAATTGCCTCCTGGGTACCGTCTGGATGTTTGACGATCGGAACAATGAATTTTCCGGTCAATTCACTAACCAGTGCGACGTCGACCTTATACATGGTGCAAGCTGTGATCATTTTCCTAAAACAGATATCTGATCCATGCACATCTGTTACAAACATTAGTCTGGTCATAGCCAATGCAAACAAGTCTCCCTTACATGTTCCTAATCTCGTCTTAAATGCCTTTCGAGATATAGCTCTATTATCTGCACAAAACAGCCAGAGGCTTTTCCTTGCTTAGACATGACATTTCAGGGAATCTAGAAGGTATTGAAATGTCTCCCCGAGCTCTTTGGAATCTTCTGGAGGGCCGTCAGCGACCAATACGAAAAACCTCCCTGAATTCTCACAGTGAAGGAAAACCGACTGAATCTCGTGATCAACTCCACCCGCAAATAGTGGCAACACCATATGGTAGTCGCCAGTTATGGCCGTAAGATGATTCTCAAATGCTTCATGGCCATTAATTGCCAGATTTCTCTGACCCAATAGCTTCACGCCCATCCTGCTGTGCTTTTTTTCTTTCACCATGCGTTTGAGACTGTCCTCAGCCTGTTCCTTGCATGAACCGAATCTCGGTTTTGCCTTAGTAAGATCACCCCAGCCTATGTAGATGCACAGTGGAGACTTGGATGGACAGAAAATTACGCTGCCATCGTCCTTTTGGGAGCCTTGCTTGAACCTTACCTCCCATTCGCTAGGATACTTACTCTCAAAATCGTAAACCGCAAAATTCGAGAATCTCAAAAACTTCACAGAACCATTAAGAATAAGAGAAAAAGAAGAGGAGGGGTGTAGATAGTGCGCTATGGAAATCCTCTCGGCCCGAAGAGTGCATAAGTGGCAAAGGCAAAGATGTAGATTATGATTACCACTACAATACCTGTTTTCTGCATGGGTGTCATTTCTACCACACCTAATTTTGGCTCCCGTCACAGTTTTTAAAGCTATCTATAACGCGAAGCTCCCCCGAGTTACCTTGCACAAGTCATAAATACGTTTGATACGGCTTTTTCTTGCAGAAAATTTGGTGGGAAATATGGCAGTTGAATCTACCGGAGAAAAGAAGCTCTTCGCAAGGAGAGCGTCAGGACTGGTCAGAGTGATCGGCCCATTTTCAGCACTTGCTTTCGGAGTTCACAACACGAGCTTATCATACAGTGGAACTATAACACTGAGCTGGATTCCAGCACTTTTCCCTGGTGTGAACGCATACTGGGTTCTGCTGATTGGCGGGATTTGGTGTGGAATTCATGGCACAAACTATGCCATGGTTGGAACGTTGATGCCAAGAGCTGGAGCAGACTATGTCTTCAACTCTCGAATTTGGCGCCCTGACATATCGTTTGCACTGAGTTTTGTCTACGTGTTATACAGTGCTATTACATCTGGAACAGAATGCGGCATGAACTCATGGTGGTTCAGCATGATGTTCCAATCGCTAGGAAAGATGTATGCTCGGCCTGATTGGATCGCGATTGCGACATGGTTCCAAAGCAGCATGGGATTCTGGGTTATGGGCATAGTAACTGCAGTCGGGCTGTTTATTCTAATGATCATGCCAACTAAAGTTGTCGTCAACTACATGAACGTAACACTGATACTTGGTAACATTATGTATGTCTTCATAATGGCCCCTCTCGTCCTCTGCACACCTCTCCAATTCGCCGCTGGCTGGAATTCTCTTATGGGCGCGGGCAATTTCGAAGCAGTTATACCCGCGGCAATGGGTAGTGGGCTGTCTTACATAACGGACCCCACACAACTCTTGATACAGACTTTTAACGGTGCGGGACTAGCGACCTTCTGGATCTACTACGGTTGGCACATACCCGTCATATTCTCAGGAGAAGTCAAAGAAGTCGAGAAGTCACTTATCATAGCAGCTTGGGGAACGATCTTCAACACCAACTTCTGGTTCGGTGCAGAAGCTTGGGCAATGAACTATCTAACATCGGTCAACTGGGTTGCAGCGGAGGCTTACCTGTCATCCGCAACAATCATCGGCGGCATAGGAGC
Organism: Candidatus Bathyarchaeota archaeon; assembly: GCA_963760485.1. GTDB lineage: Archaea > Thermoproteota > Bathyarchaeia > 40CM-2-53-6 > CAVXDP01 > CAVXDP01. The sequence continues at coordinate 108,310 of CAVXDP010000015.1, read as the reverse complement.
CGGACCTAACGGAATGGCTGTAGGAGCTTGGCCCGCCTTGTATGCACTCGCAGGAATGAAAGGACTAGGTTGGCCCAGGGACATAATCGCATGGATGTCCATATTCATAAACACAAATGAGCTTCTACTAGAGATAGCCTTACCAGCATGCTACTGGTTCTATTCTAGCAGACTATTCTTCGCCTTTGCATTCGACAGAATACTACCCGAGAAGATCTCGTATCTACACCCAACGCTTAGAAGCCCTATCGCTTCGATGCTTGTCATGTTCGTCATAAGCTGGGTAGGCATATACATGCAAGCCAGTTTCGTAACGTTCCCAATGGCTTTCACATATTCAGCATGCCTAGTCTGGATCGTCGCAGCTGTCTCCACAATAGTTCTCCGCTGGCGCAATAAGGCACTATATGACGCAGCACCATGGTGGATCAAGAAATGGCATTCACTCGAGATAATCGGCGTCATAACACTGATCATCCTCCTGTGGAACGTGCTTGCAGTCTGGGTGTTCTTACCACCTACAGCGGCATCTTTAGGAGTCAGTCCGACAATGCTGTACTACATTCTTGGCCTCGCGATACTGGGCATGGCAATATTCCATGGCATGCGACTATACAGGAAGAGCAAAGAAGGCTTTGACCTCATGGACACCTTCAAGGCGATTCCGCCTGCGTAGGTTGTCCACACCTCCCCTATTTTGTCACCGAGAGATCGTCATGGGAAGTGATTAAGAATGAAACTCAATTGGTTAAGTGCTTCGATAATCATCTGCATAGCCATGCTCGCTGTCTTCTACGGCATAGTCGAAGTATTCATTGGAAAGTGAGTCAAACAAACTCACTCCCCCCTTTTTCTTTGTCACGAGACAATTTTTTGATAGTATTTTTCTATTTGTTGAACCCTCCTAGAAATGCTCAAGGAACGGTTTCTCTGACAGCAATGTTATAAGCTAGAGTTCATTTTTGAGCATTCGCGTCGGTGAGCAGCTTTTGGAACTCGATAGACAAGAAATGATTGATAAGGCTACTTCAATAGTGAAGACGGCACAAGACAAAGGAATCACAATGAGAGTTCTTGGAGCTACAGCATTTGTGATTCACTGCCCGAACTATCGACATTTGCATGATACTCTGAAGCGAAAGCTGACAGATATTGATTTCGTCGCGTACAGGAAACAATGGAAACAGATCAGAGAGATCTTCAAGAAGGATCTTCAATGGAAAGAACCAGCAGCCTACATGATGGCTGTCGCGTCTCGCCTAATCTTCTTCGATCCGAAGAACGAGGACTTGCACAGCGACATCTTCTTCGACAAACTCGAGTTTTGCCATGACATTCCCTTTCAAGGAAGACTCGAAGCTGACTATCCAACCTTACCATTAGCTGAGCTTCTATTGGAGAAACTTCAGATAGTGAAGATCAATGAGAAAGACATAATCGACGTCATAATGCTGATCAGAGAACACGAAGTGGGAAATTCAGACAAAGAAGTCATCAATGCAGACCGAATTGCAAAGCTGTTTTCGGAAGACTGGGGATTCTACTACACAGGTACCACGAACTTGAAAAGGGTGAGAGACGAGTTCATTCCTAGTTACCCCGCTCTCAAAGAAGAGGATCGATCAAATATCACAGGGAAGATCAACCAGCTTTTGGAAAGAGTCGAGAATGAACCGAAATCAATGGGCTGGAGGATGAGAGCCAAGGTTGGCACGAGCAGGAAATGGTACAGGGACGGCATAGAAGAGGTAAGTCGTGACCAGACTGAAGGAGGCCTCAGTGGATACGGGGACCAGAAGATCTGAAACCTTCAGCTCTTCTTCAAGTCCTTCAAGTCAACCTTAGCAACGTACCAGTCTCTGATTAGGTTCGGCTTCTTCGAGATAAGAATGCTTTTGTAGTCTGTATTGTAGATTCTAATTTGAAAATCTACAGGAGTCTTGCTGTGTCTAAGCTTCTCGATCAGATGGTCTATGAGCGCCTGATTGAAGCGGGCAAGTCTTTGGCCCTTTGTTGGGTTGGCATGATAGAACTCACCGATCTTCTCATCCATGTACCACCTCAGGACGAGCAAGCCACCTATTACAATTAGTATCGCCAAAACAGCATCACTGAATCCGATTGGTGCATATTTCCGGATATCAAATTGGGCATATATTCGAAGGGTGAACAGAATCACGATTGCAAAGAAGCCAACGAGTATCATTATACTCAGTGAAGGAATCATGCTAGCGTAACGGGCTATGGAAGGATCTTTCTTAGGAAGATCAAGAATCGTACTGATGTCTCCTCGAACCGACTTCCAAGTGAAACCTGTACTCTTGCCTAATTCGCCATCATCGACGAATCCTTTGAGTTCCTTCAGCCTCTTGAAGCGCCCCACCCGCGCAGCATCTATGATGCAAATGGTATCTATGATCTGACGTATTTCCTTTGGAATCTTTCGTCGCTTGAAAAGCCAAGTAAACGGGTCTTTTTTCCATCCCTGCGGCATCGGTATCAAACCTCATCTAAGCTTAGTGAGTTACGTTAGTTTTAGTTATTGTTGTACTTGTTCATTCGTCATTTTGACTCAAGCAAGCTGGGCATAACCAAAGCGCAATTTTGATTAAATATAGTCCTTCTCTAAGGGATAGCGCATTTCACATATATGGATGGCGGCATGATTGGCTGAACTCAGAGAGAATGAGGCAAGAACACTACTGACATTGAGTCAAATGAAAGGAAGCGCAAACGTGGATGAACTTATCAGATCTGCTAATCTTGATGAATCGGCAGTAACCAGAGCCATATTATCTTTGTCAGGGCAGGCCTTCCTGATACTGGATGAGAAACCTGTTCACGTACTGAGATTGTCAGATGAAGGAAGAAACTATGCTGAGCTAGGCCTCCCAGAGATGAGAGTTGCCAACCTTGCCTTTGAGACGGGGGGCAAGGTTTCGATCCGAGAAGCATTTCAGAGACTCAACTTGCCTGATACAATTGTTCCTATAGTTGTCGGATGGATTCAAAGGAAGAAACTTGGAGAAGTTGAAAAGATTGGCCAAGAACTGCATCTCAAAGTGGATAGAAAACCTGTAGATTCAGCTACTGGATTGTTGCGTCAGATACAAGACGAGAAGGAAATGGTTCTGGAAGAGTTGCCACGTGAAGATCAAGCTGTTGCTCTTGAACTTAAGAAAAGGAGACTCCTCGATGAGAGTAGACGAAACGACAGACGGGTTCAACTGACAACTGATGGTTGGAAGAGGATTGAAAAAGGAGTCCAAGTCGTACCTGAAGTAAGTGCTCTGACACCTGAACTCATAACGAGTGGAAAGTGGCGAGAAGCTAAACTAAGAAGATATAACATAACGGCTCCTGTTGCCGAGGTCTGGCCAGGAAAAAAACAGCCGTACAACAGGTTTCTAGACGAGCTGCGAATGAAGCTAGTCACGTTAGGTTTCCAAGAAATGACGGGTCCCATTGTTGAAATGATGTTTTTCAACTGTGACATTCTGTTTATGCCTCAAGATCATCCTGCCCGAGAGATTCATGACATATACTTCGTCAAGGACCCAGAGTATGGAGACTTAAACAAATATCGAGACTACTTGAAAAACGTTAAAGAAGCACATGAAAACGGTTGGAAGACTGGCTCAACTGGATGGAACTATAGATTCTCAGAGAAAGAATCAGGGCGCTTGGTTCTCAGAAGCCATGGAACCGCAATGAGCGCGAGAACTCTGATAAGTAAGAACCTTCAGATTCCAGGCAAGTATTTTTCGATCGCGCGATGCTTCAGACCCGAAGTGACCGATAGAACGCATTTGACAGAATTTAATCAGGTCGAGGGAATAGTGGTTGGTGAGGATCTGACTCTTTGCAACCTTCTGGGCATTCTCGAAAAGTTCGCCATCGAGATTGCGGGAGCTGACAAGGTCAAGTTTCGACCTGACTACTTCCCCTTTACAGAACCAAGTGTAGAGTTATCCGCCTACAAAGAAGGATACGGTTGGCTAGAGTTTGGCGGATCAGGAATATTCAGACCAGAACTGACACTTCCCCTGGGAATCAAAGTACCAGTATTGGCATGGGGCATAGGTGTTGATAGACTCTTCATGATGAGGAACCAAATCGACGACATACGCGACCTGTTCACTCAAGACTTGAACTGGATCAGACGCAAGGAGGTAAAGTGATGCCAACCATAGAAGTCGACTTCACAGATCTGCAATCACTAGTAGGAAGAGAACTGCCAAAATCAATCGAAGAGTTGAACGAGATCTTCGCCTACGTGAAGGGCGAAGTAAAACAGTTTCTTGGAAACGATCTTAGCATCGAAATCAAGGACAGTAACCATCCTGATCTGTGGAGTGCCGAAGGAATCGCACGAGCAGTCAAAGGTTTCCTGGCGATCGAGAAGGGTCTAAAGAATTACTGGTTGGCATCTCCTTCAGGTGTAGTGATCAATGTAGACAGACACTTGGAGAACATACGTCCGTATATAGGGTGCGTCGTTGTCAAGAACGTTTTCTTGAGTGACGTGATAATCAAGGGACTTATGCATCTTCAAGACAAACTGGACGAAACATACGGTCGTAAGAGAAAAAGGACGTCAATAGGCCTCTACGTGTTGGATCTTGTCCAGCCTCCATTATCCTACGGAGTTTCAAAACCAGATGAGACTTCGTTCATTCCTCTTGGATTCGATGAAAGCTTGACGTTAAGAGAGATACTTGAGAGACATCCGAAAGGCCTGGAATACGGGAACATTGTGAAAGCACATGATCTATGGCCGATATTGAAAGATTCCCGAGGTAAAGTCCTATCTTTTCCTCCAGTCATAAACTCAAACGATCTCGGAAAAGTCACAAGTGAAACAAAGAATGTGCTGATAGAAGTCACTGGCACCGTTGAGAAGACAGTTCTCGACACGTTGACCGTCCTAGCAACGTCTCTAGCTGACAGAGGCGGAACAATCCACTCAAGCATCGTGAACTACCCGTACGGTGAGAAAAGGAATGTTGTGACTCCTGTAATCAGAAATAGCAAGATCTCATTGCCCATGGACTACTTGAACAAAATTCTTGGAATGAAACTATCTAAGGAACAGGCCATAGATCTGCTCGAAAATGCACGTTACGGCGTAGCTATGGGTACGGGAGAGACCCTGGATGTGACGATTCCGTGTTATCGCCTAGACATAATGCATCCAATCGATGTGGTCGAAGACGTGGCGATCGCTTATGACTACAACAAGATCAAACCTGCGTGGCCCGAACAAGCCACGCCAGCGAGCCGTATCCCAAGACACTGAGATCTCGGACATCACTAGGGAACTAATGATCGGATTTGGATATCAAGAAGTGTTGACATACGATCTAACAAACCCAGAAAAGATCTTTGCAAGAATGAACATGACGAGAAATGACGTTGTTGAACTCTATAACCCGCGCATGATTACACACACATGTATCCGAAAGTGGTTGCTCCCGAGCCTTATGGAATTCCTGAGCTACAATACACATGTCGAGTATCCTCAAAGGATCTTCGAGGTCGGCTACTGTGTTGAACCGAACCGGAACCTTGAGAACTTCGCTGCAGATCACCTCAAACTTGCGTGCGTCGACGCCGCCACTGATACAAGTTTCTCTCTGATCGCATCAGTACTGAACTCATTTCTTTCAAATCTGGGATTAGACTGTCAGATCAGAGAAACAGATCACCCGAGCTTCATAGAAGGAAGAGTTGGGAGCATCATCCTCAATGGAACAGGCATAGGTGTAGTTGGAGAATTGCATCCTATGGTCCTAGAGGCATGGAAGTTGGAAGTACCTGTTTCCGCTTTCGAGCTTGACTTGCGAATACTGTACTCGACGAAATCGAAAGCATAAAGATTAATTCGAGATTCAGAAGGTTATCCCAAGTACGTTGTTTAGGCGGCAGAAAGAGCCTACCTCCGAGAGAGCCCAGCCTAGTGTGGCAACGCCACTTTCAATGAGGTTGGGTGTTAGTGTTGTAGGCTACAATGCCGAATCCTCAACAGAATACTTGGCCTACTCTCCTCGGTCTGCGATGGAAAACTCTTAAGTCTTGGATAGCAGATTTCGATCAACTCAACGTGAACAAGATGGACTTGGAAGAGAGAATTGCCCTCGTTGTTCATAATAGTGACGAGGTAGTAACTCAAGAGGAACTTAGATCTGTACTTGAGACAACCTCCAGACCGAGAGCCTACTGGGGCTTCGAGTGCTCTGGACAATGAGCTAAAGCTCATCCAGAATGATGCACATCGGTATGGGGTTGATCTGCGGAAGCAAGATCAAAGAAATGCTAGACGCCGGCTTCGACTTCACGATCTTCTTGGCAGATTGGCACTCTTGGATCAACAACAAACTCGGAGGCAATATGGACAACATTAGGCTGTGCGGAGAGTACTTCAAACACTGTTTCGAAGGCCTAGGGATTGGAAGAGACCGAGTAAACTACGTCTGGGCGTCAGAGCTTGCTCGTGACATATCGTATTGGGAGAAAGTGATTAGAATAGGCAAAGGTGCGTCTGTCCAGAGGGTATGTCGCGCACTTCCGATAATGGGTAGATCAATGGATGCCAGCGATATGGAGTCTGCGAGCATCTTCTATCCATGTATGCAAGCGACAGACATCTTTCAGCTGAAACTTGATGTTGCATGCGGCGGCATAGACCAAAGAAAGGCACACATGTTGGCGAGAGATTCAGCCGACAAGGTGGGCATGAAGAAACCAACCTGCGTTCACACTCACCTTCTGATGGGGTTATCGGAACCGGAACAGAAGAATCAGGGAAAATTCGACGAGAACGTGGAGACGGATACTGAGATCAAATCCAAGATGTCCAAGAGTATCCCTGAAAAATGCATATTCGTGAATGATACGCCTGAGCAGATCAAGAAGAAAATTGGCAACGCATTCTGTCCAGCGAAAGATGTCAAATCCAATCCCGTACTGGAGATGGCCAAGTACGCGATCTTCCCGCTTGCTGGCAGACTTGAGATCGTAAGGCCTTCAAAGTACGGCGGCCCTCTGACTTTTGACAGCTACGAGTTACTCGAATCTACATACGTAAAAGGCCAGATCCATCCACTTGACATGAAAAACAGTGTTGGTGATGCCCTCTCGAAAATCCTGATTGGAGTAAGGGAACATTTCGACAAAAACCCTGATACATTGAAAAAGATGATGCAGATCGAAGTTACGAGATAAGCACTTTGCTATCTTCTTATCAGAGGAGATACGAAAGAATCGACAGGCTTACTCGAATACTAGTGACTAGATCCAAGCTCGGAACCCCAATAATAGTAGAAGGAAAAAAGGACGAACTTTCTCTGAGGCGCCTTGGCGTCGAGGGCATAATACTGTGCGTAAAGTCATCCGGCGTAGGATTCTTCGATTTCATTGAAAAAGTGAACCCATCTCGAGAAGCGATAATACTCACGGATTTTGACCGGGAAGGAAAGGAATTATCTTCACAGCTCGTTAGAGAACTTACAAGAATCCGAGTTAAAGCAGATGACTCGTTATGGAGACAGTTTAGAAGCCTAGGACGTTCAGAGATAAGAAGCGTGGAAGAACTCGCTGACTTCGTGGAAAAACTGAGGGAGAGAGTTTCTTTCTAGACCCTACCTTCAAATTACTGGGAAATGCTTGTAGGCCAAATACTTAAAAGCGCGTGATAACAAAACCGGTCATTCAAGATCACCTAGTTTACAGAGTTGACGGGTTTCTTTGGTGGAACTCCTAGGGGAACCTGAAATCTCGAGACTAGGAGTTTGAGCAAATTGAATCAGGAGGTTTACTACTTATGGGAAACGAAGAGAAGTATGCTTCTACTGCAAAGTATGTTGTTGAAGCGAGATTTACCGTTGAAGGTGTCGTAGAAAAGCCAGATGTAATAGGTGCAATTTTCGGGCAGACGGAGGGCCTCTTTGGTCCAGACTTAGACCTGAGAGAACTTCAGAAAAGCGGCAGGATAGGCCGAATAGAAATACAGCTCGAGTCGAAGCAAGACAAGACTTTCGGAACTATCACTATTCCTTCGAGCCTTGACAAAGCATCTACGGCCATTATCGCTGCAGCCATCGAGAGCGTAGACAGGATTGGTCCATGCGAGTCGAAGATCAGCCTCGAGCGTGTTGGCGATGTTCGAGAAGACAAAAGAAAAGTGATCATGGGCAAAGCCAAAGACATTTTGAAGAAGTGGGTAATCGAGGCCAGCCCGAGTACCGATGAGGTTGTTAAGGAAGTCTCCGAATCGGTCAGATCTGGTGAAGTGGTCGCAATAGGACCGGATTTGCTTCCGGCAGGACCGGAGGTTCAGGGAAGCAATTCAATAATACTCGTGGAAGGAAGGGCGGATATTATTGCCCTCCTCAAATGTGGAATAAAGAATACAATCGCACTTGAAGGAACCAGTGTCCCACAGACAATCATAGAAATGTCCAAGAATAGAGAGGTCACTGCTTTTCTAGATGGTGACCGAGGCGGAGATTTGATTCTCAAAGAGCTCATGCAGGTAATGAAACTTGACTATGTTGCTAGGGCCCCACAAAACAGAGAAGTCGAAGAGCTCACTCCGAAAGAGATCATGAAGAGCCTTAGAGAGAAAGTGTCGATAGATCAGTTGAAAGCCGAAAAGGCAGCTCCCGGAATGCCCCCGACTCCAGCTGTGACCGTCCCCAGCAACATAACCGAGGCTGCACGCCAATTACGTGGCACTCTCGAAGCCATCGCATTCGATGAAAACGCTAAAGAGATCTCAAGAGTTCCGGTCGGAGAACTCACCGACAGACTATCAAAGATGGAGGGAGCTCACACTCTCTTGTTCGATGGAGTGGTAACTCAGCGGTTACTGGACCTAGCCGAAGAAAGAAACCTCAAGCTGTTGATTGGAGACCGCGTTTCTGAAGTTGTAAAACGTCCAGTCAACCTCAAGATCTTGACAATGGCTGACATAATCGGCAGATGACAAGCGCTGCGACGCTAGTGCACCTAAGAGACCAATGATTATTTCTTCTATGCGAAATCTCCCAAGGACGGAGCCCTATTACCTAGGTTGAGCTGGGCTTCGGTCACATTTAGGACACTAAAGACTCGCATGGGAGCTGGAATAATCTGGCTGTTCACATAGTATTCTAGGTCAACGTCATCAACTGTTAACGATTGGTATGGTTGAGCTTTCTCGAACAGTTTTCCGGCTCTATTCGTTATTACGAATCCAACCTTATCTCCTGGTGCGAGATCCCAACCTTCCTGCTTGAGTTTCTTGGCAACTTCTACGTGAGCTGATCGAGTGCCGTATTCTTCAACAGGCTTCGTCAACGTCTTCCATATTATGAATTCCTGCAGTGGTAGATTTCTGGCTCTGACTTTGGAGACAATGTTCCTGAGGTATTCTAGAGCTCTTCGTTCGTTATTGTCTTTGAGAACAAGTTCCAGAATGTTTTCCTGTACTATTTTCGCAATGTCAGCCCAGTCTCCTCTCACGGCTTCCATACCGACGACGTCCAGTTTTCCATCTGGAAGCAGCCCGCATATCGCTTCTTGGCTTCAGTGAAGATAACACAATCATATGTCTTGTCAATCTTGACATCCATACTCAGATCTTGTTTGATCTTCGAAATCAGTGCCTCAACCTTTTCAGATTTGTATCTAACGAAGATACTGTCAGTGTCACCGTAGACTATCTCAAGTCCAAGAGCCCGCGTCATCTCGATAACTTTCAATAGGGTTGCCCTTCCCAAGGCCGCCGTAGATTCAGCCACTTCTCTAACATACCATCTTGCACCAACCCATCCGGCATAGCCATACGTCGCGTTGGTGATCACTTTTACAGCCTTCTCTCGTTCTTTCAAAACCCCGTACTCCGGAGTGCCAGGTTCGAGCTTCATCAACTTCCTTTTGACGTCTTCACGCATAGAGATCAGGTTAGAAAGTACCGTCTTGTAGAATCCAGCAGGCTCCTTCCTGAATCTGCATCCGACTTCGGGTATAGTAACGTAGTCAACGCCGGAGGGTTGCCCCTGAAGCAATGTGTCTGGGGAGATATTGTTGAGAATCATGAGGTTTGGATACATTGCTGTGAAGTCTAGAACAGCCGTCTTTCCGTGGATCCCGGGTTTTGGTTCAAGAACAATCGCGCCACGGTAAGGAATGTATGGTTGCTCCAGTCTTCTGGGAATCAATTCTCCCAGTCTCTTCGCCTGTCTCATAAGGTATGAATCGACTCTGAAGCCAACCGGTGCAGCTATCACGTAGTCTAACGGCATTCCTGTGAAAGATGAAAGTTGTGCAGTGAAATCCATCGTTGCCTTTGCAGCTTCAAGGATCCTTGATGCACATTCTGCAGAGAACCTCAGTAGTTCATTTCTCCCGTTAGGAGTACGCAAGAGCTTCGCTATGTCGAAATCGTCAATAGGTCTAACGTCTTTCTTTGCCGGAATGGCTAGAAAGTCTAGAAAGTTCCAGGCGGTCTTTACCTTGATCTCCAGCATTCCTTCCGCAAGATCAGCCAAGTCAATGTTGGCTCTGCCTGTAACTGACATATGGGCATATACACTTCGATGAGGCTCTGTTCCCGTTCTACCTATGGAGAGTTTCAATCTATGGAGTTTCGCTCTTTCCATCAAGTATGGCCAGTCCACGCTGTTGGAACCGTAACCGATGATTAGATCGGGGTTGTATGATTGAACGTACGATACGAAAAGCTCGATTATCTGTCTGTCATCGCGGTCCCTTGCAACGAACTGCTTGACCTCCCCTCCATTTGTTGCAGTTGAGATTACGGCTACAGGGTCTTTGTTCGCCTTCGGAGTTCCCTTCTCAGAAAAACGAATCGTTGTAAACGAGAGTACTCTCAGGGAAGGAGTAGCAAGTTTTTCAGTTTTAGTAGGGGGATTCTTCACTTCATAGACTCCGTCAACGTTCAGTTCTTGCCTTTGAAACTCGTCGCCTAACTCGACTTCATGCCAATTGCAGGGTTCCAAATCGTTGTCGAGCAGGTACCGGTAAGATGGTCTAAGGTCGTCCTCCAAATGATCTTTGACACCGTATGTCTTTGCCATCGATTCAGCGTAATCGGAGATAACCCTTGCATCATTACATAGAACCTTGGCAGCTTTGACAGGCCTTCCGAAGAATCTGGCCTGCTCAACGATAACATCAAACAAACTCGGATAGCGATTACTGTCACCTTTGATCTTTGCAGCCAGTTCATCGACGCTCATTTCGTCGGCTGGGATAAGATAGAAAGAATAGCGAAAGTTATGATCCACGAGTGCAAGCCTTCGTCCGTGACTATCGATTCCCCAGAGCCTGATCTCTGAGAGATTGCCGACTGTTTCATGATCAACGTCGAGAAGCCACAGAAGAGACTTCATGATTCGAATTAGCCCTACGGAGCAATCGGCTACCTAACTATTGGGTCTACCGCAAACTTTACGGAAGTAATCTCTCAAACAAGATTGCTCCGCAACCATCCTCATAGTACTGGCTGATGCTCCCCGACCGCCCAAAACCGAGTTTCTCATACAAAGCTGCAGCTGCTAGATTATCCTCTCGAACCTCCAGCATGACTTTCTCAACTCCAATCGACCGTAATCGCTCCAGTAAGCTGCTTAGCAGGTCAGATCCAATCCCTTGTCTTCTGCACTTTGGTCTCACAGCCAGGGAGATTATGTGTCCATGCATGTCTTGGGCTGAAGCCACCACATAGCCCAAGACAAGGTCATTCGAGACAGCTGTGAGAAACAGTTGTGGACACCACATTGTCAGCAACCTGATGGATTCAGGAGAATATGGGTTTCGAAAGGAGGATTTTTCGATTTCAACTATCTGAGGAAAGAACTGTGCTTCAAAAGACGATATTGTGTACGTTTTCCCAGCACTCAATCGAGTAACCCATTCCCGTAGAAAACATTGAGATTTGCTTCATTATAGCATTGAAAGAAAGTTTAAAACTGTCAATGGGTAACGTTGGAGAGTACGTTAACCTATTGCTGGAATTGACTTGGCTGAGAAGAGATCGGACAGGTGGGGAGTAGCCAACATCTATAGCTCGTTCAATAATACGATAGTGCATATAACGGACATGAGTGGCGCAGAAACTGTTTCGAGGAGTTCAGGCGGTCAACATGTGAAGGCGGACAGACTTCAGGGTTCTCCTTATGCCGCGATGCAGTCTGCGGGAGCCGCTGCCAGAACTGCAAAAGACCGGGGAATAACTGCCCTACACATTAGAGTTCGAGCCCCCGGCGGTCATGGTGCAAGGACTCCTGGACCAGGAGCACAGGCAGCGATTAGGATGCTCGCTCGAGCCGGATTTAGAATCGGTAGGATAGAGGACATTACGCCAGTACCGCACGATGGAACGAGAAGACCTGGCGGAAGACGTGGAAGAAGAGTGTAGAACGATTCTTCAAGACGTAGTATCCCCCTGCTGAACTTTCCATATTGCTACGCAGCTTTCGTAGTCTTCCGATGCTTAGTGTCCTTTCAGACTTTATTCTTTTCCAGAAGAATAGCAGGTCTTAGCTCAATGATCTATGACCAACGGGACATAGTTATGAGCCAGACTCTTAGATAGTATGACTTCATCTACTCTATACAAGACAATCTCGAGAATATGTTCGAGTTGAAGAGATTCGATAGAGCATGGCGTCGGATCAAGAAGTACACTACTACTTCAAGCTGAAACACAATATACAAAACGATTCAGAGCTCTGCCTATCAAAACTCGAACTAGAGAAACAAATGGGTAAAGCTACAAGTGAAATAGTGAATTTTGTCGACGTTCTTTCAAGCCATCCCCTTCTCGACTTTGTTTCACATGGAAAAACGAGAAGTCAAGATTTCATAACTCGCCTTCCTTATCCAGGGGCTATTCAGGGTTACCATATAAAGGACACCCCGAAAGATTGTATTACATTAGCGAGACGGCTCGCCTATTTCAGAGAGTTCTTTGTCCTAACCGAACCTGACGACAACATTTTGACACGACTTCTTCCAGAAACTAGCTTACAGAAAATGACATTCGAAAATGACCCCAAAATGTATGATGTGCTTCCATGCGTACAGGTTTTCACAGTTCAGAAAACAAAACCAGCGATGCTAATTAGACTTATTCCATTGCACACTTTGTACGAACCTTCAGATTTCATATGTCGTCTAGCTCAGAAGGTCGAACATGTTGAAAGGATGTTCGATGAGAGTATTCAGCATATACGAACGGAGATCTACAGACCATACTCACCATCATCAGCAAGATGGTTCAAGAGAATCGCAGACTTCATGGATAGCCGAGAGGCCCCACAACTGTACCTAACACACTACATTTTCGGAATACATGGAAAGTTCTTTCCGAGAATGATTAGTGCCATAATGAACACCCTGAGCATTTCAAAGAAGGATTGTATCCTCGACCCCTTCTGCGGATCGGGAACAATGAACGTTGAATCTGCAATTCGTGGAGTCAGAAGTATCGGCATAGACATGCAACCTCTCTTCACTCTGATAACCCGTCTAAAGATTAGATCGCTGGGCTGGAATGATGAATGGCTCAAAACACACATTGAACAGTTCATGCAGAACGCTCAAATGACTCTCGAATCAGTAAAACCAAACGAATTATCAAACATAGCAATTGAAGATTCACCTCTTCCAAGATCTCTGATGAGGGATGTTCGCCACGATTCTCTGGAGTTTATTGAGAGAATCAAGAGCTGCATAAAGAACACGGGGTCAGACGTCGAGGACGAAACCACCAGAAAAGATCTGCAGGACTTTCTGAAACTTCCCCTCGCCTACTGGATGAGAAGTATGTTGAAGAAGCAAACCCCTGCCAAGATCTTTCAGACCTACTGTGATTATCTCTGGCGAATGTTCTATGCCATCCACTACTTTCACAAATTCGATAGAGAGATAAGCAATCTGGAGGTTGGCGATGTCGACGTATACACTTCGGACGTTAGAAGATTGTCCGAATTGGATGATCCTAGATTGAGCCGTGCGGAAATCGATGGCATAATAACTTCTCCTCCCTACGGAAGCGCCATAGACTATGTTCGAGATCATGTCTGGGCGCTCTACATGCTTGATCTGACGAAAGATCATCTGAAACTTGACATGGAATATCATATTGGTTCATCGCGTTCGGAGAAATCTGCAATTGACGAGGTTATGGAAAGAAGCGAGGACTTCCAATCTCTGCCATTGGTCGCTCAGCGGCCCTTGCTAGAAATGGTCAAGAATGGCCGGGAAAAGAAGGCGTCTGCTCTTTACAGGTATTTTGTGGCTATGCGCGATGCCTTTGAACAGATGTCCAAGGTGCTGAGGCCAGGAAAGCGACTGGTGTTAATCATTGGCAAGAAGCAGTCGGTAAGCACAGATCATGCACCCGTCACCGTAGAACTTGGAACGGTGATGGAGGAAATCGGCCAAAGAAAACCGGCAAGCCTGGAGCATTTGAACTCAATCGACATTGCACTTCAGAAAGCTTCAGAGAGAGGGGCGATACCAACGGAACATGTGATATTCTTCAAGAAGTGATTGAAGCCGGGGGCTTTCGCACAATTCCAGCCTGATACCGTCATAGTTCACTCTGAATATAGGGAAAAGCATTAAAGACCGCGCAAACGATTTCAACAACTATGTCAGATAAGAAAATGAAAATCCTAGGATTCGCGGGTAGTCTTAGAAAAGGTTCCTACAATAGAATGGCCCTCAGGATCGCGACAAAGGTATCTCCAGCGAACGTGGAAATAGAAGTCTTCGACCTTGAAGGAATACCCCAATTCAATCAAGATTTGGAACAGACCCCCCCAGAGAAGGTTAAACAATTCAAGGCAAAGATCAGAGGAGCCGACGCGATCTTAATTGCGACACCTGAATACAATTATTCCATTCCAGGAGTTTTGAAAAACGCCATCGACTGGGCGTCCAGACCGTACGGCGATAACGCTTTCGAAGGCAAGCCAGTTGGTTTGATGGGCGCGTCTATAGGAAATCTAGGCACAGCACGAGCTCAGTATCACCTTCGTCAGTCTTTCGTATTCCTGAACATGTTTCCTCTTAATCAGCCTGAAGTCATGATTCCCGATGCAGGGGAGAAGTTTGATGAAGACGGCAGCCTGAAGGATGAGCATACGAGGGAGAAGATCCAAGAGCTTCTGCAGGCTCTTGTAGAATGGACTAGGAAACTAAGGCAGTAGACGGCTAAGTGAAGCTGTTCAGGCCTTCACGTTCTTGCGATTGATCTTCTCTTTTTGACTGTCACTACCAGCACACAATTCTAGTATGGCATCATCGTTAGGCGGATCAATTCTCAATACGCGTTTGATTATTGTTGTTAGGCGCTCGCTGAACCGCTCATTTTCTTCTTTTGCCCGGGCATCATCTGAGTTTCCGTGCGATCAATGTCGCGACTCCTGTCGCCGAAAGGCTCATCGTCAGTATTACAAACGATGAAGCTGCAACAATCATCAACATCGGTGCTAGGAGATACTCTGCAACCCCAACTAGTGCAAGACTAACGATCCATGCGACTGCAAATGGAATGAAATAACGCAATTTCATCTGGAATCCTCTCCTTTTCCTAAATGCGATAAGGAGTACAGTTATCCACGGGGTATCGTAGACAAGACCAATTAAGCTGCTGGCAACAAGACCGGCAACCGTCACACCTACCTCTGGAGCAAAACTGAACAACGCATAAGCCGCAGATGCTACTTTGAGAATTCCAATCAATGGATATACCAATGCTCGGACAATCCAAGCGAGTGACGATGAGCCTGCTACATACTTCGCTAGAGTTGGACTGAATGAGTAATACCACGAGTTGAAGGCTTTCATGAACTGGGTTCCAGCAAAAGTTGATAGTACGAGCTTATCTCTGAATAACCTAAGAGCCTGCACCTGAGGTGAAAGCTCTGATCCATACGCGGCGGTTGCGATTAAGCACCCTGGTATTGGAAATGGAAGCCAGCTCTTCTTCTCCACGTTTAGCTCGAATGGAAGCGAGTGAGTTTTTCCTCCTCCAGATCCACCGATGGTTATCGTGTATGTTCCAACTGGAGTCGATGATGCCAACTTGATAACTAATTTGGAAGTGAAGTCTGGGGTGCCTGACGACGGGTTGAAAGTGTAAGTGGCGTCTTGTGGGAGTCCTGAGGCTGTAAGCGTCACTACACCTTGGAAACCTTCGATCTGCTTCACACCTATCGTGAAAGTTGCTTCTTCACCCTGTTTAATCGTGATTGTGGATGGCGAGCTAGTTAAAGAAAAGTCCCTTGCATCTTTGATTGTAAGACTTGTCGTACCTGCTCGTGTAAATCCACCACCAGCCCCCGTGATTGTCAGCGTATATGTTCCCTGCGAGGATGCTGCTGAAGCATCGATGGTCAGGGTGGAGGTGAAGGTGGGCGATGATGATGTTATCGAGAAAATATATGTAAGATCTCCTGGAAGACCTCCGAGGCTTAGGGTAACTGCTTGAGGAGTTCCGGTCATCAAGGTAACCGTTATCGCAAACGTGGTTTTCTGGCCGATGTTCACCGTCTGGGTGGATGGTGAAACTGCAATCGAGAAATCAAATGTAGCTTCAACAATTAAAGTACCTGTGGTCGAACGTGTTTCTCCTTCAGCCATCCCAGTGACTGTGAATACGTATGTTCCAGGTGGCGTTGAGTCAGTAGTTGTTATTTTCAGAGTTGCCGGAGTTCCTGGTATAACCTTCCAGGTCATGCCTACCCCTAAGCCCGATACATCAGTAATCTTCACAGAAACATCTTCGTAGTACGGATCGCTGACGGTTCTGCTAAGAGAAAACTGAGCTGTCTGTCCCTTCTTGACCGTAAGCGTTTCTGGAGAGATTATCAGCTTGAAGTCGAACGGAGGTGGCTGCATCACCTGGAATGATGTGGAGCCGGTATAGATATCCATTGGCAGAGCTAGTGTCACCTTTACCTGATAATATCCAGGAACCTGGGTGACACCGCTTATTGTCGCCGTGTAGATTGTTCCAGTAGTTATTGAAGCAGGCCCCCAAGTGGCACTGAAAGGCCCGTAAATATCTATCGTAGCAGTGGCCGAGATGCCTGAACCTGGAGTCTCAAAAGATACTCTCACCGGATCGCCAACATTATACATAGGCGAATCTGTCCAGACAGATATTGTGAACTGCGCCTTCGCTCTCGGCGCCGCCATTGAAGCTACCAAAACCAATACGAATGCAGATGCAACAAGAGCCTTAGTCAAATCTTTCAAGCAGAACGCCTCCGAACTACGTGGAGACAAACGTTACTCCTTGAGAGTTGATTTTCGCTTCCTTCCTCGTTCTTTTTACTTCTTGTCGTCTTCATATGGCTCGCCTTAGATTTGGCAGAATCCAAGAAAACCTTTTCAAACAAATCAGGAGCCACTTCGACCATAAGAAGTTACCTCAGGGACTAGTGTTGTGAGTATGTGAATGTTGTGCAAAGAAGTGAAGAGGTGGTTTGGAGGATTCTTCCTCCAATGATTTGGCCAAGGTAATTCTTGAGAGAGTATCCTATTGTCCGACAGACATAGTTCATCAAGAAAACGATCCACAGATTATCTAACTGTTCGAATTTCAGCGGGGATCTACTGCGAACCACGGTAAACTGGTTGTTATTGATTGTTTAGTAGTTCGCCTCTTTGAAGAAGATCAATAGTAAACATGCTTCATTACAACTTTCCCGGAAGGTGTGAACCTGACCTCCTCCATTTCCAGTAACTTCCTTTTCATTTTCAAACCGCCCTGATAACCTCCCAGCTCTCCGTCGGATCTCACAGCCCTATGACAGGGGATGATTATCGGGAAGGGATTACTGGCCAAGGAATTCCCAACAGCTCTCGCACCTCCAGAGACGCCTAAATGTTCTGCTATTCTTCCGTAAGTGCTTACATGACCCCTGGGTATCTCGTATTCTGCTAGGATAACCCTTCTCTGGAATTCCGGACATCTTTGTAGGGCGATCATGTTTAGATCGAATTTGGATTCCTCGCCTTTGAAGAAGCCTGAGATGCTATCCGTCAACGCTTTGATTTTGGAGTGAGTTGCTGGTACTGCATTCGGGAAGCGTGATAGCATTCTTTCTTTTGCAGAGGTGCCTTCTCTAGGAAGCTCTATCCTCATTATCGTAGGCTCATCAGACACATACTCCCACGCAACGACAAGCTTACCAAATGCTGTGGTGAATTCAATGTAGCAAATCTGCTGCATTCTATCTTCAAAAAGTATTAGATGTCAGGATAGTGATTTCAGTGTTTCCTCAGTTGATGCGCACACACAAAGCCACTCAAGAAATTACTTAGAGCAAGGGTCCGATTTCCAGCGGCCACAAAAGAAGATACACACGAAAAATTACCTTGGCCCATTTGTTAGGGGAAGAATCCCCCAAACCCCCTCTTTGTTAAGGTACCAGGCTCGCTTCGCTTGCTCTATTCAGGAAGAACAGCATCATCATCGACTTAGATTGAGTTTGAAGATGTTCTTTTGGTGACTAGATACATGTGCGCTCTTGAGAGTGTTTGCCATTCTTTCCCCACCCGAGGTTTTTCAATATCTGTTCTGCTATTCTTGATAGATCCACCTTTAACAAGAGAACCGTTATTGCTATGGTTAGAACTATTGAAATGATTACCAGAACAGTTTGGCTTACGTATCCGCTTAAGAATTGATCGCCAAACCCTCCCAAGAAAGCTCCCAGAACGGCTATTGAAAGTTTTCCAACGAAATAGGCCAATGCGAATTTCGCAGGATTATATTTCATGAGGCCAAGTGGAATAATTACCGGATCATCAGGTATTGGAGTTGCCGCTGCGATGAAAACTGCCAGAAAAGCCCATCGTCTCGCCTTCACAGCCGTTGTGTCTAATCGTTTTCTTCGTTCCTGGCCTAGGTGTTTGCCGACGAAGAAGGAGACTGCATAATGAATGAGTTTCGCGCAGGTTGCCCCCAAAGCTACTGGAATGCCTATGCTTAACGGGTCGGCGTTTACCAACAGTGCTGCATTTGAGGCTATCAGAAGGTTTGATGGTGATGCAAAGGGGATCATGTTTATGCCAAAAGAAACCAGCAGTACACCTAGCAGTTCGATCAGTGACGCCATTCTAGCCATTACTCTTGTGATTGGCGTATGCCACGCACATATTTACGTTTGAACCTCTGTTACATACGTATGAGAAATGCACGTATCATCTATGAGGTCGAAAACTGGAACAAACTGGAGGATTTCTATCATGAACTTCTTTTGGAACAATCAGCCTCTTTCTCAAGACAACAGATCTCGATTCTTAGCCATGTGAGAAGTAGTTTCAGGAGGCTTTAGGCTTCAATCCAGTCGGGGCAAAGGGACGTTAGCAGTTAGTTTAGCTGTGTTCCGCAGCTCGAGCAGAACTTCGCGCCCACTGGAACGACTTCTCCACACTTCTTACATTTCTCCACGGGAACTTGTGCTGGTGGAGTAGATGGAGACATGGTCTTGCCACAGCTTGGGCAGAACTTGGATGTTGAGGGGATCTGAGCGTTGCAACTTGGACATACGACCAAAGCGACGGATGGTGCGCTGGTAGGTGCTCCTATAGTTTGGAAGAGTGGGGGTACGAGAACCATTCCAGTTCCAAATCCAGCTCCCTGGGATTTGCCTAGTTCTTTCGCCGCTTCTTTCACCGTTTCCATCCTGAGAACTTCTTCGGGCGAAATCTTCCCAGCCTTGAGCCAGAACAGTCTTTCCCTGTACTCGGGAGTTGTGTCTATGCCTTCGAACTTTAGGTCGACGACTTGGATTCCGAGCCTTCGGAAATAGTCAATTATGTTGGCCTTGACCTGGACTGAGGTTTCATCTAGTTTCGTAAATACTGTGACTAGGTCGTATCTTGAGAGTTCATCGATCATCTTCTCGTTTACGAAACCTCTCAGAAAGTCGTTGATGTCCGATGTGCTGTAGGCGTTCTGTCCGCCTACGACTTCGTTGACGAAGATTGATGGATCTTCAATTTTGAACCAGAATGACCCATATGTCATTAGTGGGGCAAGTTCCGTGGTCTGAGCTCTTGTGCCGAACTTTCCTGCGAATTGTTTTGTTGAAATGAATATGACGGTACTCTTGAAGGGCGTGCGGTCGTAACCTGCAACTTTCGATAGTGCAGCGGTTAGTCTGGGTAGATTCAAAGTCGTGAGAACATGTCTACCGGCGCCGAATGCATCGTAGCTCTTCCCATCTCTGAAGAATACGGCAATTTCATACTCGTGAACTATCAGTTGGGCGCCCCACACAATCTCCTCATCGGGATATCTCCAGACAACATCCTCAGCTTTTGGGTTGACCCATTCAATTACCTGTGGCATGATCTATCAGGCCTCCAATCCCTTTATTGTGTCTGCACGCTGTTCAAAAGTTTCCTCAAGACGATCAAGCACATCAGACAATTCGCTCCCGTGAGTCAGGGCATTCTCAAATTTTTTACCGTTAACTTCCCCTTTGAAGGTTTTCACCAAGTCACCGATATTTTTGGAATCGTTCAGTAGTTTCACGTCGAATTGAAGCATTCTATCTAGGTCGTCCTCTTCGATCTTCACCGCATCGAAGAAGCCTGAGTAGCCGTAGGAGGCATGCTCGACTTTCGCCACGATTCTATCTAGTTTGGTGATGATCTGGTCAAGAGCTTCGGCAGCTTCTTCAAGTCTATTCGTCAATAGGGTTTTGTTGATGTCTTGAAGGTCGTTCCTGTTCTTTTTCAGCATTCGAGCAAAGGAATCTCTAACCAGTTTGTCAGCTTCTCTCCTCATTTCCTTCTGCTTATAGCCCTTGAAACCGGGCACAGCGAGCATGATCTTCTCCAAAGGTGCGGTTTCGCTCTGAATCTTTTCTAGGGGCGTTCTTTCACTCAATAATTGTTCCTCAAAGCCGGTCTGTTAACTAGCCTTGGCTACTGTGAATTGTTCATCTCAGAAGTTAAAGGCTTCGGGGGATATTCCAGTGACAATCTGGTTGTCTTGATCAGAACTCCGAGAATCTACCCTAAGTAACTGGAAGATCGCATTTGACTAAGTCTCCAGAGCTTCCGTCGATGTAAGCATGATAGTCCGAATTCTTGTACTGATATTTGACGAGCCAGATCGGTGCATGAAGGTAAGTTGTGCCTTTCACTTCGAAGTTTGTGGAAAACTCGATCAGTCTGTCAACGTCTTGCTTCGACAGAAACGAATGGAGATCCTTTATCTCTCCTTCCGCAATGTTGACCGCCTCATTCGCCTCTATTTCACTATTGAGAACCTTTGCTTCGGGTTGAACCTTAGTAAAGTCAAATGGAACCTTTGCTTGGAGCGGAGTCTTGTACGAACTCGTTGGAAAATATGATGCTTTTCTCGCAAGCACAAGCCATGCATAATCCTTCTCGATATCGCCTTCTTTCGTAGCCGGTGGGCTTATCCTTTCGAAGATTCCCTTGTAGTGGCTTGACGCCTTAACCGAGACTATCCAAAATGGCACGTAAACGAGGGTTGTTTCCGTTATCTTCGATTTCTTTGCTAGATCTCTTGGGGCCATGAAACTGTTTCGCATCCAACCTATCAGAGTTTCAGTGACCTGCGGAGTTTCGAGCTTGTTCAGTATCAGCGAGTGTTCGAACTCGAAAGCTTTGCCCGTTTCTATGACGCTTGTGAAGCCACAGTACTTGCAGGTGAATACCAACTCTCCGGGTTGAATAGCGACTGGAGCTCCACAATGAGGACAATCAATGCGTTCGACAATTTCAGTCAAGCGATCGCCAACCTGACAGGATACGATACCGTTGAACTAGTTCAAATGAGTTATTTAGACTTCAAAAGATTTGGGTTTGAAAACTCAGTTCCCTATGTTGTTTTACATTCTGTGGCGCCACGTTTATACCAACCGTCGGGTTCAATTTTCAAACTGGACTTCGAAGAGGCTTAGCCCATGGCTGGAATAGCTCGACTAAAAGGCACAATGTTTCTAACGATAATCATAACGCTGATTATCTTCGTCATATTTATCGGCGCGGTTACGCTTCTCTTCAGCGCAAGCACTGACCTGAATCTCTCACCATATTCCACACTTTTTGGTGCCTTCGTGCTAGCGCTCTTCTTCATGTTGATACAGTATGCCATAAGCCCGTACATAGTGTCGGCTTCGATGAGGTTGAAGTATGTGGATCCTGGTACGTTCCCATGGCTTGAGAACACTGTTAGAGAGCTTCGGCGAAGAGTGGTGTACCGATGCCGAGACTTGCCATCGTTCCAAATCAGACTCCTAATGCTTTCGTCTTCGGAAACTCGACCTCGAGAATGACGTTGGCGGTGCATGAGGGGCTCTTAAGGCAACTTAACCAAGACGAGGTGAAAGGAGTTATCGGACACGAACTTGGACATATCAAGCATAAAGACTCCATAGTGATGACGTTCCTTTCTGCTATTCCTCTTATCGCTTATATTGTTTCTAGAGCGGCTTTTGGGTTTGGTTATGTGGGTAGAAGGGGTGAAAGGAGGGATAGTGCATCTTACTTGATCCTGGCAGGCGTAATCGCGCTTGTTGTGTATTTTGTTGCGCAGCTTTTGGTGTTGAGACTTAGTCGCCTGAGAGAACATTTCTCGGATGCGTACTCAGCGTATCTTACGAGTTCTCCTAGGAGTTTGGAGAGTGCATTGACGAAGATTGCTTATGGCTTATCCCTGCGACCGGAGGAAACGCCTGGGACTCGCGCATTATTCATATCCGACCCAGCGTTGGCAAGACAGGAAGTAGGCTCCATCATGGACAAGCGAGAGGAGTATGACCTGGACAAGGATGGAGTGTTGGATCAACGTGAACTGGAGTTGGCCATGGAGAAAGAGGCAAAATCAACGTGGGCTAGCGTTAACGCAGCTTTCTCAACTCATCCTCCCACTTACAAGAGGATACTTTTGCTTCATCAGATAGAGGAAGAGATGCGGACCGGAAACTACACGTCCACCGACATTTACAAGCATGTCTAACAGGGAAACTTATGGACCCCCTTGCGAGATGTGGAATTATCAACTGCCAAGTTTTTTTCATTAGCTAGAATCTCGCAAACTCTCTATTTCAGGTAATCTTTCCATTTCTTAGAATTCCAGCCCATGTGAAAATAGTCTTAAGGCGTTTTGGTGTGAACGTTGACTCTCGTGTCTTTTTTTGTCCAAACTGCTAATTCATGCCAAAGTCTCTTGTTGCTGATGGACAAAAAGATTTGTGCAACACAAATCTTCCCATAGAAAACCTATAGACCCTCTTACCTGAGTATTCAATGGATGCCAGAGCTGCCTAGATACAAGCGTCTGGCAAGTACCTAGATGACTATTCAAAAACAAGAAACCAGTGGAAGAGTTAGAGACATGAAGACGAGCAATAACAAATCTGGAGATGCGAGGCAACCCTTCTCGATAATGGAGTGGAACTCTCTGGATTCATACCTTCCTGGATTTTATTCCTGATGCCTTAACACTCAGAATCCCGTCTGCAATCTCTTCTAGGTCCTCCGCACGAATTCCTGAATCTTCCACAACCGCTTTTCCAGCGGGATCATTGACTAGATACTCGACAGGAAAAGTCGTCTCCTCAATTACCTTGACTTCCTGAAACCCTGCCGCTCTAATTGCCTCAAGATACTTGTCTTTCATCATGGCTCCAGCCAAGCAGGCGACGTATGCCTGCGCAGAGTTCTTTATCGAATCAGGAAGCTCTTTTGTAAGAACTATGTCAGAGACCATGAGCCTGCCACCCGGTCTGAGGACTCTGTGGGCTTCTGTGAAGACCCTTCTTTTGTCGGGGGAGAGATTGATTACACAATTTGAAATGACTATGTCAACTGAATTGTCTGCGACTGGAAGATTCTCAATCTCTCCAAGCCTAAACTCTACATTGCCATAATTGCCTTTGACGACATTCTCTCTTGCCTTCTCAATCATTTCATGCGTCATATCTACGCCAATGACTTTTCCTGTTTTTCCAACTCTGTTGGCGGCGAGAAAACAGTCGAATCCTGCTCCGGAACCAAGATCTAGAACTGTCTCCCCCTCTTTCAATGATGCCAGAGCAACTGGGTTTCCACATCCTAAACCTAGGTTTGCTCCCTCAGGAACAGCCTCAAGTTCTTTGTCGGTGTACCCCATCTTCTTGCTGATGTTCGAGACTGAATCAATATTTCCACAACAAGAAGTTACAGGAACACAGCAGGAGCCACCTGGCTTCGCTACTCTTGCATAGCTCTTTCTAACAACTTTTCTTATCTCTTCTTCTTTCAAGACTTCCCCTTCTTCAGCTTGTCCTGCTCTCTCTCGGCCTTCTTTTTCATTACTTCTAGGTAATCCGCCGCGTCGATTAGGTTTTCTCTATCAGACTTGAAGTCTGAGAGTTGAATTTTCAGAAACCATCCTTTTCCGTATGGATCGGTGTTTGCCAAGTCTGGAGCATTGACCAATTCACTGTTTGCTTCTTGAACCAATCCAGATACTGGCGATATTACGTCAAGAGTGGCTTTTATTGACTCGAGTGATCCTGCTTCATCGAATTGTTCGATCTTGTCTCCTATTTTGGGTAGCTGAACGAAGATTACGTCACTCATAATGTTTTGGAGAAAGTCGGTGATGCCCACTGTGGCAGTGTTATCGTCGATTTTTGCCCAACAATCATTCTCGTTGTACAGCCGATCCTTGGGGACTCTAAATATCCATTTATCGAGTCTAAACTCCAGATGATTCATAGAGTTCACGGCAGAAGTCTGTCAACCTGCTCTGCAACTTCTTGAGCGATCTTTGAAACCAATTCTTCTCCTTCTGGTCCAATGTCCGCCCTGGGTCCTGGTTTCAATCCATATTTCTTGACTAATTGTGGAAGGAACAATTTTCCCTTTATCATGCCATTGTTCTCAGATATGATCTTGGTAGCACATCTTTCCACGCAACCATCCAATATGATGGATGGATAATTCTTCACATGATTCCTGTATTCTCCCACGTTAGCAGCCAATGATGGAATGCATATCAAGACTGTTTTTTCTGGTCGTAGCTCCTCTACAACCTTGTATGCGACCTGTCTTGCTACTGTACCAAGAGTCTTTCCCATTCCAGTGCAGGCAACTATAGCCACTTTCTTCTCGCTCAAACTTCTCCACCTTCAAGTATTTCGTCAACCTTCTTCGCAGCTATTTCTCCGACCATCTCAGCAAGTTTCATTCCATTTCGCCCCAGTTTGACCCTAGATTCAGGCTGCAAGTCTCTATGTTCATTCAAGATGTCTTTGACGTTAATGATTGCTCTTACCTTGCCCTTGGCATTCTTGACTATCTTTTCGCAGCATTTCTCTTCACAGCCATCTATAATCAAGGCGGGATTGTTTTTGACAAAGTCCACGTCTTCTTGTACGCCTCCTAATAGGGCGGGGGTGCAGAGCAGTACAGTCTTATCGGGTCTTAGTTTTTCCAGAACGTGGTATCCTGCGTATCTGGCTACGGTGGCGAGCGGTTGATCCATTCCGGTGCACACGGCTACTGCCACTTTCTTTCTTTCGTCTGACATCAATCATTACCTTCCTTCACGGTCTTGATTCTTTCATTTATAATACTCATGGTCTTCCTAACGAGGTCTTCATCCTGCCGCACAATTTTACTCTTCGAGATTGGTTTCGGAAACTTCAGCGTTTTCACCATCTCTGAGATCACTATTGAAGAACGAGGAGTTACTCCTCCGTATTTATTCACGCCAACGGCAGCGCATTTCTTTTCGCATCCGTCAACGGTTATGCACGGGTTTTCTTTGGCAAAATCTCTTTCTCCTTGTCCACCTGCTAGAAATAGTGGTAAACATATAGTTACCATATCATCCCTTTGTTCGAGTATCCTTCTTGTCGCAACTCTGGATATGGTGCCTTCTGGAAGGTCTTCTCCACTACACGAGATTAGACCGATCTTTCTTGAAGTGATCTTCAACTTCCGTCACCGACGATTCTTACTATTTTCTCGGCGATCTTGTTCGCGAGTTTTTCACCATCTGGACCGATGTCAAGAACCGTGCCAGGTTTCAATCCAGGATTCTGTTTCAAAATGTCCAGTACGTTGATGGCTGTCTTCAGATTTCCTCTATGGTATTCCACGTTTTTCTTTGCACATTGAGCTATACAACCGTCTATAGTTATGCACGGGTTGTATCTTACTTTCTCCACTGTTTCCTTATCCTCGATGGTCAATAGAGGGAGGCAGATTGTTTCAGATTTCATTGGCAACATTTCATCTGTTACTATGTACGTGGCGCTACGTGCGACTGTTCCGACGGCCTTGCCTATGCCACTACATGGAATGATGATGTGTTTACTTTTCTTCTCTGACATTCTTTATCAGTCCCAATATTTCTTTCTTGTTTGGGAAGCTCAATGCGTCTGCAGCACAAACTTTAGAGCAGGCTCTGCAAAACACTACGCAGTTACACGGGTTCTTGGTAGTCAATTCTTTCTTCTCTTTGTTGTATTCATAGACCCCGTGTGGACAGAACTTTAGGCACTGTGGGTCTCCTTCGCAGAGGTTGCATTTTTCACGGTCGATGGTTGGGTACCACGGGATTTTACTTCGTTCGACTCCCATGTAAGTTTCTTCAGCCAATCTAGGCAGCGGCCTCTAGAGCGTTTTTTACGATCTCCAACGCTTTCTGTGTAGTCATGTTTCTGACGTCTAGTGGAGTCAGGTCTTTGTTTATGTCAAGTCCCGCTCTCTCAAAGGCATCTCGAAAGAGCTTCTTCTGCATCACAGGGGCGCATCCAGCAATGAAGTATCTTCTATCATTTCGCAGGAAGTCCTGAAGGAATCTATCTCCATCCTCATCGCAGAGCATGGGATGAATGAATGCGTACTCGACTGGGTATTCGGCTCTGACCGTGTTAATGAAATCCCACATGTCTAGATCCTTGAATCCTGGGCATTTGCCTGTGCAGACACAAAATATGAAGCCAAGTTTCTTCTTATCAGTTGAAACTCCGTTCTTGCTCATCGATACTTTCTCCCCCACTGTTTTCTTATCGATACCCCTGCTGTATCCTAGCGATAACATTCCTGCTCAGAGAATCAATAAGACGTGAGTCCACCATATCTATCAAATCATAGATCTTACGCGAGGTAACCGAGTATAACATTCTGTTGCCTTCCTTGCGTCTCTTCAGAATACCGCAGTCAATCAAGACCTTTAGATGCCTTGAAACAGTTGGCTGCGCGAAACCAACCGTTGGAACAATGTCACAAGCACATTTTTCACCCCCTCTCAAGAAGTCCAATATCTTCAATCTGCTTGGATCTCCTAAGGCGTCAAACACTGTTGACTTAAAATTGATTATACTAATTTCGTCCATACGGTTCACGCTATATAGCACATTAGCTATGTTCCGATACATATATACTTTCCAACAGACAAGTTTGTAAACCGTTCTTCTCTTAAGTACCTTGGCAACCATCTGCAATTCGACAGGTGAGCTGAAGGACGAGACTGCTGAGCTAATCAGTCGTTCATGGAGGGCCCAGATGCTCCAAAAGAAACATGTTTCTATCCATGATAGACGCAGCCAAATTCCTGAAAAAGAGCTTCGGCATCTACAAGAAGATAAAATGCACTTTCAGCCCCTTGAACAAGGAATGCCTCAAGGAAAGATGCCTTTTCTATTCCAAGACGTAGCAAAGGCCCTCCGGCAAGTATGATGAAGGAATGATGCCATGAAAAGAATAGTGTATGAGCCAATAGGAGTCATCCATTCTCCATTCAAAGACGCTCATAGTATGCCGATACAATCGGCTGCAGCCTTAGGTGTCAGAGGTACTGTGGAAGTGTTCCCAGAGTATACAAAGGGGCTTGATGACATCGAAGGATTCTCACATATTATTCTGATATACCATTTCCATCTCTCCAAAAGGTTCTCGCTAAAGGTGAAGCCATATCTCGACGACAAACTGCACGGGGTTTTTGCTACTCGGGCACCGGCTCGTCCGAACCCGATTGGCCAATCAGTAGTGCGACTCCTCAAGGTAGGAAGAGAAACCCTCCATATTCAAGGCGTGGACATAGTAGAAGGTACGCCTCTCTTGGACGTTAAACCCTACGTTCCACAGTTCGACGCCTGGAATGTCCAAAGGATCGGATGGCTTGAAAACAATGTTCAGAGGCTTTTCAGTACAAGAGACGACGGGCGATTTACATGATGACTAGTCTCGCGGAATCGTTTCTATTCTCCCAGAACCTCAATGACTATTCTTCTTCCTGTCCTGGGGCCATCCAACTCCAGCAGGAAAATGTTCTGCCAAGTTCCTCTTACTAGTTTTCCCATTCTCACAGGCAGTGTCTTTGATGATCCAGTGAAAACCGAAGCAAGGTGCGCATCTGCATTGTCATCTATCCTATCGTGGCGCCAACCAGCACCACGGGGATAATCCGTTGTGATCTTTCTCAGTATGTCATCCACTAACCCACTTTCATGTTCGTTGATTATGATACCCGTTGTTGAGTGTAGCGAGTGGATCAGGCATATTCCGTTCTCAATTCCACTGTCTCTGACAATTCGTTCAACGTGTTCCGTTACATCCACAAGTTGTTGTCTGACATCTGTAGAGATTTCGACTTCACGAAACAATGCTTTCATGGTCAGGCACGTTGATAATCCAATTCTCTGAACCGTAAGATATCAGAAACTGAAAAGAACCCTCTCAAAATCTATGATTCTTCCGTTTCTTATCTCAACGTTCTCTTCTCTCAGCAGTTGGATCTTCTTTTCCACAGTTTTGCCAGAGGTTTTCCCCCCAAAGCCACCAACAGTCCCGTCAGACCTTACTACTCTATGGCATGGGACTCTTGGAGCATAGGGATTCTTACGACAAGCATTGCCGATCGCCCTGTATGCCTTTGTATTCAGTCTCTTCGCAATCATACCGTAAGTCGTAACTCTACCCTTGGGTATTCTCTCCATTAGTTTCCAGACTTTTGCCTCAAATTTCAACGCTCAACGTCACCCAATTAGTCACCCACGTTATTTCACAACAACGAATATCAACCTTAACCCGGCCTGTATCTGAGAATAGCTGCAATTCCACCGAATGATTCTCGAAGCATTACACCTTCTTCAGTTTCAACTGAAACAATCTCAATTTTGGCTCCAGCTTTGTCTGCCATATCGATAAATTCATCCACAAGGTCTTCCCTGTTTTCAATTGTAAGAGTATTGTTAGAGCATTTTGGGCATCGTGCATCTGGTAGAGTCTGTTCGTATTTCATGAGTTCCGATGGAGCCATAAGCTTGTCATCCTTGTAGACGCATGTTGTACACTTCGTTTCAACGTGGACGATGTTTACCTTTTCAGAGAGTAGTAAAGTATCAACTATTCCTTGACCTAGATATCTTCTGACTTCAGTTTCGCCATATACACCCAATCCAGTCTCGTGTCCAACTTCGTAGAGGAAACGTTGAACAGCTCTTTTTTCATCGCTATACCTTACGCCGCGAAGTATCTCTGGGCTCTTTGTAACAACCTCTTCCACACCATTTGCTCCAACATATGAAGTGTCGACAATTCCAATAATCTTCTCTTTGAGAATGTAATTCAGGTATTCTCCTTCGGCGAAATCATACTTTGTTGGACCCGGGCCACCTACGATTAGGCCGCGAAGGTCAGATATCTGAGTGAAGATATCACTGACATGCGCTCCAACACGTTTGAAATAATCATTAAGTCCCTGTTCTCTGATCCTTTCGAAACGTCTAGCCGATTGCCCTCCAGTCTTGTGTTTTCCACCGAGCCCCGAGTGATACTCTTTTAGAACCTCCATACGTCTACCCCGAAGTGTTGCCACAACCGCATCATTCGAATCGATCACAAGGATACCATAAGTTTCCTTCTCCCTCATGATCTCCAAGAGAGGTTCCGTGTGGAACCTGTTGTCACAACGATAGAAGTAGACGTGTATTTCTTCTGGAGGCTCTAGTGCGTATATCTCCATCCTCTCGCTGCCCGGACCGTTCTGAGGGATTGCACCGCAGAAGATGACTAGGCCATTGGGCGGAGCCTGCTTGAAGAGTTTGAGTCTCTGACTCACTCTTTCAATGGAGTCCTGAACGTTCTTTCGAGTTGAACGTGACTTTATGTTTGAAGCTGTTCCGTACTCTTGCCGAAGGTTGTTCATGACCTCATGAATCTTCTTGTTCGGAGGAACATACACTGAAATTAGTTCTGTCCCCCTACCCTCTTTTGACGATAAGAGGTCAAGGGTACGTTTGAGTTTGAATCTAGGCACAGAATCAGAAGATGACACTTAATTGTACTCCTGAAACATTTGGCTAACGAAATAGCGAATTATATAAGCTCACTGCAAGCTGATAGAGACTTGAGGTACGTCTTGTGAAGATCGCGATGAAACTTGGTGGATTCCTCTTCCCAACCGACTTGTCTGCTGAGAAACTCAAGGCTTACAGCGATATGATTGCCAAGATCCAACATGATGGTAATCAAATAGTAATAGTCACTGGCGGAGGGAAGAATGCAAGGAAATACATAGATACGGCAAGGAGACTGGGTGCAAGTGAAGCTCTCTGCGATCAGATGGGAATTCTAGTTTCACGACTGAACGCTCAACTTCTCATAACCTCGTTGGGGGATGACGCATATCCCGAAGTTCCAGTGAGTGTTGAGGAGCTAGGTCAATTCTTCCAATTTGGAAAAGTTGTTGCTATGGGAGGACTTCAGCCAGGCCATTCAACGAACGCTGTTGCTGCCTATCGCTGCGGAGACCGTTGGCGCCTCACTTCTAATCAATGTGACATACGTTGACGGCGTTTACACATCGGACCCTAAAAAGGATCCAAAGGCGAAGAAGATTGATGAGATTTCAACTGACAAGCTTCTCAGTATCACCTCAGGGGAGCATCTTTCGGCTGGGAGCTATGAATTGATGGATCCCGTTTCTGTCAGGATAATTGAGAGGTCACATATTCCAACCTGGGTAATTTCAGGAAAAGACCCAGAGAACATTGTGAGAATTTTGAAAGGAGAACATGTTGGAACGAGGATAACCAGCTAGTTCAACAAGTGAGGAGTCATGAGACTAAGCCAGCTTTTTCGATCCAAAGAACAGACAAGACTTCTGGAGTATCTTATCATGAACAAAGGGAGAGTTTTTAATCAGTCCAGTCTTGCGGAGTTTCTAGGGGTGTCTCCCACGACTATTGCCCGAGTAACCGCACCTTTGATCAGCGAAGGACTAGTCATGTTCGAGAGACATCCGAGAGGAATGAAGTTTTTCTGTCTGAACGAGGAAAACCAAAAGACTAGCCTGCTCGTGGAGTTTTGTGATAGACTTCAGAAAATGTGAGAATGATATAGTCGAGAGTATTGGAGTAACTACTTATTTCCGGCGTTGAACCTGAGTCGGTGCGTCTAACTCACTTTGAGCTATTGCCTTGAATTTCTCCGCAAGTGACTCGCAGATCAATGAGCAGACCCTCCACTGGCGCAGATTGTAGCTTACCCTCAACTGTTCGAGTGCTTCGACTATCTTGTCTTCTTGTTCGGCATTCATTGACGTGTCACTGCGTGCGTGCACAACTTGTCTGGATGCTTATAAAAGTGATTATGGTTCTTCTAGAGACTCTTTCGAGTGCAGGCGCAGACCCTTCTTTAAGAGAAAACTAAGAAACAATTCCCTGTTTCTTGCGCCAAGCAAGCAGAGTCTCGTTGCCGGGTTCCACCGAGGCGTCACGAATCAGACTCATGTTGGTTCACAAGATGGGATAATCAAAGGTGACTCTTAGACAAGAGAGATCAATGAAACTACACGCTAAGGTGTGTTGATGCTTAGGCGAAGCTCTTATGGAGGTTCGATCTACATGCGATACATGCTGGCTCTTCGAATTCCCGTCATGGAATTAAGTGATAGTGTTTGAGGATAGTTCAGAAGGATTTGAAACATGGTTCGATCAAGATCGTAACAAACTCTCTGGATGACCTCTGGGCATTATACAACGTCCTAGAGAAAGGTGATCTTGTTCACGCTCGAACAACTCGAGAGGTGAAAACTGATGGGATTGGAAGACCCTCAAGCAAAAGGTTGTCAGTGTCCATGTGGCTTCAAGTGGAAAAAGTTCATTTCGACAGTGAAATGAGCCGTCTAAGAATTCACGGGAAGGTCAAAGAAGCTCCTGAGGACTTCAACATTCAAGGAACATATCACACGATCAGCCTTCGACCTGATGACCAATTGACCATAGCAAAGAACTACTGGTACGACTACCAGCTTGAGAGGCTCGAGAAGGCGCAGATTGAAGAAGAACCAATAATAGTTCTAGCAATCGATTCGGATGAAAGTTGCATCTCAACAGTTAGAACGTATGGCGTAGACGTAAAAGTCGAAATCAAATCCAGACTTCCAGGAAAACGCGAACATCAGAAACGGGAAGAAGCCCTCGAAAAATACTATTCTGAGGTTTCCAAGGCACTTCAAAGAACCCTTGCGGGAAACCCTGGAAGAGTCATAATCGCTGGTCCAGCCTTTGCAAAGGAAGGCCTCTCGAAATACATGAAGAACAACTTCAGTGAAACTGCAAAACATATAGTCGCAGTCAAGAGCGTCAGTTCAGGAGGTCTATCAGGAGTCTACGAAGCAGTCCGATGTGGATTAGTTGGAAGCATTGCAAAACACGCTCGACTTGCTAGGGAGACAGCGGCCGTCGAAGAAGTTCTCGCCAGGCTCGGCGCCTCAAGAGGAGATGTCTCTTACGGGCTTCAGGAGGTTCAAAGTGATGCAACCTCAGGTGCGGTTGAAACGCTTCTTGTTTCACTCCAGAAACTCAGAGACGCCAATGAGGAAGAGAGAAGACAAATTGAAGATATCATGAGAGTAGTCGAAAGTACAAACGGCAAAGTGAATCTGGTAAGCGCAGAACACGAAGGAGGACGGAAACTGATTTCAGTCGGCGGAATCGCAGCACTTCTGCGTTACTCCAAACACCGATCCCAATAGAAAAAGAATTGAGAATTGCCATGCAGAACAAGCGAGGGGCTGAGAAGCCCACAAGAACCTTGGATCAAGTGGAGAATAGGTATGACGAAACACGCTGGGAAATCTTGCGAAGCTTGAGATCTAAGGCGTCGACAGTTGTGAAGACGCTTGAGGAGACGGGAGTATCATCCATAGTTCACGGGAGCGTTGCAAGAGGAGATGTAGACTCGTATAGCGACATTGACATTGTAGTTCCTTACGTTGTCCCATCTCACAGGATCGAGGTCTCGCTTGGGCTGAAAGGATTCAACATCTACTCAAGAACAATCGCACAGGCAACGCCAAGTCACGCTCCAAAAGGACACATCTACCTGGACCCTCAGGAGAAAGTGTCCGTTACATTCCCATTATTAAATCTGCGCTCGCTAGAACTTGATTTCTTCAAGTTTGGTGGTGTAGTCGACATCGAAAAACTGAAAGAAGAAGTAAGGGTCGCTGGATGCACGAAGAAGCTGACGTTGATTGTTCCAACTTCGCAGGGGCACGTGGAATCTCCGGTTATTGGACGCGAAGCTCAAGTGGCCAAAAGTGTTGGGGTAAGTGTCGATATTGTGAAAGAGAGAGTTAGAGTATTAACTCGAAGAGACCGCATCGGAAGAACGGGAATCTACCTGTTGGCCGAACTCAGAAAAGATGACACATTTGAGAGTGTAATAAAGAGACTCGTGGATACCAATCCAGCTATTAGAAGAGCCTACCTTTCAAGAACCAGATAGAACCAGTTATCGAAATCAGATAACTCTCTGGAAGCATTTGGAAACGTTTATGCCTCAGTCAATCTCTCTGTCGAAGGGAACCTGATGAACACCATCACTACCTTAGGACTCTTCGGTGCAATTTGGATTGGTTTCTACTTGATTTCTAAAGGTATTAGGACAGAGAGATGGGGGTTAACCGTCAAACCATTCTACATGGTCTACAAGACTACAGCTCTGAACAGACTGATGGAGAGAATAGCGCAGAAAGGGAGATTCTTTTGGGTTGTTGCATGGAGTACTGCATCAGCTCTGGCAGTTGGTCAGATAATCTTCATATTTTACAGTCTAGTTAAGAACGTGTACTTTTTCTTCCAAAAGCCTGAGCAAGCGTCTCAAGTGATGCTTCTAGTACCTGGCTTGACGATCGGTATGGAAAGTCTTCCTTACATTCTTATTTCACTGGTCGTTGTTGTGGTCACTCATGAATTTGCGCACGGAATCGCAAGCCTTGTAGAGAAAATCCCTCTGAAATCAGCGGGAATATTTCTTGCCTTGGTGCTTCCAGGAGGATTCGTTGAGATTGATGAGAAGAAGCTTGAGGAAGCGAAGCCTGCAACCAAGTTGAGGATTTTCTCAGCAGGGGCATCTACCAACATCGCTGTCGGAGTGCTTGTTCTCTTATTGATTACGAACTTCGCTTTCACTATCAGTCCTCTCTACTTCCCTCAATCAAATGGAATCGTCATTACAGAACTTGTGCAGGGAGGAGCTGCTGAGCGTGTCGGCATCAAGAAATGGGATACGATCTCTAATCTGAACGGAACCCACGTTAGAAGTGTCGACGAACTGAGGAGTTATATGAACAACATCAAACCGAACAGTACACTCAGAGTAACGACTGGACGTGGAGATTTTGTGATTAGGACACAACCGAGTAGTCAAAACGTTTCGAAAGCCCTGATAGGAATCGTACCATTCAATTACTATCCTCCCAGGCTTGGATCACTACCCGTTGAACTGCCCTATCAAGTGTACATCACGGAGAATTGGATGAACATGATTCTTGTGAGTGTGGCATTGCTAAACATGCTTCCTATAGGCCCACTTGACGGTGGGAAATTTACCGACACCGTTCTAAAGATGTTAAAGATGAAGA
This sequence comes from Candidatus Bathyarchaeota archaeon, assembly GCA_963760485.1. GTDB lineage: Archaea > Thermoproteota > Bathyarchaeia > 40CM-2-53-6 > CAVXDP01 > CAVXDP01. The sequence goes on along the minus strand of CAVXDP010000015.1, from coordinate 73,368 downwards.
GATCAAAGGAAATTGGAAACGTCATCACGGCGGCATGCATCGTTATACTCGGCCTCAACATTGTTCTATCATTTCTCAGGTTCGGATTTACCAGAATATAGAGGATTTCCGAGCTTGAAGTGCAGCGTTTGCAACTCATCGGAGGCTTTCTACGTCAGAGAATATGAGGGAGTCCCTTTCTGTCGTGAATGCTTCAAGGACAATTTCGAGAATAGAATACGAAAGACAATGTCACGACATCATATGCTTGACGTAGATGATCACATAGCTCTCGCACTATCAGGAGGAAAGGACAGCGTAACACTGCTGAGAATCCTCCGCAAGATAGAGAAGAGGTTTCCAAAGTCTCGACTCACAGCCGTGACGATTGATGAGGGAATTGAAGGATATAGAAATGAAGCAGTCGACATTGCAAGAGATGAATGCGCGAAACTTGCAATAGACCATAAGATAATTTCATTCAAGGAACTCTACGGGTATAGCCTGGATGAGTTGGTTGCGGAGAGGAAACTCACATTTCCATGCTCATATTGTGGAGTGTTGAGGCGGAAAGCGATCAACATGATCGCACGCAAGCTTAACGCAACAAAAATTGTAACTGCTCACAATATGGATGATGAAGTTCAGACATTCGTTCTGAACATGTTCCATGGAGATGTGACACGCGTAGCCCGTTCAGGCCCATCTTTGGATGATCCTTCAGGAATGTTTCTGCCACGTGTAAAGCCACTGGCTGAGTCTCCTGAGAGGGAGGTTGTTCTGTATGCTCACACGACGGGGATCAATATGCAAACGGTTCCCTGTCCCTACGCATCAACAGCTTTGAGGAACGACATTAGAACTGTGTTGAACCGGTTAGAAACGAAACATATGGGAATGAAATTCACCATCTATAGATCGGTGGAACGTCTCCGTGACCTATTTCAATACTCAAAATCTGATTTGATCCTTCGTAGATGCAATACTTGCGGCGAACCGACGACGTCTGACACATGTGAGGCATGCAAATTGTTGAAAAGAATGAACAGTTAGTGCTGAATCAGCCCTTCACCGTCTGAGATGTCTTCTTGACTAGTTTCTTGGAGATCTTCGCTAGGAAAGTATATATTGAAAGCAATTCTCACTCTGATTTGGCGGTGGCGAGGGGTCGGGGAGTTAGCCGTTCCCTTTACCCGAAATCGGCTACATGCGGGGATCCGCTAACCTAGGTGAGCGGCGTTTCCGAACGGTTGAAGGCCCCGGCTGCCAACAATGATTTCCTGCCCTGTCGGGCCAGCGGAAGAAGGACTTTCTTCGAAGGAGGAAAGTTATTTCTCTGTCACTGAATCCGGCGAGGCTCGGAAGAGAGCGGTCGTAAGGTGGACGCGTAGGCGCTGGTGGGATCACAGGTAGGAGAAAGCGATCGGGACACCGCGACCGAGAGGGGTGTCAATCATCTGGGGATGTCGCCACCGCTAGTGTGGAATATCAGTCGTGCTAAGGATTCTTTTAGTTCTATTGGAAATCAAGGAACGTGCAATTGTCTTTCATGTTGTTGATCGTTCCGGTTTCTTAAGTGGAAGATCCAATTCGTCAACAACTAGGATGCATTTCTTCTAAGCCTTACAATGTCTCTCTCTTGAGTGGTTAGAGAACATTTGCGGGATCTAATCGAAATGAAGAGAGTAGACAAGATAGAGGTCGCCCACGAAATGTTCTATTTGACAGTTTGAATTGGAGCACTGGAGCGGGTTCCTTACCGGACACAGTTTTGTTACAACGTAACGATTTTCCCCCGCGGGGAATATTGCATGCACCTGCTCTGAGGCATCTTGGTGTTGGCGATCACCAGCCTAAGCACAGACTCTGCTCCTAGTTAAGAAGCCAAGGTCAAAAGGATAACATATATTAAAACCCAACCCCAACCTAGAGGTTCACGATTCAGAAAGAGGCAGAACCCTGTTTGAGCAAGGAGTCTAAGAAATCCGTAGACATCAAGCTCTTTGGAAAATGGCGCAGTGAAGAACTTGCTGTCCAAGATCCCGGGCTGAAGCGATATGTTTCTGTTAAACCCGTATTGATCCCGCACAGTGGGGGAAGACATGAGCATCAGAGATTCCGAAAGTCAACTGTAAACGTGGTTGAACGATTAACGAATAACATGATGCGTCATGGAAGAGCTGGAGGCAAGAAGGGGAGAGCGATTGGGATCGTCAAGAATGCTTTTGACATAATTAACTTGAAGACCGGCAAGAACCCTCTTGAGGTCCTGGTGAAAGCTATTGAGAATTCCGCTCCTTGCGAGGAAGTTACGAGAATAGCTTACGGTGGAGTCGTCTACCCAATCTCCGTGGACATTGCACCTCAGCGAAGGTTGGACCTGACATTGAGGTTCATCACTGACGGAGCTAGGCAGGCTTCACTCGGCAATCCAAAGACCATAGATGAGGCACTTGCCGACGAGATAACATTCTGTGCAAGTAGAGACAGCAGGGGCTTCGCCATCAGAAAGAAAGATGAAATGGAAAGGGTTGCCCTGGCATCTCGCTAGAGTATTTCCTTCTTTGAGATTACCCTAGCTGTTGATTGGGACCACTTAGTTCTAACTTTCATCGTGCAGCTTAAATATGGGGTTGTCTTCTACAACTACGAACTATCAAAATAGGAATGAAAAAGCTATGAGTTCACAGAAACCTCACCTCAACCTCATAGTGATTGGCCACGTTGACCATGGAAAGAGTACGATGACAGGCCACCTAATGTTCGACGCAGGCTTCGTTGACAAAAAGACAATCGATGACTACGCCAAGGAATCTGAGAAGACTGGGGTCGGAGACTCATTCAAATTCGCGTGGGTTCTTGACAGTTTGAAAGAGGAAAGAGAAAGAGGCGTTACCATAGACTTATCTTTCCAAAAGTTTGAAACGCCAAAAATCTTCTACACAATAATTGACGCACCCGGTCACAGAGACTTCATCAAAAACATGATTACAGGCACAAGCCAAGCAGACTGCGCTATTCTCGTCATATCAGGCAAGAAGGGAGAGTTTGAGGTTGCTATCGGACCCGGTGGGCAAGCCAGAGAACATGCATACTTAGCAAGGACACTGGGTGTCGGGCAGCTCATGGTAGCCATAACAAAGATGGATGATGCAACAGTCAACTATACTCAAGAACGTTACGACGAATGCAAGAAAGAAATCTCAGAACTACTCAAGGTTGTAGGTTACGATCCGACAAAGATCAATTTCATACCAGTTTCAGGATGGACGGGAGACAACCTATTCAAACGCAGCGAGAAAATGTCATGGTACAAGGGACCTACCGTCTATGAGGCACTTGACAACTTCGTTCCTCCACCAAAGCCAACTGACAAGCCACTGAGACTTCCGGTTCAAGACGTATATTCAATCACGGGTGTTGGAACGGTTCCCGTTGGAAGAGTTGAAACCGGAGTCCTCAAGGATGGAGATAAGATCATCTTCATGCCCTCCAACGTCCAGGGAGAATGCAAAACCATTGAAACTCACCACGTAAGAATACCGGAAGCGGTACCCGGAGACAACATTGGTTTCAACGTGAGAGGAGTAAACAAGACTGACATTCATAGAGGCGACGTTGTAGGCCATGTTGACTCACCACCAACAGTTGCAAAGGAATTCATCGGGCAATTGATCGTAATATTCCATCCAACCGCTATCGCTCAAGGCTACACTCCTGTAATGCACGCTCATACCGCAACGATGGCAGCTACCATGACAGAGCTTTTGCAAAAGATCGACCCAAGATCTGGCCAAGTAATCGAAGAGAAACCCGCATTCCTCAAGACGGGAGACAGCGCCATCGTAAAGATACGCCCCGTGGCACCAATGGTAGTCGAACCTTTCTCACAGATTCCTCAACTCGGAAGATTCGCAATAAGAGACATGGGTATGACAGTAGCAGTCGGAGTTGTCAAAGAAGTAACTGAGAAAGCATAGAATCCTTCCTCATCCCAAGATTTTTAAGCCCCTTCTCTTTCTACTGCGTACCTCGTCGCCTTAGGTTGGAGAATGAACTAGAATGGTCAATAAAGCACGAATAAAACTTTCAAGCATAGATCCTAAAGATCTGAACTCAATCTGCGACGAGATTACGAAGATAGCTGACAAGGCTGGAGTGAAGCTTCACGGACCTGTCCCTCTTCCAACCAAGAGACTGATAGTTCCAACGAGAAAGAGCCCCTGTGGCGAAGGAACTCACACATGGGACAGGTGGGAGATGAGAATCCACAAACGGCTGATAGATGTGGATCCAAACGAGAGATTTCTGAAGAGACTCATGAGGATCAAGACTCCAGACGACGTCTTTATCGAGATCGAGCTTATTTAGCGGTTTTTTCTAGGAATTCGTAGTCTGCATTTCAAGCCCTCTCTTTGTCCTAGAGAGCGTAGGATCATTTCTTTTCTTCCGATTTCTGGAAGATTTTTAAAGATGCGGGTCAAATGATCTTCAGAGGTCTTGGTATTGCTAATTAGCAGCATTCTAGACATGGCAGTTTACAGTAAGAACATGGTTAGGCTTGGAAAGGTCAAGGATGTAGAGATTGATGATGAATTTAAGATAACTCATCTCATACTCGAACTTGAGAGAGGAGCCACTAAACAGCTATTTGACAAGCTGATCGCCATAAGACATGGGAAAGGCAGAGTTACGCCGATGTTGGTTGAGAAGATTGGGAAGGATGCGGTAATTCTCAAACAGACTGTGGCGGAATTGAAGGGTGCTGTAGAGAGCTTTTAGTCCTTTCGGTCTCTTGGCTTGCAGAAAAAACGACGAGAAGAACTAAGGATTTCAAGAAGCGAGTTCCCGCACTTTACTTATGTTCCCGTAATCGTCTCGACGATCATCGATCGGCGTTTCCAGTATCAACGGACGTTCTCGGAAGAGATGGTGTTTTAGGATTACTTTGAAACCCTTTTCACCAATGTATCCCATCCCAATATGTTCATGTCTATCAACGTGAGACCCCAATCCACCCTTGGAATCGTTTAGATGAATAACCCTGAGCCGATCTGTTCCCACTATGTCTTCAAAACGCTTGAATACTTCATCTAGTGAATTCTCGTTTCTGAGTTCATATCCTGCAGCGAAAGCATGACTGGTGTCCAAGCAGACTCCTACCCTTTTAGGAATTTCGATTCTGTCAAGGATTTTCTCTATCTCTTCAAAATACGTTCCATTGCTGTTCTTGGTTCCCGCCGTATTCTCCAGAAGTATCATCACGGTTTCCGCTGGTGCCGCGAGTGCCGTGTTGACAGCCTCAACTATCCTGTCATGACCTATGTCCAATCCCTTTCCCATATGACTTCCCAAATGAGTCACAAGGTATGGAATCCCGAGCACTTGACATCTTTCGATTTCTGCTACTAATGTCCTGACGGACCTCTTGTGGGTCGATTTGGAAGGCGAAGCCAAGTTGGGAAGATATGGCATGTGGGAAACAACTGGCACAATTCCTGAACTTGAAAGTTTGTCCCTGAATAGTTCAATCTCTTCTTTCCGGAGCTTTCGGGACTTCCATCCTCGAGGGTTCGTTGTGAAGATTTGGAAAGTATCACAGGATCTTTCCTTCGCCCTATCAACTGAAAGGTCAATTGACCCCGCAATCGACATATGTGCCCCGACTTTCACTCTTCACAACTCCCATTCAACATGTTAGATCAAGTACCCAAGGTGGAAATGGTTTGAAATGCTCTTAAGAAGTCTTTGAAAGCGAGATTACTACTTTTCGATGTATCTTATCTTACGGCAGCAAATGCTCCCCTCGTATCTCCGAATGAATCTCCTACATTTTCCACATTCCGTAACCAACACCGGTTGCCCGTCTTCTGAGCAGGCAACAATCTCAACATCTACGACCCTATAGCGTGGTGGCTTGGGAGCAAATCCATGGAGCTTTACGAATTGTTCGAGAGTCGATTCAGGTGCGAAGAGATCTTCTAGATCGACCACTATCTTGAAACTTCTTATCTCGATGTGGGAAGGCTTACTGACCATTTCAACTGACAAGCCTCTCACTCTCACTGCCTCTCTTGGAGAGAACGTCTATCCAGGGATTGTCTCTGATGAATGATGGTGCACCTTCGAAGACTGGTGTGGTTGGACTGGAGGGGATTCCTGTCAGATGTGGAACGGAAGTCTTCCAGGACTTGAGATGCCCTATTTCAGACTTCAACGACTCCATAGTCTCTTCAAGAAACTTCAGCCTTCCCCTTAGAGCACTTATTTCCTCAAGTAGAGCTTGGGATTCTTGATTGGGGACGCTTATTGTGGGTTGCTGGCTCATTATCTGGAGATACTTTGGGTTCACTACCTCTTGGACGGTCTTCTGGTCGTAGACGATGAGGCCGATTCCGTGTTCTTCAATTATTTTGCTTTCTATCATTGATGAAATGAGCTTTGGCAAGGCTAGGTAGACGTAATTGAAACGGTTCATCAAAGAGGCTGTTGAAAGAATGGCATCAAGAACCGAGTTTCTCGAGGAGAGTTCATCTTCCTCGAGTATTCTGACAGCGGACATTCTGTTGTCGCCTGAATATATGAAGCAAGCACGGTGACTATTGTCGAACGTTCCAGCTTCATGCATACCTTTGCCAAGGAAGAAATTCTGCAGTTGTTGAACGAGAGATGGCTCAGTTGCCAAGTGTGTTCCAGCCTTCCATACGTTCCCAGTTCCATTCATAGTCCTCCGGGACTGCGTAGCCGTAGATCACGCATCCACGCCAAACCGAAAACTGAGGCGATTCTGTCATGATAGTCTTGACGTTCGTGATGCCCTTTAGTCTGAGGAGAATTCGCATTTTGTTTGTGGAATCTGTCGCGACATCTCTCAGATTCTCAGGCGGATTCCAACTAAAGTTGCCTCCCGACAGTAGTATCTCTCTGTAGAGGTGTTGTTGAAGTTCCATTGGACAACGTTCGACCGCTTGAACGACCGCTTCCCCGAAGTCCAACGTGCCGCTGAAGGTCGTGTCACCGACTTTAACATCCTTAGGTCTGCCCATTCCTCTCGAGAAATAGCTTTGAAATAGCTCATGGTTTGGATTGAAGACATATTCACCAATTAGGAATCGTGCCCACGAGTTTTCCTCAAGGTCTACTGAGATCCGTGTTCCAGGAAGTCTGAATTTGGCTTTGAACTTTTTCGGGTTCTTCTTGGCGGACTGCCACGGCTTTTTCTAGATCAATTGGCACGAGCCCAATCTCCTCTTTCACTTTCCTCACGACTGCTTCTTCTCTCGCGAGATCGCCGTATCCCTGATCTTTCAGAATCTCAGCGGTTAGAGCGTTCGCGTCGCCTCCTCCCCGATTTATTGCGACAATTGCGTTTGGTATTGGATACCTAGAGATCGGGCACACCTGAGTGTTACCGTGCCCGGACTCTATCACCACGCACGTCGTGGTCTTGTGGGCTATCGCGACCGCGAGAGGTTGCTGTATCACTGTTGCAGCTCTCACGAACCTTTGCCCATCGTTGATCTGACGATAGATTTCAAAGAGTCTCTCATACATGTATCTTGGAGAAACTGATGAAAGGGAAGAAACAATGTAGAAACCCTGGAAGTCAGAACCTGCAGGTTTGAAATTCTCAATTGCATACCTTGATATCTCTCGAACAACGTTCCAAGCTTGCGTATCGTTCTTTTCGATAACGCCGTTTCTCATCGGATATACGAGCCTTGTTGAAAGGTCATCACTGGCTTGAAGGTACAGTGGAACATCCTTTCCGACCACAACTTCCCTGGGATTCTCGAAAGTAGAGTACATTATTGATTTGTTGTCAGGGAAATATCCACGGTTCTCCACGATCTCCGGTTTCTCACCGCACGAGATCGGCCCGTACTTAAAATCGCCCGTTCCATAATCCATTCCAAAAGTGAATTCCTGTTTGTAGGGTAGACTTTTCGTTTCAGTTACCATCTAGACTCACCTCTAAGAACTCCTCGAGAAAGTGACTAGGTAGCTCTCCCCTCGTAAAGGATCCAGATATCGTAATCCTGTTCATGCGAGGGTAGCCCGAGAGTCGGAGTAGTTTTCTATCACTTCGCATTCTCACGCTGAAGTTCCCGTTGACTTCCTCCACGAGATTACTGCAACGCGATCTCAGGTTCTTCTTCAGACTCTCGAAATCAATCACATCATCTCTCAAGAAGAATGAAATGTGGCATGTCTCGAAATCTCCAGTCGATGCTTCAAACAACATATCCACAAAAGACGGTTTCGAGTCCCTGAATCCTGCAGCGAATTCTACGTAGCCATTCTGCTCAACTGGATTACCTACGGAAAACAGTCTACCCCCTTGATACAGGTGGTAGCCATACCGTTCTCTCCGGAACTTCACCAGTTCACTTACGTTGTTCAGGAATTTCTTCCAGTAGTCCTGTGGAATGTTTCCGTCTCTCCTCATTCGCCATGCGATCTGCCCTGAGACCTTCTTGATTGTCAAGTCTTATCCTCACTTTCCACTATGAGCTTACCGTCTTCTATTCGAACGAGCACTCTCTCGTTGGCTTGAAAAGGAAACGAGGAGTCTTTCACGATGTCAGCAGGAATATACAAGATGCCCGTCTTGCCACCCCTAGGCGGCATTATGATTCTCGTCTTCCCTTCAAGCATAAGGCATATCACCGTGTGCAATCTCGTGTGGAGTATCATGTGAAATGTACAAAATAAGCAACAGAGAGTAGTGAAAGTAACGTGAACTCCACTGCAAGATCAAACCAATGATCCTACGGGAAGCTGGCGCAGCATCGAATCTATCGAATCTATCCCAGAGTTGTTATCTCTGGTATACGCCCTTTTCTGAAATGCCAGACTTGAGCTTCGCCGTTGAATGCTTTGGCCCACGCGATTAGCGCTTCTCTCTCAGTTTCAACGAGTCGGCCTCTTCCACTCTTAACTTGTATCATCAAAGTCCGGCCACCTTTTCCAGCAAATATGTCAACAGGGCTATGGGACGCGGCGCTTCTTGCGCAAAACCAACCGTCATGACGAAGAGTTTGCAGGACACGATACTCACGCGCCCTTCCCCTGTAATAATTGGTAGACCCCATAGTTCTTCACTGAAACTCTAACTTGGAACATCACGTCATCTAATGTCGTGAACGCCTCTAAAAGCGCTTATGAAACCCTCTAACAGGGTGCCAAAAACTCGCGGCCACGGCTGTTGATCAGGAACCAATGCCCTTGGAATGTAGCCAAAATGTATGAACTCGACAGAAAACCGTCAAATAGTAATATATTAAGATACCAACTCCAAGAATTGAAGATGTTCAAGAGGGACAGACTACGACGATAAGGCGCGACTGCCTGATTTTCTGTTTCCTGTTAGCATTAATGATGGGGTCACTTTTGGGTAGTTCACTTTCGACTGCCCAGCCAACATCTGGAGCTCGGATCCTAGATGTGGTTTACGTTGCCAAGATCTATGATGGTGATGCAGAGAACCTCAATTTCACTGTGATGAACCTAGAGAGAAGAGATCTGACAGGGACATCGTTGTTCTTCTTCAAGGTTTACGCGGGTAACACATTGGTAGTTGATGAGTCTTCGTCGTCATGGGAATGTAAGACTGGATTCAGGGTCTCACACGGCATCAGAATCATGAACTTGCAGGGTCCTGATGAATATCTCATGCGTGCGGAACTCTACTGGAGGAACCAGACGACGGTAGTCCTGGAGGATTCTAGGGAGTTCAAAATTCTCGTCGTCAAGCTCTTTGTTGCAAGTTGGTCTCAGTCGATCTCCACAATTCAACTTGGAGCAAGGGTGCCGTCGACACTGGTCGTGTCGTTTCAGAATGGGGGAAACGACAAGATGCTTTCTGTCGCCATTTCTCTTAATGAAACCTCTGGGTTACTGGTAGACCCACAGGCACGGAACATTGGGGATATGCCTGCGGGCCAGACTACCAAAGCAGAGTTTTCAGTATCCGCTCCAATATCGATTTCCATGGGCCCTCGCGTGCTCACCTTCGAAGTGATGTACGCGGACTTTCGAGGAGTCTCTCACAGAGAGAGCGTTTCAGCAACCCTTGTAGTAACCAAACTCGGTGCAGGTCTGAATCTATATGTCTCAGAAAAAATGAAGTATAGCTATCCCATTGAGATATCCACCAGACTGCTCGACGCAAATGGAGATCCCATAAAGGATCAGACTTTGAAGTTCTACATTCTTTCCGAATCGACACAAAGGGACATCGGAACAAACATAACGGACTCATCAGGATACGCAAAGATAGTAGACAATGAGGTTCTAGACGTAGGCAACTATCAAGTTAAGGTGCTCTATGAAGGATCTGCATCCCACAATTCCACGGTGGCGACAATGGGAATTACGATCATTCCCATCCCAACCAAACTCCTATTCAACATTCCAAGTTCAATGGTTGTTGGACAGACTGTGAACGTTACAGTCCAACTTTCCGATGAAATGGACAAGCCCGTACCGGGGCAAGTGATCCAGTTCTATTCTGACAATGAGAAGTTTGGAAATAGTACTACGAACGAGAATGGGTTTGCCTCCGCATTGCACGTTCCTGGAAGAAAAGGGTCAATCCAGCTTAGGATCGTGTATGATGGGGAGCACAATTTTGCGCAGAGCGAATGGTCAGGCACTCTTACCATCGAAGCCATTCGAACCACATTGAAACTCTTCACACAGAGTTTTGCCCTGCAAGGCGATAACCTTGTAATCAAAGCCACTCTTAGGGACACGACGGGAACCCCGATACAATCTGCGCCGTTGAACTTCACCATCACAACTGGCGATACAAAGATTGACCAGACACTTCCGACCGACAACGAAGGGTTGGCATCACTATCATTCAAAACAGTGACGAGTGACACGATAAGGGTTGACGTACTCTACACTGGCGATCTGCGTTACGACACAAGTCAAGCTAGTGCAACAATAACAGTTTTCAGCCCACTACTACTTGCAGGAGTCACAGTTGCTGTTATGGTCGCAGTTATCATGAGCATCTTTGGACTCATGAAATTCAAACTCGGACTTGATCCCATATCGTGGATTAGAGATAGACTTGGGACTACTATTCTGCAGGGTAGACAAACTCCGCACACGAAACCAGTTGCACCTCAGGCGGTGGTAGGGCGCCTTGCGCATTGCCCGGCGTGTGATGCACCGATGCAGGAAACCGAGACTGCCTGTAGAAATTGTGGTCGAACGCGGGAAGTATTGCCAGCGCAATCGGATTTAGATGAGAGAGTCTATTCCTACATAATTGAGCATTCAGGCGTCATATCTCTAAGGCAGGCAGCAAGTGATCTTGGAATCTCTCCGGAGAAAGTTAAGGAATCGGCTGAGAGGTTGAAACAATCGGGTAGACTAGGCTAAAAGCTTGGTATGAAGGAATATTCTTACCTTAGTTTAACAACCGCTTCAGAATAGTTGCCTTCGCTGGTCTTGAATACGACATGAACATAGTTACCCTTGCTTAACCTGTGCTGACTGATAGTCTTTCCAGTCTCAACGGGCACGAGTCTTTTCCTGTCCTCCTTGAACATCAAGACCTCTGTCGGCTTCACAGCTGGGAGCTCGGTGATCCTTTCCTGTAGTCTTTTGGTTGAGTTTCGAACTTCCGAAAAAGAAATTTCATACCGGCTCACGGTGTTATTTGCGATGCCATCTTTTCCACAGATCATGCACCTTGGGTTCTTGTTAAGCTCCATCTTGGAGTATCTATTGAATTTCAGGTCTACCAGAAGAACGCCTTTCAATGGTTCTCCGACATGTGACGGCCACTTCTTATCCTTCAGAAAGGCCTTGTAACCCAGGATTATTTTCGTGGCTTCTTGAGCCTGTATTGATGATACTAGCGACATCGACGTTGGAAGAGAGGGAATTTTCATCTCTTCTAGCGGAGCAGTACAGGGATTTCTAAGACCGGCCATTTGTCCATAGTTTCCTGGAGGCAGAGGGCAAATGGGACATGGGTCTTCAGGAGGAATATACGATTGAACCCTTACCTCGTAGCCTATGGTTCCCGCATCCACCATTGGAATAGAATACCTGCGTGAGATCGAGACAAGATGCATTCTCGACGGAACATTGTCGAGACCTGATATGATCACATCTGACTCGAGATAGACTTGAAGCGGCAGATCTTCGACGCGGTTGTTGTGAAACTTCGCTTCAACGTACGGATAGTTCTTCTGAAGCTTGCGTGAAAGAGTCGATGCCTTGGGTTTTCCAACATCGTTCTTGTCAAAGAAGACGGCTCGGCTAAGGTTCGATGTTTCAATCAGATCATGATCGACGACTATGAGTCTTCGCATGCCTAGCATGGCAAGATTCTTAGCAACCTCGTTTCCAATGGCGCCAGCACCAGCAAGGACAACTTGAGACTTTTCGATTAGTGATTGTCCACTAGTTCCCCAGAGAAGCAGGTGTCTAGCCCACATGTAGTCTACGGTTAACTTTTGAGACTGTAGGTTGATCTGCCCTAGCGTTGCGTTTTCTGGCAGTAATCTGCCTTTCAAAAGTAAGGCTGTGAGTTCCTCGGCAATTCCAAGCTCCTTACATATTCTCTTTTTCAGATCCCTAATCTTGGTGGATCTGGAGGCTTCGACGCCAACTTCGCTAACCTGTGGAATTTCGGCCGTAACTTTCATCGAGTTGCCTCTTGGCTTGTTCGGCCTGGAATTCTAAATGTGAGAATGGCATCTCTTTCGGCAGAAACTGATCTGGGAACTGGGATTATGTTGAACCTCATTGTGTCATCAGGTTCACGAGGTTTCCTCTGTGCCCCGCTGGTCGGAAAACCGTATTTTCTACAGACTTCCGCAGATTCCATGCAATTTGGATGATCAAAAACGTTATTCGGATTTGGATCTGACAGAAGATAATAGAGCGAATTTACCACTGAAATGATCTTCAGGTCCGGACGCCAAGCTTCCCCCAACACGGAGACGCAAACAGCGCCAGCGATATTTGGAACGATGTTCGGGTGATGGATGTCCGTGAGCCAAGTGGCAACTGGCGGTTTTAGAGGGTACTCGTTCAGAAGCTGAAGTCTGAAACGGTGCCATTTGACATACTCTGTGAAGGGCCAGATCTTCTGGTCGGCTAGATCCATAACCTCACCCTTCTCGCAACGTACCAACCCTTCGTAAAGGGTTGGGGGGTCGGCGAGGGATGTGACCATCGGAAACTGATGTTTCAGAAAATTTCTTTCTTCGTATAGAAGGGGGAGATTCACACTATCTGCCGCCAATGATATTGTATGGCATTAGTGCTATCTGCGCGTTCTCAGGTATCCCAGCTCTTGAAATAGTCATATTCTCGTCCAATACCACTCCACCGTACATCAGAGATACCGTTGAAGGGTCCACACCAAATGACGTACAGACTTGTTGTTTCACTTCACCCACAGTATGGTCCGGTATTACTTCTATTTCAGCCAATCCTGTTTGAGGCCCTATTGGCGCTTGCACAAATAGCTTCATCTTTTCTTACCAACCTCCATTGGACTTATTTTACTATTGGATAATTAAAGTAACTCTTTCTTCTCTGGCTATTCCTCCACCAGTAGCGGTTATCTTGAGGTTGTAGGTTCCGACAGGCACATCGTACTTTGTGACGATTTCCACTGTAAGCGTGGTGGTTCCCTCAGCAGCTATCGTCTTGTTCAATACGATGCTCATCTGATCAATTCCTTTTGAAGGTAGTCCAGTGACGTTAAGTGAGATTGTATCAGTGAACCCTTTCTTGACGTCTAACGTCACTGTGTATATAGCTTTCTTTCCCCTTTGAACGGTTACGGATGAAGGTGATATTGCCGTATCAAAACCTGAAACAAGCACCTTCAGCGACGTTGTCCTAGTTACCTGACCATATGTTGCTTGGATCTTTATCTCGTATTCTCCTGTGTTGGCTGAGGCAGGCACGGCCACATTCACAGTTGATGTGGCTTGGTCTCCCTGTGGAGGGGTGACACGTTGAGGGGTGAATATCACGGTTGCGATTTCTGGAGGTTTGTCAGAAGCCTGAAGAGAAATCGGCGAGTTGAAACCATTTATTGATTTGATTGTTACTGTTGTATTCTTTGATTGGCCAACGTAGATTGTGATCTGACTATCCGCCGCACGAATTTCGAAGTCTTCGATGACGACCGTAGTCGTTGGACTGGCAACTTTGTTTCCTGCACTGTCAGAGGCGATCATGTAATAGTCCACGTTGCCAATTACGTCGCTACCAGGGATCGTGTAGGAATATGTGTTGCCTTCTTTAGAGGCTAAGGCCATATGATTGCTCTTCCACACGGTGTCCTTGGAGAGTTTATAGTAGATTGTGAGGTTCTTGGCTCCTCCTGCTCCTCCGGTCACATTAGCTATCAGGTTGATGTCGTTGCCTATTATGCCACTTGTAACTGGTTGATGGCCCAACTTCAGGGGGGCATTACCTCCAAAGTAAATTGCTCTAGTAGAGTTCCCGTAACGATTGCAACGACTATGACTAACAAGAGGACTAAGGCTGGGAATGATGACCGCCATCTTGACTGCAACGACGTATATGGTGAAGGGACAGGTTCTGTGCTTGGTTTGAAACTCTCAGGCACTTGAGGTTCTCCAGGTCCATAGAAATGGGCTTGACTACTCTTGAGTGATTGCGTAGTTCCTGATTTCTGATCACGACTGAAGAATTTGAACTCTCCTGTTGACGGATCTAACACGAGTGCGACGACGTATGGCGAGAACTGATGCAATTTGTATTGTGTGTCCTTGTCCACCTCGGACATGAATACGCCGTGGCCTGGATGCGAATGATACCAACCTACAATATTCCCGCCAACTTTCTTGTTAACTATGTCATCCGCGATTTTGGCGAGGCTTTCGCCCGGCATTATGACGCTTACTTTGTCTCTAATTGCCTCGCCACTTACCACGTTCTCGACAATTAGAACTTGATCATCCATTCTTCCAATGAGAAGTCCTATTACCTCTTCATCAGGAGCATTCTTCGCATGGTCCATTACTTTGGACATTACTTCTTTGGATACACTGATTCTGAATACTTGCCGCCTTGAAGTGGTGCCACTGTATGAAACGGCGTCTCGCCTTGGAACATAGCCCTGAACTTTGGACCGTTTTTGCGCCTCTTCGGATGTTTCCATAACTTTCGACGGTTTCGCAGCAAGCGATGAACCACAAACGGAACAGGAAATCGCGTCGTCCTTATTGCTTGAATCGCATGTGGGGCACTTTATCACCATATTCTATTCTTCACCCACAAGTTCACCTACGACCTTCAAGAACTTCTGCATGGAAGCCTAGCCTCTACAAGAATTCTTCTTTCTATCGTAACTGATATCTGCAGAAGTGCGACAGTGCTGCGATTCTTCTAATTGTGGCTAGTCGAAAAAAAGGGGATAAAGGTGGGGGAGATTGCCTTACCTTCCAAGCATTCCTAGGATTCCGCCAACGATTCCTAGGATGAAGCCTGCAATGAATCCTCCGCCTAGTACTAGACTGATCACCGCGGATGGAAACACAACGATGGCCCCGATCGTTCCGTAACCGAGAACCATCAGAATACTTCCTATTGCGACTACGATGCCAAGGATCAGTCCTATGACCAACAGTATCCACGGCGGGAATGCACCGAAGAAGGCTATCCACGGAAATATGCCTGCCCACGTAGTGTAGAAGCTGAGAGAAATCAGCGCAGCCGCGTTTATTATTATCAATATTCCCGCGATTAGTGACACCACGAATCCCCAAGTTGATCTGCCAGGTGGAAACATTGTTGATCCGGGGAAATATGACCCCATACCCTCAGGTGGACCCATCGTTGGTCCGGGGAAATATGACGGCATAGGTTCGGGCGGTGCCATCACTGGTGCCATTTCAGGGGCCTGCATATATGCTGGCGCCGGAGCTGCCCTCATCGGTACTACGCTCTGATAGCATTGCGGACACATTACAAGATCCTGATAAGCTTTGGAATCGTCTCTGCAGATCGGTCGTCCACACCTATTGCAAACGTAGATAGCGGGAAGGTTCGGATGATAGAAGCACATACCCGGAGGCGGAACTCTCATTGACGCGCCAGTGGACATTACAGGAGAGACAACTCTGACACTGGGCACGGGTTTCAAGGATGGTGCACTGACTAGTGATGTACCACAGGCGGAACAGAAAGTCGCGTCGTCCCTGTTAGCATTACCACAAGTGGAACATTTCCTGACCAATTTTTTCTTTTTCCTCCCTAATTTCTTTTAAAGGATGTTTCTATATGACTCTTTTTGTATTCTTAAGCCTTTCCTAAGACTTCCCGTGAGATCTAAGCAAGAATTTCGTTGTTTTGGACATACTCGAAGTAATTCTTGAATCTTCGATCACTTGACGTGTTCTACACTAACAGGGTTGTGCCAAGATTGTAGTCTTTAAGGTCTTCACCGAAACTTATTATAGTGAGAAACAAGCTGGAACAACAAGCTCCGATTGGCCCCGGTACTCTCAAAAGGAGCGGGATAGCCTAGCCTGGTCGGGGCGTCGGCTTGGTATGACAGCGTCAAGCAAACAGCCGAAGGTCGCGGGTTCAAACCCCGCCCGGGGCTCCACATCCTCCAATCTATCGATAGGGGACTATCAGTCGGTTTTTAGGTCTAAACTCGTTGTTGGCATTGTTTTGATGTGGGTTCCCTTTGGACCAGTCGCCCACGTCCCGCTCCAAACCCATTGATAGTGACAAGAATCTGACACTCTACATTCGAGAAATTCTTGCGAAGGATAGACTATTCGAAGCAGTCTTGCACGGGTTGACACATGAGAATATAACGTGGCTTAGCGCACAAGTTGACTGGAGTGAATTGGCCACACTGCCTTTGGAGAGACAACAGCAACTTGTGCGCCAAGGGCTCACGATTCTGCATTCAACGTTTCCGAAAGTTCCGACAACAACATTCATTCCTCCATTCAATAATTACGACAATAACACTACGATTGCTTTGCGAGATCAAAGTCTTGCTGTTGTTAGGGGTGACGACTATGTTGAACGGATTCTGAATGGAAAACTATGTTGGATAGCCCCCTCCTCCAAATCTACCTCCAACCCGTGAACCCCAAGATCTGGCTATATCTCAACCTTTCTTGCTGAATGGAATCCTCCATTTGCAGGATAATATGGACACGTACAACTTCGCAGCCAGCAGTTGGATTCCCCAACAGCAATTACAGGACCGTTTCGAATTGTTCTACGCGCGGGGCCGCATTCATGATGGTATTGCACTATTGGTTGTTTCTTTTTTCGATTTTTGGTTTTCGCAAGTTTTCTATCCTTATATAGGACGGAGACCAACATCACGTAGGGTAGTTCACGAGAACGAGAGCGAAGAGTCGTTTCTGGAGAGAACGATCACCTAGATGTTCTTCTTCTTGTTGTAACTGACCGAGATTGAGAGAGGTGAAAATCGAATGAGTTATCAGACGAAAGACGCGCCGGTAGAGGAAGGAAAACAGTACGAAGTCGACATCAAAGAACGCAGTCGGCGCGGTGACGGCCTAGCACGTGTTGAAGGATTTGTGGTCTTCGTGCCAAACACGAAACCTGGAGACCATGTTAAAATCCAAGTTACACAAGTTCGTGACCGTTTCGCAATAGCCGAAAAAGCCGAATAGACTGGAAATGAGAATAAGCTAGAAGTGAAGCCATCCAACTGAGATGGCAATACCATCTTTTTTTGACATCCCGTAGGAGAACAATCATGATGAGAATTAGTGACATCCAAAACGGAATGAGAAATGTCTGCCTTGAAGGCAGAATAGTCAACATGAACAACTTCATGCTTGTAGTCGACGATGATTCGGGAAGAATATTCGTAAGATACTCATACAGAAATCTTCAAAATCACATTGAAAAAGGCAACACTGTAAAGATCTACAACTGCCAAGCAGTTAACTACTCAGGAATTCTTCAGCTGAGAATGGGGCACAAAGGGCAAATCTCGGTGGGATAAAGCCCTTACTGTATTCTGAAATTCAGCAAGTTTTCCACGTGAAACAGTTGATGGGACATATCTGTAAACGCTGCGGATACTGTTGCGTAATGCACTGGAGATCCTTTGAGCCTACGTACCAAGATGTGATTCGATGGAAGAGTACGGGAAGATTTGACATATTGAAACACATTGCAATAGACTCAGATGATCAGACTGGTAAGTCCTATGTGTTCGTTCCGAACAGTTGTCCATTCCTAAGAAATGATAAGGAACAGAGCACCTACTATTGTGCGATAAATGATACAAAACCCTTCTACTGCAGGAACTATCCTGACGATGATGTATGCGAGTACACGAATGACTTCTAACCAGATCCATAATACGTAGTCAATCACTATCACATTTCAGAGCCGAGCTTGCGTCATTTTCCGGTCGAACAGTCCCGCTTTGACAAGAGCGTTCCTAATCTTCTCTCTTTCCAGTTCTTCCAAAGGTGCACAAGGGGGAAGCGTATAACCTCCGGGAAGGCCAAGCATATTCAATGCTTCTTTTATAGAAACAGGAAATGTTCCGTAACCAATTGTAGACACTAGTGTAACTAGCTTGAAATGCATTTCTCGAGCTTTCTTCAAATCTCCAGATAGGTAGCTTCTATACATATCAACCAGAACATCAGGCGCAATACTCGCTTCTCCACAGAACGTTGTCTTTGCTCCAAGAACAAGGCTTGGAAGAAATAGAGAACCATATCCCTGAATTAACTCAAATCCATTCGAAACATCGTTCATCAATGCTTGAAAGTAGAACATCTCAGCGCTGCCTATCTTTGATACCCACAATATTGCTGATCGTCGACGCTTCAACCACCACATCAATTGGAATTTGGTATCCGACAAAAGAAGGGAGATTGTAGATGATGATTGGAAAATCGGTCTGCTGGGCTACAGTCTTGTAATGCTCCAAGAGAGCCTTGGGGCTTGGATGGAAATACCAAGGGGGGTGTATGACTGCAGCTGATGCACCCATGTCTTTCGCATCTTTGGTATAGAGGATTGTGTCTTTGGTAGTTATGCCGCCTGTTCCAGGTACCACTGGGACACCGCTTTTGGCTACGTCCAGCACAACTTTCAAAACCTTCTTTCTCTCTTCCCTATTCAGTTTCGGGCCTTCACCTCCACTCCCAAGAGGAAATAGGCCATCAACTCCACTGGCTAAGAGCCAATTGGCAAGTTTACCCAAACCTTCAGTGTCGATTTCTCCAGTCTTGGTAAATGGCGTGACCATAGCTGGGAATATTCCCTTGAGTTCCTTCATGTCGCCTCTTCACTCACTATCGATTCACGAGTATCATTGTCCTTGCTACTTCGAGATATGACTTTCTAGACCTGTTACGAGCAAAAAGGTTGAAATGTGCTCACTCAAGCAGGCCGATTGTAGCGGCGACTTCACCCGCTCGGCTTGCGTTAGGATGGATAATCTTCTCACCATGAAAGAGGGTTATCAGGGCTAGCTCTGCACGCCATTTTTCCAGTGATATTGCGAATCCTCACGTTCAGAAAAGTAGAAAGGTTCTCGAAAACTACAGACTAAGAAGAACTTGGAAACGCCTACGTAGACTGTAGAGCGTTTTTCAAGACAGAAGATATCTCCAAGGAGGAAAAATCTATCACAACAAGAAGTAGAGTACCTCCGGGGCAACGTGAGATCAAACAGCTTGAAGTCTTGCATGTTGGGAGTATTCCGAGGTTTGATCCTGTAGCATGGACGTTTCAAGTCTTTGGCCTGGCCGATAAGGTCTTTGAACTGACTTGGACTGAGTTTCGCAATTTGCCTGAGGTTGAATGCGTATCAGATTTTCACTGTGTCACAGGATGGAGTAAGCTGGACAATAGATGGGGTGGAGTGAAATTCAAGAAGATAAATGATATGGCCAAACCAAAAGATAATGCGTACTTTGCGACAATCGCATGCGATGGAGGCTATATGACATCTCTTCCTCTGGGCGAACTCCTAGAGGACGACGTACTGCTCGCGTACAAGTTGAATGGAAAGGATTTGGAGACTCGATTCGGTGGACCACTCAGGCTGATCGTCCCCAAGAAATACGCCTACAAGAGCGCTAAATGGGTTAGAAAAGTGAAATTTACGGAACAGCAGGAACTCGGATATTGGGAGCTAAGAGGCTACAGTAATACTGCTGACCCGTGCAGAGAGGACAGATATGCCGTCTGATGTGTGGGGCACTAAGAGATTTGCATTCTCACTAGTGAACCCAAACGGCATGCTGACATGACTCTCGAAGGCGTTACCTTTTATTGGAAGACTAAGGAAGAATCTTGTCGGTGCCGGGGTTGCCTAGAGATCATAACAATGATCGGGTAACTCGGTAAGGCGTCGGCTTGCTAACCGTAGGCTAACAGCCGATGACCCTCTGGGTCTCGTGGGTTCAAATCCCACCCCCGGCGCCAAACTTGCTCAACTAGAATCCAGTTGAATCGAGGTCTCCCAGTCATTGGCTTCCCTATGCAGTATCTCTTCTGATTAAGAAGATCATTGAGCTTCGGGGTACTGGCTTGAACTATTATGTCACGTTGACTACAAAATGCAATCTCCGTTGCACGTATTGCTATGGAAAATCATGTGAAGATTTCGGTAGCGATTTTGGTGATCTGCAGATTGATTATACCATTCCAACGACAATCAACTATGAACTCACTGATCTAGTCAATTTCGTGAGACAAGACTCGTACCCAACGATAATCTTCTATGGCGGGGAACCCTTCCTAGAGATTGAAAAGATCAAGAAGATAATGGATGAGATAGAAGCTGACAGGTTTATCATTCAAACAAATGGCCTTTTCCTTGACCGATTGGATCCTGAATATGCGCGAAGATTAGACACGATTCTTGTTTCAATCGACGGGAATGAAGCGCTTACGGACAGAAACCGAGGTAATGGAGTCTACAGAAAGGTAATGGAGAACTTGAAACTGCTTAAGATTAACGGTTTTGACGGCGAACTCATCCCTCGAATGACAATAACCTCGGGAACCGAAATTGATCGACAGGTCCTATCTCTAGTTTCCAACAAGGAGCTTTCTTTCAAGTCCGTTCATTGGCAGTTGGACGCTCTCTTCTGGCAGAACGACTTTGATAGAACCCAGTTTCGAGCTTGGTCTGAGAATGCCTACAACCCTGCAGTGAAAAGGCTTGTCGAAATGTGGATTGAACGAATGGAGACATTCGGTGAAGTTCTTAAGCTCTATCCAATCTTGGGTGTAATGCGTTCACTTCTGCTTAATGAAGAAAGCAAGTTGCGATGTGGAGCAGGCTGGAACACCTTCAATATACAAACTGATGGAAGAATAACTCCATGCCCAGTGATGGCAGGCATGAAAGACTTCTACCTAGGCAGCATTTGGGATACAAACCCCAGCGATCTCAAGGATTCCGTCTTTGTTAGAAACCCATGTACAGAGTGTGATGATTACACTCTTTGCGGAGGCAGATGTCTCTACGCGAATGCAACAAAGCTCTGGGGTGAAGAGGGATTCAGACAGGTGTGTGGAACTGTAGCCAGTCTTATTGCGTCCGTGAGAAATGTCGAGAGTCGTGTTAGACAACTTATCCATGACGGTAGAGTCAGAATAGAGGATTTCAACTACGGAGAATACAACAGTTGCGAGATAATTCCTTAGCTACTTTGCATATTGGTGAATTGGTTAGACTGACTTATGTTACTTACTAGTAACAACGTTTATAAGCGACTTGTTACTCTTCAGTAACAACGTGCTCCTCCATGGCTCTGAAACTCCAGCTTGTGAAGGGGAACAAAGTGATCCACGAGATGCCTCTGGAAATGAGTGATTGGACCAGAGGGGAGATAGAAGAGGAGTTGAGACTCTTGGAGCGCAGAATTGGAAAAGTCCGTGCGATTCATGAGATGTTGTCAAGCGAGACTCGTATTCGTATGTTGAATAGCATTATACGAAATATGGACGTTCGGTTCAGCGAACTCATGTACGAACTTAATGTGAATCAGAAGATCGTGAATGAGAATCTGGAAAGGATGAGAAACCTCCACCTAGTGAATCGTCATGAAAAGAACCCGCGTGAGGTACACTACTCTGCATCCAGGTTGGGGTTTGGAAGCTTCCTAGCTATGGCAGCGATCCGTCGGGTCATGGAAGAGTTATCCACAGAATAGGAGGTGAAATATGAGATGTCTTCGTGGGATGAAGATTTTCCGTCATGGTTTGGGTCTAGAAGACGTAGGGTTCCAAGCTTCTTCTCGAACTTCTTTGAAGACTTTGACACTATGTTCGAAAGAATGTTTTCTGAGATGACCAGAAACCTTCCCAAAGAATTCGTGTCCGAGCGCAAGCTTCCCGATGGAAGCACAATGCGCCAATGGGGGCCTTTCGTCTACGGATACTCGATGAGCGCAGGTCCAGACGGCAAACCGGTAATACGTGAATTCGGCAACGTCAAGCCTTCGAAGCGACTAGGAGCCTTTGGCATGCCTGTTCCCAAGCTCGAACCAACCGAGACACGCGAACCCCTAGTCGACATGCTAGATGAGAAGGATACAATCAAGGTCGTTGCAGAGTTGCCAGGGGTCAACAAATCAGACATCCAGATAGACTCAACAAGTAACAGTGTCACCATAACCGTTGACACGCCAGAGCGAAAGTACTACAAAACCGTTGACTTACCTTCTGAGGTTGAGCCAGAGACTTCCAAGGCGATGTACAACAATGGTGTGCTCGAAGTGACTCTGAGAAAGGCTAAGCCTAAGGCTAAAGGACACGCGATCAAAATCGAGTAGACAATCGTGTGTCCCCTCCTTTTTTCTTTGATCAGCCAAGTATCTCTTTTCCAGGGTTCAATGTAGACTCCGTAGTCTTAGCAATGGACTCAAATCGTCCTAAGAACTCTAAAAAGTAAATAGGCGGTGATTACCACACCTACTTAGGAAAGAGAAGATGAGGTTCGACTGTTCTGGAGCTGGGCCGAAGGCAGTTGATTCCCGCTCCACCAAATGTACAAGAGGACATGAAGCGGTCATTGTGACCTACGATGATGGTACCTCTGTGGTCAAGTGTCCGATTTGCTTGGATTGTTTTCGTTGTGATTGTAGTGTCTAGATAGGTATCGTTGGACCTTTTTCCGTAGTGAAGAGAAGAATTCTACGGTCCGATAGTCTTTGGTGTGTACTTTGATATTTTGTCATAGAATCTCACAAGATCCGTTGAGGTTAGTATGCCGACAAGACGTTGGTTGTCAACGACCGGAAGACGTTTTATTCTTTTGTCTGCAAGAATCCTAGCTGCTTCGCTCACGGAATCTCTTGGGCCTATGACTGTTAGTGGCTTTGAAGCTATTTCAGCAATAGTGTCCGTGTCTGAGTGACCATCTGTTAGAGATCTGACTATGTCCCTTTCCGTAATTATTCCAAGCACGTTGGAAGCGTCCTTTACTATGACGCACCCTATGCCACTTCGTCTCATCATTCTCGCGGCTTCACTGATCGTAGCGGATTCTGACATGGTCACGACACGTGTCTTCATTATGTCTTCAACTAACACTTCACGCCTTGCCTCTTTTGATTGTCCTAGGTTCTTGGGCATGTTTTTTCACATTTAGAACAGGTCACTATTGTTAATTTGACGAAAGTGCTCCCACATAGCTGAAGTTGAATACGAGATCTCACTAATATCCGCCTCAGTGAGGTTTCGGAACCTTCCCTGAGTGTCGAAATATTCCTTAATGGGCCGCCTCTTTGATGCGTCTAGAAGCCTTTCACTCGTTGGGGAAAGTGTGAATCTTCCATTTTGAACGGTGTAGAGAGGCCAGATTCCAGTCTCGACAGCAAGTCTTCCTATGTGAATAGTCTTGTCGGAAGTATATCTCCATCCGGCAGGACAGGGGGCGAGAACTTGAACATACTTGGTTCCATTGATCTTTTGAGCTGTCTCCACCTTCTCGACGAAGTCTACTGGATAAGATACACATGCTGTTGCGACATAGGGTATTCTGTGTGCAGCCATTATTCCAGGCATGTCTTTCTTGGGCTCTCTCTTGCCTGTGGGTGTCGTAGTAGTCCAAGCGCCTCTGGGAGTTGAGCTACTTCTTTGAATCCCAGTATTCATGTAGCTCTCGTTGTCGCAACATAAATAAATGAAGTTTGTCTGTCGGTCTGCTGCGCCGCTCAGTGCCTGTATTCCGATGTCAGCTGTTCCTCCATCCCCAGCCCAGACAGCGACCGTAACCCCAGAAATGCCTTTTGCATCCAAACCATTGACTACTCCAGACGCTGCCGCTCCAGCTGCAGCAAACGCGAAATTAAGAACTGGGATATTGAATGAAGTGTAAGGAGCCATGCCCTGTATAATGGCTGTGCACCCGGCTGGGACAACTAAGATGGTTTTCTTTCCAAGGGCTTTGAGGGCTAACCTCAGCGCTAGAGCTTGACCGCAGCCAGGGCAGGCTGCGTTACCGGGAAGTATGAACTCTTCTTTTGAAATCGTTCTTATCGACATATTCCATCATCTGTAGATTGAGGTTTCACTGAACTGTGCCTTGCCTTGTACACACTTCTCTACAAAATCAGCTATCTGAACATTTGTAACATCAACGCCCCCGATGCCGACAATGAATCCAGTTAGTTGGGGAGGGCTAGTCGTTGCATACAGGGCAGCCTTTACTTCAGTAAAAGCGATGCCTTCCATTCCAGCACTCATATCTCGATCAAATACGATTATTGATCGGGCATCCTTTGCAGCTTCTCTGATCTCTCTAATCGGGAAAGGTCTGAACACTCGTATCCTCATCAAACCGACTCTTATCCCACGTGATCTGAGTTGATCAACTGCAATCTTGATTTCACTTGCAAGTGCACCCAATGCAACGACTAGAATCTCAGCATCTTCACAGCGATATAGTTCAACCATTCCTCCATTGTAGGGAAGCCCAAGATGATGAGAGTATTCTCTCGCGGTCTTCAGAAGTTTCTCTCGGGCTATACCCATTGCCCGTTGGATATCTTCCTTGACTCTAAGAGTTTCCTCAGGCCCGAACATATTCCCCATCGTTCCGGGATCCTCGGTGTTAAGGGTCCACAGAGGTTTGTAGGGTGGCAAAAAGGTGTCAACCTCTTCCTGACCAGGAAGAACTGCTGGCATCAGATTATGCGACAGATTGACTCCCTCAAAGCATATCATCGCCGGGAGCAAGATCTTCATGCGATTCACATACTCTGTAGCATTGAATTACATGCAGTCGATGATCTCTTGGTTTGAAGCGCAGTACAACTGGATCCAGCCCGTGTCTCGTTGAGACAGCGAATCTGTGTGATCGGCCCAAATGTTCCATGGTGGACCAAGTGTCCTGTTGGCGACAGCCATCACTACTGGTATTCTGGATCCACTTGTGAAATGGAGCATCTCATGCATATAGGCAAGGCCTTGAGAAGAGCTAGCAGTGAACGTCCTTGCACCGACAAATCCTGCTCCGACGCATGCTGCTAGAGCGCTGTGTTCAGATTCGACGCAAATGTATTTCGCCTTCAGTTTTCCGGTTTCAACCATAGTAGCCAGTTGTTCCACAATCGTCGTCTGAGGCGTGATCGGATATGCGGCTATGACTTCGACTCTCGCGCGTCCGACAGCATGACCAACCATGTGATTTCCAGTGTCCAGAATATACTCTGACATCTAGTCATCTTCCCTCTGCATCGTTATTACTCCAAGTCTGCATTCAGTTGCACAGATTCCGCAACCCTTACAGTAGACAAGGTTGAACTTCACATGCCCGTCAGGTGAGAAGTCTACACATCCTTCCGGACAAAAGGTCCAGCAGAGGAGGCAACCTGAACATTTCTTATCTTCGTTGACGACTGGCCTGAAGATTCTCCAAGTTCCAGTCTTACCAGCCGCTCCAAGAATTGGTTTGGTCACTGGAAGTGAAACCGTATGGTCACAAGCTTTGCTCTGCTTTGTAACCATCTCAGACCCCCCTGAGAACAATATTCTCGTAGGCCTTTTTCGCACATGCCAGGTTCACTTCTTCAGACTTTCCAGACCATTCATTGGCAATTGATCTCAAGATCGATTCGATCGAGACCTCTCCCGTAGCCTTCGCCAATGCACCAAGCATAGCGGTATTAACGACCGGCATACCCGCAACCAGTGCGTTGAACTCCAAAGCAATATCAGTGGCATTCACAATAGCGACTCTAAATCCCGGACCTAGTTCCTCAGGGATCTTCTTTGAATTAATGACGATCATACCACCCTTCTTAAGCCCCTCAAGTACGTTGACCATTTCAAAGAGGCCCGGGTCGAAGACGACCACGTAGTCTGGATCGTAGATCTGGCTTCGAAGGAGAATCTCACGGTCAGATATCCGTGCAAAAGCCTTGACTGGAGCCCCCCTACGTTCCGCTCCGAAGAATGGAAAAGCTTGGCTCCATTTTCCATCGTAGAAAGCCGCTTTGGCAAGCAGTTCAGCTCCGATTACTGCTCCCTGCCCACCTCTTCCGTGAAAGCGGAATTGCCTGAGCAAAAGCCGCGCCATGCAAACATTAGATACCGTGGATTTAAACACTGATCCTTAGAGGTTGCAGCTTCTGCGATTCCAGTGCACGATCTGACCACATTATTCTTATTAGATGCAAGAATTCGATGTAAGATTGTTCCCCTGCCTCATATGAATGACGCCTACTCAAACCCGAGATCCGCATAGTGCTAAGCGTTGTTAGGTCGAGTTGAGTTTGAGAATCCCTGTCTCCGTTGTGAAATGCAACAATTACAGTGAGCCAAATGTATCTAGGGCTCTTTCGAAATGTCTCAAACAAATTGGAGGAATAGAGAGATTTGTGAAATCAGGAGACAGAGTTGCATTGAAAGTCAATCTACTTTGCGCGGCAACCCCAAGCAGAGCAGTCACAACACACCCTTCTGTGGTCACTGCTGTCGCCAAGATTGTTGAAGGAGTTGGGGGAGAAGCTACAATAGTTGACAGCCCGGGAGCAGTAGCCAGGTATACTGCTTCGAATCTTAGAAATCTCTATCAAGTAACAGGCATGGTTGAAGCAGCTGACAAAGGAGGAGCGAAACTGAATTATGATACCAGCTCTGTGAGTGTGTCCATTCCAAACGGGAAGCTCGTGAAGAGGTTTGACATCATAAAGCCGATTCTCGAAGCCGATGTGGTGATAAACCTCCCCAAGTTCAAGACGCATGAATTCACCTATCTGACTGCCGGCGTCAAGAATCTGTTCGGTATCCTCCCGGGAAAAACGAAGGCGGGATATCATGCAACTCTCAAGAATACCAAGAATTTCTCAGAGATGCTGATTGATCTTTTTTCGTATGTTAATCCCTGCCTAACGGTCGTTGATGCGATAGTTGGCATGGATGGTGACGGGCCGACTTCAGGCCGGCCGAGAGATTTAGGGTTTGTTGTCGCAAGCGAGAATGCTTTGGCAGTTGATGTTTTGCTCGCAGAAGCAGTTGGTGTGGATCCAAAAAGCATCCCACATATACGAGCGGCTGTGGATCGAAAGCTCTGTTGTGGGGACATTGAGGATTTTGAAATCGTGGGTGAAACTCTCGAATCTATCCGCATCTTGGATTTCGTTATGCCAAAGAGTATGACTCAGAAAGGAAAGTCCCAGGTAACTGATTTTCTATACGGCGTGGCTACTTTCTTTGTGAAAGATATGTTCTCCGTAACACCTCAGGTCATACCAGAACTTTGTGTTGGCTGCGGGATCTGCAAGGAGAACTGTCCTGAAGGTGCGATTAGAATTGTCAATGAGAAAGCTCGGATCAAGCAGAGAAGATGCATAAGATGCTATTGTTGCTACGAATTATGCCCAAACAAAAGCGTTGAGTTGAAGAGAAACCTTCTCTATGCATTGGGTAGAGCGATCAACTAGCAGGAACCAATTGCACGCCTAGCCATTTCTATGTGGGGCAGAACCGAAACTGGGGTCTCCAAGCGCTTGCAGAGTTCATCGGTGGGTGTGGAGCAGGGAGACTATACTGTGCCATACAACCTAATGGCGATGTAACGCCTTGTGTCTTCATACCCCAACTGATTGTGGGGAACGTGAGAGAAAAGAGCTTCTCTGAGATTTGGCGTACGACAAGAATATTCAATGAATTCCAGGTACGAACCAATCTCAAAGGAAGCTGTAAGACTTGCGACTATAACAAGATCTGCGGCGGCTGTAGAGCACGCTCTCTTGGGTACTTCCGAGATCATAATGCGGCAGATGTTGGGTGCGTAAACAACGTTGAGACTTGGAACAAGATAGCGCCTCCAGAAGAACTAATGTATGTAAAGGCTCGCTGAGCTGTGGATTCTCGGATAGGAGGCTATGAACTGCTCTTACTGTGTAAGGTGGCGAGTCTCTTCAAAGCCTCCACATGGATCTTTATGGAATCCAAATAATCTTTGCAAACAACCTCCTCATCCTCCGTGTGATCCAATCTAGAATCTCCCGGACCGTAGGCGATCATTGGAATCCTGGTTTTTGAAGCGAGAATGTTCATATCAGATGTTCCCGTCTTCTTAAGAAATGTTGGATTCTTTTTTCTGAATCTTCTTATCGCCCACGAGAATGATTGAGCTAGTATCGAATCTGAGTTCGTCAGGCACCCTTCGACCCGATCTAAGACCTCAAGATCAATCGAGATGCTCGGGTTGTCATTCAAATACGATCCGATCTTTCTTCTAAAATCATTCAATACCTGATTTGAATTGATACGGGGCGGTATTCGAACGTCTAATGCAAGTTCACACTTGGAAGGAATCACATTAATCGAGTTTCCACCATTAATACCTGTCAGACATCCTGTTACACAGTCAAAATAAGACCCCTGTTCACCTGAGTCTAAGAACCCTGCTTTGATCAAGTTCCAGATTTCTATTCCTTTGTCGATTGCACTATGGTAGCGCCATGGAGCTGCCCGAGTGTCCTGTCTTTGTATTGCATTCCAGTCTGAGAGTTAGAAGCCCCTTGTATCCTACCACAATATTCTCCGTATTGCTCGGTTCTCCGAGAACAGCATAGTCGAAGTCAAATGAATTTGACTGAATGAAATGTCTCATTCCAGTTCCTCGACCCTCTTCGTCAACAACGCCTAACAGTACTATCTTTCCTGGAAATTCGTCTCTCGCTTTCGAGGCGCCCATTACCATAGCAGCCAGGGATGATTTCGCGTCCACAGCACCCCTGCCCAGAATCTTCCCTTTCTCAAGCTTAACCTCGAGGTTTCCTGGAACTGTGTCCATGTGTCCGCACAACAAAACAGTGGGCGAACCTTGGCCAGATTCAGCTATCACGTTTCCAACGTGATCTCTACTTGGATTGAACCCCATTTTCTTCAATTCGGCCAAGAGAAAATCTGAGAGTTCTTCCTCGTGGCCTGAGGGGCTATAGATTTCGAGCATCCTGCTCAGAAGGCTCTCTGGGTAGTTGTCCATTCTCTTTTTCCCCGATTACCTGATCTAGGACTTGTACTGTTCTGTCGATATGATCACGAGTGATGACAAGTGGTGGCAAGAAACGAAGGACGTTCCTACCCGCATCCAGCACGAGGACACCCTTACCTATCGAATTTAGAATGAAGTCGACGACTTCGAATCGTGTTTCGACTCCGATCATGAGGCCACGTCCTCTAACTTCCCTGATGATCTTGTGAGCATCCTTCAATTGATTCAGTTTCAATGCGAAGTACTGTCCATCAACATGTGCCTTCTCAGGAAGCCGCTCCTTTTCAAGAACATCGATTGTTGCGGTAGCGGCAGCGCAGGCAAGCGGATTAGCACCGTAAGTAGCTGAATGCTCACCTACCTTTAGGCTTGACATGATCTCCTTTCTGGATAGAGTTAAGCCTATGGGAATTCCACCGGCTACGCCTTTTGCCAAGCACGTTATGTCTGGAACAATCCCGAAGTGTTCGAATGCGAATATTCTTCCAGTCCTTCCGAACCCTGTTTGAATTTCGTCCAAGATCATAAGTACATTTTTCTCGTCGCATAGCTCCCGAAGCTCTTTGAGGAAGCCTTCGGGGGGAACTTTGATTCCACTTTCACCCTGAATAGGCTCCACTATCACAGCTGCAGTTCCAACATTGATGTTTTCCTTCAGTTTCTCGATGTTGCCATATGGCACGTGCTTTATTTCAGGAACTAGTGGCGTGAAAGCATCTCGGTATTTCTTGTCCCATGTTACTGATAGAGAGCCGAAAGTCTTTCCGTGATAGGCTCCCATCATGGCTATGATTTCTTTCTTGCCAGTGTATTTCCTCGCGAGTTTGAGAGCACACTCGATGGCTTCGGTACCACTGTTCGAGAGAAATACTTTCTGAAGGTCTTTTGGAGCGATCTTGACGATTCTTTCAAGGAACTCAGAACGTGAATCGTTGTACATGAAGCCATGGCATGATGTAAGCTTCTGGCTCTGATTGGTGATGGCTTCAACAACTTTTGGATGGCAATATCCGACTATGCACGATCCATAGCTTCCGGTGCAGTCTATGTACTCTCTTCCGTCTTCATCCCAGAGTAGATCAGCTTTTCCTTTCACTATTACTACTGGGCGTTTTGCGTAAACGTTCGCCATCAAATTCTGTTCGCTGAGGATTATCTGCTCTCTATCCATGAACGATCACAGTGCCGGCTGTTTTATCTAAGGATGATGAGATGGGAGTACTCTCGAGCCCAGACGTTACGACGACTTCGCTGACGCCCAGTTTGATTGCTTCAGAGGCGGCGTGGATTTTTGTGCTCATTCCTTTTCCTATCTTTGGTAGAGTTGACTCTGCCTCTCTCATAGTGAGTCTAGTAACGAGACTACCGTCTAGAACGAGTCCTTTCACGTCGGTTAGGAGAATCAGTTTATCAGCTTTCAAGTTTCCTGCTATGTGCGCTGCCATGCGATCCCCGTCAACATTCAACTCTTCGAATTCTTGTCCAATCGCAATCGGTGCAACAACGGGCACGTACCCATTATCCATAAGGAGAAGCATCAGCTTGGCGTCTACTGCCTCGATTTTCCCTGTGTACCCACCTTCAACGAGTCGTTTTCTTCCCGTCTCATCTACTGCAACAAGCTGCCTTCTTTCTGCTTCCCTTGATAGAGGCTCCATCAATGCCTGTGATACCAACAGCAGGAACCCCATGAGATAGGAGAGATGAGACGATTTGTTTGTTTATCTTCCCAGCCATAACCATGGTGAAGATTTCCATTGTTTCCTTGTCCGTATGACGACTTCTGAAACCTTCTGGAGAAGTTATGAATCGCTGTTCCTTTCCCATCTTTGACGCGATCTCAGTGACTTTCTTCCCTCCACCGTGAACCAAGATTATCCGCGTCTTGGAGAGGTTTCGTTTGATATCTTCAACGAAATCTTCTGTTAGCCCCTCTTCTAGAACTGTCCCACCCATCTTCACAACAGTAAGCATCATCGTTCACGCCGGATGAAGCGCTGGGCTATTTATTCCCGTTTTTTCATCTATCCCGTACATGATGTTTAGGCATTGGACTGCTTGGCCGGCTGCCCCCTTGACCAAGTTGTCAGTAGCTGTAAGGACTACGAGTCGATTCACATGCCCGTCCAACTCAAATCCAATATCACAGAAGTTAGATCCAATGACGACTTTGGGGTCAGGTAATCTATAGAGCCCCTCACGATCTTTGGCATATCGGATGAATGGTTCATTTTTGTAGAACGAACGGTAGCTCTTCCAGACAGTGAGTTCATCAATTTTCTTGGTTGGGAAAGTGTGAATGGTTGCAAGTATTCCTCGCACCATGTTCACGGCGTGAGGTGAGAATGAAACATTTACTTGTTTGTTGCCTAGCTGGTTTAGTTCTTGTTCTATCTCAGCGATGTGTCGATGTCCCACTGTTTTGTATGGTCTCACCCCTCCGATAACGTTCGGCGTGATGTGATGCGATCGACGGTTTCGATCCTGAGCCTGATGATCCAACCTTCAGGTCAACAACTATTCTCTCCTTTTCGATCAGATCGTCCTTCACTATTGGTGCAAGACCCAGAATAGCTCCCGTTGCCATGCATCCAGGTACGGCGATCAAGTTGCCATTTCTGATACAGTCTCTATGTAATTCCGGGAGGCCATATACAGCCTTGTTCAGCAATTGGCTCCTCGTATGTTCCCAACCGTACCAGACAGGGTAGTCGCCTGGATTCTTCAGACGGAAATCTGCGCTCATATCTATTACTTTCAGGTTGGCGTCTAACAACTTTGGTACGAGATCTTTGGATGAACCATGTGGTGTAGCCGCAAAGACAATTTCGCAGGTTTTTGCAAGATAAGGTATGTCCAGAGGAGAGAACTTCAGTGTAGTGTAGCCTCTTAGATTTGGATGAATCTTCTGAATGTACTTGCCAACGTTTTGGCGTGATACTACAGTCGTCAATTCTACATGAGGGTGGCCTAGGAGAATTCGAATGAGTTCTCCGCCAATGTATCCCGATCCGCCGATTATTCCAGCTTTCAATTCAATGCCTCGCCATATCAATCAGGTACTGCAAGACGAGACCTGGTATGTCTACACCCGTTGATTCGGTAGTGGCTTTGAATTCTGTCGTGTAGTTGACTTCGTGAACTACAGGTCCATTTGGAGTTTCCATCATGTCGACTCCGAATACTCCACCGCCGACTGCATTCGCTGCCTTTTACGCATAATTCTTCTGTTTCAGACGTTATTGGACACGGTTCTGCCCGGCCACCTCTAGCTACGTTCGTTCTCCATTCGCCGGGCGCGGAGTATCTGTAGATAGCTGCAACCGCCCGGTCACCTATCACAAAACACCTTATGTCACGTATGAGGTTCTGTATCATCTCTTGAATGTAGAGTACTTGGTAAAGAGGGAACATGTATTCTCTTGTTTCTAGAATAGCCTTAGTAGAGTCAAGATCTTTCAAAGGGGCTATAAGCCGCCCCCAGCTTCCGACCACTGGTTTCAGAATTGCAGGGTAACCCACTTTGTCTAGAGCCTTCATCGCAGACTCCTCTGTGAAGGCGACGACGGTCTTAGGTGTAGGTATGCCTGCCTTAGATAGCGCGATGGAGGTTAACAGTTTGTTTCCACAAACGAGAGCGGCGTTGAAAGAATTGATGACTCGAATACCGCTGTTTTCGAGTAGAGCCGTCACGTGCATGCTCTTGAAGTAACTCATTACCCTTTGCAGAATAATGTCCTCGAACTTGATTTCCTGTTCTTTAGCCGTATTGAAGACGAGTTCATCTACGTTGTGAATCCTAAGGTCGACGTCCTTCCTTTTGGCGGCCTCAATCAGCATTCTCTCGTCTGGTCTGATACGGTCACAAAGCATCCCGATCTGTACGGTCACTATTCACCCCAGTCCTCTTTCTCGATCAGGATTTTCTGTAGCTCAAGCCTATCAGCCTCTATCTTCACTACTTCAAGTTCCAAACCACAGTCAGGACAGCTTAATATCTCCTTTAGCATGACGTCGTCTGGAGCCACTATTTCGGCGCCACATTCAGGACAACTAACCTTCTTGATCGCCTTAACCTCCAATTGCGAAGATTTCTTAGCTTGTAGGTTCCTATAGGCCTTCATGATCCGTTAATAAATCTTGTCTTCTTGTAATGATTCCGCAGAAAATCCAGTGCCAGTCAAATGATACATTAATCGCGTAGCCTTGTATTGAAAGAAATATTTCCTGCTGAACTCAGAAATTAGGAATCCCACACGACTGTCTCATTCTGAGGCTTTTTCGGTGAGTGAGGTGATGAGCAGAAGGCGGTTTGCCGCGTTTATTACAGCTTCGACACCTGCCATTACTATGTCTTCTCGTACACCCTTAGCTGAGACTGTCCTACCTTTGTTGTCCATGACCTTAGCTGTAGCGTTAGCCAGAGCATCACTTCCGCCGGTTATGGCTTCAAGTTTGAAATCGGTCAGCTTGAATTTTGCCACGTCGCCTACTACTCTCTCTATGGCCTTCACTGTGGCATCTATTGGGCCTACGCCGAACTCAGATGATTTGTATTCTTTTCCATCAATGAGTAGTTTGAGAATCGCGGTGGGCGTTGTCCTATTTCCTGTTAGGACCACTAGATCCACCAGTTCGATACGTCGCTTTTCTGGAGCTGTGCTTCCGGTTACAACCTCAAAGATGTGAAAGAGATCAGTTTCAGTTACAGATCGGCCTTTGTCGCCTAGCTCTTTGACCCTGCCGACAACTTCGTCGAGTTGCGGCTTGGTTAGCACTAACCCCATATCTTTCAGCATAGCGTCTATACCGTGTTTTCCGGCATGCTTGCCAGCAACCAGTTTCCTCTCGTGTCCGACGATCTCTGGGGCGAGTGGCTCATATGTGTCAGGTGCCGATAGAACTCCATCTGTATGTATACCACTTTCATGCGCGAATGCGTTGTCGCCTACAACCGACTTGTTAGGCGCGACCATCACTCCTGTAAGCTTCGATACCAGACGTGATGTTTTGTAGATTTCTTTCAGTTGAATTCCTGTCTTGACGCCGTAGAATGTATGTAACACCAGTGCAAGCTCCTCGAGACTTGCATTACCTGCCCTTTCGCCGATACCGTTCACTGTCACATGCAACTCCTGTGCCCCAGCCTCAATGCCTGCCAATGAATTCGCAACTGCTAGACCCATGTCGTCATGGCAGTGAAGTGCCACTGGAACACTGATTCTCTCAGTGATTCTTCTTACCAGATCATACATTGCTCGAGGCACTGCGACGCCGACTGTATCGGGTATATCTATTCGATCTACACCAGCCTTTGCAACAGACTCGTAAACACTGACGAGAAAACTCGGATCCGTTCGCGTTGCG
Source organism: Candidatus Bathyarchaeota archaeon (assembly GCA_963760485.1). Taxonomy (GTDB): domain Archaea; phylum Thermoproteota; class Bathyarchaeia; order 40CM-2-53-6; family CAVXDP01; genus CAVXDP01. The sequence continues at coordinate 38,516 of CAVXDP010000015.1, read as the reverse complement.
TCCTCTGCAGAGAACTCAGACTTGAGACCGTGCGCCTTCACATATTCGACTGATTCAACGGCCTTTGCCACGACTTCCTCACGTGACAAACCTAGTTTCTTCTTGAGATGAATGTCCGACGTTGCTATGAATGTGTGAATACAACCAACTTTGCATGATATGGCAAGGTCTATGTCTTTCCTGATGGATCTGGCCAAAGCCGAGACTTCAGCTTTTAGACCAGCTTCAGCGATCTGTTTGACGGCTTCCTGTTCGCCCTTTGATGTTGCCGGAAAACCGGACTCTATCGAATCTACACCGAGCACGTCCAGTTGTTGCGCTATTTCGAGTTTCTCCTCAGGCAGCAGAGCTACGCCTGGTGTTTGCTCACCGTCACGAAGTGTTGTATCGTAGAAGAATACTCGATCAGGTAGACTGCATTCTTTGCCCAGTACAGAACTCCAAACCAAACCTATGGTACCTCCATCGTTCTATCTCCACCAACCTTGACGGGGGAGTTATTGCAAGGTATTCTGCAGAAACCCACCCATGAGTCAGGCGCAAAGCGAAAACCTGGAAAACGATTGAAGTTCTCTAGAATTGTCTTTTCAAAAATAAGCAGTCTCTTACGCGGCAGACTACTCATTTCATTCAAAGAGAACGTGGAGAACGCTATCTCTCCTTATGATTGACATTCACTGTCCTCCAAGGCTTTGCTATAAGGTGCACGTCTGATATATATGGGTTAAGGAGATTCACAACGCGAATTCTTTGAATCCACCAAATATCCACGCAATCTCCAAAGACCCTACGCAGATCCTCGAAAATGTTAAGTGCTTCACTAGGAAATACAGTAGCAGTAAAGGTGAATTTCCCTTGCCAAAAAAAGCCAAGAAGAAAGCGGCTAAGAAGAGAGTAAAAAGAAGAGTTCTCAAGAAAAGAGCACCCGCAAAGAAAAAAGTGGTACCTGCACCAAAGCCAACACCTCCTGTAGAGACACCATCAGTTCCTCCACCTGTAGAAACACCGTCCGCTCCTGTCGAAACGCAACCAGGACAACCCACTGTTTGACAATCTCGAAGCTAGACGTAGACCCGTTGTGAATGCCAAAAACCCCAATTTTCTCTTTTTCTCAATTTTTCTCTTCAATTTTCAGCTGCTTTTTCTGTTTGGTCCATATTCGTCTTCTATTTCCAACCACAGACGAATTTCAATCTGAAACTTGCTCCACGGCATCCTTCAGCATTATTTCAAAGAGGTCGGCCTTTGCGCCTGTGGAGATGACTGAGCCTTAGACCATTCTTGAAAAGAGGTCGCGCTCTGCCGCTGTGGTCTAGGTGAGCGTGGGTCAGCAGGACAACATCCAGAGACCGTACGTCGTATCCAAAACCGCACCAGTTGAGTTCTTCTGCTCTTGATCCCTGAAACATAACGGCGTCGCGCCGATTCTCGAGTCATTAGCATCTAGAACCGTATGCGAGCCCGTAAATTTTCCCGCTGCCCCCCGAAACTCAAGCTTCATGAAAATCGGTACCAACTTGTCAAGATGTCGAAGAAGATAAAGGGATAAAGATGTCCTTTGGTGTTCTTTCAAAGAACATAATAGTAGAGCCAAATAGTTACAGAACCAGATTAATCATAGTAGAGAACCAGTTGGTAGAACATCCAGGGCCGGTAGTTCAGCTCGGTTAGAACGTCCGCCTTACACGCGGAAACCCTCGTGGCCGCATGGTCGGGAGTTCAAATCTCCCCCGGCCCACCATATTACTTAAAGCCGTACTGTGAGATTGTAGTACATCCCGCGGAGGAATTTCAAGTGGACGTTACGGTCTATACGAAGGAGAACTGTGACAGATGTCAGGCATTGAAGAGTTTTCTCAACACACACAACATCCCCTACACCGAGAAGAACATAATGGATCAAGAGGTTGCCAATGAACTTCTTAGATCAGAGTACGTAATCAAAAACTTCTGTAGCGAAAGAGGATGCATAGTCATTACTCCAATAGTAAAACTCGATGATACATGGATACACAGAGAATTTTTCGACATCAATGGGTTCTCTGAGAAAAGAGCAATGAAGATCTTCAACCTGTTTTGATCTCAGGCAAATCTCACATTTGTTGTGGATCAAATGCAAGAGTTCCGAGAGGCACATCCACGGATTCAGGCTAGAATATCAGTAGCTATGGCATGGTAGATACTAACAGCGTCGAATATCTGTTCTATTTCTACGTTTTCGTTAACTCTATGAGCTTCCTCTGGCAATCCAGGTCCCAAGTTTATTGCCGGCGTTCCGTTTCTTACAAACCAACCTGCATCTGAGAACGCTTGCATGCCGGAGACTCTACATGGTTCACCAAGCACGTGTTCGATAACCCTCTTTGCAGCCCCTACCATCTTTTCATGCTCATCGATCTCCACTGGTTCAATCTCTGTTGTGACAACCGCTTTCACATTCAAATCAGGATCTCTTTCTTTTTCGGTCGTTAAGATCTCTTCAATTTCTCTCTTCGCCATCTCTAAGTTCTCGATGTTGGGCACTATACGTCTATCCACAATCAATCTACAACGATCAGGAATGACGTTTGGTGCTGTCCCACCTTCCACTATCGATATGACCATTGACGGAACCCCAACAAGTTCGTGCTTACGCTCTTGCCAGCGAAACTTCTCAGACAAAGTGAGTAGCTCATTCATTATCGGAATCATCTTATGAATTGCATTGACACCGCGCTCCGGAGTCGCAGCGTGAGCCCGCTACACCTGACGTGACTATTTCTAATCTTAGGCATCCTTTGTACGCTATCAACAACTGGAGGGCAGTAGGTTCTCCGACTACTGCAAATGTCCCCCTGTGCTCTTTGTTCATCAGAATTCTCGCGGTTCCTTCCAGACCTCCCCTCTCCTCATCCACAACAGCTTGGACAACAAAGGTTCCTCTCAGAGGCTTATCTCTAGTGACAAGCAGACCAGCTGCTTCGATCATGGATGCCAGTCCTGCTTTCATATCGGTTGCTCCTCGACCGTATATCCTTCCATCAACGATTTCTCCAGAGAAGGGATCGTGAGTCCACTTTTCAAGATCTCCAGCAGGTACTACGTCCATATGTCCATTCATAACCAATACAGGTCCTCCTTCCATTCCTTGCAGTTTGCCTACGACGTTGAACCGACCATCCTTTGTAGGTATCTTTTCGACTAACAGTCCTTTTTGTTTCATGACTCCTGCTAAAAATTCTGCCAAGTCGTTTTCTTCTCCAGAGATGCTGGGAAACCTGATCATCTCTTGGGTAAGTTTCACAACTTCATTGCCTAGTGAATTATGATTAAATAACATGGGGATTTTCATAACCTCTGTTCTTTCAGTTATTTGTCGTATTCACTTGACTATTCAACTACACTAAAGATATTAGGCCTAATGTGCTACTAATCAAGCTAGGGATTTCTTTGATACATATTTCCAAGAGAACCCAACACAAACCAGAAGAGATTATGAAAGAAGCCGTTGAATACTTCACTAAGAAAGTCGGCCTCAAACTTACAGATCTTAGTGCCTGTTGTGCATATTTTGAGGGAGGAGGGGGCCATGTCAAAGTTTCGCTTGTGACCAACAACGGCGCGAACATCGAAATCGAGAGCCGTGAATGGGAGTATCAAGCAAAAGAGTTCCTAGAGAAACTCTAGGAAAGAATTGACGAATAGAGAAGGAAAACTGAGGTCACTACTAGCTTCACCAGTAGCTTTCCGTGGCAGATGGTGAACCAATTCTCATATCGTGTGTTTCTCGAAATCCTCAACGATGTACTTTTTGCCTCTCTGAATTATCCTGTGACCTTCTCTCTCCAAGAGTTCTGTCTGCACGCGTATCCCACCGGGGTATTTCTCGTTCACCACTCCACCTTGTTTCAACGTTCGCCAATATGGGGTAATACTCTTCTTACCTTCCCTCGCCTCTTCGTCTGCAGCTCCGGTCGCGATACGGGCGAATATTCCAGTCGTTATGGGACAGCCAATCGTTGCCTCGTGTTTTCTGGCAAGAATCTCTCGGATCCGATTTATGGTGACGAGTTTGCCTCTAGGCACCTTCTTCATGATTTCGTCGACTTCCCTAGGAGCTGGGACTACACATGTTCCCGTTCCCCAAGCCTTTCTCAATTTGCCTTCGATGTTGACTATCTTTGGCAAGCCCTTGTTATCCGCTAGTTTCTCCTTCCATGATTTCATATCTTGGCTCCTGGGTAACTGACTCCTCCAAGATCTTGGTAGTCTCCCAAATTCAAGGTTTTGCACCTGTTTTCTGACAGACAAGAATGGAATCCTTTCCGAAAGGAAGCGTCTGAGAGAAGCTGAACCCCGCTTTTTCAATCTCTCGAATGATTTCTAGTTCATTAACGATGGGTGGTCCCAATCGTCCCGAAAGTATGCGGCTACCACGTGTTTTCTCGACGATAACTAACCTACCTGCTGGCTTCATGATTCTGAGAAACCCATCGAGGACTCTCGGCCCGTTTTCAACTTCATGAAGCACATGAACTAGAAGAATAAGGTCAACGCTCTCGCCTTGAAGCCCAATCTCAGTTCCATCACTCTTCAGTAACTCTATGGCCAATCCATGTCTCTTCGCGTAAGATGCGATACTGCAAAGCATTTTTGAAGAAACATCTATTGCAATCGTCCTTCCCGCCACACTGGCCAGCGGAATTGTGAAGAAACCTGTCCCACAGCCAAAGTCTACGACCGTATCTGCCGATCCAACATTAAGCTTCGAAATAAGTTGCTCGGGACGATCAAGGAAACGTCGGATTGGATTATTGAGTGTGAAGGCCAGGGTTTCCGAGAAACGTCTGTGTTCACCGCTCTGAAAGGTCAATCCGATCACGACATTCGTTTCGTCCAGAACTAAGAAGTCTGTTCAGTGCTGTACCGTTTCCCCGTAACTTTTTCGATCTTTATGTCGACAACAACTGTCTCACTACCTTTTGGTGACCGATATTTCTCCACGGTTCTCGTTTCAAGCTTCTGCGCATTTTCATTCCCTGCATACTTTGCAACTATTAGTCTGAGTGCAGTTGTTTTCTTCTCATGGTCAGCTAGAATCGTAGCTCTACCAAAAGCTACGACACTACGATAGGCAGTCTCGTAGTTGCAGATCACTGGCGCTTCTATGGTACCGATGTGTTCATCCACCTCGAAACAGACGATTGGATTGTTCCTCAGGTATTGAATCTTCATTCCAACATCAGCACAATGGAAATAGATGTGCCCTTTATGATATGCGAAGTTTATTGGAATCACGTAGGGCTGACTCCCACAACAGAGTCCTAGGCGACCAACGAGAGTGGTCTGTAACATCGTATCAACATCTGCTTCAATCATAGCTCGATCCCCAAGTCTCAATGCTTTCGTATACCGACCCTCCTCAGAATTACTAACAGTACTTCAAGCAGTACTTTTTCAACCGTCAACCCAGACTAAGACTAGATCAGCGTAAAAAGACTGTTATACAGCATGACACATGAGAATATCATTGCTGATATTCTCAAGGAGGTTTGAATGGCACATCATAGAATGAGTCAAGGTGAGTTCGATTTTCTTGTGAGACTAGCCCCGGAATTGGGAACTAGAAGCAAAGATGATTCCAATAAGTAAGATAGTTGTTGAAGATTGAGTTCTTTTCAAGTGTAGGGTTGGATGCGATGCCTACAAGAAGAGGTTGATGTGTCCACCTTTTGCTCCAGCCGTTGACGAGTTCAGGAAGATGTTGAAAGATCATAGATGCACTCTTCTTGCCAAGTTTCCTGTACAAGCTGTAGCCGAACCTGAAGTTACAGAGAACCTCTTGAGGTGCAGACATGATATGACAACTCCTGTCGAGTTAAGAGAGAAGGCTTCAAGGTTCTGGTCAGAGTGGAGTAAGGATAAGAAGAGAGTGCAATTGGCATTTCTTGAGCTTGAGAAAGCTGCCTTTCAACAAAGGATACGTATTTGCGGTTGGGTTCTCAACTAGATCTTGTACATTGTGCGAGAAATGTAATGTGGAAGCGGGGATCTGTGTTCACCCGACGATGGCACGCTATTCAGAACATGCAGTTGGAATATACCTGAAGAAAAACACAAAAAAGCTGGAATGCCAGTCATCCCTTTTTCTGGTAGGCCCGAGGCTATCTCACTGATGTTAATCGACTAGGATTCGATCTTGTTAAGGCTCACGGGCATGCCAACATGTTTCCTTTTCCGCAGAGTTACTACACGTTATCCAAGACTGTCTTCCCTGTTCATCTCTTACTTGGATTCTTCCCGACCCTTTGCAGGTTTCGCATTTGAAAGAACTCATTCATGATCAGCCTAAGTCCAAGATTGTGGCTTACCCATGACCAACCCAATACAAAGGCCAAGAGAGAAGCTACTGTTAAACGGCAACGCTGTTGCACTGGCAGATAGCAATCCACGAAACGCAGTCTCCATTAGTCCTGCAAGAAACCTCTCAGTACTCTGTGGGCTGGCTGTGGGCAGACCGAGCTTCGTTAGACCGCCAAGTATTGCGAGAATCGTGACGAAGAAAAATGAGATTGCACCGATCAGAAGTGACGCAATCCGCCTAACAACTATGCCAAGCGCGAATCCACCCACCCCACCGACTCCAGCCTGTGCCATGAAGGAACTGAGTAGGGAGTAATCCAGAGCCACACAATTTCGCCCATTATACGCGTAGCGAGCGAAGCTTGAAAGAATATTTGAACCGTTCTTGCGCAAATCAAGATTGGTTGGCTCTGAGAATTGACAATTCCAGACAGGTCGGTTCTACTGGCTGGATCCACATTTGGGACAGTATTTTCCTGTTATCGGCATTGCAACACCGCAATTGATACAGTACTTGACTGTTGGTTGGACTGTAGCAGGTTTAGGTCGTCGTCTTCTTATATAGAGCACCGCCAAGGTCGCTACTACCAGTATTACAATGACAACAGCGGGGACTAGTCCAAATCCTGTGAAGAAGGAACCTTCCTGTGTTGTCTGTGTTGTTGATCCTGTCATTGAGGTTTCTTCATTTGTAGAAGTAGATATGGAGTAACTTGTCAAGGGCGTGGTTTGGGTAGTAGTAACAGTAGGTGTATTAGCAAGAAGGCTGACGTCATCCCAATTGGCGTATTCAGTGCTCATTCCTGGATATCCAACAGTGATTTCAATATTAAGTGCAATTTTGGAGAGTGATACACCGCTTGAATCTCCCCACCTTTCTTCAAAATCGTTCTGGACATTTGCCTCGAAATAGTTCCAGCTAAAAGGTGTGACGCCCCTGACGAAGTAGTCAGCTTCATCAGGTCTAACATTCGCCCAACTCTCTGCATCACCACGCCACGCGACGTAATATATGATCTTGAGAACACTGGATTCTGCCGATTGACGTGATGTATACAGTGTTAACATTGCTTTTATCTGCACTATTCCTTTTCCAGAAACCCAAGGCTTCACCCAGAACGAAAAATCTAGATTAATTGGCAACGGTGAGCCTTCGATATTCTGACGTACCCCACTTCCATATTCAGTCCCGGATTGTGGCGTGGGCGTTCCTTGGATAGCCAGAGAGAATTGACCGTCGTATGGTTTGACGGGGTCCAAAGAAGCATATCCACGACCTAGACTGTATTTTTCCCATCCTTCCCAACCGTTTTCGAACCCTCCGTTCGTGACTAGTTCGACCCTTGATGACGGCTGTGCAAGAAGGGTTGAGGCTTCCAAAACCACAATAAGACAGATCACTGCCGGTAAGATTGAACCTATTCTCACCGAGAACACCATCCAAGAGATTGTATGCCCTATGGTATTTATAATACCTAATTCTAGACCCAGAATCATTGGAGTATAGACCATCTTGCAAGTGAAAGATTCCGTTCTCGAACTGATTCAAGGCGATATAACCGAGATGAAAACAGACGCTATCGTGAACGCTGCCAACGCTCCTTTACAATTGGGAGGAGGAGTTGCTGGAGCCATAAGAAGAAAAGGCGGACCAAAGATCCAGGAAGAATGTGACAAGACTGGTGGAACTATTGTCGGAGGCGCTGTCATAACCACAGGCGGAAATTTGAAAGCGAAATATGTGATTCATGCCGTTGGCCCGAGATATGGTGAGGGTGATGAAGATAGGAAACTCAAGAACGCAACTTTGAACAGCCTCAAACTTGCTGATGAACATTCACTCAAGAGCATAGCATTTCCAGCCGTTAGTGCAGGGATATTTGGTTTTCCAAAAGATAGATGTGCACAAATCATGCTCTCCAATGTGATAGAGTATTTGAAAGGGTCTACGAATCTCGAGAGGGTCGTATTCTGTCTCTTTGATTCAGAAACTCTTCATGTATTTGAAAATGAACTGAAAAAACAGTCATCTTTCCAGTAGGAGTCGGGAAAGACACGTTGGAAGAATATTCAACACAACTCGTTTGATCTTCATTTGAAACAAGTAGATCAACTTTGGATGATACAGCTAGGGTCTACAGGCAACTGAAATCAGTGCGTGCTCAGATGAAGAGACGACTAAAGGAATTACTTGTTGAATCGAAGCTTGGAAATATTGCAGAGATTGAGGACCTGCAGGAGTCGGCGAGGAATTTGGCATATAGAAAGACGGTCCTAAGAAAGGAATTTGAGATACTGACGGAAAGGAAGGGCCCGTACAAAGTATCGTAATATGATAGAACAAATGATTTTGAATATCATTTGTGTTTTGATAGATATCTTGACAAGAGCCCTTCCAAAGCTTCCTCATAGATTGTGTCTGCCATTTTCTTGTATCCGAGCATGCTCAAATGAATCCCGTCGCTACTGTATTTGTCTATGAGACGATTAGTTTCTGGATCAGCGGTCGCTCTAAATACATCTGCAAAGGCCAACCCCTTCTGAACGCAGTGTGTCCTGATCATTTCGTTCAACGCTACGCGCGGTGCAATCAAGGAATCACACCCTAAGATGGAGGGTATACTGCACGCTATGGTTTCAATGCCATTCTTCAAAGCCACATTATACATCTTGATCAAATTGCTAAACACTTCGGCTGGAGGAACTCCTCCTCCTATGTCGTTTGTTCCACCTAGAATTATCACGAAGTTCGGTGTAAGATTCAGGACGTCTCTATCAAACCTTGCAAGCATCTCATTAGTGAGTTCGCCCAGAACGCCTTTGTTGCAGATTTGAAATTCCAATCCTTCTCGCTGACCTAGTTGCCGAAGTCTCTCGTTAACGAACACTGTGTAAGGGACGAATTCAACCCATCCTTCATCATCCAGCAATTGATATCCTACGGTGAGGCTGTCGCCTATCGCAATGATGATGAGCATGTTCTTACCTCGAAGTGATTCAGATTCGTTTTTCAGATATAAGCACCTTAAACAATGTTTTGCCAAAGTCAGTCCTTAGGTCTTTCTCAGCTGAATTCAGGAATTCGGCCATACGTTTAGCGGGGTAGCCTTCTTTTACGTAAGTAAGAGCTTGGATGCTCATCTCGATCTTGTCTATGTCTCTTAGAACTCTGGATTCAGTTGAACGTTGTTTTCTGTATTCATCTATCAAAGATAGGTACTTCCTTTTCGTTCTAGAGGGCAGAGAAGACAAAGCGGCGTTCGCGGCCTGTCTCTCAAGTGGAACAATCCGAGCGCCTAATGTCCTCTTCTGCCGAGGCGTGAGATCTCCTGTTATGGATTCTGGAAGATCATGGAGTAGGGCCATTCTAATCAGGCGTTCAGTATTCAATCCACAAGAATCTCCTACAATCATCGACAGCATGGCACAGGCGAATGAGTGGTCTGCCACTGATTCTGACTCTCTTACTCCAGCTCTGATCCAGCCTCTTCTTTGAATACACTTTAGTCTCTGAGCCTTGTCTTGGAACCCTAAGACAATGCTCGCTACTCGGTTCGTCAAATCTCTCGTCTCCAGATCATTATTCTAGTTACGACAATGAAAATACGCGTTTCGGCCTAACAACAACGCAGCAATTTGATAAGCAAGAGAGATTATGATTCTCAATTCATTCATTAACGAGCTGCTGGCATTACAATGAAACTCGTCACAAAATCTATTGGCTTGGAAGCGTTCGGGAAATCCGTGGTGATATTGCACGTCGATGATGCTGCCGAGCTTGGGACGAGGAGTTCTGGAAGAGTTCGAATTCGTCACCACAGGAAGGAACTCACTGCAATAATTAACACGACTGACCGAGTTGTCACAAAAGGTGAGGTGGGTATTTTCGAAGAAGTTAAGAACACATTAGGTCTCCAGGGTGGGGAGATTCTAGATGTCGAAATAGCAACCCCACCAACGTCTTTGAGTTATATCCGCAATAGGTTGGAGGGCAGAAAGCTCAATCGCGAGGAGATGGCTATGATCATAGTGGATACTGTAAGGGGCAATCTCAGCGAGATAGAGATTGCAGCTTTTGTCACATCCCTCAATACATTTCATCTAGATCTGGACGAAGCGACGAGCCTCTCAATGGCAATGGTTGAATCAGGTAGCGTATTGAAGTTAAACAGGAAACCCATAGTCGACAAACACTCGATCGGAGGGGTCCCTGGCGACAAGACTACCCTCATCGTAGTCCCAATAATTGCCGCTTGTGGTTTGACTATTCCAAAGAGTTCATCTCGAGCCATCACTGGAGCCGCGGGAAGTGCAGACAGAGCGGAGGTTCTTATGCCGGTCAATCTTGGAATCAATGATGTAAGAAGGGTTGTCGAAAAGACTGGTGGATGCGTAGTTTGGGGAGGTGCCTTACAGATGGCGCCGGCAGACGACATATTTGTTCAAATTGAATATCCCTTGTCCATTGACCCCCTTCTCTTACCATCAATCGTCAGCAAGAAGAAAGCCGTAGGCGCTGAATACGTAGCTATTGACATACCCCTAGGAATGGGGGCAAAAGTCAAGACATTATCGGATGCACGGCTTCTTGCCAGAGACTTTATGGAACTTGGAAGGAGACTGCGAATGAAGATTCAATGTGCTATCACTAATGGAAGCCAACCCGTTGGACATGCGATAGGCCCTGCTCTCGAGGCTAAGGAAGCACTCGAAACATTGACTAGGAAACGTTCGGTCGGAGACCTCATCGACAAAGTTACAGACATAGCCGGAATGCTCATCGATATGACTGGGGGTGAAGGGGGTAAGAGAATTGCAGCTGTGACCCTCTCACAGGGTAAAGCTGAGAAGAAGATGCGAGAGATAATCGCCGAACAAGGTGGAGACCCCGAGATAAACCCCGAGGACATAAAGATAGGAGAACAAAAACTTGATTTCGACTCTAGAGAGTCTGGATGGGTTCTCTGGGTAAACAGCCAAAGACTCGTCGAGGCAGCTAGGTTGGCAGGTGCTCCAAAAGATAAGGGCGCGGGCATATATCTCCACAAGAAGATAGGCGACAGTGTTCGCCAGGGTGAACGAATACTGACTGTCTATGCAGAAAAGGCGGGGAAACTCGAAAAGGCCCGAGAAATTCTTCAACAGGAACGAGTAGTAATGGTTGGCCACCGTACAGAAATGATCATGGCTACGATAACCGAGGTGCCAGATCACAAGGAACCCTTCATACTCGAAAGATGATAAATGCCGTTACTAATGTGCCTGCTACTACCGATCCGCTTGACCCCTGTAACCAAGACGTGTAGGAGTTCCATGAAAGTGCTTGTATGTTCGGTAGTACACAGTACCAAGCCCCAAGCTTATTACTCCAACTATCCATGCGTCGATCTTTAGAAAAACGAGAAGACCAAGACAGGAAAGTAATCCAACTACTGGCACGAAAGTCGGGTAGCGTCGAGTTTTCTCCTTTAGCCGTAACGCAGCCATGTTAGCTGTTGAGTAGTATAGTAGTGAGGCAAAATTGCTGATTACAACCACTTGAGTCAAATCGGCAAAAGTTGTGGCCACAATCATTAGTGCTCCCGAGATCAAAATCGCGTGATGCGGTGTCCCGTACTTGGGGTGTATCTTGCTCAGAAAACCTGGCAAATCGTTTTCCCTAGCCATGGCAAATGCAACACGTGAAACACCCAAGATTGTTGTCAGCAAAACACTTGCTGTAGCTACCATCGCACCCACGGAAATGAGAAACACTGCATAACGACTTCCTGTTACCTGAATCGCTTCGGCCAAGGGCGACCCAGTTCTAGAAAGATCGACATAACCGACTAAACCTATGGCAACAAAACTAACAATCAGGTAGATGATAGTTGACATCCCTAGTGAAAAGATCATGGATCGTGGAATAGTATGACGGGGATCTCTTACCTCTTCCGCCATTATGGCAATCCGAGCAAATCCAGAGTATGCGAAAAAGATGAGCGATGACCCTTCAAGCACACCAGAGAAACCGTTCGGTGCAAACGGTGTGAAATGGCTGCTATTCAGATACCCAACACCGATTGCCACGAAGAACAGAAGAATAGCAATTTTCACCAAGACAAATATGTTGTTTAGTGTAGTCGAATGTCGAACTCCAAAGTAGTTGAGCAATATGAAAACCGCGGATATTGTTACCGCGACCGCTTTGACTGGTATCTGCTGGAAGACAGTGACAAAGTAATGGGCGAAACCAAGGGAAACAGCGGCGCCGGTAAAGATGTTGGAAAAGATCCACATCCAACCGGCAATGAATCCTACGTAGGGAGATATCAGTTCGCGAGCAAATATGTATGCTCCTCCTTCCTGTGGAAGATTAGCGCTAAGCTCGGAAAAACTCAGTGCGGTAAATGCTCGCTATTACCCCAGTAATGATCATCGAGATGATTATGGCCGGTCCAGCAAGGCTCGCCGCGACGCCAGTCACAACAAAAATTCCTGCCCCGATGATCGCTCCCACACCAATCGCTGTGGCGCTGAAGAAACCAATATCACGTTTCAACACAATCTCTCTCCGTAATATGACCACTCAGCCAGAACTGCCCTTCAGCGAGAACTCCGCTAGACTACTTAAGAGATAAGGAAAGCACATCCTTGAAAGTGATTGCCACTTCTCGAGTCTGGCTACATACGACCTTTAACAATACTAGTAAAAAAATTAGTATTTGATCCGGCATTTTCTACATGAGCTAAGCAATACGGTTTTTGTTTGAGTTACGATGTCAGTTCGAAAACGAGCACATATGAAGACTGTCGAGATGCTGGACTTCAAGTCCAAGAGCAACGAAGAAACGAGCAAGGTAACTATGGGCCAAAAAATGAAACAACCGAGGTTCTTCTGCTCAAATTGCAGACGCGAGATATTTATGCGCATGGCATACTGTGACGAATGCGGCGGAGAGATTGCTTGGCAAGAAAAGTACAAGGTCATCGCCGCAAAGAAGAAGGTACCAAAGGAAGCGGCTGACTAATTCTATCGAGCGGAAGACCTTTTTTTCTCTCTTTGATGAATCCCCTACTGGTCCTATTCCCTACTCCTAGTCATCACTCCTCATTCCCGTCAGGGTCTTCGTCGCGGAGACATACCATCTAGTGTAGTCTCGGAACTTAGGGTAGAACTTGCAAATGCTTCAAAGTCCGGAGTCTCGATTACCAAGAACCCGTTGTAGTCACTGCCGTACGCATGGTCATACTCACCCAGAAGCTTGACATTCTTCGGCCACTTGCTATTCTTGAAGTCGATCCATTTTCCACGCGCTTCCTAGCTTGCTCATCTGAGAGCCCTTTGAACCTGTAGAAGACTACAAGCCCTAAAGGCACGGCTAAATCACCCCCAGACATAATTATCATGTTTTGAAGATGTATCATGTGTGATAATCCAAAATTTCCAAAATAGAACCCACTCGTTCATACTTGAATGAACAAGAGGTTCACAGTCTAGAACACGCGAATTTCTTCTAGGCTACTGTTACTTTCAATCGGGTCAACTATGCTCTGCCCATTGATTAGAGAACGGTAAGTAGCTCCTTCAGAGATTCTATTGTGAGATCAGCCTCTATGTTGGAATTCCACTTTCTACGCCAGACCCGTATCGCCATCATCCCGGCTTCTTTCGCGCCCGCTATGTCCGTGAATGGTTTGTCACCTACGAACACTGTTGCTTTGTTTGACACTCCTATGATGTTTAAGGCTTTGAGAAAGGGAGCGGGACTTGGCTTCAGCTCCGGCGTATCTTCGCCGGCAACGATGGTTACCGAAAATAATTCTCGAAATGGAAGTCTCCTGATCCTCTTGGATTTCAACCCTGGAATTCCGTCAGTGTCCGAAACCAAACCTAACCTGTATCCACGTTCTTTCAAAGTGGTCAAGGTATATGCCGCGTCTGGATAAGGAGGGCTGCATTCCGAGTAGGCATTCCAATATTCAATCGTTAGCTTGTAGATTAGATCATTTGGGAGTATAAGATGTGGCGCGATTTCAGTCATGAGTCTGGGCCACCAGACATTTCTATCATAGTTTCGTTCTCTGTTCAGACGATCGTCCAATACCTTGATCTTCGAAGTCAAGGCACCGGAATCAATGTGGAATCCTTGTTTGGTCAGATATTGGAAAACGAGCTGAGCTACTCTTTGATGTGCCCCCGCCAATCCCGATTGAGCGTCTATGAGTGTCTCATCGAGATCGAATAGGACGGCTTCAATTTTTCCGAGCAATTTACCTCGTGATCCTCCAATGAACTACTGAAACCGTGTATGAGATGTCTATCATAATTTAATATACGTTTTAATGATCGCTCAAGGACAGAAGGCCATAATATGGTGGTAACTGTATTGAATCCGAAACAATTCTGTCACCGTGATGTAACTTGAGGGAAATCAGATTTCGAATAGCACAGATCTCTGACACGCATATCTCTCCTCATGGCAACTTCGTTGAGGATCCATTCAACTGGGCCATAAATGATATTAACAAACTCGAACCCGAACCCGATGTTGTAATACATTCAGGGGATCTGACAGACAATGGTTTCTTAACAGAGTACGAGTTGGCGATCCAGAAACTGGGTATGCTCAACCCCAAACCTTTGGTCGCACCTGGCAACCACGACGAATACAATTATGGATACTCTCTCTTCAAAGAAATGGTAGGGCCGGCTGATCGGGATTTGAAGATTCAAAACATGGCCATCTACATCATTGACAGCCCACAACCCGACCGAGATGGGGGAAGGCTTGGCAGAAGACGGCAGACAAATCTTGAAGAAAGGCTAAGTCAGATGGGACGAGATACGATCAAAATACTAGTATTCCATCATCACCTCGTGTCTGTTCCTTTTTCGGGAAGAGATCAACATATACTTGAAGACGCTGGAGACATACTAGACATGGTTCTCAGACATAACATCAACATGGTGCTAATGGGACATCGGCATGTCAGAAGGGCACTACAGCTTCATGATACGATCTTGGTCAATGCGGGTACAACCTCCAGCATCAGAACCCGTG
Organism: Candidatus Bathyarchaeota archaeon; assembly: GCA_963760485.1. Classification (GTDB taxonomy): domain Archaea; phylum Thermoproteota; class Bathyarchaeia; order 40CM-2-53-6; family CAVXDP01; genus CAVXDP01. Next base: position 23,130 of record CAVXDP010000015.1, on the reverse strand, counting down.
GTAGACTCGGGCATTCTTACAACCTAATCGATATCTTCGAAGATGGATCGGTTACAGTGGCCGAGAGAAGCATAACTGAGAAAAAGACCAACGTCTTGGGGAGCTTCTCTCCGAGACGCACAGAAGACCTCTAATTGATTTGATCCCGTACGCTAGTAAGATCCAACTGTTATTGCTCATAGAACGGGTGACGACAGGATGACGATAATGATCGATGATGCCGGGGTGGGCGACCTCTTGTTTGGAGTTGTTATCGGCGCTTATCGAAGCGAAACTGGTGAATTCTCATATGATGTAGTCGATGTCAAATACTTTCAATATCCAATGTTCAAACGTAAAATGTACCTACAAGAAACCTCACGCGTTGTATTCGAAATTCTAGACAAACTAAGGATCAAGAACGGAGAGCCTATCTACATATGCAGTGGAAACATATTCGAACAAGCTCATCGTGACCTGAAGACGAAGTATGACGAGCTTGTACATATATCTAAGATTACTGGGACCGCGCAACACTATACAGAAACGGCATATCTGGACGAAGTCAGAAACCTAGGTTACGAGCCTACCTCCGATCGAGATGAGAAAAGGGCAAAGAGTTTCTTTCACATGCTGAACTGGGTCAGACACGACGCGAAAAGAATAAAGTATGCAAAGACCGGTTGGCCGCGGCTTAGGAGGTACAATCTCAGAGCATATAGGAGAAGCCAGTTCTGACGGACCGAGAGTGATGGACTCCTAGCACCGATCGCGTTGTTGTACTCTTCTGCGTCCCAAACCTACTACTGTCAAGATTAACCCAACAATAAAGCCGACAACGTATGGTAAGTAGTCCATCACCTGAAGCTGAGCTGGCCTCACTTCCAACGACGTTAATTCTAATATTCCATCAATCTTCTCCACAGGGGTGTGGCCGGAAAACAGTGTTGTGTGGAATAGAATAGTATAGTAGCCTGGTTTGCTGGTCGGAACAGTGACTATCGTGGAGCTTGGTCCTGCGTTCTGAGACCGATAGAATACTCCTGTGTCTGGAATCCAGTTGTTTGGAATACCGAGAAGTAATCGCACGGGAGGCGTGGTGGTCGCTGCGATATTACCGGACGGATCGAGAACATAAATGTCTATGCTTGTGTCAGGGTTCGTCCACTCGAGTCGGACAACCGTCATGTCAGTAGAAGTGGATTTTGGAACATCGATTTTCAGCGTTACGATTCGCCAATCCCCAGATTCGTAGCGCCACCTCCAGTCGGTAGCTCCATGCACAAAAGAAGTATCATAGAGGATGTTTGGAGAGGCGACGGGAGCTACAGCATTTACTGGTTCATTTAGCGTCGAAATCTCTAGAGGAACATTTACAGAGACTGGGACATAGGTAGTCTGTTGACCCTTACACTCTACGATAAGGAAGCCTCCGTACACTCCTGGTGCAGCCTCGTCAGGTACTTGCAATGTCGCGGTAAGATTGATTGAGCTCTTCGATTTGACCGTGAACTTTTCGGCAGGTGTGGACAGCCAGTCCCAAGGAACCTTCTTGAAACAGTATATGTTGAGCGTGAAATTGATAGGCTTGTAAATGTAGGTTCTGTTTGCAGTTTCATCGCCGGAACTAAGCATGTACCGTGGAGTCGCTTCCCAGACGCCGATCACTTTTTCATGTGACATCTTTTGAAGTGGATTGAAAACGCGTATCTCCTGGCTGTTGCCCCAATTGTATCCATAATTCACTAAAGCTGTCTCATTCCACTCTACCTTACCATTGTGATTGTTGTCTTCCCAATCGTAGACATAGAGATAGAGTAGATTTGATGGGTAGCCGTATGGCGTTGCAGTTGCGTTGTAGAATGATTCAAACGGGTAGTCGAGTCTGATTATCATAAGAGTTGTTTCATTGGGTATAGGTCCGACTATCTTTGTTAGATTGAAGTAGAGTGGGACTCCTTTAAGGGATGGGTCCGACATGTTGCTGTAACTGTAACTCGCAATCAGTTTGAGGGTGGAAGACCTCATTGATACGTCGAACTGAGAATCTGACGGATTTTCTAGAACGATACTAGCAGATTCAGAGTTGCCACTTGGTACATTCCCAGCGAACCACGCCGTATCATCAAAATCGGTGGGAGGATGCGATTTAATCGATGTCGCGTTGGGAAACACTGTGTCCAGCGTGCTCCAGTCTTGGCTAAGGGATGACATTACGTTCCGGTATGTCGCATCTGTATGTATTCGGAACGATATTGAACTCGCTCCAAGCGTATAGGACGCAGCCTTGTAAATGTCGATTCTACCTGAGCCTTGAACAAATGGGTCGTTTCCAAGATCCTTGGCTGTACTCATGAGAACTGTCTTAACAAGTGACGGATCGAAGCTCTGTCCTCTTTTCCTGAGACCTTCGATAACAACAGCAGCTGCACCTGCCGTCAGCGGAGCGGCTTGACTAGTCCCCCCGAATACTTCGTAAGCTTTGGTGCCGTTTCCATACCCTCCATTCACTGGTCCCGCGTCGAAAGCGAAGGCTCCGATATTGAGAAGGTCTGGTTTCGATTGTCCAATTGCATTTGGTCCACGGCAAGACCAAGCGATAACATCATCACTTGCACTGGAGTATGCTCCCATGCGTTCAAGATTCAAAGAAGAAGCCCAGTGCAGACTGGTTGATGCTCCTACGCTCAATGCGAATGAACTGAATCCGCTTGATGTCATCGTCCCGTATCCTGGACCACCATTTCCTACAGCGTGAACAAACAACGTCCCAGGATAGTCAGTAGAGAGGTAGCTTGGGATAGACAACGCATCTTCGAGAACGCTGAGAAGATCGTATCCTACACCGGCACCTAATAATGGCCACTCGGACCAACCCCAACTGTTGCTAATAACCTCGGCTCTATGATGACCGGTATACACCCATTTTCCAGATTTCACATCCAAGTCAAAACCAGAAACCCACATCCAAGCATACAGTACGTCACCCAGCCATAGCGCCTTAGTGGCGAGAATCGAAGAATTTGGAGCTATGCCAGGAAGTCTATGCAGCGTTCCGTTTCTGTAAACGTCATAGCTGACGATTCCGCGGCTCGCAACGTTGGCAGCGCATAGCGTGCCATGAGGTTCAAAGTCAAACATTACTCCCAGAAAGTTACCCCCTGGATCGAGCCCCGGCAGAAGATTTCCGCTTGGAAAACCAAGAATCGCATCATACTCAGAAGTTTGCTTCGCGAAGACACCCCGCACATCTAGAACCTGTGCACCAAGCATTCCCGCGCTTATGTCAGGTAAGCCATCACCTGTGAAATCTGAAGTTAGAAACTCGGATCCGTCTCCTACGTGATGCGCAACCTCATCGTAGAAACTGTAGTCAGCGTTTCTCTTATTTGTCCAAAGCGCGTATGCAGATGATAAATCAACGTAGATTGTATCATAGATTCCAGCATCCTTACTATCTACAACAAGAACCGGATAGAATATGCCTTCATGTCCAGGTCCCCCGAAAGAATCCTGTTCCATCAATAATCCAAAGTGATAGATCCCGCTTCGCGAGCGAATGAAGTGCCGGGGATCCGCCCCTATCTTATAGTTTCGAGTTAGGTGAGCCATCGAAACTGCAGTTCCGTTCCAGTATTTCACGTCACTTCCAAGCCCTCCTCGTCGAAGATTCAGAAAAACTCCATCAGAACTTATCAGAATCTCCGGGGTACTTCGGATAACATTCTCATTTTCAAACGACTCAATTGTTGCCTTGAATGTCGTGTTTGTCATCACCAGACCTTGTCCGTCAGCGTCAATCGCGATTGGTTTTCCTGCCGAATCTCTAGCGACCGAGCTCGAGATGTCGGGGTTTCCAAAATCAACCCCTGTATCAACAATCGCAACAGTAACGTTTGATCCATTGAGTCCGAGATCAGAATTGGCTTTTGATGCCCCGGTCAGTTCTCTAATTCGAAACATATCTGTTTGCGGTCTTGGATTGTCCATCTCAAGTCTGCCCTTCTCATCATACAATATCGGACGGTCAGACATGACTCGAACTATATTTTCCATAGCTGAAAGAATTTTCAAGTTGGATTCCGAGACATACCCAACAATTACAAACCCAGACGGGAAATAACTTGTGAACGTTGGCTGAATCAAAGTTTGAATCCCGTTTGCTTCACCGTGCCCCAGAATGATTACTCTCACTGATCCAAACGAATCTGCGTATTTGTCACTGAAGCTTGATCTCAAATCTCGACCAGTAACCGATAAACGATTTCCATTCTGGAAGACAACAAACCCTGACAGAACTAGCCATATCATAATCCATGTTCTGACAAGTGAATTGCGTTTCACCTTCATCCCTCTCCAAACAGAACAGACTATGAAAACCCCCTTCAGTCAATTCAATAAAAGACTTTAGGATTGATCATAAGATTCATAACCTAGCTGGCTATTCAGAAAGCTGAAACAGAGGAAATTTGCTTGCCAACTCTCTTTGACTCGATAGCTATTGGATCGCTAAAGTTGCGTAACAGAATAGTAATGCCGCCGATGGCATCGAATCTAGCAACTCCTAATGGGGAAGTGACGGATTCTCTGATTGACCATTACGTAAAACCGGCGAAAGGATTGGGCTTGCTTGTGACGGAACATTCCTACGTTAGTTTTGAAGGCAAGCTTTCTCGAAATCAGCTCGGTATATACGATGATAAACTCGTTAAGGGCCTTTCAAAATTGACCGCTGAAGTTCACAAGAAAGGCACTCCGATTATGGCGCAGATAAATCATGCAGGTGGAAGATCAACCTCGAAAGTCACAGGGACTCAACCAGTTGCTCCATCGCCTGTATGCGCGCCAGAAAACACTGAGGTTCCAAGGGAACTTACGAGTTCCGAACTTGAAGCCCTCGTGGAAGCTTTTCGACAAGCCGCCAGACGAGCTGTAGAGGCTGGGTATGACGCTGTCGAGGTTCACGGAGCCCATGCCTTTCTATTAAACGAGTTCCTATCGCCCTTGACCAACAAACGTTCCGATGAGTACGGTGGCTGCCTAGAGAACCGGATGCGCTTTCCGTTAATGGTGGTTGAGGCTGTACGGAAGGAAGTTGATGCTCAGTTTCCACTCCTCTACAGACTTGGAGCTGATGATCGGATGCCTGGTGGCTTAACTCTAGACGAAAGTACAAAGGCAGCTAAACTACTGGTTAATGCCGGAATAAATGCGCTAGACGTTTCCGGTGGACTCTGTGGCTCTAAACCCGCGGGTATGGACAGTCAAGGATTCTATTTCTATCTTGCAGAAAAAATCCGAAGCGCCGTGAATATTCCAGTAATTGGCGTAGGCGGTGTGAAAGATCCGAAATTTGCCGACGAGGCAGTTAGAAAAGGCAGAATCGACCTGGTAGCAGTTGGCAGAGCGATCATCACAGACCCGGATTGGGCTGTGAAGGCTGCGGAAATGCTCAGCAAATCTAAATGAAGAATAGAAGACGATAGTAAGAAATGGTTCAACATACGGTCTCGGTAATAGCCGGCGACGGAATCGGCCCCGAGGTCATCGCCGAGGGAATCAAAGTTCTTGATGCTGCATCAGAAGTGATGAATTTCGAACTGGACTGGGCCAAATACCCATTCGGCGCAGACCACTACATCACTACTGGTGAACTCCTTCCCGAAAATGCCCTGAAAGAGATTGGAAGACACAAGGCCATATACATGGGAGCCGTCGGTGACCCTAGAGTTCAGGAAGGCCTTCTGGAAAAAGGAATACTCCTTGCACTCAGGTTTCACTTTGACGAGTTCGTCAACCTTAGACCTGTGCAACTATTTGATGGAGTGCCGACACCTCTGAAGAACAAGGGTCCTAAGGACATTGATTTTCTCATTGTGAGAGAGAACACGGAAGACATGTACATTGGACTTGGCGGCAGGGCCAAGAAGGGAAAGAGCAGTCAGCATCTTGAGCTTCTTAGAAAACTGTACAAGATCAAGTTTGGACTTGATATAGAGTCGGATCACGAAGAGATTGCGTACCAGTTGATGGTGATTAGCCGACAGGGCACCGAGAGAGTTATCCGATATGCTTTCAAACTTGCATCTGACACACAGAGAAAGAAAGTCACTAGCGTTGACAAGGCCAACGTCTTAACTTACTGTTACAGTTTTTGGCGTGAAATCTTCACCAAGGTAAAGCAAGACTTCCCTGACATTGAAACGGAGTTCAACTACGTGGACGCCGTGGCCATGTGGTTTGTAAAGAACCCCGAATGGTTCAAGGTCGTGGTCACACCGAACATGTTCGGAGACATCATAACAGATCTAGGAGCCATGATACAAGGGGGACTCGGATTCGCGGCAGGTGCCAACCTAAACCCGGAAGGAACATCCATGTTCGAACCTATCCATGGGTCTGCGCCGAAATACAAGGGGCTTAGCAGAGCTAACCCTGTGGCTACGATAATGGCCGGAAGCCTTCTTCTGGACACGATTGGGCAGAAGAAAGCGTCAACACTCGTTGAGAGCGCTGTCAGAGACGTCTTGAAGCAAAGAACAGTCTTAACATATGACATGGGTGGAAACTCGAAAACATCGGATATGGGAGATGCGATTTCTTCCAAAGTGAGAGAGATAGGCCCATCACTTTAGTTCCACGCGGTGTGTGTCACGAGCTCTCCGAGACTCTAAATCAGAAGAACAATGATGGTTGACAGAATCCCCGTAGATATTCCAATAGGACAGGTTCATCTATAGCAGAGACTTCAGGGTCTTTACAAATGTAGTGTTTGCATCGATCGCTTCTATTGCGAGATCTACGGCAGCTATCGCTATACCGAATCCCACTAGTTTCAAAGCGCTGACTATTTTCATTTTGTTCACCATCATGCTCCGGTATGCCTATTCGCAACTAAAAGGGATTATTCAGAAAATGGATATATCGTGATACCGATATATCGAAAATCGCAACGCATTGAATAGCAGAGGCTGATTTCAACTCACTGATTTCAAGATGTCCGACAACACTTTGAAATCTTTGGTCATTGTCTCCTTGAGTTCGCTCATGTAGAGTGCAGCCGCAGGGTGGTAAGTCACAAAGAAACATCTATCAACAGTCTGTACCCGTTTACCATGCATCTCCGAAATAGGATATCCTTTTCCTAAAACAGCACTTATTGCGTTGTTGCCCATGAGACAGATTATTTTTGGATCAATCAATGAAATTTGCCGTTGCAAGTAAGGTTGACATGCTTTCACCTCGTCAACCCGAGGTGCCCTATTCATTGGTGGCCTACATTTTACGATGTTCGTTATGAATACCTTGGTTCTTTCGACCCCGATTGACGAGAGCAGATCACTAAGAAAGGCACCGGCCGCGCCCACAAACGGCCTGCCCAGGAGATCTTCATTCCTTCCGGGAGCTTCACCAACTAGCATAAGCGAAGTATCAAACGCCCCCTCACCGGGTACGGCATTTCTCCTTGATTCTGAGAGCCTACATAATTGACATTCCACAATCTTTTCATGAAGTGTGAGTAACTCTTCGCTCAAAATGACACCTGTCTCTTGTTCTATGCTCTAAGATATAATCAAGAAGAGATCTCTAAATGTAACAAGAATTAAATAAACTGAAACACACTAAACAATTTGGTTGTCCAAATGCAATTTAATGTTAGTAGGATCAGAAGGCTGTTCCCAGCAACAAAAAGAACCAGATATTTCTTCAACGGTGGCATATGCCTCTGTTCTACTCTTGTACAGAAGGCCGTTAATGATTTTATCGCCCAGGCCGGGAGTGGGTACAACAATAGGAACTGGGAAAAATGGATGGGGGATGTTAGTGAAGCGTATAGACTGTTCGCGGATCTTGTTGGAGCTGATGCAGAAGAGATTGTGGCGATCCCAAATACCAGTGTTGGAACCAGCATGGTAGCTTACATGATCAATCCGAAATCAGGGACAAACATAGTCCTTGACGACTTGGAGTATAACACGATCTATCCGTTTACTATTAGAGCGAAAAGTGGAGTTGACATGCGCATTGTAAGGAATAGAGATGGCTACGTGGATACGAGAGAAATAGAGTCGAGGGTTGATGATAAGACATCTGCGATAGTTGTGAGTGCAGTATCATGTTGGAATGGTTATAGATACGATCTCAAGGAACTTTCTGAGATAGCCCACAAAAATGGCGCGTATCTTGTCGTGGATGGCGCGCAGGAAGCTGGTGCACTGAGACTCAACGTCAGACGAGAAAGTGTCGACTTTTTGGCCACATGTGGCCATAAGTGGTTGCTGGCTCCTCCTGGAACGGGTTTCTTGTATGTGCGGAAAGAACTTATTGAACGGTTTGATCCACCCATGCCTGGTTGGATGGGTACTACAGAGCCCTGGAATTTTGAAGTTTGGCAACCGGAATATCCTAAGACTGCGCAAAGGTTTGAAACAGGCATGCAGAATCTCATGTTGCTAGCTCCACAAAAGCAAGCCTGAGATTCATTCACGAATTAGGTCTGGACAGAATCGAACAAGAGATCCTCAAGAGAAGCGGATACTTGATAGAGAAACTTCGAGATATGGGAATTAAGGTTTACACACCGATAGAAAAGGAACATAGAGCGGGCCTTGTGACATTTCTGCTGAAGAACCATGAGGCCCTGTACAATGAGCTCCAAAAGAACTCCATTGTGGCTTTTCATCATCCAGATACAGTTGTCAAGAATATGCATTGGACTATGGGTGGACTTAGGGTTGATCCGACATTCTTCAATACAATGGAAGAACTCGACGAACTATTGAAATTCGTAAGAAAACATAAGTAAAATGAATACGGAGTTAGATCTGGCTCCTTCCACATTCAGGACAGAAAAGAGAATTCACTGATTTGCCAGCTTTGCAGAAGCGACAGTTGGGAGAAAAAGCTGAACGGAATATTCTCCGGTAACTGATCTTCTCCACAATAGTTGCGTATTCTCTGGATTTTGAGAAATGGAAAACGGCTTTAGCTCTATCGAGGTGGTTTGGATGGCTCTGAAATGCTCTGGCAACACCCGACAACAGAGATGCTCCATCCGAGACACCGCTTTCCGACGGTCGTTGACCCGAAAGTTTCGCGAACATCGAAGCTACATGTTCAGGATTGGCGGACGATATTCAGTGCAGCCCTGTCCGCTGTAAACTCCGATTCTCTGTGCCAGGCCAACAATGCAAGTCTTGTAGCCGTGGTTATCATGTTTGAAGTGAAAAATGAGATCGACATTCCGATTCCCTCAGCCAAGGTGTTAGCGAGATTGTGATAGAGCAGATGTTTGCTCTTTATGTGTCCCATCTCATGTCCCAATAATGCCCGTAGTTGGTTCTGCGTCATGGTGCGAACCAGTCTGCTGTCGATGACAATGATTGAAGTATTGTCGTCTCCAAATGTAAACGCGTTAGGGTAGCCCGTGCATTTGATGACGTAGACTTCTGGCAAAGTCGTGAGAGATAGTGAATATGCGCATTCCTGCACAAGTGGATCCAAGTCTCCCAGACTAGTTTGAACCCCGTGCTTTGATAACCATTCGCGTTTCTTCTGCTCACTTGGTTTGACTAAGAACTGGTCCACGAGGTATGCCAAAATGCCTGTCGATTTCAGTATTTCAAGGGCCTCTTTGTCGGTCGAGCATTGAAAGTCTTCTATTCGCAAACTTAGATTTGTTCGTGGATCAAGGATGGTTTTGCATCTTCCGCAGAACAATCTAGATCCGGAGTTTTGAGTCAGGCATTGCGGGCAGGCAATTTCGTATTGGCTCACTAAGACTCTTGCTCCACAACTATTCCTTTAGCCAGATTAGATGTATTTCTGTTTTCTATCAAACAAGTTTTGTTCCCAAGGTTAATATACACTAGAAATATAACAACGTTATAAAAAAGGCGATTCACATGAGGATTTACGGCAACATCATTGAAACTATTGGCGGTACACCCCTAGTCAGACTAAACAAGGTTGTAAGAGGATGCAAGGCAACCGTGGTGGCAAAACTAGAATCCAGAAACCCTGGCGGGAGCATAAAGGACAGAATCTGCTGGAGCATGATTTCTGAAGGAGAGTCCAGAGGGGCGATCAAACATGACACGGTCATAATTGAGCCGACGAGTGGCAACACAGGTATAGGCTTGGCAATGGTGGCGGCGGTGAGAGGGTACAGACTGATTCTAACTATGCCAGAGACTATGAGCCTGGAGAGAAGAGCTCTGCTCAAAGCATTTGGCGCTGAACTTGTGTTAACTCCGGGGAAAGATGGAATGAGAGGCGCTGTTACCAAAGCAGAAGAACTGACAGCATCTATCCCGCATTCATTCATGCCACAGCAGTTCAAGAACCCAGCTAATCCGAAGATCCACGAGGAGACGACCGCCCTAGAAATATGGAATGATACCAACGGAAAAGTGGACATTCTTGTGGCTGGCGTTGGAACTGGGGGCACGATAACAGGTGTTGGCGAAGCGCTAAAGCCCAAGAAATCTAGTTTCAAGACAATCGCGGTTGAACCGTATGATTCACCAGTGCTCTCAGGTGGGAAACCCGCTCCACATAAGATACAGGGGATCGGAGCCGGTTTCATCCCTGACGTGCTCAAGCCTAGCTTGATAGATGAGGTTTTCAAGGTCAGAAATGAGGAAGCGATAGAAATGGCTCGACGTCTGGTAAGGGAAGAAGGTATCTTGGCAGGCATCTCTTCAGGCGCTGGAGCATTCGCAGCCGTCCAAGTTGCTAAGAGAGAAGAGAATATTGGAAAGCTAATTGTTGTAATCCTGCCAGATACGGGCGAAAGGTACATCAGCACAACGATGTTCCAACAACCAAGCTCAGGAGAATTTTCAAAGTCGTCGTTGTGATACGTGCTTCTGCTATGACGGTGAGAAAATGCTTAACGGACTCAAGCAATATGTCGATTCGATTATGCAGAGAGACCCTGCTGCCAAGAGCACATTGGAAGTTGTCTTGTGCTATCCCGGACTCCATGCAATTCTTCTACATCGTATCGCACATGCATTGAACCGGAATGGCCTGCAACTCCTTGCTCGACTGATTTCTCAATTCAATCGATCTTTGACTGGAATAGAAATACATCCAGGCGCGAAGGTTGGCAAGAGATTATTCATAGACCATGGAATGGGCGTCGTCATTGGTGAAACCACTGAGATCGGAGACGACGTAACCATGTACCAGAACGTCACATTAGGGGGAACCAGCATGGAAAAGAAGAAACGTCATCCAACCATAGGGAGCAATGTTGTCATAGGAGCCGGCGCCAAAATTCTCGGAAACGTTTCGATAGGAAATGGCGCTAAAATCGGCGCAGGCTCCCTCGTCATAAAGGATGTACCTGAAAACATGATAGTGGTAGGTATTCCAGCGAGAGAAACCCACCCCGAGAGACCGAGAGCACTAATCGACTTAGAACATGGCGATCTGCCAGATCCCATCGCACATGTTACCCGAGGCCTCTTAGAAAGAATCGAATCCTTGGAGAGAAGAATCCAGGACTTGGAGGGAAAACTGGAAAACGTTCAAGAGAGGAAGCCATACAAGAAACCATTGCCTTTAGGCTCACGTCGATAGCAAACTGCAGCGATTAGAAGGTTAATCAAAGAAACTAGGAACTCCGCATGAACAGAAGACCACGCATAGGATTTGGAAATTTCTAGCTTGGGACTAACCGAGCTGTTAGGTCGCAATAGTCTTGTCTGTGCGGACACCTTCACGCAGAGACGGTGGTATCCATCCGTGAATCTTGGCGAGAGTCTCAATACACTCCAAGAAGAACTCCCCGAGGTTGCCTCTGAACCCTTCTGCTCTAAAGTCTTCGTAGGCCTTCAGTAATAACGGGTCCAAGTCCACATATTCTATCACTGGTTTTATCCAGAATCTTATCTTCCCAGGTGGAGGCTTCTCTTCTCTCAAGACACGGTGTTTCGAATGGAAATATGGCTCTATGCATTAATTCCGTATGGTGTCAACTGATGGAGAGATTTATGGTTGGTGTATAGATGTCTCTATATTCGACCGTGCCCAACGTGGCAAATACCTTCACGGTTTTGTTCACCCATGCCTGAGGTACTGTGAAGGTAAATTCTTCGTAGCCATCCATATTCGTATAACGAGTGTCTATGTATCCCTCAGAACTGTACAGATCCACCTTGATATAGTCGACGTCTGCTCTCTTGCAAGCACCTATTGCAGAGCAATTATGGAGCCAAACCTTGACCTTCAGGGTATCTCCCGCCTTGGCCGCAAGGGATGCCCCGGGAGTTTTTGGCACTTGTTGTCCGGTGGTACTATTACTCGATATATCGTAAAGCTCAATGCTTCCATCATTCCATTCGGAAAGTCTGCGCCATGGGCTCTTGCACTTCTCGATGAATTGACTTGTTACGTCATAGGCCATGCTGTTGTAGTGTGCTCCATCTTCCTCTTTTACCCAGACTTCATGGCTCGAGTCTGGAAATAGATGCCATTCCTTGCGATACCAAGGAGCACTTGTTTTTGCAGGAGCATTGTCATAGAATAGTTTTCCCTGGGGCCATAAGTTTTCGCTCCAGACTTCCCCGTACAGCAATTGAATGTCGGCTTCTAGGTTATTCACATGGGAAGCTGATTCTAACAGATTCCTCGGTGGTACCCCTTCCAGAGGAGCACTAATCATTATGGCCCCGTTCGGAGCCAGCCACGTTTCTGGATCTCTTACAGCTACTTCATATGCGGCTGCGGCCCCGCCAGTGGAATATCCAACCATATAAGTGAAATTATACCCCTGATCAAAACTCCAATCATGAAGTCTGCTTTAGGAAGATGCTGTTTGGATAGTAAGGCATAGCGTAGAATGTCTGAGTTGTAGATGGAATCGTACGACCCTCAGTCCCTCTGCGCAATGCTAAAAGGCTGTATCTCTGTGAGAGATCGTTCAAGTACTTCATGGCACCAAAGGTTTCCATGTCATATGGGTTTATGGTAACGTGATCCTCATAGGCGAGCCCCCCACTCAGCCATATCAAACACGTGTTGCTACTGTTGTTTTTCCAATAGTACCATTCGTTTTCATGAACCTTCACGATTGAAGGCCACTCATTGGAAATCTGCTGTTCACCTGAGCCCACGACTTCAACGTGAATATCTCTAGATCCACTGGTGCTACTAACCCATAGGTTCTGGTACCAGTATCGAGTCACGACCTTCAGTTGCAGATCCATTGGAGTCTTTGGGGCAATCACTGTGAGAACAAAAGATCTAGTAGCTTCCTTGGTCAGGTAGTAGCGAACGTAGTCAAAGATTCTTGTGAGATTCTCGTGAAAAATGCCTAAATCTGCTAGCGTCCATCCTTCATAGGAATACCTGATAGTAACGTTCACCCTGAAAGTCTCGCCAGCAACTACTTGGCCAGGGTACTGAACATCAACTATCTCAGCGTTTGGTGGGGGTTCCCCTCCAACTGACAAAACTAGAGAAGAAATCATCAAGAGGACAATTGCTGCTGAGACTATTTGCTTCTGCATAGTGATTATTCGACCTTCACATTCTTCTGTATGCGTAGCGTTTGCCCACGGATGTAGTTATCGACCATTATCATTTAGGCTAGATACTCCGAAAACTCAACACTCTATCAGGTTATCTGTTACCAAGATCCATTCACGTTCAGACCAGAACTCCGTAGTTTTATGAGTTCAACATCAATAACTCCATCTTTGCGTGCACAGATCTTCTCAAGCATTGCCTTTGATGGACACGTATCGAGTTGGATCCTGGCTACGGCTCGCTTTGGCGCCTTCAAAGACAATGTTGTGCATCTCCTGCACATTGATCTTGGCCGCTTTTAGATCGCCGAGAACTGTGGCCAGAACACCTACTTTGTCATAGTGCCGTACGACCAGTTCATATGCTGCAGGTGTATGCTTGGCGAAGTTCACGCAGTTCTCGACTTTTCCGGTTTGAACAAAGGTTTCGACTATTCTCACAGCCTCATCGGCCGTTGCTCTCTGCGCCTGATCGGTAGACGCACCTATGTGATGGGTGCCAACCCAGTTAGGCACGCTTGTTAGAACATTGTCGAATCGCCCCTTACCACCTTCGGGTTCATTTTCATAAACGTCAATGCCCAAACGGATTCGACCAGCCTCAAGTGATTTGGCGAGTGCAATTGTGTCTACTACGGAACCGCGCGAAGTGTTCAGAACGATGGCTCCACGTTTCAGCTTCGAGATACGTTCTGCTGAAAGAAGATGATGGGTCTCAGGAGTATAAGCCACGTGCAACGATATGATATCGGAGTGGCTTATCAGCTCGTCGACAGTGGCAGCACGGGAAACCCCCAATTCAGCGGCCTTTTCACCAGTCAATGATGGTGACCAAGCGACAACAACCATTTCGAAAGCTTTCGCTCGTTTGATGACTTCCTTGCCAACGGCTCCTACACCAATAACGCCGAAAACCTTGTCCTTGAGACCGTCCGCCTTAGCAAAACCCTCCTTGTTCCATCGACCTTCACGAAGCGCCAAGGTCTGATCCGGTATACATCTATCAACCGCGAGCAGCAGACCCATGGTGAGTTCTGCCACTGCGGCAGTATTCTTGTCTGGACAATTAGTCACGTAGATGCCTCGAGCCGAGGTCGCGGATACATCAATGTTCTCAGTCCCTACACCAGACCGAACGATGAGTTCGAGTGAATCAGCCTTTTCGATAGCAATAGCTGGAACTTCAGTACTCCTCACAATCAGAATGTTGACTCCCGCCAACCGCTCGGGCAATTTCTCCGCTGCGAGATCTGGATCGTATTCAACTTCGTCCAAGATTTCACGCAGTCTCTTCACATTCGCTGGAGGTAACTTGTCTACGATTAACGCTTTCATGTTCTGCACTTCACGATATCTCTTAATCTATATAGTTGTGGCTTGTCATAATGACTGTTTCGACAGGATATGGAGCACAGTCATACTAGTTCAAAGGATTTCAGAGATCGACTCTAGCAAGTAGAGGAATTGGAATTTCATATGTTTGAAAGATTTTCGATGTACAAGTTTGCGATAGATTATCCAAACACTTGGCGTGTTGAGTTCGATCCAAAGTCTAGAAGAGCTGAAGGATATGTGATCTTCAGATCACCGAATAATGATATTGTTTTTCTGACGTGGGGTATGCTGGAATCAGTTAGAGGGAAATATGATTCACTAGAAGCTCAGGCAGAAGCGAGTTTTTCAAGGATTGCGAATGGACGAGATGTCAAGAAGCTCAACCTAATCGAAACAAAAACGATAGAATTGAATGGACATAGAACAGTCTACAGACATTTCGTAATGGACAGAACAGTTGGCATGCGTATGCTTAAGGCGAATAGTAAAGAGATCTGGTCAATTCATCTGCAATGCGAGAGGACCGATAGATTCTTCATTGTCTACGAGTCCACACCGGATACCGAGAGATCTCGAGAGCAAGATCTGATCTTCAATCACATGGTAGATTCTTTCGTATGTCACTAGTTGCCTAGAAGAAATAGAGAAAAAGGGGAACTTATTCGTAGGGTACTTCACGGTACAACAGTTCTGTGTCGATGCCCTTGCTCTTTCTGTACCACTTAACTATGTAGAAGATGATGCCGCCGCTTAAGAAAGATCCAATCATGAAAGCTGCTGATAATGGGTCGTTAACGCCGTATCTCTTGTCTGTGATCCAAAGGAAATATGTGGGGATCCAGAAGCAAATTATTCCAATAATACCAGCTATTGTAATCACTGGAACATTGCCAATCTTGTATTTTGACGCTGGAGAAGCTTCCCAGATCGCCTTTACTCTTTTACGATAAGGCATCACAGTGCCAGCGATTGTCGACGCAAAGAATGCAAGGCAGCTTCCGACAGTGCAGTCCAGAGTGAATTTCCAGAATGGTGTGAACGAATATGCCCAGCCCATCACTAGACATCCGATGGTCACCAGGATTATGGCGTTCAGGGGCGCTCTTGTTTTTCTATGGACAGCTCCCATCCATCCTGGAAGCATTCGGTCGAATGACATGGAGAATATGATTCTGATTGATTGTACCCAGTTGTTCGTTGGCCAGATCCAGAACCATGCATTCATGCCGACAAGTGTCATGATCCAGAAGAATGGATTGCGTGTCATGGTAACGTAGAGGAATCCTATGAATGGGGACATTGGCATAGCATTTGCTCCGCCTAGGTTGTACCACATATAGTTGGCTGAGAAGAAGAACTCGTTTCCAACGATGATCATGGTCGCGTACATTGTACCGGCGCATACGATAAGCGCAAAAGTGTTGGCTCCAACATACATCCACATGGACTTCTTCAGGTCATCAATTCCGCTGATTTCGCCCACCATTGTTCCCGACCACAGTGCAAAAGCGAAAACATAGGTCATTATTGGCACCAGCATCCAGCTTGGCAGTAGTTTTGTCTGGTTGAATGGCACAGGTGCGTAGCCGGCCCTACAGCTTGATTGATCACGTAGTGATAGGGATCAGTCCCCCCCATTTGAAGTAGGTCGTCATGAACCAGTTGAAGTTGCTTATGAAATCTTGATTTGTAGTCATCAAGAACATGGCGATCCAAACGACAATTGCGACACAACCAATGTAGAAGGACCAACGTTGTATACGCGCATACCACCGCATGCCAGCGACCAGAATAATGAATGCAAAAATGCAGTAGGCTACGTATGCCCACCACAATCCGTCAGCTGTCGTCAAATATGTCGCAAAATTGATCAAGCCTTTGTTTCCTGACATTATCCCCAGAACCGCAAATGTTGGAGAGACAGCGGTTACCGTTCCAGGCATCACATTCGTAGCAGCGTAGAACCACGGCCAGAATCCTAGACCAGAGAGGCATATCGCGTATCCTATGTTTGGAGACAGGATTCTACTCTGCCAGACGTAGTCTCCTCCTACTCGAGGCATCGTTGAGGCGTTCATCGCATAAACGATCATCGAGGGATAAAGCGCTAAACAGTTCAGTACTATCGCCAGAGGTATGTTTGCGTCCGGCCAAGGCCAAGAAAGACCATAAGTAAGCGCTGCTCAACGAATATGCTATCCGCGTAGACGCAGTACAGAAAGCCGTCGAAAACGTTCCAAGATCTTGCTAGTCCAGAAGCCCTACGAAGGAATAGCGTCTTTTCTTCTGTCAATTTTCATCCAATTAAAGGATGAGTCAAATAGTATAAGTGATTTTCGTAAGGGTGGTAAAGAATTTAAGTACAGTAGTATTTAAATGGCGAATGTTTTCATCCTCTACGAATCGCGAGGAGTTGCCAGTGTCTTCGACAGAGTTTGTGAATGAGGCAATCAAGGTTGCTGAACTTGGCAAAGCAAAGGGCATAGTCCTGAGAGTGATGGGAGCTTGTGGAATTCGAATCCATTGTTCAAATTCGCAACACATTCTTGACAGTCTCGGAAGAATGATAACCGACATAGATTTCATGTCTTATAACAAGTTCCAAGATAAAATACACCAGTTATTCAAAGATCTCAAATATCTACCTGAAAGCGAAGTTGCAAAGTTCTACGCACATATGTACGGTCAAGTGAGAAGTGGCTACATCGATCCGAAAACTCAGAGAAAGGTAGACGTATTCTTTGACAGGCTCGAGATGTGTCATACAATCAACTTCAAGAACAGACTTGAGATCGACTTTCCTACGCTAACCGTTTCAGATCTGCTTCTCGAAAAGATGCAGATAGTTAAGATCAATGAAAAGGACGTCAAGGATGCGCTTGTACTAATACATGAACACGATGTAGGAGAAGAGGATTTGGAAACTGTTAACTTGAAATACGTCTCTCGATTACTGGCAGAAGATTGGGGATTCTACTATACAACAACAACGAACCTGAAGAAGCTCAAGACCCTCCTCCCTCAATATGATGTTTTCGGCAATGATTCCAAGAGCTCCATAAATCACAGAATTGATAAAATGCTCGAGTGTATAGAAGAACAGCCAAAAAGCATGAAGTGGAAGATTAGAGCAAGAATTGGGACCAGTAGGAAATGGTACGCCGATGTTGATGAGGTTAGTCGGGGGCCAATGGCCCGAGGGCAATAAACTTTGACTACAAAGATCTTCTTTGCGACAGATCTACATGGATCAGACAAGTGTTGGATGAAGTTCGTTAACTCGGGGAAATTCTATGGTGCAAATGTTCTGGTCTTAGGCGGAGACATCACCGCCAAAGGCTTCATCGCATTAATTCAACAACCAGACGGAAAATACAAGACAAACTTCCGTGGCAAGGAGCTTGTGGCAAGTTCTGAAAAAGAACTTGAAAACCTTGAAAAAGAGATCCGATTCAGAGGCCTTTACACTTACCGTACCACCCCTCAGGAACTCCCGAAATTCGAAACTGAAGCCAGACGTGAAGAACTTGTTCTCCATCTTGCATTAGAGCAAGTTGAGCGGTGGATGCGGATAGCTGACGAACGACTAGAAGGAACAGGAATCAGACTATTCCTAACTGCAGGAAACGATGATCCATTTGAGATCGATCCCATCATAAGGAAGGCACGATGTGCCATCGATGTAGAAGGCAAAACCATCCAACTGGATGAAGATCATGAGATGATCAGCACTGGATATGGAAACATAACCCCATGGAAATGTGCGAGAGACGTCTCCGAGGAGGAGCTTGCCAAGAAGATAGAAGCGATGACATCTCAAGTAAAGAACATGGAAAACTGCGCCTTCAATCTTCATGCTCCACCATATGATTCACGCTTGGATGATGCGCCAGAACTTGACAAGGAACTTAAACCAACTTATAGCGCTTCAAAACTAATTCCAGTAGGAAGTACCGCAGTCAGAGCTGCCTATTGAAAAGCATCAACCACTCTTGGGATTGCATGGTCACATTCATGAATCAAAGGGAAACTGTAAGATTGGTCGCACCCTCTGCCTAAATCCAGGCAGTTTGTACACAGACGGAATATTACAAGGATTCCTTATCGAAATTGACAAGAAAGGAATCAAGCGATTTTCGCCCACGTCAGGATAGAATATTCAATCTATTCCATAGCCCAAGCACCGGTAAAGCACAGATTAAGCTTCATACCCGCACCTGAGAGAAATATCAGAATAAGAACTCTTGCTCTACAAAATCGTAAAACGCCTTAAGAAATCTTGCTACGCTCACTTTGAAGACGTCTGTGAAGCACCATCTTCTTAAGGCGTCCGATCCTCGAACCATGCCAACCTAATGACATCTGAACGTGTCTTTCATATGTCCAAAGATCGTTTCCAATCCAGTTACGGTATCTGAACCCATAATAGATTCATATAAAACAAAGAACTTGCCAGTCTTCTCACAGTGCAGGTGAACCGACGAGACCTCCCTGTAAGCGGTCCTCATCGCGTAGAAGCTTACACCCAGAGTTACTCTAAAGCGATTGAAGATCGCTTCATGACCATTAACAGAA
Source organism: Candidatus Bathyarchaeota archaeon (assembly GCA_963760485.1). Lineage (GTDB taxonomy): Archaea > Thermoproteota > Bathyarchaeia > 40CM-2-53-6 > CAVXDP01 > CAVXDP01. The sequence goes on along the minus strand of CAVXDP010000015.1, from coordinate 3,703 downwards.
GTATCACTGTGCTCCACTGTCTCCAACTTCCTAACGTCTCCCCCTTTTCTCACATTCTTGATACATGCCTCTGCCTGTCCATCTAGAGAACCATACTTCTCTTGAACTTGCTCGAGCGGCCCCCATGATAAAAATATGCGGTGACGTGCAGTCCTGAATGCCACGTCTCCCACAGTTCTTTCGGACTTCGGGTTTAGCTCCACTTCCCAGGTGTCAGGATATTCTATGCTGAATCCGTACATCGAGAATAATTCGTATCCTTTTGCAGGAACCTGTTGCACCTGGAAGCCTCACCCACTAAGTTTCTTGGTGAGATCTGCGACTCCTGCTTCTGCTACTGCAGTGTCCTGGTCTACCGTACCAGAGCTCAGCCAACCGCACCCAATGTAATATTTTTGAATTTGATTGGTATTCCACCGGCGAGTATTACGATTCTTCCACCACAGAGGCTGTTGGCTCCATATTCCGACTCGCCTGGTTGCGCCATTCTCCCTTCCTCCGCTGTGGGGATTCCCAAGATTGCTGAGGTGTATGCCTTGTCTATGGCTACTTGGATACACCCTACCAAGGCGCCATTCATACGCTCGAACGCTAACAGGTTTCCTCCTTCGTCAGTAACCGCTATGTCCATAGGAACTCCTATTTCGATAGCCTTCTTTCGGCACGCTTCCATGGCAACATAAACGTCTTCTATGGTTAACTTGGGAACCTGAATCAATCAAATCACTCCTCAAAGAGGGATTGTAGCACTAGGACATATCTATAATACTATTTGTGCCGCATGGAACAAAAAGAGAAAACATAGATCATGCGATCTCCGATTGAGCACAAATGAAGATATTGAGTCGGGTGACCCCGAAATCAATGTTATTATGCCGTATCCATTCTAATTAGGCATAGTGGAAAACTTGCTGGATGAAATTGATCGGAAAATTGTTGAGATCCTGAAGAATGATGCGAGAAAGTCTTACCTAGATATGGCTAAGGACCTCAAGATGTCTGAAGGAGCGATCAGAAGGAGAGTGAAGAAGCTTGTGGAATCCGGCGCTATCCGAAAGTTCACAATCGAAACCGCTCAGGAAGGCCCTGCAGCTGTTATACTTCTGTCAGCAAATCCGTCGGTACCAACATCCGAGATTTCTGAAGCCATGCTCAAGATTGATGGGATCCAGAGGGTGTTTGAGGTCACTGGGGAATTTGACATAGTTGCGTTGCTATCAGCACCAGATACTCACGCACTGAACTCCTGTATCGAGAAGACAAGGATGCTAAAAGGAACCAGTCGAACGAATACCATGATGGTGCTTAGGTTCTGGTAGTCAACAAATAGCAATTCGAATGTTGCTCTTGCATTTGCGCATTTCCTACATAACGCTGGCCATTCTTTCGCAGGCTATTCTAATTCTCTCAACTGGAATGGTAAGTGCAAATCTAACAAAGCCTTCTCCATATCTACCGAAACCTATGCCGGGCGTCACCATCACTCCCTTATCAAGAAGTTTCCTTGCGAATTCCATCGAATCTTTTCCACAATTTGCCCAAACGTAGAACGTAGCTTTGGGTGTTTCACATCGAAGCCCCAAGGACTTCAACTCTTTGACTAGCACGTTTCTTCTCTGCTGGTATATTGCAACGTTTTGTTTGAGGTATTCCGGAGGCCCTTCTGAGGTGTAGCTTCTCAACGCTCTTATCGCAGTCCTCTGTATATACAGAGACGGCCCTGAATCGATCTGAGTCTTTACCTTCGCAAGATTTGCTATCACCTGTTCGCTGCCAACGGCAAAGCCTATTCTATCTCCCGTCATGTTGAATGTCTTCGAGCATGAGTGGATCTCTATGCCAACGTCTTCTGCGTCCTCGATCTGCATGAGACTTGGAGCGTTGAAGCCATCGAAAGCAATCTCAGAATAGGCGTTGTCGTAGCAGATCACAATCCGATTCCTTCGAGCGAACTCAACCAACTCTTCCAAGAATGGTTTTTCGACAGCTCCTGAAGTAGGATTGTTTGGGTAGTTCAAGAAAATGATCTTTGCCTTTTCGCTTTTCAATCTATCCAATTGGGGTTTGAAATCATTCTCCTCAAGTAGGGGCATCACTGCAGTTACACCGTCGCAGAGTATGGTGGCGCCATTTGCATAGACGGGGTATGCTGGATCTGGTACCAGTACCCTGTCTCCAGGATTGACGTATGCTCTTGCAAGGTTCGCTAAGCCTTCTTTCGAACCGATCAAAGCAAGTACCTGTTTTTGAGGATCAATGTCTACTTTGAAACGGTTTTTGTACCATTCTGCAACAGCCTGTCTAAACTCCAGCTCTCCTTGACTGAGAGAGTAATTGTGATTTTTGGGGTTTGAGGCCTCTTCCCTAAGTGTATCCAGAATGAAACTCGGAGTGGAGAGATCAGGGTCTCCTATTCCGAAGGAAATCAGATTGATCCCTTGGGCTTTCTTCTCAAGCGCTGCCTTCTCCATTTCACTGAATAGGTATGGAGGAAGCCTATTCAATCTCTGGGCTTGTTCAACCAACAACTGGATCATCGCTGAACAATTGTCCTTCAAATACCTTCTCAACTGGGCCTTCCAAGGTCACTGAGTCACCAAGTTCAACAAGCAGGTTTCCTCCGAGCAAATTAACTTTCACTTTTTTTCCGGTTTTGCCGAGTCTATATGCAGCTACCACGCTTGCACAAGTTCCAGTTCCGCATGCGGTGGTCTCTCCCACTCCACGCTCCCATGTCCTCATGTTGATTGTTTCTCTGTCCTTGACAACAACGAATTCAACGTTTGTACCTTCAGGGAAGTATCGATGTTTCTCGAGTCTGCGTCCTACCTCATGTACCGGAAACGATTCAAGATCGTGGACGAAGGTAACGCAGTGAGGATTTCCCATCGAGACGCATGTAATCTTCAGATTGTTGCCTTCTACAACGATTGGTTCATCCACGCATTCGCCTTTTCCTGACATCGGCATGTCTCTACGGCTAAATGATGGGTGGCCCATATCGACGCGCACTTCTGCCAGGCTTTTTCCTTCTGTTAACACTTCTACGCATCGAGTTCCTGCCAGTGTTTCGACATTCATCAGCTTCTTCGAGACGATACCGTTATCGTAGCAGTATTTGGCAATACACCTTATTCCGTTACCGCACATCTGGGCTTCACTGCCATCTGCATTGAAGATTCTCATCTTGAAGTCCAAGCTCTTGGAGTTTTGCACTATGAGAAGCCCATCGGCGCCTACGGAAAATCTTCTCCTACAAAGCTTCTGCGCAAGTCTGGGAAGTTTTTCCTCGGCCATACCCTGTCTTCTGTCGTCGATGACTATGTAGTCGTTTCCGAGGCCATGCATCTTCCAGAATCGCATTCTAGCACCAACCAATGGAAGTGAGGCATCGTATGACTGATTTAAACGGTCTATTCAGTATGAGTAACATTTCGGTTACCTAAGCCATTCCACGATTTTCTGACCAGTTGTCAAAGCCTCAAGGGTTTCTCTTTCTCTTATCACTGCAGATTTCCCGTCCTTCAACAAAACCTCGGCCGGTTTTCGTCTGGAATTGTACTGAGAACTCATGACGAACCCGTATGCACCCGCATTCAAAATTGCCAATATGTCTCCGCATCTTGTTTGCTCAAGTTTCCGATCTCGAGCAAAGAAATCACCTGATTCGCATAGCGGTCCTACGATATCGCATAGTTTTTCG
>CAVXDP010000014.1:0-52232 GCA_963760485.1 Candidatus Bathyarchaeota archaeon | reverse complement strand
GGCGCAAGAAAGCTCCTGACTTTAGTCATGGAGATGAATTGCATTCCCGCTTAAATACCGATCCGTAATAACTGATGTGGATAGTTTCATGCAGCGAACCAACGCTTTCATTCTTGCTCCCAGCGTGGAACAGGAAATTGTGCTAAGGGAAAGAGCGACTAATTGTGCTAAACTGTGGAATGAAGTAACCTACCAGAGAAGGCAAGCATGGCTCACCTATCAGACGATTGATTGGAAGTGTGGAGCCCTCTACAACAAATATTCGCCGCTTATTGATTCTGCAACAGCACAGCAGATTCTTAGAAAGAATAATGAGTCATGGAGAAGCTTCTTTGCACTGAAGAAGATGGAACGAGGAGGCAAACTACCTTCACATATCAAAAAGGTGCATATGCCAGGATACTGGAAGCAGAATGGAAAATACAAACTCATGATGGTATTATAGGAACAATTCCTACAGTGTTAAAAACGAGACCATGAGACTACCGAAAAAGTTGAAAGTGTCCATTAAAGGCAACCCTAAATGGAATGGCAAGCAGGGTAGAGCCGAAATCATCTATGATATGTTAGATCGTAAGTGGCGTGTCTTTCAGGCTGTAAAAGTACAGCCATTGTTTAAACCGAAAGGTTCCAAGACATGCTACATTGATCTTGGCGTTATCAACCTTGCCACCATGTGGATTGAAGGATGGAAGCAGCCAATAGCATACAGTGGAAGAAACCTCCTAGCAGATTGGTGGCACTGGAATAGACGAATCGCAGAATGTCAAAGTAGACTCAAGGAAGTTAATAACCGGCACAAGTCAAAACGGTTAAGCAGGTTCATTAGGATACGCCAAAGACGATTCCGACAAGCCATCAATACTATGGTGCGGAATATTGTACGTGATCTCTACGAGCTTGGAGTCTCAAAGATTGTTGTCGGTGACCTAACAGGCATTAGAGAAAATAACCACAAGGGCGCAAAGAACAATTCAATGATCCATAACTTCTGGAGTTTCAACTACATAATTCAAAGATTCAAAGATGTTGCAGAAGAATACGGTATAAATGTAAAAGAGGTAAGTGAACGCAAGACCTCATCAATCTGCGTACGATGCAGTTCAGATAAACTTTGAGCGAAAAGGCAGACTCTTCAAATGCATAAGTTGTGGATTGGAAGCGAACCGGGATGCTATTGGCGTATTGAATATGGCAAACCTCTACGGAGGAACAGCTATCAGGGTGCTGACACACCCTAACCTTCTAAAATGGGATGGAATGAAGTGGGAGCGTAACAGCGCTATGACCCACAGACCGAGAAACATTGTAGAAGCAAGAATCTCCCGGCTTTAGCCGCGGAGAGTGTCAAGTGGCTTTCTCTTGGTTAGAAGGCCAATGATTATTGGAATTGCAATCGCTATGCCAAACGTCTTGGTCAAAACAATCTATAGAGATAGGGAAGTGCCGTTACCGTTTATTCTTGATGGTGGTACGCTTCTATATGGGGCAATACATTCCTCCTCATTTCCCAGATGTACGAAGTTTCAGGGACAACTTGTTTTCTATGCCAGGCAATAACTTAGTCGCGTGCTCAGTCGAGCTTGAATATCTAAGTCAACTCAATCGGACTGGATTTGAATTCAAAGATTTGACTCCAACACAACTCAAGCAAGATATGCGACGGCCAATCCTCATCGATGCAAGAAAAGGCTTAAATGCCATTTTACCATAGGATCTAGACGATGGTTTTGATGGCACAGGTGATCGTTTCCGACAGGTCGGGAAGAATAGTCATTCCCAAAAACCTGCGTCTGGAGCTGGGAATCAGAGAGAATACAAAATTCATGCTCACAAAAAAGGGGCATGGACAACTTCTGCTTCAGAAGCTGGATCTCGATGATATCGCCCGAAAACTGGAAGAAGAGTTGGCTGGAAGAGACATAGACACCATAGTGCAGACGGTTAGGAAAGAGATTAATGAAAAGATTAGAGCCAAATACCCAAGCCTTCTTGCTTGACAATAACGTCTTCATATCAGCCATAAGAGATCCAACGAAACAAACGGACACCCTGAAGCTCCTCCTGAGGATAATAGCAGACACAAACATCAGGCTCGTTGGAGACGATCTGCTTGCAGAGGAAATGCTCCGGTATGCTGAACTACTGAAATCTCAGACAGCCACCCTAATCGTTGCAAGCCTCCTTTCAAAGACGATGATTGTTAAAGTATCAGAGAACTACATCAAGATCTGTAAATCGTATCTCAAGACCCATAACAGAGCAGACATACTTCATGCAGCTACATGCCTACAAACGAATTCCACTCTAATAACAAACGATAAACATTTTGATGCCATAAGAGACGAGGGCGTAATCAGGGTATGGAGAATCACCGAAGCAATTGGACGACTCCTCAAAGCAAAGAGATCCTCAAGGTAGCAAAATCTACAAAAAATGATGTTGATAATCTGGATTCAGATCTGCCACACATCCTCTCTCTTGGATGAACTAGGAAATCCATACCTGACTACTTGGATTGCGTGATACCTGCAACCGCTGTAGCCTTAGACCAAGACCTAGTTACTGAGGATATACTTGTCACCATTCCCAGTTCTCTCCAACGAGTCCTTCATTTTTTCTGAGAGGTCAAGTAGTTCGTTCATGATTATGTGACGTAACATTGCCTACAGAAAAATATCCTATCAACAGTACACATTGCTGAAGTTACTTGGAAAGTTCATGAACCTTGTTTTGAATTATTGAAGCAGAATAGAACTGAAATTTGGTGGCAATTGTAGATCATATGATGAAAGTAAAAAGTTTACCCTTGGCCGATCAAGATTACAGGCAGCAATTCCAAGCGCCATTCCTACGATTACCTTCATCGTATACGTCTCTTTGAATATGAGTGCACTTGCAGCAGCGGTAGACACGATCGTAAGGGAAGTCAAGATACTTGTGAATCTGCCGAGGCCGGTAGTAGAGAGGGGGACGCCGATAAGGAGACGTGAAATGAAGAACAACATGAGCGCTCCAAAGATCAGAGGAGTAAACAGATATCGAGCCGAAAATACTTTTCCTCCCAGACCATATCCTCCAATGAAAAAGAGTGCAACTCCTGCGATCAAGACGCATCCGTAGAGAATCGTCTCTTTTGTAACCTGGAATTGCATCAACTTTTGCAGTGTAATCTCGCCAATCTGATTCGTGCCATATTTGAATGCTACACTCCCCAAAGTTCCCATAATTATTATTGCAAGTATCCAAAGCCAGAAAGTCAATGCCATGCCTTTCTTCAACTCCATTCGCCCACGGGAATGACCCTCAATTGTTAACCCTCGTTTATATGCCTGAAGCTAGGAAGCTTGCTCCAAGCATCTCCAATTGTTAGCCTTTCCAGATTCAGAAACAGAACAATCCATCAAGTTCATTTAACATCTGGCTTGACATCTCAACTGGCATGGGTGCTGAAAAATGAGCCTAGGACACTCGTCTAACTGACCTCTGCATACCTGTCGAGTGCACGTCACCGAAACTTTCTTGTTCTCAATCTATCATTATGAAGGAGATTGAGACAATACAATGTGTATTTCAGGACGGTTTGGTGAAGAGGATCTTGGCAGTTGAGGACAAAGAGGTAGCGAGCACTTTCTCGTCTGGGCTTAACTGAGTACGAGTCTCGAATCTACCTTGCCCTAGTTAGGATTGGACCTAGAAAGGCAAGTGAAATCAGTTTCTTCGCTCACGTGCCTAGAACGAAGGCTTATGGAGCAATTAGAGAACTAGAGCGTAAGGGGCTACTCCAGATTATCCCAGGTAAACCAGAACTATATTTGCCGTCTTCTCCCAGCGAATTCTTGATGCCTCTAGTGATGAAACTGAACAGTGAAGTAAAAGATTCAGAGGGCGTAGTCCAGCAACTGGCTGTAATACATGAATCAAGCAAGTATATCAAACATGAGACTCCCAAAGAGTCCAGCGAATTCTGGCAGATAGACGGACGACAAAACATCATCAACAAGCTAAATCAAACATTTAGTGACGCGAAGAATTCAATCAACTATTTGACAAGTCCATCAGGATTAATCCGCACGTACAAGGTTCATTGCGACACACTCGAGAAGGCAATGAAGCATGGTGCAACCGTTCGAATTCTTTCTCCGATATCACCGGAAAACTCCTCGGTGGCACATCAGCTATCCGAAATCACAGAACTGAAACGTCTCGACAAACCCTTCAAAGGAAGCTTTGCCTCAATTGACACCCGAGAACTTGTGGTAATGGAGAACAAGCCTGATGACCTTAGTACCGATCGAGGATCGGATATAGCTGTCTGGACGACGAACAAGCTTCTCATTGAGATGTATGATCAACTCTTCGATCGGTTTTGGAGCGTCTTACCTGCATTGAGCTTGAAAAAGTAAGTATCGCCCTGGCGCTATCTGTGCGAAATAGGTTCTGTTACAATAATTCAAAACGCTAGTCTTCAGAAGAAGAGGTGAGCCAATTCGAATAACTAGGAATTATCTACTCCGAACACTAGACTTCATTAACGCTTCAAGTTTGGGATTGTTGACGCCAGTATAGATAATCTTGTCATCATCGAATACAATTTTACCGTCGGCTTCCAAATACTCTAGTATGTACTTGAAAGTCTGATACTGAATGCCTCGGGATAAGTCCTTCCAGAGCGATGTTCTCGTAGGATAGTCAGCTGAATCTAGAATAGCCTTCTCTACCATCAAGATCGTATCTAGTCGTGGTTGATGAATGAGTGTCATCAAGTCACCAAACAACGATATGTAAAAGTATTATATACGTTTGTATGATTACGATTTCTGAATCTAGTGGATCAAGTAAGCGTTTCAACTCTTCAGAACGGTGCACTGCAGGAGAGGGCTTGATGAACATTGCAGAGTGATATATGTGAATGATATTTGTTTAAGACTTTCAGAGGCGATGAATCTCTATGTCCCGAGAGTTAACACCTTCAACCATGTCCCAAGGAAGTAACAGATCCGCGAAATACGAGTTTTATATATTAAGCAAGTTGATAATTAATATCTTGAAGGTATGACAGAGCGGTTAAGCATTGCAGACACAGATACTCGATGCTGAGAGTAGGCACGCACTTTACAGGCGTAGAGAAGTCAGGCTACTTCTCAGCTGGACCATAAATGGCCATGAGAAGATAACTCCGACATTGACTGACGTCGGATATGCATATAAAGAGATCAATGATCTCTTGGAGGTTCCTAACAGTTCTTCATTGCTGGAAGAACTCTCGCAGCATCTCCTCTTTCACAAAGCAATCTTAGATATGCGAGCTTGCTTGTCCTCGATGTGGATCTTCAAGAGCCATACACAACTCTTACTTCTGTCCTTTCTGCAAGAACCACGAGTTGAGGCGGGGGTCACTGGTTGAACACTATGCATGTAACTACGTTGACTTTTTGGAGGACTTTGCGCGAGGCGGCGAGTTGGTTTGCCCAAAATGTCAAAAAACTCTGAAACTCATAGGAACCGACTATAGAAGAATTGATAGCATATTTCGCTGCAACAGCTGCCGAAGGGATTTCTCAGTTCCAGGCATAAGTCATCTTTGTATAGACTGCCAGAACGACTTCACCTATGAAACGGCTAAACTAGATCCCATATACACTTACACGTTTAGCGAAGAGTTCAGACAAGAAGTGATGGCTAACTGTGTTGTCGAGTTGCCTATAGTGAACTTCTTGAAAGAAAATGGTTTCAAAGTTGAATCACCAGGAACGATGAAAGGCGATTCGGGAATAGACTATCCTTTCGATATCGTCGCAACCAAAGACAACAAGACAACTGTTATCATCATCGCAACGGCCGCACGAGAAGTTGGTCAGGAAGTAGTTGTAGGGCTCTTCGCGAAGATCTATGACTGTAAGCCTGACAAGCCCATTATTGTAGCTATCCCCCGACTGAGCGCCGAAAGCATGAAACTTGCCAATCTGTACAGAATTCAAGTATTCGAGGGCAGTGGACTGGAAGAGATCATGGAGAAATTGCGACCAGCTCTCTGACAAATACCGATAGGATCATTGTTCTAAGTGGGTTTCGCCAGACGGTAACAAAACGTTCCAGAGCGTCCTCTAGGGTTAGGGATCTTTTCGATTTTTCCATCGTTCACCATGTCTTCAAGCAACAGATAAAGCTCCTGCGGACTAATTGAGAAGCCATCTCTACATAATTCCAGCCAGATCTGGTGATGGTGGCCGTCTTCGTTATCACGCAGCCACCCTTCGACAACTTCCGTCAGTTCTTTGCGACTGAACTCTGAGCGGTTTTTTGAAGATCTCCCACTCTCGCTATGCTGGTCCATTTCATCCTCCCCAGAACAACGTTAAGATAGGATAGTACCCTAAAAATGTCGAGTAACTGACGATAGCCAAGCACGTAAAGTGGCGATAAGACTGCCAAGTTCAGTTTTTCATCATCCAACAGCAGTGCCAATGCAGATGTTAACCCCTCTAGAATTGCAAATACGCAGAACACTAACAGAACCGTTCTCCATTCACCTAAAGCTATCTGAAGTATGCCCACTCCAGTCGCGACAAGTTCCAGTACCGGAGCCACCAACAACGTTAGAAACAGATAGGGAACTCCTATCACAGTGAAGACGCCGAATTTCCACCAGAAGAAGCGATGCTTGATGAGCGTCTGAAACATTCCTCCGTACCACCTTCTTCTCTGCCTATAAAGATCAATCAATTTTGTAGGAGCTTCAGTGTAAGCTACTGCACGTGGCTCATTAATTACAACATGAGATTTCAGAATCTTGACGGTGGCATCAAAATCCTCGGTCACCGTATCACGATCATATGTTCCAACTTGGACTAATGCTGATTTTCTAAAGGCTCCGAGAGGGCCTGGAATAACCAAGACCGATGCTAGAAGATCAAACGCTCTCCTCGGAATTTGGATATCTCTGATGTACTCTAACGCCTGGCACTTTGTCAAGATATTAACGCGGTTGCCTACCCTAATGTTTCCTGCAACTCCGCTCACTTCTGGCTTCTCAAACTGTGAGACAAGCCAAGCTATGGCATCGTTCTGCACGATTCCGTCTGCATCAACTACGACGATTATGGCTCCCTTTGCCACAGCGAGCCCAGTATTTATCGCTCACTCTTTCCACCGTTAGGTCTCGATATCAACCTCACTTTGCCCTGTATTGCATAGGGCTTCACAGCTTGCTGTGTAGCGTCAGTACTTCCATCGTCAACAATAACAATTTCCATCTCTTTGTACGTCTGTTCCATCAAAGTAACTATTACCGTTTCAATAGTCTTCTCTTCATTGTATGCTGGAACTATGACGCTTACGAAAGGATGACTCTTCAAAGAAAGCGGTTTCTTCAATCGATACTTACTCAGGAATGCTAAAGGTATGAACATGAGATCGGTTGTCAGCACAGTCGTAAGCCCAACGACTAGTACCCACTCAAGTACCGTTCTGGAAGTTATTGTCTGAATCAGCCAGTCCAGATTGATCAATTACTGTTTTCTCCCATACGATGCAGAAAACACAGCGGCGTAGAATATGGCACTAATAATCAAAGAGAGACCAACTGAGACCAATACAATGTTTCGGGGCAAGAAGGTGAGTGTCGAACTGCTTACAATCAGTATCCAGATGACAACAGTAACTATCTTGTTGATTCTCCAAAGAATTGTGAAGATGGCTAAGGGCATGATTATCGATGAGAGCACCATTAACCAGAAAAGCGTATTGGGAACGAACAGCCATAGTTGACTCACGGTTCTAATCGGGGTCACGATGTTTGAGGCGGTTAAAGATGTTTCTAAGGGCACTTGACTAGAAAGTGTAAGGTTTGAAAAACGTAATGTTGATTCGGATCTCATGATTTGTATTATCGTGGGTTTGTAGACGTAGTAGAGATCTAGATCATTCTTGATTTCATCAAAGTGCCATGTGATTTTGCGTCCGTCAACTGAACCATCGATCGATTCAATCTCGCCAATCCCATTCACATTCTCAACTATGGTGACGTTCTTCAATGTTCCTCTCAGCAATCTCAAGTGGACATTGATTCCAAGAGTACTATCAATCGGTGATGTCGTAACTGTTCTCCTAATCTGTGCGGAAGTCCCACGGAACCACCAATTCACGAGTTCGATAGCCGACATGAAAATGACGTTCTTCGATTTTGCATATGCCATAAAATCGTCGAGCACGCGTGCCCATCGTTCTTCACCACTCAAGAATTCGTGAAGGTTGATTATTAGCGGCATCTTCATTGCGACTCGTTGATTCAACGCGAATTTCCAAACATCAAGAACCTGCTTCTCATTGAAACTAAGCTGTTGGATGAGGGTTGCGTCAGCCATCAACAAGCTGGTTCCATTGGTGAAGTAATCAATAGCTTCCGAAACTGGTAGTTCGAAGAATGAATTGTTGAAAACAAACGGAGCCTGAGGTGGAGGTGCTCCTCGGCTTCTGTCGTACACGAACCCTGATCGCCTAATAGCCATCATCGTTTCATTGTCATAGCTGAAATACGGAGCGGCGAAGCCATAGGGAAACTGTCCAGTTGCTTTTTCGACAAGTTCTATTCCAAGTTTGATGTCCTTGTATTGTTCTTCATAACTCAGTGTCCTGAGAGCTGGATGACTGTAGGTTTGGCAAGCAACTTCTTGTCCTCTATCGAATACCTCCTTCACAATATCCGGACGTGCTTCAGCGTACAATCCAAGAAAAAAGAAAGTTGCATGCGCGTCGTATTTGTCAAGTATGTTAAGGATGCGGTGGGTGTCTTCGGGCTTGTAAGGAAATTCCGCGTCGATGGTTAGTACCACCGGCACCTCAATTCCCGAGAAGCTTGTTGAACTGGCCGATACTCTTGAAAGAGAATTGCCAACAGCATAAACTGACAGAAGCACGACCAATATCAGAAATGATTTAGCAAGTCGCTTCCTCAAATGGTACACTATAGTACATGGATTCAGAAGTATCTTGACCACCTGCGGTCTGTTGCCACCATGGATCCTGAGATCGCTGTTACTCCAACTATGATCAGCGCAAGAACAAGCGTGGCATCCTTCCAATCTCCATAGAATTCGATTCCAAACCTTTTCACATTTCTAATGCCTGTTCTCACTACAGGCGTGTATTCGATGGTGGAAGTCGTAGTCAGCCTCGCCTTCCTCTTTACCCAGAACTCTCCATCAAAATAGCCGGAAACATACTGATCGTTTGACACTATCATCACACGTTTTACTCCAGGTTTATCCAGACTGATCTGTGTCGTATTTCCCAAATGAAGTGCTGTCCAATTGATTCTTCGGCCGGCAACTACCAAGTCTACGTTGCGCGCAGTATTCAGCTTGATCTCAATCCAACCAGGTTCGGCTATGTAAAAGTCTTGATAGTAAGCTCCTTTCTCAGGTATAGTTGTGTTAACGTAGAAATGATGCAGGACTTCTGTGGTGTTAACGTAAAGATCCTTTTGAACCGGCACCATTTCGACATATGTGTAAGACTCAGAAACCACTCTTTCATACCTGATAGATCTCAGTCCAAAGGCCGCACCTGTGAAGATCAACAACAAACCGATCGCAACAAGGATCCTAGATCTCATCATTTGTGTAAGCCTTCATTGGCGATGTGTTAGGCCAGAGACTCCTTGTATCTGTCTTTCTTGACCTCTGCTTGGAATCTGAGATTGTCCAAATCTCTCTTTCCGTTTACTGAGAACAGAAACAAAAAGCGTTCCCACAGCAATGAACACGATTCCTACCCAGATGTACTTATGAGTAGTCTTCTGTGATGATACCGGAAAGCGTTCTGTATCGATCACAGTTTCGTAAGCGACCATCGTCTGGTTCAAGATTCTGTATCCTCTAATTGTGAATTGGCCTGAGAAGTACCCCTCGTAGTAGGGGTTTGTGGATACTATTTGGATCATTCCAACCTTTGGTCCATTTATTGCAAAGGATTGAACAGTACCTCGCTTGACTTTGTTCAGATTCAGCGTGTATCGGTCGACCATAAGGTTCACGTAGTTGAATGCTGTGACGTTTACGTCAATCCAACCACGGCTCTTGGCCTCGAATTCTATCGAGTAGATATCACCCGCCGGAACTGTGATATTTACCAGGAAACTGTCAGTGGTTTCGTTCACCTGCTCAGGAATAACAGTCTCCACCCTCTTAGTGGTTGTGACGCTTGTGGCTTGCCAGGTGGTCTGACTGGTATTCGTTGGATAGAAAGCCCAAAGAACGCCTGTGAGTATCACCAATGCACCCAGTAGCACTAGTCGCTTGGAACGCGTAAGATCTGCCCCCCGAATGTGACTCCTAGAGAATTTTTTGGTTCCTTGCAGTTTTCCGTAAAATATATGCTAGTTAAGCCTATTAACAGTTGGTTGTTTGATTACAAAACCTTGGGTCGAATCGTTGCATGAGGACTGCGCTTCTCACAATCCTGGTTGTCGTATGTGTTTTCGGCTCAGTCCTCCCTGTCGACGCTCATTATACTCTTGGCTATCAGGTTCCTGTGCCGCCATTTAGATCGAATGACCGTGATCCTCACTTGGCTGGACCTACCGGATACGTCTGGCCTGGAGGTGGCTGGACGCTCTACGGCGGAGATATCAGCGGAAATGGCTACCCTCCGGGATATCAATCGCCCTTTACTCCGATACCGCCATTACAAGTCTCAGGGAATTCGTACTCGCCATTCGAAGGCATCCTGTCGTCGACCGATGATCATTCATCCACTGGAGATCTTGTTTTTGCAGTCAACTTCACGAATCCAAATCAGCCAGGACTGATTCCGCCAGCTCTTGCAGGACTGGATCTCAATTACTTCGGATGGGCTGTATACGTTCCTCCAGAATTCGAGCCAGTCGCTGACTGGCTGCGCGGTGACACATCAAACATCGTCACAACAGTCACGAATGATCGTGGGGAGATCTACGTTGGAAAGGCTGACGTTAAAGACCCGTTCGGACCCGGCTGGTGGGTTATCTACGTGAGAGGGCCTCCGAACCGGCCCGTAGCCTTCCTGGCAAATCATGGAACCGGCGTGGCTCGCTTTTGGCGAATGGTACTATCTCAGAGTAAACTCGATCAAGGCCCCAAAGATTGCCGGAAGATATTTCTTTAAGATGTTTCTAAACGACACTTTTCCAATTTCCTCTGGACCGAAGTTCAGTACTATACCTGTCGAAAACTATCCTGTCTTGCTCGTGAAAGGTGAGATTGATCCAGGAATCATACATGGTACCGTTAGATACGGTGGATGGAACACGACGCTATACGGGAAACCTATTCAGGTTGCCGGAAGGGTTAGAGCGGTTGGAATCGCTGACGATCCGAATACTGGGGAATCTACAAAACGAAGTGTCGAGGCTCGCGGATACTTCAACGCTTCTGCACAGGGGCACTTTGAGATAGAGGGCGTCGCACCTGGCACCTACGATGTCTACGCATCCGCTGCAGGCTTTCCTGAACAAAGAATCGCTTCCAGCATCAATATCCGTCGAGGAAAATCCCTGGAGATCAACTGCTACCTAGACTCTGGACCGGTAGTGTCAGGAGTCGTGTTTTCCAAACACAGTTTTGGATCGGAACCATGGACTGGAACAAGACCCATCACGATCGAAATCTATGACGACAACACCTATCAAAACATCGGTGATCTTCAATGGGAACTCGAACACCTAAAGTGTTTTTCTCCAATCAACCTTACACATTCCCCATTCACAAGCTACGTCATAGGGGACACGATCTGGACTGGAAACAAGTTTGAGATTCCGCCGGTTCCCAAGATGGTGGCCTTTCCTTGGGAAGGACCAACGCCTGCCAAAGATCTTTTGGGAATCTACAATGGGGTTGGACCTGCGCAGTACTGGTGGGTGGATCCGGATGGTACATTCACAAACGGTGGTGGATCATCTAGCTTCATCTTTAGGTTTGGTGTCAAAGGGGTTTACGGGGTGCCATCGGAATTTGATGGCCGTGTGCCCCAGGTGTACGCGACATGGATAAACGGCCTCAGTGTTGGGTCATACTATTTGCGTGCATGGGTTAACGGATACGTGCAGTCAGACGTCGCCGGCACTGCTACGGTTGATTGCAAATTCTCAATATCAGGCGTCAATTGGGCAGGTGACATATACGTGCCAATGGATCTTTTCAAGAGCAGCTCGATAAACCAGACCGTGCACTTCCACGATTTGCAGGGAACTCTTTTGCCTGAACCTGTCCGAGGACCAGATCGAGGACGATATGTGATAGTTGAGGCATTCAATGATGTGCATGACATAGTTGCATTCAATTTCACTTGGATTTCTAGACTCCAAAGCAGCGTCAACGTCACTTTGAATGGTTTCGGGATGGCAGGGCCAATTCCAAGCCGCGACGCCATAGATTTCGCAGCTGAAAGCGTTGGAGGCTACGGCGGTGATCTTGGAATGAAATACTTTCTCTATCGATATCGCCACATCAGAGACTATGGCATCATGCCTGGAACCTATCAAATTCGGGTCTACGTGAGAGGCTATCTTCAGAAAGATGTTGAAAGCGCAAGCGTCACCCTATGTGGCGGAATTGCGTCTTTGAGTTGTCACATGGACCGCGGGGCTTCAATCAACCTCACCATATACTCGCTTGACTATCAGCATCCCAAACTACAACGAGACTGGGTTTGGGCAGGCTCGAATTACTACGCTCCCACGGATCCCGGACCAGAGATAACTGTCAGAACAAATGATCAGTTAGACTACACCGTATTCTACAATCTCAGATACTGGAATGGGCGACATTGGGCCACCCCAATCCAGACTGTTGGCCAGACCTCTATCCCTTACCCCGGCTGGAAGCTTCTAGTACGAGACCCAACTGCCCCTCCAAGTGAGGAAGTAAGTTACCTAGTACTCAACGGCACGACAATTCTTGAGGAAAGGGGGCCGGACTTCAGCCTCGTAAAATCGTTCTATCGTGATTTTGGCGATATGAAGTGCATGGGCTATCTCCCCTTCCGAGCTGGGTGGTCGGTGTTCGGAAATCTCCCATTTCTCTGGACTTACACAGGCTATAGAGACACCGCGTTGGAAAGCGTCTTGGCGCTCAAATCGGGAATGTACAAGTTGCGCGGCGACACTCTGGGATACGTTCAGGAGGATAGAGGGAATTTAGATTTCATTTCTGTTGCTTCGGGGAAACAGTCCGATGTTAGGCTGGATCTCCTAATTGGAGTGAATGTTTCTTTGACAATAATGTTCAAGAAAGAGCGATTGTTCGACGTGGTTCCTTACAATATGTCAATGAGAATCAGAATCCTAGATGAGAATGGTGAACTTGTTTCAGCAGTAACGTCTACGCAAGACTATGCGATAGGTGGAATAGGCCCCGGGTATAGAATATCAGAATTCGGTACATCATTGATGGGGACTGGTGGATACATTCCTGCAGGTGTTAGTCAGGTTGTCTGGTTAATGGGCGGTTTCAGGGACTATGAACCAATGCCCGGGATTGAACGAATCATTAAACCTGAGGGCTCAAAGTACCGAGGAGACAGAGGCGGATACGACTATGGAATACCGGGGTCACCATTGTACGGTGGCGCTTGGACGATAGAAATAGAAACCTCAAACTGGCATCTCCCTCACCTTTACTATCCGCCTCCTCCTGGACTTCTTCTAGGCGAATCACCGGAATACTTTGCCTACAACCATCTTGGTCCTTTTGAACAGCGAACCACTGTAGTCGTCCCGAATGTGCGGCTTTACTCGGAGGCGTCAGTTGTCTTGGAACTCGATCTACGGGGATACGTGCAGGGCAATGTGTACGGTTTCACTTGGTGCGATGAGATCAGACCCACATCATGGTCTGCAATTACGGTCACAGGGGAAAACCAGCGCCAAACGGTATACAGCTACGACGGAAGATACGAGTTCTACGCTTCGCCAGGAAGCTACACGCTTGAAGCAGTCGAATGGACTCAGGGAAATGAGGGACACTCATCACAACAAATCCAGTTAACTGTCAGCGACGGCTCGTTCACAACAGGAATTGACTTCTACTTGAACAGAACAGAAATCCCGATTGCCGAGTTTCCTGGAAAAGAAATGACTAGTGGAATACTCTGCCTCGGACTGGCATGTCTGTGCCCATTCATTTACAGACGACACAAACGATAGATTAGTCGCAAGACAACAATTTGGGAGTTGGAGGCGACAGGAAATCAAAATCAAGCCAGCTGCGACCATCATTCTAATCATGATCATAGTTTTTTCTGTTCTTTACTACCGGAGCTTAATCCCCACAAAAACAAATGAAACTACAACCACATGGAGCAAAACTAGTAAAACAACTTCCATATTGTCGACTCTGACTGAAGTTCAACAATATGATTTGATCGAGAAGATGGCTTTCACTTTCATAGTCGAAAAGATGATGAACTCTCAAGGAGGAATATTTTCTACATATCGCTCCGACTATCCCATCTCATATTCTTATGGTGCAAACCATGAAGTGCTAGCTGAGTCTGTAAGACTCCTTCTATACTATGCATACTTGGTGAATAACAGAACTCTTTTCAACATTGAGTATAATCTTGCAAAGAACTATCTGATTGGACCATACGACGTGTTCTATTGGAAACTGTCTGCAAACATGTCTCCATTCAAAGGTCAATACGGACAATACGGCAGTGCATCGATCGACGATCTCAAGATGGCGGAGGCCATGTTCCTTGGATACGAAGCTTGGAAAGATCCGGATTATCTGAAGTTTGCAGAAAGAATCTCAGAAGGAATAAGACTGCACGAAGTCCATCCATCAGATCAAATACTAGTGGAATGGTTCAACTGGGATTCGACTGCAAACACAGAATCATCGCATTACCTGAAACTGAGCTATGCAGATTCCTCAGCCATAAAAAAGATCACACAATACTCTCCAGTCTGGGAGCCAATCATGAATCAGACCATGAAGATCGTAGCCAACGGCATCATCCCATCAACAGGACTTGCTTACGACTACTATGATGTCTTGGAAGAGAAGTATCTGAATCTCGACCACTATGTAGATTCCATTTACGAAATATGGACGGGTACGAATCTATGGTCCGCTGGGTTCAGTGACAGTAGCATGAGCCTGTACACGTTTTTCAAGATCCACTATATGAAAGACGGAGTAGTGCATACGTCATACAACCCCCTGGATGGAACACCTTCTAAGTATGAGGCTGGACCTGGAACCTATGCCCTTCTTATCAGACTGGCCTTAAGAGTTGGTGACCTAGACTTTGCAAAGTCTCTTTTTCAACAGAAACTTTTGACTTTCCAAGAGACAGATCCAGGAAGCGAGCTTTTTGCAGCTTTTACCACAGAGTGGCCTGGAAACGTGCAAGAGGCGAATTCTTTCGATAATCTCATGAGCATTGTGGCAATTAGGGAATTGAAGCAAGTGATGACAGAAACACTGATTTGGAACAGAATGAGCGTCATCTTTCAGAGAGGGATCTTCTCTTGTGGAGCAAGCTTGCTTGCTAGAAAGAGCTACCTAGAAGAAATCATAAGTACTATTATCCGATACTTCAATGCAGAAGTTCATTTCTTAGTGGTTCGTCAAACTTCCGAACAGGTTTTTCAGATCAGATCTGATGTCAACTCTTGGTTTGTAACCTAGAATATTCCTAGCCTTAGTTATGTCAGATAGGCTGTGTTTTATGTCCCCTTCTCTCTGGGGAAGATAAATTGGCACGGGAGCGTCTACACCACTGACTTCTCGAACCATTTCAGAAAGCTCAATGATGCTTGTAGATATTCCAGAACCAATGTTGAAAGTCTCTCCAATGGCATCATGCTTGTCAAGAGCCAGCATATTTGCTTCAACAAGGCTATCAACATGTAGAAAATCTCTCGTCTGCGTTCCATCCCCAAAAATAGTCATAGGCTTTCTTTCGATAGCGCTTCTCATGAAAGCCTGCACGGCGCTAGCGTAACCCTGCGAGTGTTGTCTCGAACCGAAAACATTGAAGTATCTCAGACAAACAATAGGCAATCCTTTAGTCTTGTAGAACGCTGTACAGTAAGCCTCTCCTGCGATTTTTGATGCTGCGTAGGGTGATAGAGGTTTCAAAGGCGAATCTTCAGACGTTGGTAACTTGGAATCACCATAAACAGCGCAGGACGAAGCGAATACAAAACGTCTCACTTTCTCGTCAGACGCGGCCATGAGGAGGTTCAACGTTCCATTCACGTTTACATCATTTGTGAATGATGGGTCATCCACAGAAGTTGGTACACTAACCTGGGCAGCCTCATGTACGATAAGGTCCACTCCTTTGACAACATGTCTGACCAAATCTAGGTTTCTAATATCTCCTGAAACAAATCGAAGGCTTCTGTTATCATCATGTTGCTTCAAGTTCTCTGGCATTCCTGTTGATAGGTTGTCCAGAACAGTGGTTTGATAGCCTTCGGCAACCAGTCTATCCACTATGTGACTGCCGATGAATCCCGCTCCACCTGTAACCAATACCTTCGCTGTATCGTTCATATAACCAAGAATGTGTGGCAATAGCATATTTAACCAAGTGTTATCTCTTGGGAGTCATTCATTTCGAAATAGTATAATGATGTGCAATCCGAAGAACTGGTCGTGTGCAGTGATGGGTTAGAGTCGTGTTGTGAGTGCGGGTTGGTATTGTGATGGATGAATATAGGTTTTCCAGAATTGTTTGTAGAATTGTGGATTCGTGTATCTGACCAGGATGATTTGGAGAATATTCTCCAAGCCTTCTGTGCTCCAGTGCATCCATTTATGTTTGCAGCGTTTGGAGACCTCACCCACAACTCACCACTTTAAGCGGTAGTTTAACTGTGAACGTAGAGCCTTTTCCAACCTCGCTTTCGACCCTAATCTCTCCGTTATGAACTTCAACCAGTCGTTCACAGGTGGGTAGTCCGAGTCCTGTTCCTTTGCATCTAGTGGTGAAGAGGGGGCTCCAAATCTTGTCTATGTTTTCTCTTGGTATGCCTACTCCAGTATCTTTGAAGCTGATAGATACATAATCCTCTGATCTTGAGGTTTTGATGACAAGCTTTCCTCCCTCGGGCATAGCTTGAATCGCATTGTTCACCAAGTTAGTAAAAGTTCGCCTCATCAAATATGGATCTATCATGAGTTTTGGAAAGTCTTTGTCAATCTCTCTGGAAACCCTAACGTTCGCGGGAACCATTACTGTTGAGAATGTGTCGTCTAGTAGCGTGTGAATGCTGGTTTCTACGGGTTCGGGCTGTAACGGTCTCGCGTAATCTTGAAGATCCGACACAATCTTATCCATATACTTGACGTCTTCACGAACCTCCTTGAACACCTCCTCCAAACCCAGTTTCCTTGCAACCTCCGAGTACGGAGAAGCCAAATCCTTCGTGGCTTTCTCAGCCAAGTATAGTTTGTAAACTATCGCCTGTAACGGGTTTCGAAGATCATGCCCCACCATCGCAGCTGTCTCACGAATCGTCGACATTCGCTCCGCAATCTTCAACTGGGCTTCTAGTCTTCTGCGCTCTGTGATGTCTCGGCCTACTCCCTGTATCTCGACGAGCCTGCCTTTCTCGTCGAATATTCCACGATTAGTCCACTCCTGCCAACGAATATCTCCATTCGGCATCACAACTCGTTCCTCAAACATGCCTGTCGGATTCTTCGGTGTAAGATCCGCAATCGCCCTTGTCACCGTTTCCTGATCTTCCTCCAAAACGAAATGTGCGAAGTTCTTCCCAATCAACTCCTCTGGTTTCTTGTCGAAATAACGGCAGTAGGCTCCGTTGACAAAGGTAAGCGTCATGTCAGGTCTGTTGCGACATATCAACTCAGTCTGATCTTCAACAACCGCTCGATAACGTGCCTCACTCTCCCACAACTCTCGACTTCTTTCTTTAACCAATTCCTCCAAATCGATTGAGGCTTCCTGAAGGAGTATCGGTCTATTCTTCAGTCCGAACACTTAGTTTTTCTCCTTGTAATCAACATCACGATGATTCCGGCGGATAGGCCGATAAGCATAGGCTGGCAAGTCGTACCATCCGTCCCTATCTGGTGTCCAACCTCATTTTTCGGGGTTCAATTGTTCTTGGCGGGGCCGACGGGATATTGACTCACGATAATGTGGGGGTTAACGGTTTTCTCGATATTCGTAGGCTGCGAGACTGTAACCTTAGCCATCTCTCTTTCCATAAGTTTAGACTGCAACATCTTCACGTATTCTTCTAGACTTGAGTCAGTCAACCGTTGAAATTCGATACCAACTTTCTCTGATAGGTACCTTGCGATTAGAAGTTCGATTGAGCAAGAAGCGGACCCAAAGAGTTTAGAAAGCCCTTTGGAAAAATTCCCTAATTGGACGGGGATCTCTTTTCTTTCTAGTGCGTATCTCTTCTCAAGCAAGTTGTAGATCTGATATCTTGCGTTGTTGCCGAATAGTCCGAGAGCTTCGTCGATGGCTTCACCAATGCACCTTGATAGGTCAATGTCATCTTTGCTTCTGGAAGTCGATATGAATATTCTATCGATCATCGTGTCAGAACCCGCAATAGATCGCGTATGAGAGTTACTCCCACCTTCGGCGGCCACCCAAATATTCTGCCGTTGATCGTAATATAAGGGTATTATATCCATTAAGGGGTAACCACATAACATTGAATTTAAATAACTTGTCCCAAAACAATGTAAATGAAGGAGACTAAACACTAAATTGACGGGCAAACATAGAATGGTCCGGTGAGAATGTGAGCAGTCCAAGAGCTATCGAAAGAGTTCCTACAGGGATCAAAGGGTTGGACAACCTTTTGGCTGGCGGATTTCCAAAAGGCGCTCTTATTCTTGTCGCTGGAGGCGCAGGAGCGGGCAAGACCGCATTGTCAACTCAATTCTTGTATGATGGAGCTCGCGAAATATGGAGACAAGGGAGTGTATGCATCGTTCTCAGAGTCTCGTGCAACTTTTGGTCGGTACGCATCAGCACTTGGATTTAATTTTGAAAAACTAGAGAACGAGGGAAAAATCATAGTCGTCGACAGTTTGACGATGTCCATTAAGGAAGGAATTGAACCAAATCTCAAGCACATCATTAATTGCACTAGCAAAATCGGCGCCCAGAGACTCGTCATAGACTCAATTGGCACAATGGCCATCGGCCTTGAGGAAGCTGTTGAAGTCAGGACTCTAATTCACCTGCTTCGAAAATCACTTCGAGAAGTTGGCTGTACAACTTTGTTGATAACCGAGACACCCCACGGCGAGAAGCGTCTCGGCACAGGTATGGAAGAGTTCATCGCTGATGGAATCGTCGTTCTTGAACAGTTTCTGAAAGGAGACGAGTTGAGGCGCCAACTATACATTCTCAAGATGCGTGGAATTGCACATAGCATGAAAGCTGTGAGGTTCACTGTAGGCAGGGGAGGAGTTACAGTCTTACCGCCAATAGAAAAGTGAAATGAGATCGAAGCAGGCTAGGAAAGAAAATGCGCATAAGCTCAGGAACGCCAAACTTCGACAGTCTCGTCGAACGTGGATTCTTGGCCGGATCTTTCATTCTTCTTTATGGCCCTCCACATGTCGGAAAAAGCATGTTTTGTCGCCAATTCATATGCGAGGGATTGAAGGAGGGTGAGCAATGTATCTACATGACATTCGACCAATCTCCAAACGAGCTTCGGGAGAGACTCAGAAAACAGGGGTTGAACACCGTGCCATACGAAGATTCCCATAAACTGACAATAGTAGATTGCTATAGCAGAGCCGAAGCTGGTGAGAGGTATGCATTGAAGAAACAGGATGATGTCGACGAGATAAACGCCGTAATAAACGAGCTATTCCAAGATCTGAGTAAGGAAGAACAGGCTATCGGCGTTCGAGTTGTCTTGGACTCCATATCTCTACCCATCAGCGCCGGGGCTTCGACAGAAGATCTTGTAAAAATGATCCATTCCTGCAAGAGAAACCTTCCGCGCCAGCAGAATTCGATGATGATAGTCATGCATGAAGGAATGCAGGATACCAAGTGCGAAGTCTCAATCTCGCACGCAATGGACGTAGTGATAGACATGCGATCAAAGGACGAGGAGAATAAAATTCGAAGATTTATTTGGGTTAAGGCCGCCAGCAATCTGAGGCACAGCCTGCAACCCCACGAATATGAGATAACCGATAGCGGGCTGTTCGTTCTTTCTGAGAAAGATGAGAAAACGATAAGCCCCCTCTAGATCGTTTCCACAATTCATGTCAAATAATTCTGCACAGAAAACTGAAAACCGATGAAGACTCAAGGATTTTTCTTAGTAAAACCTGGGAACGCAACTAAGCTCACAGATGATGCTGGATTCTATTTTCTTATGGAGTGTATTTTCTATAAGAATCCTCGCCTGATTGGTGTTGCCATGGCGATCTTCGATGAAATGGTTAGGCATAGCTATTACGACGCCACTCGATGGAGAGATTTTATTCGAAAACACCGCGTTGGACAAAGTGGATACTATGCTGTCATGACAAGATTGGTGAGACTCGGACTAATCATGCGGAAAAGAAGACGATACTATCTTTCGAGAGACTTTTCTGATTTCTTAGAAAAATCAGCTCAACTCTGGAATGAAAAGGTTCGACACTGGAGGGTAAGAAGTCTCTTCCAGACTTTCTAGAATCATTTGGGACTTCAGTTTAGAAAACTGAAGTCATGGGAGATGCAAAATATGAGTTGGAGAAGAGGAAAGTTTCTTGAAGAAAGCATAGAACGAGTTGAGCGCATAGACAAGAATAGAGAGGTTTTTGATAGGAACCAAGGAGAAGCTTTTCGCCTCGACGAGATCCGAATCGGCGAGTCAAGAGAACTTGAACTAGCGATCCTCAACATCGACATAGATGATTACAGGAATCTGACTAGAGAACTAAGCGTAACTCAAGTATCCCGTCTGCTGTCTCTTTTCTTAAGCGAGATGACGCATGTTACCAAGGAGTACGGCGGCAATGTTGAGAAATTCGTTGATTCCAAGCTTACAGCTATGTTCGCAGGTGAGTCGAATGCTTCCCGAGCATGTCACGACTCGATAGACTGCGCTCTTTCGATGCTTACAGACGTGGAGTATGCAATCAATCCATATCTCAAAAGAATTGGTCTCCCTTCCTTTGGTTGCGCTCCAGGAATAGATTTCGGGTACGTAAGAATAGAAAGAGTCGGAGTGAAAGATGAGAATCAGTACTGTGTCGTGGGATCAACCCTAGACATCGCCGAAGACCTTGAAGAACTTGCGGAGAAGAATCGAATACTGGTTGGTCATGACGTATTTCGTAATCTTGACGAAAAAGAAAAGGAACGGTGTAAGTTACAGAAGTTTCCTAGCTCCTGGAGATGGAAGTACGGCGAAGACTATTATTCATACTACGCTTACGTAGGAATATGGAACGGATACCCTCTGTTCCCAACTTATGCTCGGTCTGCACCTATGCCAGCGACGGTTCTTCGCTCTGAATTGCCGCGGGAGGTTAGCCCACCTGTACGGCCTTCTCCACGCTGCCCCTATTGTAAACGGCCTTTATCCTATGCGCCGAATCATGAACGATGGTACTGCATATACTGTCAGAGATACCTCCGGGTAGCGTCTTGGTCGTATCAACCAATGCTCCCTTCGTAACATATTTCACAGGTTATAGAAATGAAATCACTGTTCAGTCAAAACGGCGTGCAAAGTCTAGATGAAGATCTTAAATGCATAGGCACTTTTCAATCTGATTTCAACAAGATTCTTGTATACAAGATCAGGAGCTCCGCATAGAGTTTGACTGGATGGGAAACGCGAAAAATCGAAGCTACATTGAAACGAAGTATTTCCGTAGTCTGCGAGACGTATCCAAAGTTGATGTTGTTTTTCTGATATTTCTGGCATTTCTCGTGGTACGATACCCGCAATATGTTTCTGAATTACAGGTTCCCATGTGGGACGGTTCAACAACGTGCTTATTGTATGATTGTTGTGCATTTGATATACCGGCATAGACAGTATTGATCAATCATTAGTGAAATTCAAATGAAGGCTTTGACTATTTTCTATTCCAGAACGGGAACGACAAGAAGGGTTGCCGACTCCATTTCGAAAGCTTTTTCTTGAGACGTAGAAGAGATTTTTGATACGAAGAATCGATCGGGACCTCGGGGGTACATCACCTCTGGAAGAGACGCTATGCGAAAGAGACTCAGAAATACATCCTGTGAAGACTGATCCAAGTCATTATGATATTGTCTTGATTGGTACACCGGTTTGGGCTGGCACCATGTCTACTCCTGTCAGAACCTACATTTCTCATAACAGAGAACACTTCAAGCGAATAGCGTTTTTCTGCACATATGGCGGTACAGGCACGGATAGGACACTCGAAGCCATGAAGGAATTGTGTGGAAAAGAAGAAGTTGCATCGGTAGCGATAACCACGAAAGAGACACGAAGCAAAGAGTACGAAGAGAAGATTAATCAAAAACTGTTGATTGGATCAGTTCAGCCACTGACCTCGTCACTCGTAGAACCAACGGATGCAAATTGGCTTCGTATCATGCGCATGTTCGAAGCTAGAATACGCTCTCTTTTGCGAACACTTCAATTCCTGTCTCAGATATTTTGTAGGGGTGAGGCTGCATGTCGACAGGGGCCTCTCTCATTTTCTCGACTTGGATGACTCGCACCAGTGATCTTCCAACCTGAAGTGTCTGCATTAATATGACTCCATGGGTGAGGTACTCCTCTATTTGAATTTCCCTTTCCATTCCCGCTGCTCGAAGTTCAGAAACCAGAACACATGTTGCACCAGTTTCAACGAGTGCTTCAATCATATCAAGTAAAGCATTTCTTCTTTGTACTATATCGGGGTACTGAAAGACTAGAGACGCTATCGGATCTACAACCACTCTTTGAGCATTAGTTGCTTTCACAGCTGCTTTGATGCCTTCGATCAAGCTTAGCATTGAGAATTCCCTCTTTCCAATTGTCATTTTTCCAATCTTTACTTCTCCAGGAATACTTCTAATTGGTGAGGCATCAACGAAAGCGAACTTGTTCTCTTTCTCCAACTGAGTGAGATTCCATCCAAAACTCGCCATTTCCGAGAAGTAATGTTGTCTACTCTCTTCTAGGCTAACGAAAACGCCGTTGTCCTTGTAGGTCCTGATGCCATTCACTAGGAACTGTGTTGAGAGTACAGTCTTCCCTGCTCCAGGTCCTCCTGAAACAAGAACAACTCTTCCTCTGGGTATTCCTCCGACCAAAACTTCATCGAGACCGGATATACCTGTTGGTACCTTAGCGCTTGTAGACATACGTAACACCAAATCCCTTAGGACATTATTTAATTACAATATAGCTTTTGGGCCACGACACGGAATTCTACATCTATTGATTCCAGATCGGCTTACGAAGCTTTCTTGTCTTCTACAGGCTTAGCTTCCTCAGGGGTTTCCGGTTCGATAGGAGCTGGGGGCGGTGTGGTTAGCATGGTCCAGCCGATCCACATACATATGACCAGCGCCGCTAGGACGAACAGGAAAACCGGGAGATAGACTGCCCATTCTCTCAACCATAGGGGGAGATTCAGATAGGGCGCGAAGAAAGCTACCACGTAACCTATTGCAACTACTAAGGCAACTATGAAGATAATTCCACCATATGCCTGATCTTTACTCATTTTGACGACCCTAAGGTTTTCATGATAGGGTCGAAACAGATATAAGATCTTCCTTCAGCACCGGATATATCTGGAAAAAAAGGATACTGGTTAGATCCTAAAACCTAGACTCGAATGTTTCATTGTGCCTTGTACGCCGGTCGGGTACTAAGCATCACAGGTAGAGTTGACGCATAGTAGGGGTAGCCTTTCATTTCGCTTTTGATATCGTTGGCGAGCTCTTCAATAGACATCATCTTCTGCGATTCACTCGAACGCGTCCTCACTGAAATCATGTTCTTCCCAACTTCTTTTTCGCCAACCACAACTATGTAGGGGATCCATGCCACCTCCGCGGCTCTAACCTTCTTAGGGACCGTTTCGTCTCTGTCGTCAATGTCGACGCGGATACTCATTTTCTCCAGATCGTGCGATACACGCACAGCATAGTCCTGATGAGTTTTTGCAACAGGAATTATTCTGGCTTGCGTTGGGGAGAGCCAGACTGGTATGGACGGTTTCTTTCCTTTCTTTTCATCTATCGCCACTTGATCTAGATGAGTATAGAGATACCTTTCCACGCTTCCAATCAGCGCCGTATGAATTATCGGGGGATACTTCTTATTGCCATTCTCGTCAACGTAGGAGATTCCAAATCTCAGGGCATTTCCAACATCTATCTGGTTGGTGCCGATCTCGCGTGGTCGGTCTAATTCATCGATTATGTTATATTCTATGTTTAGAACCCAGTAGTAAATGTTCTCCGGCACGAATCCAAGGAGGATTGGTTTTCTTTCAACCTCGATCAGTTTCTTGAAGAATTCAATATTGGAACTGTGGAAACTTCTGGTTGTATTGTATATTGATACATATTCTCGATTCAGCTTTCTAATCTCTTCATAGATTTTCTCATGAACCTTCAATGACATCGTCATTGAACTTTCAAGGTCCTTGCAATAGATGTGGAGGTCTGGCATGTGCAATTTTCTCACGCGGAAACAGAGGAGAAGTTCGCCGCTCTGTTCAAGCCTATAACTATCCGCGACTTCAAACGTTCCGAATGGCATCTGTCTGTAGCTCAGCGGCCAATCCTTAACCATGGAAAACTGTTGGTGGCAGGCTGCGTATCTGAGTACAAACTCCTTTTCGTCAACTTTCACTTCATATAATTTTGAGCCAAACAGTTTTGCGTGTTCTCTGACGGGACGTTCTGCAAGGTTGAACATGTTAGTGCCCGCGCACTTGAAACATTGGTATTTCAAGCGACTTGGCTACGATCCATGAATACTGTGCTACAAGATCAAACATTAGAGTTGCTTCTGGGCCGTATCGCATGTGCCCAACGTCGGAGAAGGGTTCCCATTCGAACCCGAACTTCCTGCAGTACTCAAGGAACTTTGGTTCGCCGCCAAGAAGTCCTTGCTTAAGTGCTTCCTTCTCGACTAGGGACTTGAAATCTTCTCGGCCGGGTTTTTTCATGTATTCTTCAGGTGTGCAGAGTTTCCCATCGACATCCATAACCATGTAGGTTACTTCGATTGCTGCGGTCTTGGGTTTTGTCTCTTCCAGAGTAATGCTTCTTGACAGTTCGGACAACGGGTGACCTTTGCACCTTATCAAGAAGCTTTTGTACCAGCCGAATGGGCTGCGTTTCACGTTGTAGCCTTGATCGACCAGAGTCTTCTCCATGCTTTGCAGGAGTGGAATAGCAGTGTCTCTTGATCCTAGGTTGCTTGAAAGGTGAGCGTACGGGTAGAGAACAATATTCTTTGTTCCTACTTGTTCAGCAACCTCTCTTATGCTGTCTGAGGCTTTTGTCTTGATGAGGTCAGGATCCTTTTCATCATCTTTCTCTATGGTACAAAATACAACCAGCGCCTCGTCCATCGATCCTTTTCTTTGAGCTTCGGAAATCTCTTCAGGATGCTTTACAGCTTTGTCTTTGACCTCATATTCGAAATGATCCGAGTGAATCAGTAGAATTCTCATTCACAACACCCTACGTCATATATCTCCATTTGTCGATCATTCTGTCCTTCTTCGATTTCTTTTTCAGTTCTTTGTAATGTTTCTTGCAGAGATATCCACGGCGTGCCTTTCCGATGTCTAGGCCCGCTTCAGCAACCTTCTCGCCAGAAAGTGATCTAATTGCTGTCTCGTCTGCATCCGATCACATTGCATTTTATTCCTTTCTCTATCTTCCCCATAGAACTTCACGAACTTCAGCGTAAACTATGCCACAATGGAAAGTGTATGCGACAAGTCCGTATATAATACTGTTTAAGAGATTCAACGTCGGGCTGTTCATCCGAGCTGCTTGTGGACGCTTATGATTCTCTGGATAACGGTGATCCAAGATATCACTGCGATAATGAGTAGTCCCATCTCAATGGCTTGTATGGCAGTCGCACCTGCCAATATTATGAGTCTTTCTGGGCGTTCGGCGAATCCGACCCCGCTCATTTTTACTCCCTCGGTCTCCGCTCTTGCTCTCACATAACTGACCATTAGTGAACCAGTAAGTGCAAATAGTCCGATTGGAACTGAAGCTAGTCCCCCGGCAACTATGCCAAAAAGGACTGCTACTTCTTCGATTCTGTCGCTGACAGAGTCTAGGACGCCTCCGAATAGTGTCACCTGGCTGTAGAGTCTGGCCATAGCTCCATCGACTGCATCAAGGTAACCTGAAAGAACGAGAAATCCAAGGGCGACGTAAATCAATTCAGGAGAGTGTCTTGCACCGTAGTAGGCTGTACCTGACGCCAATGCACTCAGAAGGCCAAAGAGAGTCGTTGTAGTGGGTGTTAGGCCCGCTCGGTGAAGGAGTCTGGCAGATTGATCCAAGGGTTTGCGTAGCTTATCCTTGATCTTATTCAGCATGCAAAGTTCAAGCTCAGGCTTTCTCGTCTGGCACCGATCGCAAAGCAGCTAAAGAATCTGGACCTATTCTTGAAACGGACTCTAGTACGCGTTTCTTCTTTCGTCTCGAGCTCTGACTTTTGACACGCCATAATGGACAGCGCAGGAAACGCAATAGTGCTTGAATACACTCTTACGAGCTATGTATGCTCCACGAGCCCTGAGTTCTCTTGCTAGCGTAGGATCGACCAGTGAAACGAAACTTGTAACACGCTTCGCCTTGTCACGAGGAACTTGCTGGCCGCAGTTGGTACATTGAACGAGTTCACCCCTTCCTTTTCCGCCTTTACTTCTTCCTCTCGAACGTCTCTTCTTCGTCATCGAACTTAACTCCACACTTACATGAAATGAGAGATCTTAAAAGGTGTTCGATTCTCTTCTACCGGGGGGGCATCCCCATTTCCACTTGATATTCATCATGTGTTCTGTTTTGGTACAATGCCTGATCCTAGGATGACCAGACGGCAGAAACAAATTCAAGGAGGCCTCGACACATTTACGATAGCTCGCACAAGCGCTTGAGAGTGGAGACAATGAAACGGAAACGAATCGCCGAAACATGAAGCGTAACAATCGAACAACCAAAGACGCGAGCATCAAGAAGACAAAGAAGGCGCTAAAAGACAGCATGAAACAGTTTGGAGAACTGGCAGATCTATTGCCACAGATCGTTTATGAAATAGATGCGAAGAGCGATCTCATTTTCATGAATCGCACCGCATTCGAGATGTCAGGTTAAACTCAAGAAGACTTCAAGAAAGGTTTGAACGCCCCTCAACTATTCGCTCCAAAAGATCGAGAGCTTCGCTATGGCGATTACAGGGCTGTCGAAGGCAAAGCTTAACGGACCCGAGAAGTAGTAGATAATGGTAAGATTTTTGCCCTTGCCCCTTGTGGCGAGTGAAGAGTTTGATAGAATTCTACTGGAAACTGTCGACCACGTTTTGAGGGTAGTCTTCGGAGAATCCGCTATCAAGACGATTTGTGAGTCTTTGAAAGAGCCCAAGGAACTGAGGCGGGAGATAATTCCCAGCCATTTCGAAGAGTTCAGTTATCGTTTGAATTACGGGTCAATCTGTCAAGACAAGGAATTTTGATAGGTGAGAGAAATGAAGCGGAAACAGGATGTGACGCGCCGCACACCTGACATGAGCATTGTTGGACGTAGGAGGGCTAAGGAGAAGACAGGGAAGACGCTGAGAGAATTTGAGAAGAAATATCAAAGACTCTTGGAAGGATTAGGTGAAGCCGTATATCGCATGTCCTTGCCAGATGGAAGATGCGAATATTTCAGTCCTTCCGTGGAAACTGTTTTCGGATACCCCGCAAAGGAGTTTCTCGATAATCCTCTCTTGATACGAAAGATAATTCATCCTGACTCTCTCGATTATTTCGAAGAGAAATGGGCGGATCTAGTGAAGGGTAAAGTGCCGCCGACGTACGAGTACAAGATAGTTGATTCCAAAGGAAAGAAGAGATGGATACTCCAATCGAACAATGGAGTGTTTGATCGGAAAGGAAACATCATTGCAGTAGAAGGATTATGCGCAGACATAACTGAACATAAGAAAAGGGAAGAGGAACTTGAGAGCCTAGCAAGATATCCTGCTGAAAATCCAAATCCAATATTGAGGTTGGATAAGAACGGCGTCATTCTCCACGCGAACAAAGCAAGCGATGTGTTGCTTGAAGATTGGGGGAAGAAGATGGGCGACCCTGCACCCAAGTTGTGGTGTGACTTAGTATCTGAAGTATGTAGAAGCAAATCAAGTAGAAGTGTTGACATTGAATGTGGTAAAATAACCTACTTGTTTAATGTTGTACCGGGCGTGGATTCTGGTTATGTGAATCTGTACGGAAGAGACATTACCGATCGTAAGCAAGTCCAACAAGCATTGAGGGAGTCTGAGGAGAAGTATCGGGCGATAGTTGAAAATTCAGCGAACCTCATAACGATCATCCAAGAAGGCAGCTTGAAATATGTGAATAGTGCTGCGTGCAAAAGGACAGGTTGGACATTTGAGGAACTAACCTCCCCCTCATTCAACTTTATTGAAAAGGTAGTTTCAAAGAAATTCCAAGATCTGGTAAAGGCGAATATAGCGAAGAGGTTACGCGGAGAAGCCATTCCACCATACGAGATTGAGATGTTAGCACGAGACGGTTCCAAGATTCCCGTAATAATCCACGCACAGAATATCCTTTTCCAAGGGAAACCGGCAGATGAGGTTATTCTGATTGACATTACCGGCCGCAAGCATATGGAAGAGCGGATGGCAAAGTTGAATGATTGCTTTCTTAGTTTCGAGGCTGACCCAGATAAGAACATCAATCGCATTGTTGCTCTTTGCGGCGAACTCTTGGATGGAACCTGTGCGCTTTATAATCGCCTTGAGCAGGAGATGCTCATCTCGAAGGGACAGTGGAAGTCGCCTCCCGACTACAACCCTGTAGACAAGCCTGACGGACACATCTGCTACGATGTAATCAGGCGGGGCAGCGACGACATCTTTGTGGTTCGCAACCTACCTGAAACTTCATACGCTCACACTGACCCCAATGTAATGGCCTATGAATTGCGGACGTATGTTGGCTGTGCCGTCAAATTCGGGGGAGCCTACGTCGGTTCGCTTTGCGTTGTTTTTCAAAGAGACTTCTACCCCAACGAAGAAGATAAGAAACTCATGGGAATCCTCGCCTCAGCCATCGGAGTGGAGGAAGAACGCAAGCGGGCGGAGGAGGCGTTGAAAAAGAGCGAGATCTTGCTCAATGAGGTTGGCGAGGTGGCCAAGGTGGGTGGCTGGGAACTCGACGTCGAAACGAAGAATGTATACTGGACAAGAGAGACGTATCAGATTCACGAAATTCTTGAAGAAGAGAAATTCGACCTGAAGAAAGCGGTCCTCTTCTTCGATACACCGGGTAGGTCCACATTGGAAACAGCGTTGCAGCGCGGTATGGAGAAAGGGGAACCGTTTGACCTCGAGCTTCCATTCACCAGCGCAAAAGGTAGGCATCTCTGGACGCGCGCCATGGGGCAAGCGGTACAAGTCAATGGCAAAGTAGTGAAGTTGATGGGCGCCTTTCAAGACATCACTGAACGCAAGCGAATGGAGAACGAGCTTAAGCGTCACTCTGAGCATTTGGAGGAGTTGGTTGAGGAACGAAGTGCAAAACTGTTAGAGAGTGAAGCAAAATTCAGGGCGCTCTATGACAATGCAATAGATGGGATACAACTTACTGACACAGACACCAAGAAATTCATCGACGGCAACAACGCGTTTTGTCGAATGTTGGGTTATAGCCTTGAGGAACTTAAGAACAAAACAGTAATGGATATTCACCCCAAGGAGAGTTTACCCTATGTTCTAGAACAGTTTGAGAAGCTGGCGAAGCAGAAGATCACACTGACCAAGGATATTCCAGTGAAAAGAAAGGACGGTAGCATATTCTACGCTGATATTAGTGCAGCTCCCATGACATTTGGTGGAAGAGTCTGTGTCGTTGGCTCTTTCAGAGACATCACCGAACACAAGCGGATGGAGGAGAAGCTTCGGAAGGCTGAGCGGTTTGCGGGAATTGGCGAAGCGGCTGCAATGGTTGGACATGACCTTCGTAATCCATTGCAGGTCATTGTCAACAGACTGTATTTGGCTAAGAAAGCGACAGAGCGCTTGTCTTTTCCGTATTCCGAAATTGCAGAGAAACTAGGTTTGAAAGAGTTCTTTGATGAACTCACGAATCAGACTGAGTACATGAACAAGATTGTTTCTGATCTGCAGGATTACGCAAGACCTCTGAAACCTGAACTTGTTGAGACCAATGTCCGTCAACTGATAGAAGGCGCGTTTTCATTAATCAATGTTCCAGGGAACATCGAGGTATCCACGGGTGCCGTAGGTGCTGTGAAGGTGGCGGTTGACCCTGAATTAATGAGGCGAGTTTTCACTAATCTCATTCTGAATGCGTTTCAGGCCATGCCTGGCGGAGGTAAACTCGTCATTAGAACATCTGAGACTGGGGAGGTCGTATTCATCAGTTTCCAAGATACAGGCGTAGGGATACCGAAAGAGAATATTGACAGACTCTTTACTCTACTTTACACGACCAAGGCTAAGGGAGCAGGGTTGGGGTTGCCTGTTTGTAAACGGTTGGTCGAAGCTCATAACGGTAGAATCATGATTGAGAGTGAGGTTGGAAAAGGCTCAACGTTCACAGTTAGACTGCCTAGTCTGCGCGGAAGCTCCAGCAAACACTCTCTAGGTTCAGAAACTATCGCGTCTTCCAACGCTAACTAGTAGGCTCTTGCGAAGTATGCTATTTGATCAGCATTTTTTCCACAGTATACGCACTTGGAAAAAACTGTTTCCTTCTCGAACGGAAGTACTCTGATCGTCGCGCCAGTTTCTTCTTTGATCTTTTGTTCACATGATGAGTCTGAGCACCAGCATGCTTTTACAAATCCTCCGTCGGCTGATATGATTCTCTTGAACTGTTCATAGTCTGAAACAGATGTTGTATGTTCATCTAGGAACTGCTTTGCTTTCTTGAATAGGTTATCTTGAACATCTTCTAGTAGAGAATGAACTCTCTCCACAAGCTCTTGGTCGTTTATGCGAATTTTCTCACGTGTATCTCTGCGTACTCCTGTGACTTGATTCTTTTCCAGGTCCTTTGGACCTATTTCAAGTCTGAGAGGCACGCCTCTTAGTTCCCATTCGTTGAACTTCCAACCTGGAGTATACTGTGCTCTATCGTCCACCTCAACGGCTAATCCAGTTTTCCGAAGTGCCTCTGCTACATCATTCATTCGCTGGAATACCTTAGTCTTGACTTCGTCATTGTAGAATATTGGGACTATCACAACTTGTATCGGAGCTATCTTGGGTGGTAGGACGAGGCCCTTATCGTCCCCGTGAACCATTATCAATCCTCCGATAAGCCGCCATGAGACGCCCCAAGAGGCTGTCCATGCAAAGTGCTCCTTCTCGTCTGTTCCAACATATTTGATTCCGAAAGGTTTCGAAAAGTTCTGTCCAAGATTGTGTGATGTGCCCATCTGCAAAGCCTTTCCATCACACATGAGAGCTTCCAGCGTAGTCGTATACAGCGCCCCAACGAACTTCTCACTGTCAGTTTTTGTTCCGGCCAAGACGGGTATAGCTAATTGATTCTCGACTAGATCACGGTACATCTCAAGAATCTGCATTACCTCTTTGTGTGCGTCTGCTTTGGTGGCGTGAACAGTGTGGCCTTCTTGCCAGAGAAACTCGCTAGTTCTAAGAAATGGTTTAGTCGCCTTTATTTCGGCTCTGAGTACGGAATTCCAGAAATTAAGCAGCAGGGGTAAATCTCTCCAGCTCTTGATCCATTTTGCGTAAGAATCGTATGCTATCGTTTCAGACGTAGGCCTTGCTGCAAGTCGCTCACTCAATTCATTGTCTCCTGCATGAGTGACCCAGAATACTTCCGGTGTAAAACCGGCAAAATGTTCAGCTTCCTTCTTCAGGAAAGACTCAGGGATCAAAGTTGGAAAGTATGCGTTCTTGTGCCCCGTCTTCTTTATCTCTCGATCTATGAACTCTCTAATCTTTTCCCAGATGGCGTACCCATATGGCATACATGCCATGAAGCCCTTCATCGCAGTGTAATCAGCAAGTTCAGCTTTGATAACGACCTGTGTATACCATTCAGAAAAATCCTCAGATTTCTTCACAGTCATTCCAATATCTTTGATCATACTACGAGATCTCCTTCCGGAACTATGGAATCTGCAGGGCTACATACGCGATTCAAGCTATGAAAG
Organism: Candidatus Bathyarchaeota archaeon; assembly: GCA_963760485.1. Lineage (GTDB taxonomy): Archaea > Thermoproteota > Bathyarchaeia > 40CM-2-53-6 > CAVXDP01 > CAVXDP01. The sequence continues at coordinate 19,811 of CAVXDP010000014.1, read as the reverse complement.
AGCCTCCTACGTTCGACGCCACGGATTTCGAATTGCCGTAGACTCCGCTTCCAGATATTTAAGCTTGAAAATGTCGCAAAGAAGCTTCGAATAGTATCTTGTCTCGATTCGTGATAGATACTTGAGTTCCCTACTAGCCCTGAGCTGGGAAAAGGACTATTATCTTCGAGAGTGAATAGACTCTTGACGAGGAGTATCATGATGACAGATGCGTTGTTCTTGCAAGACAGCTACATGAAAGAGTGTGATGCTACTGTATTATCCGTGAAAGATGACAAGTATGTTGTTCTTGACAAAACCATATTCTACCCAAAAGGCGGCGGACAACCATACGACACCGGTAAGGTCGTCCGAGGAAATGATGAGTTTCAAGTTGTTTTCTCAGGCAAGTTTTCCGGTGAGATATCACATGAGGTTGATCATCCAGGCCTAGCGGCCAATGATAATGTTCATTGCATCCTCGACTGGGACAGAAGATACAGACTCATGAGAAGCCACACGGCAGCCCATACTTTGGCCTCAATCATGTGGAAAGAAACAGGGGCTTTGATTACCGGCAACCAACTCGATGTCGACAAGGTTCGATTTGACTTCAACCTCGAGAATTTCAGTCGAGAAATCTTTGACGGTTTGATTGTGAAAGCGAATGAAGTCTTCAAGAAGGATGTTCCAGTTCGATGGTTCGAGTTGCCTCGTGAGGAGGCGTTGAAGATCCCGGGAATCGTAAAAATGGCTGGTGCATTTCCACCTGAAATCATGAACCTGAGGATTGTCGAGATCGTGGGCGTTGATAAGCAAGCTGACGGTGGAACTCACGTAAAGAATCTGAAAGAAGTAGGCCAAATAGAATTGGTGAAAGCTGAAAATAAGGGAAAGAACAATCGGCGGGTGTACTTTCGTCTAATTCCATGATGTAGAATTTGTTACACTAAGAATGGCCATGTCAGGCTACGTTTCCCTTCTCAAACATCGCTTTTATTTCATTGAGATGTTTGAAAGATCCGAGGTCGTGATGGCGTTTCTCGGTGCAGTATCCGAAGACTCTTAACCGTTCTTTGATGAGGCGAGGGATAACATCTCGTGCTATATCTTCTTCAGATCTGCAATAGTTGAGTATGCGGGGCTCGAAGACATGTATACCCATGCTTACAGGGTATTCCTTGAGAACTGGCTTCTCTTCAAAGTAGACTACGCGACCAGTCTTGGTGACTTTTCCCACGCCATAATCAATTGGAACTGATCGACTTAGAGCTAAAGTACAGTCGGCATGGTTCCTCTTGTGAAACCCTATCATATTCCTTAGGTTAAAGTTTGTAAGGACATCTCCGTAGTAGAGTATGAACGTTGAGTCTAGAAACCTCTTAGCGTCTACCAGTGCTGAGGCAGTTCCACGACGTTCACCAACCGAGTAGCTGACATTCATCCCAACCAGTTCGCCATTACCATACTGATTCTCGAAAACATTGGCGTCGTCTGGGCTAAGCAGCAAAACCACTTCTGCGATTCCATGTTTCTTCAGATATTCAAAGACATAGTTCAGAAACGGTCTCCCATTAATCGGGATCAAACATTTAGGGATGAATTGCGTGATCGGAGAAAGCCGAGTGCCAGCGCCGCCAGCTAATATCGCAGCTTTCAGTTTTCTCACCGTGAGAGACACATCTTATTAAATTCCTTTGATTTAAGTTCGGATGCTTGAACATTATCCCTTAAGTGGAGACTGAATTACGCCCGGAGCTGAGAAAATGCGAGATTCAATCAAGAAGGCGGCTGTCGGCAGTCTTCCTCGGTTAGATGACTCGCTGGAAAAGTCGATAGAGAAGGCAATCAACATTCAGCTTAGGCATGGGCTTGACGTAATCACGGACGGTGAGCAGAGAAGCGACATGATAGGATATTTTGAGCAGATTCCTGGTCTCACACGGAGTGACGGAAAGGTAGGAGTTTCAGGAAGAATTCGTCGACCAATTCATGTTGAAGAATCACACAAGTTGAAAGACTTTTCATTTGCAAGAAAATGCCTTCGCGACAAAGGCATAGAAGACGTGGGACTCAAGGTCGGGGTTACCGGTCCAACCACTCTTGGATTCACGTGCGCCACAACAAAACTGAAAGGCTACAAAAGCGTCGCGGATCTGGAACTTTACAGGGACCTTGCTTCGGCTCTACGACCGTTAATCGATGAGCTACTGAGGCTCGACGCCTATGTTCAGATAGATGAACCAGGATTGTCCGCCAAATTCCTCGATCCTGTTCAAGCTACCACATTGATCAACGAGATCGTGAAAGACCTGAAATACTTTGAAAGGGGCAAGGGTAGGCTGAGTGTCCATGTTTGTGGTGACGTAACGAAGACAGCTGGACTATTCAGTCTCTTGATAGGGCTTGATGTGGACATTCTCAGTCTAGCATTTGGCGGAAAAGTTGAGGGGCGAAATCTTGAGTTATTATCTGACGAGAAGTTCATAAAGTCGAAAAAACAGTTGGGTTTCGGTTGCTTATCGGTGACATCCCCTACAATTGATTCAATTGAACCAGTTCAAGAAGTTGTGGAATTGTTGAACAAAGGAGTTCGAAAGGTCGGCTTCGAAAAACTGGCATACGTGCATCCGAATTGCGGTCTCAGAAATACTCCGTTAGATGTCACCGAGGAAATATTGTCGAGGATGAAGGTTTCAGTCGAGCAGGTCGAATAGTCTCAAGTAGTTATTCCGTTCCCATCTCCCAAGAAGCCAGATAATGTTTCTGTTCCTTGGTCAGCTCCTCCAGCTCGGCGCCCATGGCTTGAAGTTTCAGTCGTGCAACTTCAAAATCTATATCCTTTGGGACGTCGATGACAGTTGGAAGCAGTTTTCCTCGATTCTTCAGTATGTATTCTACACTTAGAAGTTGTATTGAAAAGGAGAGATCCATGACTTCGCTGGGGTGGCCTTCAGCGCAACTTAGATTTACGAGCCGCCCCTCAGCTAGCAGGAATATTCTTGCACCATTCTTCATTGTGTATTGGTCTATGCATGGGGTCAGTCTCCTCTTCACTGATATCTCTTCTAGGTCTGGTTTCGATATCTCGACATCGAAGTGGCCAGCATTGGCCAATATGACCTTATCTTTCATCTTCAGAAAATGCTCTTTCCTTATGACATTGATGTCGCCTGTCGCTGTGATGATTATGTCGCCATATTCTGCAGCTTTTGCCATTGAGGCAACTCTGAACTCTGACATGGCTGCTCTTAGAGCGTTGATCGGATTTGATTCAACGATAGTGACACGCGCTCCGTGACCTTTGGCTCTCTCAGCGATTCCTGATCCAACTCTGCCATATCCGACTATGACAACATTCTTTCCTGCGAATAGAACGTTTGTGGCTCTTATGATTCCGTCGAGCGCTGACTGCCCCGTGCCCAAAGGATTATCGAAAAGGCTCTTGCTTTGAGCGTCGTTGACAGCGACAATAGGATACTTAAGCGCGCCGTCTTTCGCCATGGCCCGGAGTCTGATAACGCCTGTCGTAGTCTCTTCTGTTCCTCCGAGAATTCCAGCAATCAAATCAGTTCTTTCGCGGTGAATAGTAGAAACCAAATCCGCTCCATCGTCCAATGTGACTGCAGGCTTGTATTCCAGCACGTTTCTGATACAGCCATAGTACTCTTCAGATGTCTGTCCTCTCCATGCGAATACGTTGACTCCATTCTTTGCAAGTGCTGCCGCTACTTCATCTTGGGTTGAAAGTGGATTGGATCCGCATAATGCTACAGTGGCACCGCCAAGGATCATTGTCTCGACCAGAACTGCAGTCTCTTTTGTGACGTGGAGACAAGCTCCAACTTGAAGGTTGGTCAATGGCTTCTCAGACTCGAAACGCTTACGAAGGTGCATGAGAACGGGCATTCGGCTCTCAGCCCATTCTATGATGACTCTACCACGTTCTGCAAGACTCGCTTCCTTAATCTGATATGGATCCATGTTGATCGACACCTATTTGCACATGAACACACGTAGTCAAAACGTAATGGGAATATGTCAAATAAAAAGGGGTTTGGCGCAAGCTTGTTCTTGCTTGGTTTTGAGCCTGTGCTGCGCCGGTTCTACTCAGTTTTGTGAACTTTTATCTCCATAGTGGAAACATTTCTTGTGTCTCCAGCCTCGCCGAGAATCTCTGTTCCGATGGTCACGTCTTTGACGGCTAGTTTGCCGCCGAAGAACCTCCTCCGGACAACTTCTATGACGTCAACTGCTGTGCTGATAGCTCTTCCCCGAGCTTTAACGGTTACTTCCTTGGCGCCACTGTGGAAATGCATCATTACGGCTGTAGCGTATACCATGACTGGTTTCTTCCCAATCAAAATGGTGTCCGGCGGGATGGGCGTCCTTGGTCTGCTTTCTCTCGGCATAGATTGCTCTGGCATTTCTGTCATTCGACGTTCACCTCCGTGAATTAGCTTGTCCGTACCGCAATTCAGGAGCTAAACTCCGTAATCGACTTAAACCTTGCTCTGAAAGGCTGAGTCGAATGGGTGAAGGATACAATTCATGTACGAAACCAACATTCTCCTCGAGGTTTCTTGTTTTTCACAAACCACTTCGTAGAACGCAAACAAGGTGTGCCTATCGGATCATATTTAAACAATAGACGGTTTGAGCATCCCCAGTCAACGTCTAAACGACGCCTGAAAGCAGTCATTCAGGTTGGTTCCGTGAGAAGCTGCACGTCTATTTGATGGAAACTTTGACGTTCGCGGTTGGCGTTTTTTACAATTTTCTTGTACTAAGGTTAATCCAAAAAGGCGGGGCTTTTGGTGTTTGCACAAATCGCTTTGTGATAAACGCAAGTCTTGGAGATGGAGAGTCTGTCAAGTAGAATGATTAGAGATTGGGACGCCGGGGCACGTGAACCGATATTCTCTCGAATCGATCAGAAACTGCATATTCACCATACACCCCTGAAAGAGAAGATTTCCACATCTATCTATCGGATGAAGGTTCAGGAGAACAAGCTAGAAGCCTCGGCTTCGAGAATGATGCATCAAGATAGAGAGCTTTTTGGCAAGGTTGTTGCTGCGCAAGTTGCGCATGATCATGCAAGAGCTTCCATGTACGCGAATGAGTGCGCTGAGATCAGGAAGATGGCTAAGACGGTTCTTCGATGTCAGCTTGCTCTGGAGCAAGTGACACTTAGACTGGAGACCATCGAGGAGTTTGGAGATGTTGCAGCCATGATGGCTCCAGTGGCGAGTGTAGTGCACTCGATCAAGAGCCAGATATCCGGTTTGGTGCCGGAGGTAGGTTTTGAACTTTCAGAGATTGGCGAAACCTTGAATGGCATGGTTTTGGATGCGGGTGAGGTTACGGGACAAACCTTTGAATCTGACACACCGAATGCAGAGGCGCAACGAATACTGAGCGAAGCCAGCGCCATATCTGAGCAGCGGATGAGAGAAAACTTTCCAGATCTGCCGGCTCCAGCATCCAAGATACCTCAGACAGACACTGAATCTATCCTCAGGTAGATTTTCAAGTTTTGTGTGATTCATATGACCCTTAGAGCACAAGATGTAAAAGGTCATTTGGGAAAAGCCGTAACAGATTCGCGTCAGAGATCTATTGGCAAAATCATCAGTCTATATACGAACATTAGAGACGAAGTCACATCTGTAACAATAGAGACATTCAACGGCGACTTCATCAATTGTCCAAACAATCAGCTGGTAATCGAAGGGAATTCTATCGTTTACATGCATGACTGGGAAGTAGAGGCGGAGGAACTGAAAACAGAGCTTGAACTCACGTCAAAGAGGGTCAAAGCACTCGACGAACTGTACCGGACAGGCGACATTGAAAAGGAAATCTACGAAGAGATGAAGAAGGAGCATGGCTCCTCAATTGAGAAACTTTCAGAAACGAGAAAGAAACTAGTTCAGAAGCTTTCTGAACGGAAGACTAGGCTACACGATCAAATTAGAGAACTGGAAACATCACTTGCGAACAACAAGATGCAACATGCTTCATCAGAGATCGGAGATGAAGCGTACAGGGAAATGTGTGAGTCGATTCGTTCAGGTCTAAAACGGCTAATGTCGGAAAAGAGGTACGTAGAAGAGACGGTTGAACAGCTTACCCCTCACGTTACCCCATACAATTCGACGCTACCGCCGGCAACCTTTCAAGAACCTGCAACCGCTGCGCCAAGCGACATAGTGGTTGTGCACATGAAAGAGAAAGTGTTCTAGGGGGCGCTGTCCATCTCCATAATTCATAAGATCGAGGGGATGGTCCTTCACCAGCAACCTCTGAAAGAAAAGATAGCTCATGCAATATTCAGACTATCAACGCAGCAGAGCAAACTAGAGCATACCTCGGCGAGGCTTAGGCAGAGAGATCAAGAACTCTTTCAAAGGTGCATAGGCGCCCAGGTATCAAAGGACTCAGCACATGCAAAGATCTGTGCAAACGAATGTGCTGAGATCAGAAAGATCGCGAAGATAGTTCTTGCAAGTCAATTGTCACTTGAGAGGGCAGTGCTCAGACTTCAAACTGTAGAAGAATTTGGAGATGTACTAGTTCAGATAGCGCCAGTCATAGATGTTGTCAAAGAGACAAAGAGTCAGATTGCAGGAGTCGTTCCTGAGGTTGGCAATGAACTCGAAGAAGTAAATTCTATGCTGAGTGACATGAGCCTAGAGACTGGAGAAAGCGAAGATACAAGTTTCGAAGCCATCGTCAACAATGACGAGGCTCGAAAGGTTCTTGATGAATCATCTGCAATCGCGGAAGAAAAAATAAAAGAACAGTTCCCCAAAATACCTGAAATGGATCAGATTCCAAACAAGCTTATTCTAGTGCCTGATGGTGCAGAAGGAATCCCACTTGAGGAGGCTATTTTCTCCTACGTGAGAGATCACAGTTGCGAATTCAGTCTTTCCGATTGCGCCTCATCTCTTGGAGTATCTGACGATGATGTCAGAAAGACGATGGTAAGACTTCGGGACGAAGGAAAGATCCGATTAGACTAGCAATTGAAGTGACAGCTTTGCGGACAAATCGAACCATTGCATCTTGGTGTTGTCGGAGGGAATGTGAACTTTGATGTCAGCTTCTGAAGAGCTGGAAAGGCTAGCGGCAAAGCTTGCAACGGAAGCTGTCGAGCAAGATCGAAAAGGATCAAGAGATGTGGCCATAACAAAGTACGAAAGAGCTGTAGATATACTTACGAAGCTCAGCGTACTCTATCCTGAAGCTCCTCAAAACCGAATCTACAATGAACATGTGACGTCGTATCAAAGACGAGTGAAGGAGCTTCGCGATGTTCACCTCGTTGATCATCCAACTGATGGGGGCTCGCTCGCGAAACAGGGGAATGCCAATCAGCTGATCCTCAACAGGAAACCGAACATAACATGGGATATGATAGCTGGTCTGGAAGATGCAAAGAAAGCTATAGAAGAAGCTGTTATCTTCCCCCTTAAACGACCAGATCTGTTCCCTCTTGGCTGGCCAAGAGGAATCCTCTTTTTCGGGCCTCCGGGCTGCGGAAAAACGCTCTTAGCAGCTGCAATAGCAACAGAGATTGATGCTGCATTCTATTGTGTTGACTCTGCATCAGTGATGTCAAAGTGGCTTGGAGAGTCTGAGAAGAATGTTGCAAACCTCTTTCAGAACGCGAGGAAAAGTGCGGAGGAAGGTCATCCAGCAATGGTCTTTCTTGATGAGATAGACTCACTAGTTGGAAGACGTGTGGAAGAGGTTGGTGGAGAAGTACGTACAAGAAATCAGTTCCTCAAAGAAATGGATGGGATAATCGACAAGAATAGTAGAATTCACGTGTATGTGATCGGTGCAACAAACAAGCCATGGGTTTTGGATGAGCCATTCATACGAAGGTTCCAGAAGAGAATCTTCGTTCCACTCCCAGACTTTAAGGCTCGCCTTACCATGCTGGATATCCAAACTAAAGATTTGAAACTGGCAAGTGACGTCAACATCAGCATGCTTGCCGAAATAACTGAGGGTTATACCGGGAGCGACATGAGAGATATTGTTCAATCGGCTCAAATCGATGTGGTCAGAGAACTATTCGAGAACACAGACCCGAACGACAAAGAGTCTATTCCTCGTGAAATCACCATGTTTGACTTTCGAAGGATTCTCGAAAAAAGAAGACCAAGTGTCTCATCTCAGAACACTCAAAGCTACATGAAATGGGCGGAGTCCTACAAGGCACTATAGGAGCGAATTCGTCATGATAGCTATTGATGTAACCGACTTGAAGATACTGGCGGAATTAGTTGAGAATGCGAAGACCTCCAATGTTGAAATTGGAAAGAAACTTCAGATTCATCCCAATGTTGTTGCATACAGAATAAACAAGATGGAAAATGCGAAGGTCATCAAGGAGTACACAACGGTATTAGATTTCAATAAACTAGGCCTCACCGAGCAGGTATATGTGGGTGCAAGCCTTCCCAGAAACTCTGAGAGAGATGATATTCTTCAACAAGTAGCTCAGATACCGCAGACAGTCTCAGTCATCAGTTCTCTAGGATCTCCGGAAAGCATAGTCTTCCTGGTAGGCAAGAACAAGGATGATGTGGACAAGGTGATGTCCAAACTGAAAAATCTAAACCTGAAGATCAAGTACACAAGTTCCATTATCAAGACATATCAAAATGACAATGCCCGGAACTACCTTTCACTACTTACAGGGGAGGATGATCAGTCAAACAACAAAATTGTAAAGGAGGCGAATAAAATTGTTTAGAGAAAGAAGGTCCCTAACAAAACGGGTGAAAGAAGCGATTAGACCGACGCCTTTGAAATACAGAATATCGACATCATTATCTACAATGAAGGTGCAACTGAGAAAGATAGAGAATACTTCGAGGCATCTGGAGCAACGTGATAGAATGCTTCGAGAGAAATGCGTTGCTGCATTGCAGGCCAAAGATCATTCTCTAGCTTCGATGTACGCAAACGAGTGCGCTGAAATTCGTAAGATTGTCAAGATAACTCTTCACAGTGAATTGGCACTGGAACAGGTAGCTCTAAGACTTGAAACAGTCAAAGAATTCGGTGACATAGCTTATACAATGAGTTCAGTATCCGGCGTTGTCGGGCTTCTGAAGAACAACCTTAGAAACGTAATACCTGAAGTATCTCTGAAGCTTAGCGAAGTTCATGACTCTCTAGAAGACATGGTTGTTGAAGTAGGCGAGGCAACCGAAGAATCAGTTGATTCAGAGGCTACAAGCGGCGAGGCACAACGGATACTAACTGAAGCTAACGTAGTCGCGGAACAGAAGATGAAAGAGAGGTTCCCAGAGCTTCCAACGATGGTGGCACCCGAGGCTAGAATCTGAATCGCCTAATCCCCCTCTTTTCCACTTTTTCTTATTTTGCTCACTTTTTCAGCATTTGCCTTTGATAGCGTAGGCTACTCATTTCTAGAGTTCTCTAGTTATTATTTCATGAATTGCGGCTCCCGCTGAACAGGCCTATGGTACGACTTTGAATGGGAAAAAGCTGATGAAAGCTCCGATCACAGCTGCGAAGTATATGACAATTATCATTCTTGGCGGCTTCTGGTCGATAATCATGTAGGAGATAGCCATGCATACACTCGGCACTGAGCTGAGGAAATAGAAGATGTACATTATTCTATGGCCTAGTATTGACATGGGATAGAAGGGTAGGTATGTACAGACGAACAATAGTACGGTAAACAGAGTCAGATCGTTTCTTTTCTTGTAGTATTCGTATCCTGAGTAGGCGATCGTTGGCATACAAAGATAGATGATCAATGGGTTCATGGCGCCGACAAAGGCAACTGAAGTATATGATCCAGTGACACTACCATTTACCAATGTGTTTACGTTGACTGTGAGGTATGGTATCTTAACCTCATTCAACAGCCATTGCCAGGGGTAACTTTCTATTCCCTCAGGCACCATTCTGGTGAGATTCTTAGTATAGTTATAGATGAACGTTAAATGATCAAATGGGTTGTTGTAGCCACCCCACAATCTATCCATGACTGTCAAGAGTCCTATACCTGAGATTGCGTAGACGACTACGAACTTTTCAAGCCAACCTAGATTCTTCTGCCAATCAATCTTTTCGCCTGTAGAGCGTGCGTTGAACAGAGTTTTTGTAAAATGGAACAGGAGTATTACTACGAAACCGTATAAGCCACCAATTTTGCATAGCGTACTTAGTGCTATGCTCAAGGCGCTTAGAGCTGGTTTTTCTGCAAAGTAGAAATAGAATCCTATCAGCATGAAGGCAAGCATGAAAATGTCTAAGGTTGCAATTCTGCTATGAACGAACACGAGGTTGTCGAAAGAGAAGAGGAAGACTGACATGAAGGACAGCAGATCATTCTTTGAGACTTTCTTGACGAGCAAATAGAAAACGAGAATTGAGATCGTTCCAAAGATGACGCTTGGAATACGCCATCCCCAAGCGTTGTCTCCAAGAAGGAACATGGACAATGCTATCATTCCCTTCGCTAGGGGTGGGTGTTCGTGGTTCGGGTCAATCCCCAGTGTCGCTCCGGGATAGACGTCTGCTTCGTGGGGCAGGCCCAAGATTATTCGGGCGACGTTCACATAATATTTGAGACGGATGAGTTTCTCAGCTCATCTTTCGTCGAATATTAGTGAACCTTTGGGCATGTCCAACCAGATCAATCGCAGCACTATGCTGGCGATGAGCAGGTACACGAATACCTTGTCATACATGTTCGTTGTTGGATGAAGGTTCAAAGCATTTTCAATTTTTTTCCTGAATCCATCCATCTGCTACCACTATCGTTGATTCTCATTCTTCTACTAAGCTGAACAACTGGTTGCAATTTGTATATAACAATTCGGAGAGTTCAATTGTGGTTATGGAGGAGTTGGCTCACCCAGTCTTCTCATCAGTCTGTCAAACAGTCTCCTAGTCTGGTTTGGATATAAAATTTGGATGAATAGGCCAAGCCAGATAAGTTGTCGAGCAGCTGCAAACCATTGAACCGGGCTGGTGGAAATAAGGGGGTTTCCAAGGTTCAGTTCAGGAGTAAACCATAGTGCTATTATCAATGCGTTCATGATTTCAGCAACGTACACGACGGGTAATGAGATTGTCGGGATCAGAACATAGAATGGGAGTAATATGAGTGCCATCTGTGGAGTGACAACGTAGTTTCCAAAGACCCACGCGATGTTCATGAGGAACGATCGTTCTATTATGCGAGTCGCTTGGTTATCGTATTGTTTTTTGAAAGTTCCCGAAAGGCCCTTGTAGACTAGGTAGAGGAGAACCACGAGACCGACGTAATGCGCGTTCTTATCCATCTGATTAAAGAAGAAGATAAGCCAAGAATCTTCAATACCCCAATTCGCATGATACGCCCAAGTTTCAAACCATTGATTGAAGTTCACAAATGCAAAAGGCGCATTCAACACGAAGAATACGCCGAGTGACATAGTGATGAGTTTCAGTCGGTCTTTCCAATTCTTTTCTTCGAGTAAGAGTACTGGCAATAACATGCCTGGGTAGAGTTTGGTTGATATTCCAAGGCCTAGGCTAAGCGCTGACTTGGTCTTTTCATGTTTCAGGTAGTAGTAGAGTGATAGTGTTGCGAAGAATACTGCAATTATATCCCAGTTGTAAACGGTAAACATTAGAAATGATGGAGCTACAATGAAGGCTTTCCACATTCTCGCTTTCTGAACTCCAACAATCTCAACAATCTTGTAGAGAACGATGACGGTTCCAATCGCGAATGGGTAAAGTGCTGCATCCATGAGAAGAGTGTAATAATTCATCGCCACGGAGAAATCAGGCACGATAGTTCGAATTGAGGAGGCTGCGTAAACCAACATGCCAACAATCACTGGGTACTCAAACATGAACTGCGAGTACGGTATCAGATGAGGTCCTTTTCCAATTCCCTCACGCCAGAAAACACTCGAAATGTCTGTGTAATGATTTGGAACCACAACGGGAAGATGCTCCCAGACACCTATGATGAAAATCATTGTGGCTGCAGCAATTATCTCGAGAAGGTCAAGTGGAACAATCTTCACCAGTCTCTTTGGTTCCATCATCGATTGATTTCCTCTTGATGCTTGTTTAACATAGAAGGTCTAATTTCGTTTATCTGTTTGTTGGTTCTTGCAACAGAATCCAGTGCATGTGTTGATTCGAATTGTAGACACAAGAGTTTGCATGCTACGTCGTCACAGTGGACCAGATCGGTCAAGATGAAGTTTCTTCTATGAGCCGGATGATTATGCGATAGATTTCGGGGCCACATCTCCAACCGGCTTCAATCATGTCATCAATCGCTTTTGTGGCGGATTGTTTGGTAAGAAGGTGGTTTCGGATTCCAAGAATGAGTATATATGGCGTTCCAGCGAAGTCGATTCCATATGTTCTGGCTACTTTCCGAGCAAGAAGGTCATCAACAATGGCCTTGTAATCACGTTCCTTAGCGATAGCCAAGGTTTCCGCATCAGATTCTTCAAGACCTTGAATTCTCGAGAGCGTTCGAAGCAGTGCCATATCTTTGGGGTCCACGATACTAATCGATTCCACGTCGAAGAGGCGTGCCAGAGCTAATGCATCGGCTAGACCCTTCTCTTTCCCACGTTCCACGACCTCTCTGAATACGGAATGTGCAGCAAATTTCTGTTCCGGGATTGTTTCAATCAGGTTCAGGAGTCCGACTCTTGTGAGATAGATGAGAGGGGTGGCGTCGAAGATAAGGGCTTTCATCAGTCTGTACCCTTCGCGGTCTTCCTAATCTCCTCCTCAAGGTCTATCGCTGGAAATTTTATCCACTCAATCTTCTTATCTTTCACCAGGTCTGAAAAGTCCCAGACGTCGAGTTTCGCAACTTTGGCAGCTTTCGCAAAGGTTACCTTTCCATCTCGCAGAAGCTCAATTGCCGTTCTCTTTCTCCACTCTGAGATCCCGATCTCCAAGATCATTCGGACGGCCTGCGATTTCTCAACATTGAGGAGATCCATGACATTATGTATCTCCTGCTCGATCTCTTTTGGAACTCTTGTGGCCAACGGGCGCAGCGTCATGCAAATCGTATACAAATGATGTCAATTGCATACTTAAGCACTATCTCGAGAAGGTCAGATGGAAGAGCCTTCATCTGACCTTCAAACTGTCAAATCCCTTCTGTTCCTGATCGATTGCACAATCTCTCGAGATTCAAGTATCCTTCACCCGTTCCCAGAGTTCTTCAAGGCAGGGCTTGCTCAGGCGGTGACGCACTACATTTTGTGGGTGACCTTGATAGTGGATACGTTCTCTATTTCGATTGGCTCACGCAAATGATCCTTCCACAACTTCTGGATATCAGTACAATGGTGATTCTAGTATTGCACCAACAACGAGACTATCCTAGAAATTATTAGCAGCCAAACCAATTGAACGGCATCATCATTGTGGATTAAGTCTGTGAGAAAAAGATGAGAATAACAGTTATCTCTTTCTTCTCTGTCGGTCTCTTGTCGACGGTTGTTAAGAAACTGAGTCAATACGCGGATTGGACGAAGCTATGGTCTTATGTCGCTTCTGTTGGTCGATTTTGGCACTATTCTGATCACTAACGTTATATAATGTTGGGGATCTTACCCTAAACCTGACGTAAACTCGGTGTAGGGTATGAGTAGAATTGTTGGTAGTTTACCGGTTAGACTTGACGCCAAATCTCTTTGGCCACTGGTTATAACTGGACCTACAGGTTTCTTATTGTTGGCAGTTAGACTTCAGCCTATACATTACTTTCTTGTCTTGAACGCCTGTGTTATCTCCTTCCTAGCGTTTGGTAAACGTCTGCAGAATGTTCGTGCAAGGTCATTCTTGAAGAAGTCATTGTTGATTATCACATGTTTAGCAATGTTGAGTCTGATATTGATTCCAACGCGCGCTGCACTGATCACTGAGTATTCGGTACCGGCGGATGTTAGACCATTCGGAATTGCAATAGACACGAGTAATCGTGTCTGGTTTACTGAGCAACTTGGAAACCGCATTGGTTACCTAAGCGGGACACAAGTCGTAGAGTACAATCTTCCAACGCCGGGCGCCGAGCCTTGGGGCATTGTCTACGATCCCAATCCCAATAATGACGATCCAAACGCCAACTCCATCTGGTTCACAGAGTCCACCACAGGGAAAATAGGACGATTCAAAGACAACGTTTTTGCAGAGTTCACGCTTGCTTTCGAATTCGTTACATTCGGCACCTGGTGCAGGAAGCCCAAGAGGAATAACATTCGACTACAATGTCACTAGTGGTATCAAATACAAGAACGTCTGGTTTACAGAGTACACTGCCAATGCGATCAGGCAAAATATACTACAATGACTCAAAATCCATAACGAATAGATGGGTAATGACCGAGTACGGGGTTCCAACTGATATGCAGTGGCCCAATGAGCTTGGCCCGAAGCCCAGTAACTGGAATCATCTACATATGTTCATACGACTATGGCAAGATTGCAAGATTCAATCCGTGGACTCGACAATTCAAAGTCTATGATGTCAATACCGCGATTGGCGCGCTTGCTCGGTAACGACCATCTTTGGGGAATAGCTGTTGGAAGTGACGGAATCGTCTGGACCACGCTAGACTATGACGATCTCAACAGGTACGATAAGATTGTTCGCTTGGATCCCTTGGACTGGCCAGACCAATACGTTTGAAATACCAACAAAGGCCAGTGGTCCAAGAGACGTTTTGGTGGACAGTGATAAGAACGTCTGGTTTACTGAGTATTTCAAAGATCAGATTGGCAGATTCAATCCAATCACAGGCTACATGACTGAGTATCAACTTCCCACATTTGGAACCAGCACTGGAAGTAACCCTTTGTCGATAGCCAAAATAGATGCAATGGCATCGGTATTTTTCACTGAATACTTCAATAACAAGATTGGACAATTAGATCCAACTGCATTTACCTCTCCCACTACGGTCAATACGATTACTTCTGCAACAAGTGCCAGTACGTCTGCACAGACGGCTATCCCCGCGCTACTGGAGCTACTGCATATAATGTCGTGTATTCCATCTAGCGCAAATACATATAACATCGTGGAAATCGCCGACAATGGACTTTCACCACTGCTGGACAAACGGTGAGCACTACAGCTTGCCAGGCGGGGCGATGGCCACTACGACAATGTCTACATTCGTAAGGTATGCAACATCTACCCAAACCACGTTTACTGAGACTGTGTTTGTGTTACCAACCTCGACCACTGCTTCGACCACATCAACATTTGCGTTCAACCTCTACGACTACAACAACTGTCTCTCCAACCCTAACGACTGTGGTACAAACCGTAAGCTCAAGCACCAGTACAACAGAATCTGATACGTTCTCATCAGTGATACAGACAAATACGATCTATACGACTATACAGCAGGTCTTCACGAACTATGTGACTACGACAACGCAAACGAATTTTGCAGCTACTTCCTATAGATTCTCAACTGTAACTGTACCCACGTTGACTCAGTACTCAACCTCCACAACTGGGACGACAACTACTACAACGGTCTCCACGCAGACTTTGACGTCGACATCATACGTCACCTCAACTTCATTCACTACGGTAACAGCTGGTATGGTAGGGCCTATTCTGCTATTGTTGGGGGCTCTTGCGGTTCCAACGATCATGCGGAGGCTACGTTGTTTTCAGCGAAATGGGGGTGAGGGAAGATGATTCATCATAACATGAAGAAGATAATGCGGGTCAACAAGTTTACCATTCTGCTAGTTGTATCACTGCTTCTGACTTTGGTGATGAGTAAACCTGCAAGTTCTCTTGTTATGGTAGAATATAGGCTTCCATTGTCAATACAGTATGGCATTAACGCTCGACCCCAGAGCATAATCGTCAAGAGTAGTCACATCTTCTTCACCGAAATAGGCGCTTCGAGAATTGGCTTTATTGATGCAACTGTTTCTCCCCACATACTCTACGAACTCATCTTGCCAACCGACAATGTCTCGGCCCCCCTCAGCCTTGGGGTATTGCGAATGATACAAAGTCCTTTTGGCACACTATTTGGTTTACTGATATCTCAACAAACAGGATAGGCTCACTTAGTTACGTTGCCACAGTTCCCGGGACCTTTTGCAGCGGTTAACGAGTATCAAATTCCAACTCCGAATTGTCAACCTAGAGGAATATACGTTGACAGCGCAGGCAAGTCTGGTTCACTGAGTTTCAAGCAGGCAAGATAGGAATGTTCACCCCTAATCCGCTACGCCGTACGTTTACAGAATGGCCACTTCCAAATACTGCATGTCAACCGAATGAAATCATAGCTTTCGGGAATACAGTGTTTCTTCACTGAATATGCGACGGATAACATTGGGATGCTGAATCCTGTAACTCTCAAATCAAGGAATTTCAACTTCCCTCTGGCAGTGCCCCCTGGAGCCTAACGAATAGCACAGATGGAATGATCTGGTTTACATGTCCAGGTCGCAACGTTATCGGAGTCCTGAACAATTACACGGGTGATGTTACGGAGCATCGGTCCATCCCCACAGACAATAGTCAACCCCGCGGAATCGCCTTCGACCCAATTACAGGCAATGTCTGGTTCACCGAATATGCTGGACACAAGATCACAAAATACGTTCCAAGTGACAACCTCTTCTACGAGTATCCAACCCTGACCGGTGGAAGCGCACCGTTCGACATAGCGATTCAATGGAACAATAGTACAGCAGTTAATGTTTGGTTCACTGAATTCGGCGCAAACAATATTGGCCAAATCAGCCAGGGGCGTCCAGGAACTGCCGCAACCACTTATGGCACGACATTCACCACAACAGTGACAACACTTACCAGCGCGGTCTCAGCAACTTTCACGGCAGGTTCTTCCACTACGATCGACAGCAACCGTCCAATCCGTAGCAGCCACTACCGTATCCCTTACGTGCGACCACGACTTCCATTTACCAATTGGTTGGGACAACTACAACTTCCGCCATTAGGACAGAGACTTCTTACAAGCTTTCAACATCAACATATGGAACCTCTACAAGTTACATAGTTGAGGTCGTATACACGACAGTTCCCTCAACCTCAATTAGCACCACCTATGTATCAACAACGTCCGTGACAACTAGTACAACAACTACCTCAACTTCTACATCCTACATTGGAACGACATCTGTCACTAGCACAACTACCTCTTACCAGACCGTCAACACTGGAACAGTAAGTAGAACTTCATCGACTACATTATCTGTCCCACTTACCCTCACCACACTCGTGCCTATCACAAGTGCCAAAACTACAGTTCCAGGAACCACGACATCCACCTACACGTCCACCGTCTCTGCAACCTCAACTTCTATCAGTTACTCAACTATCCCAACTACAATAGGCAAAACTACTACCGTCAGTAGAACTTCCACTTCTTACTCGCTTCCCCCAGACTCCGAAATGCCTCATTGCATCGGCAGCCTATGGATCAGAGCTTTCACCTCAGGTTCAGGCTCTCAGAAACTTTAGAGATGGACTTGTTCTGAAGACGTTTGCAGGCTCCCAATTTATGAAAGCCTTCAATGCATGGTATTATTCATTCAGCCCATCTGTTGCACCTATCGTATCCCAGTCACCTTCACTGGCGTTTGCTATGCGAACTTTGATCTATCCACTTCTTGGAATCCTCCAAGTTGCCGCAGCCGCATATGCGATGTTTGGCTTCAACTCTGAATTAGGCGTAACCATCGCTGGATTACTTGCAAGCAGCCTCATCGGCCTCGTCTACAATACCCCCTGGATAACCACACTCCTCATTGCAGCAAAGAAGAAGCGACATTTCGAAATGAAACTGCGATACCTTATTCCATTCGCGGGCGCTTGGGTTGCAAGCTTAGCCCTGATCGGAATTGCAAGTATCCTACTGGCACCATCACTGATGATGTTCGCTACCGGAGTGTTTGTACTGCTGACACTGGCACTTTGCGCTACAGTCGCGGCAACATTGATCGCTCGAAAACTCGCCTAGCTTGAAGGGCAATGCCAGTTCTGGCCTATACACCGAGCATGGCTATTCACGTCGATCCATGATCAGTAGTTGGATTGTTCGTTTAAATGTCCAGTGTTTCGACTGGAGTCTTTAGCCTTCTTTCGAGCTCCTAGCCCTCCGAAAATGCTTCTTTATTATCTAAAAGAACAACTTCAGTGGTATTCTTGAAGGAAAAGTGAAGAACATTCTCTTTTGGGCATTTTGGCCACGTGTTGATTTCAACAGCCCCAAAGCGAATGATTAACGTTAAATACGCTTCACGAATAGTTACTATAGACATCCGTTGCTGGGTGTAAGTGAATGTTAAGAAGTTATCAACCTAGTAGAGAGACTATATTGCCCCTGGCAATCGCCGGAATAGGAGCCTTCACAATTTACAACCTCAAGTTATCCTCTAGCGAGACTGTGATAGGTCTCAGCCTATGTTTATTCTTGGGAGCTGTACTCTCGAGAACCAAATCAACCAATGTAAGTTTCAGGTCAATTGCTAAAAGAGCAATGATAGTATTATCCGTAGTTTTTCTTGTTACCCTCCTTTTGGCTCCAAACGTTCAGGCCGCTGCCATAACCGAATACTATCTTCCACCAGGATCAACACAACCTTATGGCATAACATTCGATAATCTGGCGCTAAACGTATGGTTCGCAGAATTTGGCAGTTCTAGGATTGGAAGAAAAACATCTGCATCAAGCTACACCGATACTGTAGAGTTTCAGTTGTTGAATGGTAGTAAGCCTATCGGAATAGGCTATGAAAGCGATACATACCGGGTATGGTTCACTGAGAGTTCGAGAAATCAGAATAGGTGTGATTTCTCCATATACTGTAATCCTTCTTCTTATAACCTAACAGAGTATGTCCTAGAGAATGGAGCAGTTCCACATGGAATGGATATCCAACCTAATGCCAATAAAACATCATCCCCTAATGCTCCTGCTCCATACATCTGGTTTGCAGAATATGGTCGTCATGCAATCGCGATGCTCGATATGAACTACACAACTACACAGCGAACAGCCTCGGGTTTATGAATGGTTTCTAGCCGATTCGAATGCTAGACCTGAGGCAGTTCTCTTCCAAACCAGTTCCAAAACAGTATGGTTTACAGAATATGTGGGCGATAGAATAGGATCTCTAGCATTCCCTTCGGCAACATCACGAAGGAGTGGCCATTCATCGCTGGCAGTTTTCCACATTCACTTTCGAATGACTCGTTTGGAAACATATGGTTCACTGAGTCGGGAAGAAACAGAATCGCAAAACTTAACCCATCTACGAATCTAATAACTGAATATTATATCCCTTCGCCAAATGCTCAACCCTTCGGGATCACTGTTGACATTCACAATAACGTCTGGTTCACTGAACATGGAACCGGCAAGATAGGAAGATTCACACCTGGGACAAACATTTTCGTGGAGTTCACACGTTCGGCGGAGCCGCATGGGACATTAAAGCAGTCGGCAGATGGGACGCTCTGGTTTACCGATGACATTGGACAACGCATAGGAAGAATTGATCCGGATAGTGCAACTACATCTCTCACTGTTCCTGGATATTTACTGCTTCTCCATCATCAAGTACTGCGACGACACTGGGGACTTCAACTGCAACAACTACATCGTCAGCCCCCCCATCGACTGCATCACTAACGTTTTACTTCATTTCCACCCTTCCTGGGATTACTAGCCTGAATGCGAGTAGTGCAACGACGACGTCAACGACTTCATACAGCGCAAGTGAAACAT
>CAVXDP010000013.1:0-55308 GCA_963760485.1 Candidatus Bathyarchaeota archaeon | reverse complement strand
GAATCTGAGTATTCAGGCACTCGTGCTAGTTCCGACACGCGAACTAGCAGTACAAGTGGCCAGCGACATTAACTCATACGGCAGGTTTACGGGTAAGCATGCTTTGCCAATCTACGGCGGCCAATCAATCAACACTCAGATTCGCGCCTTGAAAGACTGTCCGCAAGTCGTCGTTGGAACGCCTGGCCGAATCATAGATCATCTGGAACGTGGATCCCTACAGCTGGAAAATGTTGTATGCGTTGTGCTAGATGAGGCAGACAGAATGCTTGACATGGGTTTCATTCACGATGTTGAGCATATTCTAGGCCGTATCAGAAAGAAGCATCAAACTGCGTTCTTTTCAGCGACGATACCACACGAGGTATTAAGACTTACTAAAAGGTTCATGAAGAATCCTCGCGAAGTTCTGATAGAGTCAGAGAATCTCAACATCAAGGAGATCAGCCAGTATTTCTGCGAAGTAGATCCTCGAAGAAAGCTCGAGGCGCTCCTTGGGATACTGCGAGACAAGAGAGTGCAACGCGTCATAGTGTTCTGTCGAACTAAACGCAGCACTTTCTGGTTGAGTCAGTCACTGAGAAATAGAAACGAGTGTGCCACGGCTATAAACGGTGATCTCACTCAGCACCAACGTGACAAAGCAATGAATGTATTTCGAAGCGGCCACAGCCGAATACTAGTTGCCACTGACGTAGCCGGAAGAGGTCTAGACATCGACGGAGTCACGCACATCATTAACTACGATGTCCCTGAGGACCCGCTCATATACTTTCACAGAATTGGTAGAACCGGGCGAGCCGGCAAGACAGGAACCGCAGTGACGATAGTATCCACCCAGCAGAGTGCAGATTTTCGCGTCATACAAGAGATGGCGGACCATCGAATTGAGCTCCTTCATATCGAACTTGAGCCGAGCAGATCCGACTTTCGGAAGGACGGGCTGAACGACCGTAGCAATAGAACTGTGGGCAGACCCAACGATAGGCACTATCAACATTTCAAGAATGTTCGCAGTTCAACCTTCCGGAGACTGCCTTATGGGCGTGCGCCATTTCTTGATGGCTCACGACGTTGAGCATGCGTGTTGATACAGGTGCCCTATCCGCTGAGCAGAAAGCCCATTTGTCCAGAAAGGTCACCGACTTGATCGTCAAGGAAGCAAATCAGATACCACACTACACTTGAATATTCTCTCTCGCTCGCCATCCGTAGATAGATTAGAATTTTAAATCGGTAGCCAACCGAGTAAAAAGGTCGGGCGTAGTAAGATGACTATTACGGCAGGTGGTCCCGAAGAGTATTACTCAAAGGAAGGCGCCCATGGCAAGACCATGAATGAGATGCTCTATCCGATCACGCGTGGTACACTGTATTTCTGCGTCATAGAGGTGCTTCCACCTTTCGTCGCATGGGCCGTTTTTCAAGTAGGCGATGAAGCTCGAAGGAAGTATCTCAATGCTTACAAGGAAAGATTGCAGAACCTAGAAAAAACGAAGCCAATGGAAGCACATACCCTCCCGAAGTAAGCCCCCACGTCGAAAACATCATGCCCAGGTGGAATCCTATCTCTGTTCAATGTTTCTCAAATTGATGTTTCATTAGCAGTTCCAATTGTCACTAGTTGATTTCGCGGCGAAATCACGCTCAGAAAGCGTTAAGATTACGGTGACTTTAGCGTAGCAAAACTGGAAATCAACATGAGGCGGCCGCACTATACGAAACACACTTTACGGTCACTTTCACTTTCTCGTGCCTCGGGGGACCATGGATAAAAGGCCCATGATCGCGAGGATCGGAATGAACCAAACAATGAAGTCGAAGAGGAAGTTCTTGAAATCGTAGTTCTCAGGTGACCCAGGGTACACTATGACATAGCGCCATGCGAATGGCCACCCATGCCAAGTGGCACCTACAATCCCCTGTGGAGTGATGTCTACAAAACCAGACAAAGCCGCGATTACGATTGCAAAACACATGGAGATCAATACGATCTTGCCACCTCGCCTCATAAACAATTCAACCTCTATTGCATTACCCAAGTGCATCAAAGAACATGTGGAATATAAAATCGTATACTGCTTTGTGAATAAAGTTAGGCACGTCTCGTGTGAAAGAGGGAGTTGGGATTCTTTCCCCAACCATCAGGCCACGATATCCTTGGTGGTAATGAATAGTAGTGAATGCCTCAAGAACCTTCACGTAGCTTCGCAGAGTCATCCACATTCCATACCAGAGGAGACATGAATTTACTGCGCTCAGTAATAATGGTATCCAAATAGTGAAAGTAGGCTCTTGAACGCCGGCAAGACTCCCCGCAAGATACTGTGGGACAACGCCAACAAAATCTTGAGCGAAGTCGAGGATTCTACCGACAAACTTCTTGACATTAGAGAACCAGCGGGGATAGAAATGCGCCATAAAGGGAAAAGGCTTTCTTCTTATCCACCCCATTTAACAATGTATTTCTCAATTAATTCTATGCCATAGTGACCGCCGTATGCGCATACAATTAGCATGACAGTTTTCCCAGCGATCGCACTTATCAGAGCCTTCGCCTTCGGGTACTTCATCAATCCCAAAGGTATCCAGATTAGATCGTCAGGCGTTAGAGGCGTAACTGCAAATAGGAAGATTAGGAGAGGCCCATACCTGTTGATCTTAGCCTTCCATTTCTCCATGGATCTTCTCCGCTTCTCTGAAACTAGAAACCTTCCGCCTGCGCCAACATAGTAGTGTAGATATTGCCCTATTCCAGCGCCAAGCCCAGCTGATATGCCCACTATCAGTGGGTTGAAGCCAAGTCCAGGGGCGCTCATCAGAAACACAATAATCTGAGGAGGAAAGAATGAGATCATTAAGGAACTCGTGCCCAAAAGACCCGACAGAAAAGCGCCTATGTAACCCAGATTGATGAGTGCTCGAGCCAAAGCATGGATGCCTCGAATTCCAGTCATCATGAGAAGAATAGTCGCTATGACTACCGCAGCAAGCAACAGGATTGTGACAAGCGACTGCTTCAAGCTGTTTTCCAATAGGACGCCTCGAAAATCACGAATGCCGGCTGAATCTGAGGATTTAATTTGCAGAAGGAATTGGATTTTGATATTTCTTTCATCGCTGTTCAGTTCAGGTTGGAATCTGTTTCTTTAAAAGTCTTACCTAGGGATATCATAGTTAGAGAAGAATGGTATATTTACAGAACGTATGCTCAAAATCGCTTGAAGTGCCACCGATATATTGAAGCGCTAGCTATGGTTATTCTCTCTGGCTGTCAAAGAGCATGTAGAGCATTTCGTAGTATGGAAGTGGGAAATGTTGCGTCATGGCGTGGAGATTTTCAATGAAATTGTGGGGGCCTATTCGAGAGGTGAAGCATTAGCTCTGGCTACGGTTGTGAAGACTATAGGGTCTACTCCTGGAAAGCTTGGGTTTAAGATGTTGGTCTACCCCGACGGAAGAATTCTGGGAACTGTCGGCGGAGGAGTCAACGAAACTAGGGTCGTGAAGGAAGCGATTGAAGTGATTAGGACTGGTGAAGCAAGACTGTTCAGCGTCCAGTACGAGGGCTCTACCGCAGCTTCTGAAGAACCAATTTGTGGAGGTTCATCCGAGGTTTTTGTTGAACCTATGTTCGCTCCATTAACTTTGTACATATTTGGTGCAGGGCATGTTGGGCAAGCATTAGCAAGAATCGGCAAGACTGTGGGTTTTCGTATAGTTGTAATTGACGATCGTCAAGAGTTTGCAAACAAGACACGATTCCCTGACGTGGATGATATTCTGCTAATAGACTACGGGGAAGCAAGAGTGAGAGTAAATCTCAGTCCCAAATCATGTGTTGTGATAATAACTCACGGACACAAAAGTGACCTGGAAATTCTAAGATCATTCATCCAATGCGATCTTGAATATATCGGAATGATAGGTAGCAAGAGGAAGGTTGAAGAAATATTCGCAACTCTCCGTAAGGACGGAATTTCAAATGAGCTTTTAAAAAGGGTTCATGCTCCAATTGGACTTGACATAGGCGCAGATACTCCTGCTGAAATAGCAGTCAGCATAATAGCCGAGATCATAGCAGAAACAAAAAAGAAATTGCTTCGGGCCGAACCAAAGTGCGTATAGAGAATGACCGTATCGTCCCTGACTAGCTTACCAATTTGAATGTCAAGGCCGTGTTCTGACATGGCATTTTCATGGATCTCGCTGATAGTATTGGCTGCCGGGAAATCTACAAGGTTTGGGTCGAATAAACTTCTTTCGAAAGTTCAGAATGAAACCATGATCGAGCATGTAGTCAAGGAGGCTACATTATCCAAGGCTAACGAAGTAGTTGTTGTCGTTGGACATGACGCGGATGGAATAATAAAATGTTTGAGAAGCCTTCAATGTAGAATCATCTTCAATCCAGCTTTTGAAGAAGGGCAGAGCTCATCAGTCGTAACTGGAGTAAGAACCGTAAAGGAATATGCGAAAGCTGCAATGATTCTGCCTGGTGACATGGCATTCATAAAAGTGGACCAGATCAACAAGGTGATTGACAGATACAACTCTACCATGTCGAATATTGTTGTAGCGACACACGAAGGCAGAATGGGACACCCCATCCTCTTTCGTTCAGAACTCTTCGATGAAATCCTCAGAATCAAAGAAGAGACATTTGGTTTGAAGGAAGTGGTCAACATACACAAGGCTCAGATTGAACTGGTGGAGGTGAAATCGCCAGAAGTTCTTATGGACGTCGATATCCCGGAAGACTTGAAATCAGAATGATACTGGTAGAAAATACGTACTTTGGCGCGAGTAAGAGATTGGTTGCTACTGCCAAAAAGATCAATAAGCGATGGCGACTGCCCCTAATCTTCTAATCTCTTTTCCGAGTGTTGTTCTTTATCCATTGGAAGATGTCCTCAAAGCAATGCGAACTGCTACCAGTTGTGCCGACTTCCACATGTCCCATTCTATCCACAGTAAGTGCGAAGAATAGAGCAGAATTTGGCGGAGCTCCTTCACGATTCCTCGGCTCCACAAGAGCTTGGAGCACCTCTGACATTTTCTTGAGGCGTTGCCTTTCCTCTTCATCAACCTGCTTCCAAATCTTGCAAAAATAGCCACGGTATTTCTCATTCATCCTATCTTTAATCTCATCGTATAACTCTGGCGCACGGACTAGGTGCATCCAGCCAGTATCATTAAGATAGTAATACTTGACAGGTTTTCCGGCTCTTGATTTGCCAGCAACTTTCTCTCTAATAAGATTCGCAAGCTTCATCCGTTTGATGGTATCATAGACGGTCTGCCTCGCCAGCCCAGTTCTTTTCTCAATCCAATACTTGCTTCTCTCCCGGGCATGATTAGTAGTAGCTAAGTAACACAGAATCTCAGATTCGGGCCCCATCTTCATATGTGCGCACCTATAGGTTTCCTATATGTCTATTAACATAGACATATAAGTTGCTGCTCTATACCATATTATGGAAAAACAATGAGCACAGCAGCACTTTCTGCGACTACGACTGCCGAGCAGATCTCGCTACCAGAAAAACTGGGTCGGCCAGGTTATCTTCGGCTTGTCAACGAATGCAGACGTTTGGCGGGGGACATTAGAAAACATCTTTCGGATGCGTTGGAGTCGTATCACAGTTTGGGTAGAACGGTACTAGAGGCGAACCTTCATGGAGATCAAATGGAAAACCTAGCAGAGCATCTTGGTTCAGGGTTCTCCAAAAGCACTCTCTACAGGTGCAGGCAATTTGCACGCGAATACCCTGGCTTGAAGTATTCAAAGAACATCATGGCTCACCAAGCTGGAGGGAAGTGACAAGAATAATCGTCAGGAAAGAAGGATTTGCACGCGTGCAAAACCACGTCCGCCCATTATGATGGCCCTTAAAGACTAAGTTCGAAAGCTTCGCCCTTCATTGCCCCAATTGTGCAAGAAAGGATCTTGGTTACGGTGGACTATAGAACATCGCATATTGAATCTCTCAACGCATATTGAGGGCAGAGTACTGTCCTCTGGAGAGACTGAACACCTCCACGGACTTGGATTCCATCCCTCTGCTAGATCATTTGGCCTCGGCATGAAGCTAACTCTGGGACTTTCCACAGTTTTCACAGAAGAGGGTGTCAATAGATGTGTTCTTGCCGCAGAATCTGCAGATTTTCGACTGGAAAATTCGAAATCTTGGTTCCGAAGTGCGACCTTTTTCATATCTCTTTCCAACTAAGACCGCAAGCTCCAAGAGCGCCATCATAGGAAGAAAGAGTATTAGGTCACCTAAGGGTCCACCATCTGGTGTCATGACAGCGCATACTATGTAGAGCGCTGCGTAGATGTAAAGCCTATTTTTGGTCACAATTGCTGTGTTTATTATGTTGAATTTTACGAGAAGGATGAAGTATATTGGAAGTGTGAAGCTAAAGCCAGTAAAAAGAACCGTTATGAAAACAATATTGTAAAAGTCGAGTACAGATATGAATTGTGCGGCTCCTACCACGCCAAAGAATGGCACCATGGCCCAAATGAGAAATGGCGCGAGTACAAAGTATCCAAAGGCCGCCCCAACAACGAATAGTATTGTGAACGATGTAACGAATGGATAGATGCTTTTTCTTTCATGAGGATATAGCGCTGGGCCAATAAACTTGTAGATCTCATAAGCGACAACTGGGATGCTGAGCGCGACTCCGAGAACCATGGAGCCAATGAAGTAAAGTTCAATGGGGGCCGTAAACTCTATCCCGACTAGTGTGACCGTGGGTGGGAGAACTTGGTTCTTCACTGTTTTGAGGATTACTCCGATCAACGGATCATAGAATTCGAGCGGATTCTTAATGAAATCAAGGTTCGCTGGAAGTATCATCATTAGTGCTGTAAGCAAGAATACAGAGTATAGTATGATCTTGAGTCTTCGGCCAAGTTCTCTCGTATGTTCCCAGAAAGTCATCTTCAGCGCGTCAGGAGCGTCTTCACTAGCGTCAGACAAGCGTCGGGGCCTCCGGAAACAAAGAGATGAAGTGAAGCCTACTTATTGCTTCACTTCTTTTGGTTCTTTTGCTTCTTTCGCTTTCTGAACAATCTCCTGCAATATCTGGTCTTTGGTCTTGCCTTCGGTGGTTATGCCAAGCTCTTTCGCATTCTTGACAAGGGTGTCATCAGGTGATGTGGGAGATGTCAAAATTTGAGTGGTGAACGTCTGACCTTCTTTTGAGGCCTTCTCAAACTCTCTTCTAGCCTGACCGACTGCTCTAGCCAGTTCTGGTAGTTTGTTGGGGCCCCATAGTAGTACTGCAATAATGATTACGGCTACAATTATCCATTCCCATCCTGTAATCATACAGGTTTCTCCAAGTCTCCCCGACAACTATTGCGTACCCTCATAAGTCTTTCTGTCAGAGGTTCCACTTTTCATGCGTCATAATTAGTGACAGGGTTATGGTTTGGGGGTCGAAAGGTTCCGAGGAAGATAAGAGGCACACTATTCAATGATGTGAGATGAAGCATGAGCCAGAAAGCGCATCGAGTAACTCGACCTAGACTTGCTCCAAGAGTCATCTTCTCATTGGTTATTGTATTGGCCTGGCTGATCTTTTCGCTAATCCACAAAGCATTCTACGCTTCAACGTTTTTCTATCTTGGTGTGGCGATACTGGTTCCGGTTTGGATTTCGTGGTTGTTCAAGTTTGGAAAGACACTGAATCAAAAGAGTAGCGACTAGGCGGTGAAATCAGGAAAATTCCAGCTGTATGTGCAACGAGGATGCGCCTTTTTCCTGACATGCTGACCAGAATGGTTATCAATCCACCTCAAAGTGAAGAATTATTCGATAAGATGTGGGTACGAATGAAGGCTGAGTTGCGCCCTCAGAAGCTTAGAAACACATTTGATCGGAAGCGCCTGCGTTGTAGGAGCACCGAAGAGATGAAGTCCCTGGAGGGTATCATTGGTCAAGAAAGGGCGACGAAAGCGCTTACGTTCGGCTTGGATATACAAGGACAGGGTTTCAATATTTACGTGGCTGGTCTTCCGGGAACTGGAAGGACTACTGCTGTCAAAGATCTTCTAGAAGATAGAGCCAGGAAGATGCCGGTACCATCTGACTGGTGCTATGTAAACAATTTTCGTAACTCATACGAACCGAAAACGATAGAGTTACCCCCGGGAAAAGGCAGGGTCTTCAAAGCCGACATGGAAGGACTAGTTACTGCGACCTTACGAACGCTTCCGAAGGCTTTCAAGAGCGAACAATACGCTACAAGAAAGGAGGCAATAACTCGAACCATCGAGGAGGAAAGAAAGAAGCTCCTCGCACAGCTCAACAAGAGAGCCCAGGAAGAAGGATTCGCTCTTCAAGTCACCCCTCTGGGCGTACTTCTAACCCCAATAGTCGATGGTCATCAAATCAGCGAAGAAGAATTCATGTCGCTAACCCCGGAAAACAGAAATCAGATCGAAGACAGAAAAGACAAGTTGACTCAGGAATTTAGAAGTACACTCGTCCAACTGAAGACTTCTGAAGAAAAGATTGGGGAAGAGACTGAGAACCTGAATCGCGAAGTTGCATCATACGCGATTGAACATCTAATCGCAGGCCTCATCGAGAAATACAAGGAACATCGTGCGGTTCTAGCACACATAACCGAGGTACGAGATAACATCCTAGAAAACGTTGCTCAGTTCATAGATCCTCAAACCCCCATTCAACCTGGAGAGGATCCATCCTTCAGAAAATATCACGTGAATGTCCTAGTGGATAATTCTCACTTGAAAGGAGCCCCTGTAGTTAAAGAATTCACTCCTACCTACCAGAACCTCTTCGGGAAAATCGAGAAGGAAACACAGTCAGGCGTCTTAACCACCGACTTCACTCTCATTCATTCAGGTTCACTTCACAAAGCCAATGGTGGATACTTGGTAGTTCCAGTCGAGGAACTTCTCAGAAACGATCTCTCATGGGATAGCCTCAAGACGTCTCTGATGAACAGGCGTCTAAGCATTGAAGACGTAGGAGAACGACTAGGCCTCGTCACAACGAGGAGTCTACGGCCGGCAACAATTCCACTAGACATCAAGGTGATTCTCATTGGAAACCCGGATCTATACCAAACATTGTACACATTGGACAAGGATTTCAAGGACCTGTTCAAAGTCAAGGCAGACTTCGACACCAGCATGCAGCGTACAAAAGAAAATGCGCAGAAGTATGGTGGTTTCATCTGTACGCTTTGCAGAAAAGAAAAGATGAAACATCTCGATGCATCAGGAGTAGCCAAGATAATCGAGTACGGATCCAGATTAGCCGAAGATCAGCAGAAATTATCCACCCGATTCGCGGATGTCGCCGACATTATCAGAGAGGCTAATTTCTACGCCAATCAAGAGAACTGTAAATACGTAACCTCCATCCACGTCAAGAAGGCTATCGAAGAAAAGGCGTACCGTTCCAACCTCATACAAAAGAAAATACAGGAGATGATTCAACGAGGTGTAATACTTGTAGACACAGCTGGAGAGGCTGTAGGACAGGTGAACGGCCTTTCCGTCATTAGCATGGGCGATTTCGAGTTTGGCATGCCATCTCGCGTAACAGCCAGCATAGGTATGGGACGTGAGGGAATCATTGACATTGAAAGAGAGGCAGAATTAGGAGGAAGAATTCACACGAAGGGAGTCATGATACTCAGTGGGTGCCTGACGGAGAAGTATGCCCAGGACAAACCTCTCAGCCTTTCAGCTCGCCTCGTCTTCGAACAAAGCTACGAAGGGGTAGAGGGAGATAGCGCTTCGAGCACTGAACTTTATGTCATTCTTTCCGGTCTTTCAGGGTTACCCATCAAGGCTAGCATAGCTGTCACAGGATCAGTGAATCAGAAAGGCCACGTTCAAGCCATAGGTGGAGTAAACGAGAAGATAGAGGGTTTCTTTGAAGTCTGCAAAGCCAAAGATCTTACAGGCAAACAAGGAGTAATCATACCTGAAAGCAACGTAC
The DNA here is from genome assembly GCA_963760485.1 of Candidatus Bathyarchaeota archaeon. GTDB lineage: Archaea > Thermoproteota > Bathyarchaeia > 40CM-2-53-6 > CAVXDP01 > CAVXDP01. Next base: position 45,313 of record CAVXDP010000013.1, on the reverse strand, counting down.
AGAATCTAATGCTGAAAGAAGAAATTGTAGACGCGGTCAAAGCGAAGAAGTTTCACATATACCCGGTCAAAACAATTGATGAAGGAATCGAAATCCTCACTGGAATTAAGGCAGGCACAAGACGCGCCGACGGGGCATTTCAAAAAGAGACGGTGAACTACCTAGTTGACAAGCGCCTGAAGGAGATGGCGGAGAAACTCAGAGAGTTTCCTGAACTGGTTGTACGGAAAGGATGAGCTAAGCGTTTTCTTTCATCCTTCGATCTGTCAAGGGTCATACTTCGCACATTGAGCTCAAGCTTGAAAGGGCTATGGCTTAAGAAGATACGTTAATCAAATCTCGACTATCTTGTCAAGTTGGTAATGGATTCCTCTGATGGCGTCTGGAACATCTTGTTCATCCACGACGAGAATTATCTGTGATGTATGTGGGGCGAAGACACCTCGCTTGATATTTATGTTGGGAATCGAGCGTATTGCTATTGATGCAACCCCCGAAGAGCTTTTCATCTTATCTCCGATGAGGGTAACGATTCCCAGGCCGTATTCCACCTTCATCTCTCTGTCAAATGCCTTCAGCTGTTCTTCGTGTTCCTTCACAAAGTCCGCATCTAAGATTAGAAAGTCTCGAATAACATGACCTTCATCTATTACTTCTACACCAAGATCTAGAAAGCCGTCGTAGCCTTCCCACAGTCTGAGGCAGTCTTCGAGAGATCTGCTCCTCTCATTGTTCATTGTGATTATGGCACAGTTCTTGCGACCAGTTACGCATTTCACTATCTGGGGGTTTGGGTCTTCTGCTTGAATAGTTGTTCCCAATTTGAGATTCTGTAGAGGTGCGACTGTTATGGGTAGGCTACATGATCTAGCTAGCCTCACAGCAGCGTTTTGTATTATTGTCATACCGGAGATTGTTGCCTTAGAAGCTTCATTGTAAGTCATTATGGAAATTCCCCGTAATTCCTGATCTCTGACGATATCTGGATCAGCACTTCGAACAGGCGTGTCTTTCAACAGAATCGTTTCAACATCGTAGTGTTCTCTCAGCAGACATGAGAGGAAAACTGCCGTCTGATCAGACCCACCTCTTCCCAAGAGAGTCTCCAGGCCATCATGTGTCATACCTAGGAAACCTGGCATAGAAACAATCTTTCCGTTCTCAAGAAAATCGCAGAGTTCTGAAATCCGTTTGTGGCTCAAATCATAATCTGGAATAGCGTTTTCAAAATTATCATCGGTTATGATTGGCCACGTGGACTTGTTCAGACAACACGAATCCAAGCCGCTTGATCTCAGAGCATGGCTCATCAATGCTGCGCCAAGGAGCTCGCCAGCGCTCGTCAAAACCTTGGCCTTGGCTGAACCGTCGAATCTCCTATCAACTCTCAGAAGAGTCTCTTCTACTTCACGTCTATACTCATTGAGCTCGTCATGGAATTCTTTGGCGAGATTCTCCTTGACATATTTCGATGCGAGATCTGAATAAGAAGCGAAAACTGAGTCCAAGTCATAGTTCTGACCAAGCGCCCTAGCTTTGCCGATTGCCAGAAGTCTGTTGGTGACACCCTTAGGTGCTGAGAATACCGCTATAGGACCGGCGTCCTTCATTCGTTTCAGTTCGGAAATGCGTTCGATTATTGATGGGATATTTTTTCCTGTGAAGTCTAGAAGGCTCCCGCCAAACTTCACTACTGCTACGGTCTTCAACGAACACACCTTCGGTTTTGGTCTCGGACGAGTTAGATAAAACGTTCGTTCCCCCTGACCATGCCTATCAATGTAGGCCAATTTGCCGAAAAAACAAATGCAGAAATAGCTGTCAGGAGGTCCTGGTTATCACCTGGGCTCACGTTGAGACAAGCATCAGTATTGGTTTCCAACGTGGCCCGTGAATTTCCATGAACGGCCAAGGCTTTCGAGTGAAGAATGGGGTGCGGTTGCTTGGGATTGCCTGAGAAAATTAGAGCAATAGAGGAAGAGATGAAAAGGACTCAGATCCACAAGCACACCGAACACCACGTTGGATTGCTTAAAGCTAAGCTTGCAAGGCTGAAGGCAGAACAGGAGAAAGTTCAAAAATCAGGTCGAGGCGGCGTTGGCTTCGAGATAAAGAAGGGAGGTGATTGCACCGTAGTTCTAATTGGCCTCCCCAGCGTTGGAAAGTCAACGATACTGAATAGACTAACAAACGCCAAATCGAAAGTGGCTTCTTACGCATTCACGACTCTCAGCGCGGTTCCGGGTATACTTGAATACAAATGTGCAAAGATACAGATCATCGATCTTCCAGGGATAATCTCTGGCGCGGCCACGGGAACCGGTAGAGGAAGAAGAGTCCTGTCAGTCGCCCGAAATGCGGATCTTGTACTGCTGGTCCTCGACGTATTCCAACCAGGCCAGATAGGAGTCTTGAAGAAGGAGCTTCATGAGATCGGTATTCGGCTCAATACACTTCCTCCTGATGTGACCATCAAGAGAACATCTCAAGGAGGCCTCGGAATAACTATGACGTGTAAACTTACGAAGTTGTCTGAGTCCACGATTCAAGCAATTCTAAACATCTGTGGAATTCATCACGCAAATGTCGTGGTTAAAGAAGATATTACTGACGATGAACTCATCGACGTTGTAACTGGAAATCGCCAATACGTGCCAGCAATCACAGTTCTGAACAAGATAGATCTAGTCAACGCTGAGTACATGGCTCAAGTTAAGAGCAAGATAGGAGAGGCTTTCATTCCGATATCAGCTGACAGGGACATCAATCTTGGTGCGTTGAAAGATGCAATATACAATCAACTGAATTTCATCAGGGTCTATCTCAAACCCCGTAATGGAAAGGTGGATCTTAACGAGCCTCTTGTAATAACTGCTGGGTCAACCATATCTGATGTTTGTGCGAAGATTCGTCGAAGATTCATTCATGAGGCGAAGTACGCATTAATCACCGGCCCCAGTGTAAGATTCAATTCTCAACGTGTCGGAATGGATCACATACTTCAAGATCAAGACATAGTGACCGTAATCTAGGCAGGAATGGTTGTTTGCTATGACTATTCCTCTACCACCTACCTTATTAAGGACGCCAAAACGAATAAACCACAAGTACTTCAAAGTAACATGACGGTTTGAAGTAACAGAAGAATGGTCTTTCGCGCAGAATATCCCGCGCGGACATAACGGTGTGAAACCAGACTGCTGATCGATTCTGCGATCGGATTTTTGGGCTAGCACATAGAACTCGCGGTTTTCTCGTTGCAAGGCCAAGGAGATAAATAGAATTGAACAGTTTCGAAGAACTAGGGCTAAGTCCAGAAATCACGAATGCACTTCATGATCTCGGATTTGAGAAGCCCTTCCCAATCCAAGAGAAGGTTATTCCAATACTGTGGAGTGGAAACGACGTAATAGGACAAGCTCACACAGGAACTGGCAAGACGGCAAGCTTTTGGTCTGCCGATACTGGAGATAATTGATGAAGCCAATCCCGCAGTTCAAGCATTGATCGTGGTTCCAACACGAGAGCTGGCAATGCAAGTCGAGAAGGACATAAACTCATACGCCAAGAACACTCGTAAACATGCCTTGGCAGTGTATGGCGGTGTATCGATCTACGCTCAGTTAGACGCTTTAATGGATCATCCTCAAATCATCGTCGGCACACCTGGTCGCCTGCTTGACCATATTGGGAGTGAAACACTAAAGCTTGGCAATGTTACATGCGTAGTTCTAGATGAAGCAGACAGAATGCTTGATATGGGTTTCATTGAAGATGTCGAAAGAATCCTGAATACGGTGAAAGGAAAACATCAAACAGCCCTCTTCTCAGCTACCGTTCCGGAGAACCTTCTGAAACTAGCACGAAAATACATGAAAAACCCTCTTGAAGTCCTGATAGAATCCGACGACCTTAACGTAAGAGAGATAGAACAATACTACACATTCACAGATTCGAAGATGAAACTTGAAACACTCATACAACTACTGCGCTCTGAGAGAGTCGGGCGGGCTATCCTATTCTGCCGAACAAAACGAGATACGTTCGAAATAGATCGCATCTTATATTCTAGAGGAATATCCTCAGTGGCGATAAATGGAGACCTTACTCAAGACCGCCGGATTGGGCCATGGAAGCGTTCGAGAAAGGTCGCCGTCGAATATTGGTAGCTACTGATCTGGCTGGAAGGGGCCTAGACATAGATGGAGTAACCCACATCATCAACTTTGATGTGCCTGACGATCCGTACACATATTTCCACAGGATAGGAAGGACCGGAAGAGCAGGTAAGAAAGGGGTTGCCATAACTATAGTCTCCTCCGACCAAAAATCTAACTTTCAGAGGATACAGGAGATAGGTGGCAATATTATCAAACCATTCCCTTCAGTTTCACCAAGTGGCAAAAGACCAAGTCGTCGATGGAACCGACCTGCTAATGATTATGCCGCTACTCGTCCTGAACGGTTCCCAGAATTCGCAAGACTTCAGCCTGGTCAACTCCCACAATCTCGATAATCTTCCTGTTGGAATGTAGACCCGCCACTATTCGAACGCTGGAAGATGAGTTACCGAGTTTCTTTGAGATCCACTTGACGATCTCGCGGTTAGCTTTTCCTTTTGCAGGCGGAGCTACCACATGTATAGTGAAAGAACCGTCAGGCTCTGATGCTATCTTATTCATCTTGCTTGAAGCCTTTACTTGGACAACCAGTCTCATTGGGGGAAATTCGTCTCCTTCTCCGATAGTTGCTTTGGAGGTTGCTAGAAGTAAGTTTAATTGTAACCTTGCGCCCTTAGCACGGTGGTACGTCGCGGATTCTACTTTTAAGTATTATCTTGCGCGTAACTAGCCTAGAAAGTGGTGTAAACAGGAAATGAGTGATGAAGGAAGATACGGTAGCCGAACGATGTACAAGGTAACATGTTCAGAATGCGGCGCAGAAACTGAAGTGCCTTTCCAACCAACCCAGGGCCGACCGGTCTACTGTAGAGAATGCTACCAGAAGCATAGACGATACTAGAGCGGGAATCTAACCGGATTCTCCCCCCATTTCTTAGAGTTTTTTTGTGGATCGTCTCATATGGAGAAAGCAGAATGAAGATATGTGAGATCCAGAATGGCATGAAAAGAGTCAATATTGAGGGAAGAGTAGTTAACATGAACGAATTCATGCTCGTTCTCGACGATGGAAGTGGATCAACATTCGTCAGATACAACAACAGAAACTTGGCCGAGCCTGTTCGAAAAGGAGATTACGTCTCCATCAAGAATGGAGAAGTAGTAAACTATTCTGGAATCTTGCAAGTCAAGCTGTCACGTAGTGGCTTGATCTCTATTCATCATTGAAAGGTCTTTTCTAAGCAGATTGTATCTATGCATGGTTCGAGAGGTAGCACAGAGAGATATCCAGCAGATTATGTCGCCTCTATAAGGTAAAGGGTTTCGAAGAAGAGTTTTTTTTCGGCTATGATCCTTGTCAAAAAGCCTTCTTTTGAAAGTTCTTCGACAGTCTTGTCGTAGCCAGATAGTGAGGATTGAACGATGAATATTCTTCCGCAAGCCTCGAGATACTCTTCCACTTCTGCTAGGAACCTTTCAGTCACAGATCTGCCGTCTTCCCCTCCATTCCAAGAATAGTCTAGGTAACTATGGTTGTTTGTGTTCATTCCTTGGTATCCTTGGAGATAAGGAGGATTGATGGCTATCAGGTTGAACTTCGCTCTTATCGGAGAAAAGAGATCACCCAATACAAATTCAACATTCAGAATATTGTTCAGTCTGGCATTGAGTTTTGCCAGTTTCACAGCGTGAGGGTTGATGTCTATACCTACGACGTACTTGGCCTTCTGGGCAGCGACTAGTGAAACATATCCTGAACCTGAACAGACCTCCAGAACCTTATCATCATCATTTACAGTCAGATTGTCGGCCAATAAGGTAGTATCATCTGAAATATCGTAGACTTCCGGGTGCTTTCTTATTACTAATCTACGTGTCTGCATCAGTTTCCACATCATAGGCTCGTTTTCTGTTGTGCTACATTAGGTTAGATGCCTTTCTCGTTCTCTTTCACGCGTAAAAGTGATAAACGTAGCCACTATACTGTCTCTTGAGGTTGGTTGAGCTTATGCCAGTCATTGATGCCGACAATTCCCAATTTGAAGGATTGCTGGATGTTGCGAAACTCATGATGATTTCGGCTAGGACTGCACCCAAGTCTGGTGGGAGAGATGATCTGGAAACTCTCTTGGTTTATGGAGAAGAGAAGGATGAGATCGCCAACGAGATGGAGAAAATTGGATTAGAACGAAATTCGAAAGGATTTACGCGTGACAGTAAGAACGTCAAAGATTCAGTGGCAATTGTGTTGATCGGTGTTGAGGGGGGAAAGAGTTTCGGTCTAGATTGTGCGGGATGTGGGTTCGAAACTTGTGCAGACGTTCGAGAAATCGAGTAAGTCCACAGGATTAGATTTCGCAGGGCCGAATTGCATCTTCAAACTGTTGGACATGGGTATAGCGTTAGGCTCCGCAGTGAAATCCGCGATGGACCACAATGTTGACAATAGGATTATGTATAGAATTGGAACCGTTGCCAAGAGGCTCAAGATTATGAAGAAGTCTAGCGTCGTAATGGGGGTACCAATATCAGCAAAAGGAAAATCAATCTATTTCGACAGGTCATAGATCTTATGTCTATTGGGTCATGGTATGTTTATTCGACTTGATATGACATGCGCCTTGGCAAACTGGCAGCGAAGCCATAGAAAAATCTGAAACTCAATTCTACAACTTGGCCTACGGATGCGGCCGGCACAATCTCAACTTTGCTGGCTGACACCATAGACCACGAATAGACCAATCGCAGACCATGCTCTTAGCCAACAGACCCCGCCGAATGAACGCCTGTAGATATATCCTTAAACGCTCTTTCCATGTATTTCAAAAGGCCTTGGCCATATCCAATGCGTGTGTACTGCTTTGACATTCATTCTTCCTTCAGCTTCTTACGTACGGTTTCTAGGAGTTCTTGAATGTCTACGGGTTTTGTGAGGTATGCGTCAGCTTCCAGAACTAGAGCGTTAAGTGCACTATCGATTGATGGATATCCTGTAATTATGATCTTGTGGGTTCGAGGTGTATGACCGTTGATAATCTTCAGGAGTTCTGTGCCTTCCATGTCTGGCAGCCTAATGTCGAGTAGAGCTAGAGCGTACTGTCGAGTCCTATACATTTCGATGGCCTCATGTCCAGTCTCTGCAGTGTCGACATCGTAGCCTTCTTGCTGAAGGATCTGGGTAAAACTCTTCAGTATTGATTTGTCGTCGTCCACAATTAGTATACGTTTCTTCTCCAACCTTACGATACCTCAAACCGTTTACATATTGGTGAGCCAAACCCTATCTCTTTGACTGTAGTTCTTAGTGAAAAAAGGGTTTTGGTGGATGAGTTGTGTACAGAACGAATGATTATAAACCTAAGAAAGGCTTGTAACGGCTTCGGGTAGCTTGACGCTGAAGCTACTTGAGATGAAACTGGCGAATTCTTTGTCACAGAAGACCTCCAAGGCATATGATTGAGCACGAATGAAGGAGCACATTTCTTGGTAAAATTTTGCCAAAAGTGCGGGGCCTACGTACCCAAGGGCGAGATGAATTGCACTAGATGCAGACTTGCGTCAAAGATTGTTAGTTCTCCTTCTGAGCTAACTGTGGATGATGTGTTTTACAGTTTTCCAACGCGGTCGTTTAGGCGATATCAAAAAGAAACTATTACCAAAATTGTTGAAGCGTTTCAGACTGGTAAGAAATGCGTTATTCTGACAGCTCCAACTGGATTCGGCAAGTCCTACGTGAATGCTGCCTTCGCATCTGTGACTCGGTCTTTCTATGTTACTCCACAACTCGCTTTGATCGACCAGATTATGAATGATCCCTACATGCAATCAAGATTCGTTGAAATCAGGGGAAGACAGAACTATCAATGCTACCATCAACCATATCGGAGTGTTCACGTAGGCAAGTGCGTGACCGAGGACTACATTTGCACTGAACGTTTCGAGGTATGTCCATACTGGATGCAGAAAGCGAGGGCTCTTAATTCGGAGAGCGTACTAACGAGCTTCGCCTACCTTGTAGGGGAAGGACAGACGGAAGGTCTTAGTGACACTTATCTTGGAACGAGAAGCCTACTCATAATTGATGAAGCTCATAACATAGAAGAGCAATGTCTAAACCAGATTTCCGTACGCGTCACCCCATTTACTATTCCTGAAGATGTTTACAATCAATTTCTACCCGTGTTGAACAAAGTGGAGACTAAAATTCAGCTCAGGGAGATACTTGAAAAACTTGAAGAACAGCTACGAATGATCCTACAGCAGGCCAAAAGGATAGCTGAAACAACGGGTCTTTCAGTCATTCAGGCAAGAGACATGAAGAATATTGAACGTTACCTCGCGAACTATCGCCTCTATGAATCATCGAAAAGTGAATGGATCTGGCAACTTAACAATGATCAGTTGATTCTACAACCCGTATTCGCGAAGGAATTCATGAAAGAACTAGTTTGGAAACGCGCCAATTACTATATTGTTTCTTCGGCGACAATTCTTAATCCACAAGAATATATTGAATTAACGGGACTCAGTAGCATATTGGAAGATGAACAAATCTGCTTCCTGCAAACCCCCAGCACTTTTCCAGTTGAGAATCGTCCGATCATAGACGCAACCGTGGGCCCCCTATCGAAAGATGAATGGGATAAGAACAAAGGAAAGGCCATTCAAGCAATAGAGGAGATTCTGAGAAGGGAAGAGGGCAACGTTGCTATACACTGCCACAGTTATCACCATCAACAATGGCTTGCAGAAAGCATCTCGGAAGATCTGAAGCACAGACTCATTGTTCACACAAGCAGAAATCGTGAAGAGAAATTGGAGCAGTGGAAATGCTCCCACGGAAAAGTATTCGTTTCAGTTGCTTTCAATGAGGGCCAAGACTGGAAATATGATGTATGCAACGCACAAATCCTCTTGAAAGTGTCTTTCCCAGACTTGAGTGACAGGCGTGTAAGAAGACGCCTCGACTTGGGATACCATCAGTGGTACAATAATCAGGCGATGTTGGAAGCTATTCAAGCGTATGGTCGTGCGATAAGGGCTGAAGACGACAAGGCGCGATTCTATATTGTTGATGGGAGTTTCACAAGGCTAGTCAGAATATGCTGGGGCTTCATGCCAGAGTGGTTCAGGGAAGCTCTACCTGCCTCGTTCTGTCCTGACAAGTGACCCTCCGAAGTGCAGTATCAAAATGGCGTTAAAGTTCGAAGATCGCAAGTTGTCATCAGCCTCTTCTGATAATTCCAAAGCCAATCATCCGTTGTCAAGCAATTCCTGAAGAGGCAAACCTAAGTGAAAGACTCATGTCCCACTGACAGTTACCAGATTACACTTAATGAATGCCTCATCCCAGTCAGACACGTCTAAAATGTGGCGAAGGGATGACATTCTACTCTAGTGAGACATTCTCCGAACACTATTTCTGTACGGAATGCATGCAATTGCTGTGCCTCGACCAGACGAATTCTACGCCGAGTCACTTCAACCCCAAACCGCACTGAAGGATCTTCGCTAGGCAGGCCAAAGGGCTTGAGAGCCACGGTCAGTGTCTTCACTGGAAAGTCTGCTGGTTGTGAAATTCAAGAGATTGAAAGAGCAGAAGAGGAATTAGACCAAGACAGAAAGATCTTATGTCGTTGTCTCTCAACTACTCGAGCACAAGACTTAATCTTTGGGGGATCACCATTGAACTATGAAACTTGTCATATGATGGATATCTTGGGAACATGATTTCTAGGGTGAAGAAAGGGGAGGGGGGTATCCTTGTCGGACGTGACAGAACATGAGCGAGTTGAGAAGGCGCTATGGGAGAGTGAGCGGAGGTTCCGTGTGGCGGTTGAGATCTCCAGCGAGTGGATCAGCGAACTAGATGCCAAGACCGGTCACCTGAAATGGTTCGGTAACACAATGGAAAGACTCGGATACTCTCATGAAGATATTCCCAGAACTTTAGAAGAATGGCATGAGATCATTCATCCCGATGACCGGGGCCGAGTGATCAATTCTATCCTGCAGCACCTAAAATCTCGTGAACCATATTACGAAGAGTATAGAGTGAAGCGAAAGGACGGAACCTACCTCTATGTGACAGATCGCGGTAAGATCGTTGTAGACGAAGGCAATAATCAGAAATGGATTACAGTCAACGCTGACATCACCCCGAGCAAACAAGCTGAGTGGGCTCTGAATGAACGAACAAAAGAGCTTAACTGTCTGTATAGCATTTCTACGTTGGTCGAGGAGCCTGGCATAGATTTTGATGGAATTCTGAAAGGTGTAATCTCCATTATTCCCGGTGCTTGGCAGTATTCGGACATCACATGTGCAAGAATAGTATTTGGTGAGAAAATAGTAGCACCGAACAACTTCAAAGAGACCCCGTGGAAACAATCAGCCCCAATAGAAGTGCGAGGAAAGAATGTCGGAATCTTGGAAGTATATTACTCAGAACCGAAGCCAGCCTCCTTCGAGGGGCCATTTCTTAGAGAGGAAAGAGATCTCATCAATGCCATCGCGGAAAGATTGGCCAGAATAATTGAACGCTTGCAGACTGAGGAAGATATCAAGCGTAGGTTAGAAATCGAAAAGACTATTTCAAAAATATCCTCCTATTTCGTAGGTATTTCGAACATTGATGATTGTATCAACGCCTCATTGTCCGATTTGGGCAGATTGAGTCATTCCAGTCGGGCCTATGTCTTCATTTTCACGGATGATGCAACGAAGATGAGTAATACTCATGAATGGTGCGCTGAAGGAGTGACTCCCCAAATGGAGAATCTGAGGAATCTTCCTACCAACATTTTCCCTTGGTGGATGGAGAAGCTTCGTAAGGGGGAGGTCATCAACATTGAAGATCCGTCGAAATTGCCTGCAGAAGCTAGAAACGAGAGGAAGATACTGCTTGAAGATCAAGGCATCAAATCGCTTTTAGTTCTTCCTCTCAATGTAGGGCAGGAAATTGCTGGATTCGTGGGTTTTGATAATATCGTTACGACAGGGCGTTGGAGTGATCATGATCTAGCGCTTCTCAGGGTATCTTCTAAGATCATCAGCGACGCGATTAGACACGAGCGGTTGCAGGATGAGCTCAAGAATCACGCCGAGATTCTCGAAAAGAGAGTTCATGAAAGAACTGAAGAGATAGAACGGCTGAATGCCACGATAACTGAACGCTTGATCCAGAAGATTGCCCAAATTAGCCATATTTCGGATTTGAGAGAGATCATCAGGAAATCATCAGGGACTGAAGATAGCCTAGAGAGAATTATTGATGGGGCCATTGAAGACCTGGAGCTAGATGTAGCAGCTATCTTACTGTTGAACGACCGGAGTGGTACGATCGATGTTAGATTGCTAAAGTCCAAGATGAAAGTCGAAGGACCCACGACCTACGGACTCGACAAACCTTTTGTTGAATGCGAATGTCTGAATACGAATAAGGCTACTTCAGTAGTTGTTGGAAATGGGCTGTCAATTCTCGGAACTAAGATTGTACACTGCGCGCCAATATCCATCAGAAACGAGACAAAGGGTATATTCGCCACAGGGAGCATGAACGACCGTACATGTGATGAAAGCGAGCTTTCTGTGCTCGGACTTTATTCTGGTCTAGCCTCAAGTGTCTTGGAGGCCGCTGGCTTTTCTGTCGAGCCGGCCAAGGAGGCGGCCAAAACCGGAAAAAGGAAGTATAGGGTTGATCCTGGCACGAGCTTGATAGTGCAAGACGATGTCGACTTAGCCTACGATATTTTTGTCGATCACATAATGGCGGGTATTGATGGCCTTATGATCACCAGAGTTTTCCCGAAAAAGATTAGGGAGAAGTATGGACTTGAGAAGACCCCAATCATATGGTTGAATGATGAGAAGCTCGATGGTCAGCTTACAGTAAACAATGTCCAAGATCTGTCAATAGCAATCAGCAACTATGTGGCAAAGACAGAAAAACCTGTAATACTGATCGACGGCATTGAATATCTGATATCTCGTGGCGGGTTCGACCCTGTGCTCAGATTTCTACAAACGAAAAGAAGCCAAGTCGAGAGTAGTAATAGTGTCCTGTTAGTAGCATTGTTCAAGGACGCCATAGATCCCAAGGAAGCTAGGCTAGTGCAAAGAGAATTCCAGACGTTCAAAGTATCCAATGATCATCCAGCAAAGGTTTCCTGAATAGAGCCTCAATCCGACAATTATCCTTACGGCCGCTCGCTTTGGAATGGTTGGACCTTACAGACCATACGGCGTATCTGAATCGAAAGTAGCCTATGTAAAGCAGAAGCCCTTTCTCAACCATTGTAGATATTCATATCGTTCTATTCGGTAGTGAACTAGTATGAATGATCAACAAACGATTAGCAAGACTCTCGACGCTCGGGGACTCTACTGTCCTATGCCAATCGTGAAAATAAACAAAGTAACAAGAGAAATGAAGAGTGGCGAGATCGTCAGGGTTCTGTGTACAGATCCTGGAAGCAGAAGAGACTTTGAATCTTGGTGTGAGAAGACCGCGAAGAAACTCTTGAAAACGTCTGAAGAGGACGGCGTGTTCGTTTACATAATAGAAAAAAGTGCTTGAGATGAGAAACATGAGCGGGAAGAAAAAGAAAATGGTAGTAATCGTGCAATCAGGAACTATTGACAAGCTGTATTCAGCGACCTCATAATCACATGCTGGGTCTAGATAGTCCGCGTCATCCGGAGTTTGATATACGAATGTGTCTTGGTGTGGGACATTCACTGAAGTAGATCTTGTACCTGTTCCAAACGGTCCGTAGTAATAGAATGCGAAGCTCGTCAGAATAATGACGATCAGTATAACTGCAGATATTAGTTTCTTGTTTACTGACCTTTCCTGACCTAGCATTTTCAGCAGTTGCAATTGACTATCAAGGCTTTGCTGATATAAGATTTCCTAAGAGATGATTTATGAATGCTTTCACGTAATCTTCTTCGTTGATCATAGGGGTGATTATGGAGATCAAAGTTGATGCATACATTCAGATCTTTCACTAATCGCTGGATCGAAGAGCGTAGATTCTTACTCGGTAGTATCAAGAAACAACATAACCTGCTACTTATCTCGACGCTGGGAATCGTGCAGCTGTTGCTTTATGGTCACCTGCGTGGCTTAGGTGACCTGCGGAAAGTGGTGCCTGCGTTTCTTCTTGATTATTGTCTCATTTTTGCAGCATACATCATCGTCATTATTCTCTGTAGGAGGCAATTGAATAACGGCGCCTCACCTTCTCATATTGCATTGCTTATTTTTCCGCTTCTGTTCAGGATCATAATGGCTGTGGCGCAAGTCGCTTTGAGTACAGATATCATGAGGTATATGTGGGATGGGATGCTCCTTGGCAATGGGATTGATCCATACATGTATGTTCCTTCGTCTCCGGCACTTCTGAGGTTCAGAAGTGTATATTACTATCAAGCTTATGATCACAAAGACGAATTCACTGTATACCCGCCTATCGCTCAGTACTTCTTTGGTGCATGTTATCTCTTGTTCGGGAATAGTGAATTTGGATTCAAGTCAATGGCTATTGTATTCGATGTTCTAAATGCGCTTCTGATTGCTATGGTAATCATGAGATTAAGAGATAGGCCTCAAGCTTACTTTGGGGCTGCACTCTATTTATGGAATCCTTTGGTGGTTCTGGAATTCTCCGGTAGTGGCCATATTGATGCTCTGGCAATATTCTTTTCTCTGTTGGGTGTATACTTCCTCTCAAATTCATCTGCTTCAGGTTCATTTGTGTCGCTCGTGTCGAGTTCTATTGCGAAGTGGGTTACCATGCCACTTGCTCCGTTGTATGTGAAGTACTTCATGAAAAGAGAATCGAAACATGTGTGGAAAACAATCGTGTCTGTTGCGATTGTTCTCACCGTTTCTCTTCTACCCTTCTACTTGACTTCTCGCCTTGGTTTCATGACGTCGATGATACGGTTTGTCAGCAATTGGAGATTCGAATCAGCGCTATCCCGCTTGCTAGCTTTCGTTTTGGCGCCTACATCGGATGAACTCATAGTTCTCAAAGTCATTTCGTACACATTCTTCGTAGGTTCTTATCTGATCACACTTTTCAAGAATCCTGTCTCGAGCGTAGAGGATGTGATTGAACACTCTGTCTTGATCCTTTCTTTGCTTTATTTGATTATGCCGGCGGTATATCCTTGGTATGGCATATGGTTGTTGGTTTACGTTTCTCTGCTGAAAAATGGCTTCAAAATGTGGGTGTCCGTATTATTCACTGGAATAGTCGTTGTGAATTATCTTCAGCAGTTCTATCAACTCTCGGGGGTTCAGTTCTGGGCAGTGTATATCTTGTGGTACATTCCAGTTCTGTTCATGTTGTTATCATACTTGGCTCACTCGTCGATCTTAAAAAGACTTCACGGTAGATCATCGTAACGCATATATCTTCAGTCACCATGAACCGCCATTTGTGAGATTAGTGAAGGATTCATTCACGAGAAACCCATGGATGCTCTATATCCCACTGTGGGCGCAATGGACCATTCTTAATTTCACTGGTTCATGTGCGTGGATCGGGCCTACTGTGATAAAGCAACTTCTGCAGGGCCCGAGGACTGACTTGAACATAGTCTTCCCTGTGACATGGATCAGTGCAGTGACTTCATTCATCATCATTTTTGTTTTGCTTACCAGAAGAACTTCTGTACTTGATTCATTGCTTATCGCCGCGGCAACGCAATTTGGGACAGCTTTTCTTTTTGAGTTTGTCTTCAGCATAGTTGCCCTTTGCAGATATGGATATCCGGTGCTGGAAGGTAACCCATATTATCTCATCGCTGGCTTTTCATGGCTAGTCATGCTGCTATGTGGCATTGGCTACTGGTCTCTGAATAGCATTTTCTACGCTTCGGCAGGCATTTTCGTTCTTGGATTTGCACTTTGGATATGGATTGGTTTTCCGATACTGGAAGGAAGCACAAGCATAGTCTTGAACTATTTTACGAAAATCGCCACTTTTTCGATCGTGACTTCACTGTACATGGGTCATTGAACTACTTGCTCTTGTACGCTATGATCGAAACGATCAAGATTATTATGGCCACCGCCAAAGGAGGGCCCAACATTTGCCAAGCTCCAGAAGCAACACCTAGCAGAGTGATTCCAACCATAATTATGATCAGTGTCCACCAGTATCCAAGCTTTGTTGATGTGACTGTTCTTCTGAGAGTTCCTCTGAACCTCTCAGCCATTCCCATCAATCCCAACGGGAGTACCAAAAGATTGAATGAAGCTGTGCTCCAGTGCATCGGGTTGAAAGCTGGTTCATTCGGCAAGTTTACAGGCATAGGTTCTCCAAAGAACGCTCTTGAGAACCAGTAGATGAACGCCATATGCATTAGGAACAGGAACGCGAAAGATCATCAAGTGTTTCTTGAGCCATCGTCTCCAACGGTGCTGGAAGAACATGAGCTCTTGTCTCCGGCTTTCTCCACAGCTAAGAGTAGCAGAAGAATCACTAGCAGTGCAATGGCCATGTACGTGCTTTGCAATCCAGAAATAATTCCGGATTCTGTTGGAATTATCATGAAGGCCGAAACGACGGCAACAAGATCAGTTGACAACTTCTTTCCATAATATGCCACGCCAACGTGATCAAAATAAGAGGATATGCAAAGTTATGTGCCCATCTTGGATCTTGAAGAAAATACTTGAACCATTCGAAAGTCCAGAAGTATAGCCAGAATAGTCCAGTAAGAATCAGACCAGTTCCAATGTTTATGACATTTAATTTGATCTTTTCCAGAATCGATTTCGGAGGATTCAACAGATTATTGAGGACATCGTAGTGTGTCGCTTCATCTGCGTAAATCTCTCGTAGGAGTCTCACTAATTCTTCGATCTCCTTCTTCCTCAGCTACCTTCATGTGTTCCTTGAGGCGTCTCATCGCCTCAGCTTCAACTTCTATGTCGCGTTTGATCAAATCCTCAGAAGTTCTCTCGGATGCCTCACCTCCTTGGGGACGACTGTAGGAAGCCCGCCCAGACGAACCACTTCCCTTGAGCACCATTCCATATGTGACATCTCATCCATGGAGAAGTCTTCCATGAGATCCACTATCTTAGGATCTTCAGCTAAGTAGGCGTGTTGTTGATATTCCGTTACAGCCGCTATCTCGACCGCGACAAGATCGTTTAGAATCCCGATAAGCCTCTCTTTTCCCATTTCAATTCCTCTTGAGTGACGCAGAGCTACAGATTCAGAACGCATTCAAGATAGAATGTTGATGCGAATTATAAGACTGATGGTGAAGGTAGTTGGCAACACAAATACATTCCAGACGTCGTTACTCGATGAGACGGAAAATAGCAGAAACGTGGGTCCTACAACTTGTGTCTTACAACATTGTAGAGAATGGAGATAGACGCTTGTAAACTTCGCCAGAAGCTTCCTGATATTTTGGATTTGCCCATCCTTCTACGGTACCTAACTGGGATTTCCATTATCGTAAGATTTTGCTTTGCTGCCTTAACAATCATCTCGCAACTCCAACCATAACTCTCGGATCTCATGTCAAGTCTTTTTAAAGAATCCCATCTGATAGCTCTGAAAGGTCCGAGATCAGTTAGATTCAGACCATATAGAAAATTGATCAATTTTGAGAAGAATCTATTTGCAGCGATTACATGTGATGAAACAGCATTCTTTCGGTTGAGCATCAGTCTGGACCCTAGTACTAGATCCGCGCGTTCCGAAAGTATGGGTTGAATGAGACTCGTCATGTCATTAGGGTAGTCGCTGTAGTCAGCATCAAGAAAAACCACAATTGGCGGGGGGGTTTTCTCAAGGTACTTGACTCCAGCTTTGCACGCGCTGCCATACCCATGTTTCGGCTCAAATACTACTCTTGTACCCGCCTCCCTCGCTTCAGCTCCAGTATTGTCAGTGCTTCCATTGTCAACTATTACAATCTCCGAAACCAAATATCTTGGGATGTCCCTAACGACTAGCTTTATACTCATCTCCTCGTTGAACGCTGGGATTATGACAGCCACGTTACAATTCTTCAACTCGATCTCTGCCTTCCATCGTTCATGGACGTATTTGCAGTTTGTTCTGTTAACCCCGTAACATACTATGTTTTGAATGTCTGTTGCGAAGAGAAATATCTAGAGGATTGATTCATGTATGCCGAAAAAGAGTTGCTGTTGGTCGTTCCATGGAGATGAGTCCTAAGTGTACGCGGTGATAATCATGGCGAAAGCTCCTATCGCGACCGAGGTTAAGACACGACTAGTCCCGCCACTCGATGCTCAAACAGCATCGGACCTCTATAGGAGTTTCCTTCTCGACAAGATTGAACAAGTGAAGACCATGAACGGGGTACATCCGTTCGTAGCCTACACTCCTCAGACATCGGATAGCCTTTTCAGTAGCATCATACCTCGGGGATTCACCCTCATACCTCAAGTTGGCGCAGATCTAGGAGAGAGACTTCTGCACGTCTCCAATAGCCTCTTCAATCGAGGTTTCAGAAAGGTCGTACTCTCCGACAGTGATACTCCTAATCTACCTATCAAAATAATGAAAGACGCAATAGATCGACTTGACAGCTTCGATGTAGTCCTCGGTCCATGTGAAGATGGAGGATACTATCTAATTGGTCTGAGATCAAACATGCCGGAACTCTTTAGGGAGATTCCGTGGGGCACATCTGAGGTAGCAAAGCTGACTATGAAGAAAGCTATGAAGATGCACGCAACGATTTCACTGCTTGATGAATGGTACGATGTGGACACGGTGGAGATGCTCTTGCGTCTGAAAAGAGATTTGTACGCCAAACCTCCAATCGGGTTCTTCGGCATAAATTCCTATCAAGTTCTGTCCAAAATAGATCTCGAAAAGCTTTCTAGGCAGATGCCATAGGCAAAGGTTAAAGTGGTGTTGGATCGCAGAGATTCTCTCGCTTCGTAGCTGCTCTACTGCAGCTCCTACAAATGAACTGAGGGTTCTTAACCAGCTTTCTTACTTCCTCAACATTGTAACTGTCAGCCCAAAGCTTGCAAAGATGTTTCTCATGTTCAGCATGAGGCATACTCAAGATTATCAACTCCTTGACCAGAAATATCTTGGTTTATCTACTTAAAACGTTGCGTTTCACCATGCGGGGTTGTATGTTTTTGCACGATACGATCTATCTTTTTGTGAAGCTTGTACCAATGATACTTTTGAAGCGAATCTACTTAAGTGCTTGTCGTGTATCAGAGGGTTGAGGTGTAACTCGTTGCCTGAATCATTCAGGATTGAGCATGATACGATGGGAAGTCTCAAGGTGCCAACGGACGCTTACTATGGAGCTGAGACTGAAAGAGCGTTAGAAAACTTTCGGATATCAGGAATAGTTTTCCCTAGAAGTTTCATTAGAGCTCTTGGAATCATCAAGAAGGCGTCGGCTGACGTCAACATGAAGCTTGCTATTCTCGAGGAGAAGAAAGGAAGAGCAATTACTGAAGCGGCGCAAGAGGTTATTGATGGAAAATTCGATGGCCAGTTTGTCATAGACATATTTCAAACAGGTTCTGGCACATCGACGAATATGAATGCGAACGAGGTTATCGCCAACCGCGCCATAGAACTTCTGGGCGGAACCAAAGGCGACAAAAGCCTGATTCATCCTAATGATCACGTAAACATGAGTCAATCATCCAATGATGTCTTTCCAACTGCGATTCACATATCTGCAGTCGAGTCGCTGGTTTTTCAGCTTCTGCCTGCTCTGAAGATACTTGCATCAGCGTTAGAGAAGAAAGTTAAGGAGTTTGCAGATGTTGTGAAGCCGGGTAGGACACATCTGCAAGACGCAGTTCCGATGACACTTGGGCAGGAATTCAGTGGATATGTCAGTATGATCCTGCATGGAATTGAGAGAATTGAGAGGGCTGAGACTTCGTTACTTGAGCTTGCGATAGGTGGAACAGCCATCGGAACGGGTTTGAACGCTCACACAGATTTCGAGAGACTAGTTGTTGAGAGAATCAACGAGATTACGCGATTGAATTTTGTATCATCAAAGAACAAGTTCGAGGCGCTTCAAAATCGGGATGCAGCCGTTGAGACAAGTGGTGCTCTTAGAACGGTAGCAGTGAGTTTGATGAAGATAGCGAACGACCTTCGCCTCCTCAGCTCAGGCCCCGCCACAGGGCTAGCAGAGATAGAATTGCCGGCAGTACAACCCGGATCCAGCATAATGCCTGGAAAGGTGAATCCAGTAATACCTGAATCCGTGAATATGGTATGTGCCCAGGTAATTGGAAACGATCTAGCCATAACGATTGGAGGGCAATCAGGAACACTCGAATTGAATACTATGATGCCGCTTATCACGTACAATTTGCTCAAATCGATTGAGATCGAAACTAACGCCGTTTCTATGCTAGCAGAGAAATGTGTGGTTGGCATAAGGGCAAACAGAAAAAGATGTATGGAACTTGCCGAGAGAAGCTACGCATTAGCGACAGCAATCGCGCCTTCAGTCGGCTACGATCGAGCTGCCAAAATAGTCAAGAAGGCGCAAGAAGAGAATAAGACAATTCGAGAAGTAATGATCGAAGATGGAACCACCAAGGAAGAGGTCAACAAAATCCTAGATCTGAGAAAGATGACTAAAGGCGGAAGACTCTGAATCACCACTAGGGATCGAAAACATCTGATCCGATAATGTATTATCTTCGAAGCAATAGTATTCTGCCAAATGTTGGAAGAATCTTTGCGGAGTAAAATCCTAGTTCCGGTTGGGAAAAATGCTTCTGTTGAAGCATTAGGTTGAGATTACTATGAGAGGCAAGTTGTTAAAGGAACCAACCATTCCGCCAAGAGTCGAAACCGCAAAAGATGTTGGAAGCCTAACCGAGAGCATGCGCTACATTGGCTTTCAAGGAAGAATGTTGGCCGCAGTTGTCGATGTCTGGTCGAGGATGCTGAAAAAGGAAAACAATGTGATCTGGCTTGGACTTGCTGGTGCAATGGTTCCTGCTGGGATGAGAAGAATAATATCGTATCTGATCAGGAGACGCATGATAGATGTCTTGGTTAGTACAGGCGCGAATTTGTACCATGACACTTTCGAAGCACTTGGCGGTCATCACTATTTGGGGTCTGCACATGCGAATGACGTTCAGCTAAGAAAGAACAAGATTGATAGGATCTACGATATTTTCGCAGATGAAGACAAATTCTACGGCCTTGATGTTTGGATTCAGAAGAAGTTCACTTCAGTTCTAGTTGACAACTATCAATATTCGTCCAGAGAGATCCTTTTCCAACTGGGCAAGATGCTTCAAGAGAAGGCTAGAGAGAAAGAGTCGATCGTACTGAGTGCGTACAATTCCCATGTTCCAGTATTCTGTCCGGCGATTGGCGACAGCTCATTGGGATTCTCCATAATGTTCGCGAACAGAGCGGGCCGATCAATACGCATAGACAGCCTGAAAGATGTCCATGAGAGTTCATTGATCACTCAAAAGGCGCCCGGAACAAGTGTGATATATCTCGGCGGAGGAGTCCCAAAGAATTTCATTCAACAAACTGCCGTAATAGCAAGCTATCAGACTAGACATAACAAGAGCCATAATTCTGCGATTCAGATAACTACTGACATGCCTATTTGGGGAGGCCTGAGCGGGTGCACTTTCGAAGAGGCCCAGAGCTGGGGGAAGATTGGACCAAGGGCAAGAATGGCCGTCTGCTACTGCGATTTAACCATCGCACTTCCGATAGTGGTCAACGCCTTGAGCCAAAGATTTCCGAAGATTCGAAGGTCGGTTCCTGAATTCGTCTGGGCGGATAACGATCTTAATCTGAGCTTCCATACTGAAAAAACATAGGTTCGTCTGGAGTCTAAGTATCGATTCGGCTTGTTTCTATTTTCTCTTTTCTATCTGAACATACTCCTTGCTGAGCACGCCCACGTAATCACCCATTGGTCTTATCAACTTGTTCATATCGTACTGCTCGATGATCTGTGCTGTCCAACCTGCCATTCTACTGCATGCGAACATTGTCGTGAACATGTCGACAGGGATGCCTAAGGCATAGTAAAGTGTGGCTGAGTAGAAGTCCATGTTTGGATACAACTTCTTTTCACGGAGGATTGCCTTCTCCAAGGCTCTTGAAAGCTCAAACCATCGCATATTCATAGTTTTCGTGCATAGAGTCTCTGAGAGTTTGCGTAGATAAGTAACTCTGGGATCCTCGCCCTTGTATACCCGGTGACCAAAGCCCGGAATTTTCTTACCGCTCCTAAGTGAGTTCCTAACGTAGTCCTCTACGTTTCGCTCATCTTTTATTTCAAGGAGCATCTCCATGACTTTCTGATTTGCTCCTCCATGGATCGTTCCCTTGAGTGTACCAATCGCTGTTGTAAGTGCTGCGTACATGTCTGAAAGCGCAGAAGCCGTTACCCTTGCTGCAAATGTTGACGCATTTAGCCCATGATCGGCGTGCAGAACCCAGCAGATATCTAGCGCTCGTGCGTCTTCTTCGTCAGGCTTAGTTCCCTTGAGCATGAAAAGAAAGTTGGCTCGCATGCCCAAGGTTCGGGTCTGGTTCTATTGCCAATCGCGAGTTTCTGATATGATTGAAGGTCGTGACTATAGTAGGGGCTTGAGCGATCATCTCGATAGCTATCTCCATCAGAATTTCACGACTGTGCTCCTTTGCCTTGTGATCGAATACTGCCATGGCGGACATTGCTGTTCTCAGAACGTCCATTGGCACTGCCGAATGCGGCAATGATCCAATCAGAGTGACTAAACCTGCAGGAATCCTTCGGTTTGTGATCATCTTTCGCTTCAGTTGAGCTAGCTGGGCTCTGGTAGGGAGTGAATCATAAAGAAGGAGGTACGTGGTTTCCTCATAGCTGCCATGTTCTGCTAAGGGGCGGATATCGATTCCTCGGTAAAACAGTCGATTCTCTATTCCATCGACATAGCTTATCTTTGTCTCGATCTGAGACGGTTCCTCGAGTCTACGCTTCGTTGAGCCCAAAGGGGATCAGCTACCGAATGTCTCTAGCTAGCACACGGATCATCGTATAAGCACTGCGCTTCTTGTGCAGTGCTGATATCGTTCGTTTACCAAAACGTTTTTCAGAGTGGCATGGCTCGCTTTCTTCTCCGAGGAAAGATCTTCAGATCAAGTAATTCTGTTTTCGTTAAGTTCATGTGTCGTTTTCTAGGTATCCCCACACGCATACACTGGTAACTTATCGGATGGTGTGGTGCAGTCGATTAAGGAAGAAATGTCCTAATGGCAAGAACCGCCGTCAGAAAAACGAGCGCTAGAGTGACCCAAAACAGGGCCTTTGAGTAGGATTCTATCTTCTTGCTAGATTCGTAGAGACTTTTTGAGTAGGATTCCATTTTCTTGCTGGATTCGTAGAGATTAATCATCGATACTGCTTAGACGACATCAGGTGATATTTCAGCCTTTTTTAGTCTAGATTCACTTGTACCTCTATCCATTTCACAAATTCGGAAGACGGCCCTCCCACTCCTTAATTATTCTGTCTCTGGTGTTCGCCGGGCAAATCTCATCACATTACAACGATGGAAGTTGCAGGAAATAAGTTATCCAGTGTAAGGTATCCCCACATTTGCCCCTATTTCTCGTCTACGCAGCAAAAAAAAGATGTGTCAAGTGAATCTGACAGAACCTTGCTCGTCTGACTCAAAAATACTCTTCGCCAAGTTGCCAATCATCTGGAGCATTTGTTTAACTTCATTTGGTTTGGTACTGTCAAAAGTGAAATAGTCTGTGATTTGCTTGACAGGTTCAGGAACCCTTGCTCTTGGCGTCTTCCAACCGAAAACAGGTTTTCCCAAGGATTTCGCGGCACCCCATTTCAAAGAGAACCCAATCTCTTGTCTCTTCATCTTCGGTAACGTTGCGCGTAATTATCGCAAACAATGCCTTACTTGACAATATGGCTTCCACAATCTTTTGGGCTGGATTTTTCCCAGAGACTCTGAGACTGGCGACGTACGGATCAAGACCTGCCGAACGAATTCGCTTACAAACAGGGGTGATGAGTTTGCTCGAGATCGGCGCTACTATGAGAAATGAAAATGCTTTCTCGCTGTTTCTTCTTCGCTCCAAGTCGTGAGTCTCCTTCCTCAAACCTAACGTTTCTCGCTTGAGACAGGATCCTATTTAGCCTCTCTACGTTATCTATGAATAAGGGTCGCGTATCTGGTAACAACTGAAACCCAGATACAAGAGAGGCCACTCAGAATTTATGCATTTCCAAGCGTGTCGATTTCTTTGGGACTCGGTGAATAGTATCCTCACATGCTGCCCCTACTTTCTCTCGTGGTATTCGAGCAAGTCCACAATGTGGAAGATTGTGCCTCAGCGAGAAACTGTACTGCGGAAGACTCAAGCATGCAACAAGAAATGGCAAGTGATTCCTCAGTTCAAGGAAGCATGAAAAACTAGAATAACGTGTCTTGGGCGACACACTAGGGGAGGTTTTTGTTTTTTGAGAAGAGGCAAGGACGCTGATACTTGCTTGGTTGTTTCAGTAGTCATTGGCCTTTTCTTGCCGCCTTTCTTGTTGCATACAAGTGGATAGATCAGACTTCAATGAAGAACCTAGCCAGCTCAACGCTAAGCGGTCTCATTACTCTGCTTGCATTCCTCCTTACATTTGTCGTCTATCTGAGGATGAGACATGGGGGAAACTGCTTGAGGAATATTTGAATGATATTTATCGTCAATATGAAACATATACAGATAGAATATTGGAGCTTCTTTGAAGGCGTTTCAGAGATTGCAAAAAGCGAAAAACCACCGATTACCGTGATTCAAGAGGAAATCGATAAGATAACCAAGGAATTTCAGGAAATATCGGTAGAGGCTTTCGGCCTCTTCAATGATCTCATTCTCGGGACATGGTACAAGAGTCGCTTGAAGATACTACTACATCTATTCAGACAGCGTTCTTTGTGGATGCAATGTGTGTCATTCTTCTTCCTTGCATGCCCTATCGTCGATCTACAAAAACGAATTGACTTGAACAAAAAGTATGAACAAATACGAGAGTTGGAAGTCCCAGCATCGCCCGACGAGATCTCAAATACTTTGATGCTTCAATCTGCGGTACCAGAAATCACGGGATTCACGAGCACCACATTCTTTCTGGCGGTCGCTTCGATTCTCGCTCCGTCACTAGGCACGAAGATCTTCTTTTTTGTATTGTTCATTTTCATGCTTAGCTTGGCGATTCTCACGGTTGCCATGTTACTGACGCGTCTCTGCAGAGACTGAGAATACTGTGAGGATCATGATAAGTCCAAGTCTGGCAGGCTATGGAAAGCCATTCCTTACTTGCATCAATACTCATGCTCATCGATTCTAGTTGGCAAGATGGAGCTTTCTACGGTGTCAGCGAACCAACCAATGCGTTGAAGAATTAGCCTTTGGCCGTGTGGTTGCCAATTAGCGTAAGTCTTAAAGAATAAGGTCGAAATATTCACTCAGATAGGCTCGATCAGATTGCGAACCTACAATGTGCTAACATATTCTGTGATCTTCGGTCTCATCGCCATAGGCTTGGCTCGCGTGCTGTTCCCGTTACCTTTCGGAGCCCGAACCTCGGATCGACAGCTGTAGTATTAGCCGCGGTGCTCTGCCCATGGCCGGTTGGTCCGATAGTGGCGATCATCAAGGGGATCGCCGTCTCAGCCTGGACGGGTGTGTGGTACATTGAGTTTCCAGGTGGCCTTGGTGATGCGATAATGGCGGTGTTTGCACATCGCCTCTGCAAGCAGATGAAGGCTGAGTATGCTGTGATCGGAGGACAGCTTTCACGCTTCATATTCACCTCCGGTTGGTCGCGCTTTTCGTAGCGACACAGCTCACGTTAGGAATGCCAACAGTCCAATTGGCGGCGCTGCAGAATCTAGGTAGGAATGCTGGTTTCCTTAGCTACTTTGCGGTAGCGTTCACTGCAATTACCTATCCCACAGTCCTACTGTCCGTTACCGCAAACCTCGTCGTCTCCGTCATAGCCCTCCTAATCCTCCAGAAGAGATTTCCGACAATGTTGAAGCGCTTGCGTTCGTGAAGAGCCCGTCGGTCGTCTTAGAACCTATCTGTAGAAATCCTCATTTCTTGAACTAGTTCCATTGGAAGAGATGATTCAGAATTGGCTAGGAAGAGGCCTCCCGTACCAGAGGACCTCAAACGATTCAAATTTGTTTCGGACCCGCAGATTTCTCCTGACGGAAAGACTGACAGTTGCACTAGTGTTCTTGACCGTAGTTCTCGTATTCTTGACATTCACATTAATTCTAAAGTAGAGTCGAAGAAAACCCTGCACTCTCACAAAAGTGAGCGTCGTGCTTACAAATGTAAAGCGAGTTACACAAATCATGCTTCCAAGAATGAATCATTGAGGAGAATGCGATATGCGTCGTCTTTTACCCATATCAACCATGAACCCACAAATTTTCCCTCGCATATCAACTCCTCACATCTAGCGGTCTTCGAGCAATTCAGCCTTAATCCACGGGTTAGCCAACCTAAGGCAAGGCGCCAATAGGCAGACGACCGACTAAGTCTTAGCCGTGTAGGTTGCCAAGAGCTTTTCGAAGAGCTCTGGTGGACTTCTTGCAGAAGGGTTAAAGACAAAATGGAACTATTCTCTTCCGTGGTCTCCTTTTGATTCTCTGCCCCAACTGTCAGAGTCAGATTCTAGAGGGATCCACCTACTGTGATCAATGCGGAAAGCTAGTGATATACGCTCCTCAGGCATACCATACTCTTTACCAGCCTCCACTCGTCTGCTATCCGTACTACGGAATACCAGAGATAATTCGATTCATTCAAGATATTACTCAGCTGGGGTATCAACAAGCATGTCAAATATGGATCTCGCTTGATCCTGGAACACAGGGAGTTATTCAGAGATGCTTAGAGACTGGCGCAATTGGTGCCGACATCGGCTCATTGAAGCAGGCCAAGCAGAGACTACAGAAGTGGCGTCGAAATCGAGATATGTGGAAAAGAGCAGATGATGAATACTATGGCTATTAGTTCTCGGATTCGATTCAGGATTGGCTTAGCTTGATTCTCTAATGTATGTTGCTAGGAGTTTCTCGAGAAGCTCCAGTCTAAGTCCAAGTATTCCAGACATGTCAGAACTCGTTTGTGTAGGTAACGGCTAAACTCTGACTTGAGAACAATCAAATTTTCATTGTTGTCTTCTTCAGCGTTTCCGGCCAGAGTCCGATGATGCCCATTATGGTAAGGGTCAAACATCGATTCCGAGTGACTTCCTTAATTCTTTTGCGAGGCGGTTAAAGCAAGAATCAGCAGGTCAAGACTCGAAGAATTGCATGTGACGTAGCTAGCTTTCTATCTTTCTTAGGCTCTTTGGGTAACGGAACATTGCGAATTCTTCATACAGCCTTCTGGATTTGATGTAAAACTCGTATAGTTCATCAGTTACGTCAGAGATGGCTTTTGCCGGAACGCCAATAAGGAGCTTACGTTTCGGGACAGTCATGTGATTCTTCACCAAAGCACCTTCTGCAATTAGGGCGCCTTCCCCGATGATGGCATAGTCACTTACGATGGCTCCCATGCCTATGACCACGTTATTCTCGATTGTTGCTCCGTGAATTATCGCACCATGGCCTATGGTCACGCCATTTCCAATGATGCAAGTCTGTCCAGTACGTGTGTGTATGACACAATTGTCTTGGACATTGGTATGGTCTCCGATTTTTATGGGTCCGTGATCCGCTCGAAGCCTCGCACCAGGTCCGATAAAGCAACCTTCTCCGATCTGCACATCACCGATTATGTCTGCTGTAGGGAACACAAAAGATGCTTTGCCAATCTTCGGAGATCTACTCTCGAATTCGTATAGAGTCAACTGTCAAATACCTCAGTGGAGTCATACAATCTCAACACGGGAATTTCAATCTGACGAATAGACTACCACTTGACTATTCCTTAAGCGCTTCGTAGAGTTTCGGCAATGATACATCGTATCGATAAGTGATGTTCATGTGCCCGTCGTCGAACTCTTCATAGTAATGGTTAATTCCCCACTTCATTAGTTTCGAATGAAGTACACGTGCCCCCCACTGCAAGTTGAATTCATCATTGGTTCCACAGTCTATGTAAATCAGGCGATGTTTTCTGAGGTTGTCAGCGTATCTCTCGACAAGCTCACAGGATCCCATTCTTTCCACCTTGCCCAGATATCATCTCGCCATTCGCCAGTCTCCAAATCAAATGGAAAATCTATACCCATGTGCGGCGAATTCGGATTCGGTGAATAGTGAGCTGCCATTGCAAGGACATTCAACACCTGGAAATCTTCTAGTTGTTTTCTATTCGGCTTTTTCCAGAAACCATCCAACCATGCGCTGGGACTACCCGCGTCACGAAAGGCTTTCAAAGCTCTTGGGAAATCTTGTGGATAACAGTATTCAAACCCTGCGTCGCCAGAATGATTGGCGAGCGCAGAGAACACTTCTGGATGTTTCAACCCTAGAACCATAGCACCGAACCCTCCTGATGATTTGCCCCAAACGCCACGTCTACCGCAACGGTACCGAGATTCCACAAATCCGACAACATCCTTCGTTACGTAGTCTTCATACTGCCCAACTGCGGACGAGTTCAAGTATTGACTTCCCCCGAACTTGGTGAAACAGTCAACTGCTGCAATGATCATGGGGCCGCATCTTCGCGTCGCAATCAGCCTATCGACTCTCGTTTGAAGGTTCTCCATTAATGGGTCAACGTTGAACAACATTCGGCCAGTTCCTCCAAAACCAACTAAACTGTAGATGACGGGGTATCTCGGGAGAGAGTTTCTATCGTAACCTGGTGGGAGGTAGATAGAAACGTCACGTTCGGAAGGATCACCTAGTGGGTTTCCCTTCAGTATTTCGCTATCAAACCTTTCAACAACAACACGACTCAACGCCATATTCTACACTTCAGACAGAGAGTTGGGCGACAACGACACTTAGGATTTACTTGAGAGAGGGGGTCTTTGAAACTTACTGAAACAATATGTGTAGGTTTCTGTGATTCGTCAGTATGCCCATGGCTTGCACTATCCCGACTGCCAGATCCTGCGTAGAATGGGCATCTGAACCGAATGAGAAGCATTCGCCACCTTTAGCCAAGTACCTCAGAACCAGGCTTCTCGAAGGATAAGGTTCTCTACCAGCATTTCTCCTGGAGTTGATCTCCAGATGAACTTTCTTTTCTATGATCTCTTCAAACACTGCATCAATTTTCTCTAGCATAGACGAAAAGCTGTCTTGATCTCGAGGCAAGTAGTCTCGAATGAGGTCGAAGTGCCCGATGACTTTGAAAAGCCCGCTTTCTACCGCCTGTCCTATTTTCGTAAAGTACTTCTGAGTCGCCACTGAAACGGGCATTCCTAAGTTACCTTGTAGATCAAACGATACATCATCGATGTAGTGAACGGCACCTATCAGGAAATCGAAATCCTTTCCTTCAAGCCACTCTCTGGTTTGTGCTTCGTATTCATAATTATAATCAATTTCTGCTCCCTTTCTGATTGTCAGTCTATCTTTGTACTTCGTCCGAGCCAGCTCTATGAGTTGGGTATATCGATCATAGTCAAACAATCCGTATCCTGGATCTTGAGGTTGAAACTCCACGTGTTCAGAGAAACCGATCTCAGCCATATTCAGTTCTACTGCACGACTACACATTTCTTCGATAGTCGATCTTGCGTCAGGCGAGATCTTGGAATGAACATGATAGTCCACAAGTTTCACCGTATTCATGTAGCTGCACCTAGGTTGCTATTCAATCACAATCTCGGCTTTGCTGGTGGGGTATCTGATGTCCCGTACAAAAAGATTCATTTTTCATCTAAAGGAATAGGTTGAATTGTTCAGAGTGGTTCGCGTCCTACATCGCACAGTCTAAATCGAAGGCACGCGGAATTCTTCCTGACGTATCCAATCTGAGTTCGAAAATGCTAACGACGATACATAGATCGCGTTCAAGATAGCGCCGCAAAACATCGGCAATGTTCAAACTAGTTTGCTGTGAATCTTGTTCCGGCTTTTCCTGAGAGCGCCAGTGTGAGTTTCGACGCCGAAGTGATTATTGCTTCCTTTCCGCCGTTTTCTAGGTACTCAACTATTGCTTGCACTTTTGGCTTCATGCTCCCTGGGGCGAAATGGCCTTGCTCCAAATACATTTTCGCTTGATTGAGTGTCACATGATCAAGGTTTTTCTGATTGGGCCTATTGTAGTTCAGCGCTACTTTGTCTACGCTTGTCGATATGAGGAGCAAATCGGCCTGAAGAGTTGATGCGAGGACGCTCGATGAATAGTCTTTGTCCACTACAGCTTCCACGCCTCTTAAGTATCCGTTTTCGTCTCGAGCCACAGGTATGCCTCCACCTCCGGCCGCTATCACTACGCAGCCCAGTTCGATCAGGGACTTTATGCTCGTCAGCTCTACAATCTCTTTTGGTTTTGGAGATGGTACGACCCTTCGATAGCCTCTGTTTGAATCTTCGGCTATGTTCCACCCTTCCTGTGATCTGTAGTGCTCGGCGTCTTCTTTTTTGAAGAAGGGTCCAATCGGCTTCGTTGGGTTACTGAATGCAGGATCGTTTCGATCAATCAATACTTGTGTCACTAGGCTGATTACTGGGGTCTGTATGCAGGCTTTGTCTAGTTCGTTTCTCAGACCTTGCTGGAGCATGTATCCGATTGCGCCTTGAGTGTCGGCGCCACATATATCGAGTGGAATTACAGGCATGTTGCCATGCCTTTTGGCCAAGTCACTTCTCAAGAGAAGATTTCCAACTTGAGGGCCGTTGCCATGGGTGATTGCGATTCTCCAGCCGCTCGCAATCACCTTGGCTATTTCTCTACTTGTCATTCGGGCGTTCTCAAATTGCTCAGGGAGTGTTCCCACTTGGCCAGTTCGAATCAGTGAGTTTCCACCCACAGACACCACAGCGAGTCTATTACTCATCGCCTATATTCCTCCAAAACATCAACGGGACGCTGAATGTTTTTCTGCGCAATGGTGTACATTTCCTCGATCACGGATGTTAAGTTTGCTAGTCTACGTAATAGCTCGCGATTCTCTTCTGTGAGATTGAGAATCAGAGGTCTATTGCGACAAGGTTAAAGAAATGTGGATATTCCTATAGACGTTGGGGTATATTCCGTTGGGCGTCGAGAACCTTGACAAGATCTTCAATCCCAAGAGTATCGCTGTTATCGGAGCAAGTGAAAAGACGGGGTCGGTTGGACACAAACTACTACACAACTTGATTGGCGCAGGATACAAGGGAATTGTTAATCCGGTTAATCCAGGGAAAGAGATGATTCAAGGGATCCGCGCTTATCCTAGTGTGAAAGATCTTCCTAGCAAGACCGACCTCGCGATATTAGCTGTTCGAGCTGATATTGTTCCGAAAGTGGTGGAAGAATGTGGAATGGCCGGGATTCAGGGTTTAATCATAGTGTCGGCTGGTTTCAAAGAAATCGGAGTTGAAGGTAGGAAGTTAGAGGAAGAGATTCTGAAGAAGAAAAACGAGTATGGGTTGAGAATAGTCGGTCCAAATTGCCTTGGGATAATGCGCCCAGGAACTATGCTCAATGCAACATTTTCTAACAGAATCGCGTTGCCGGGTAATATCGCTTTCATCTCCCAGAGCGGAGCATTGTGTACTTCCATTCTGGATTGGGCAGTTGCGTCTCATGTGGGATTCAGCGCATTCGTATCTATTGGTGACATGCTTGATGTAGATTTTGGGGATCTTATCGATTACTTTGGTATGGATGCAGATACACGCAGCATTGTCCTGTACATTGAATCCGTTGCCGATGCTCGCAAATTCATGAGTGCTGCCAGAGGATTCGCAAGAACCAAACCGATAATCGTTGTGAAGTCAGGGCGATTCAAAGAGAGTGCTAAGGCAGCGGTATCACATACAGGCGCACTTGCTGGTGAAGACAGCATATACGAGGCTGCCTTCCGGAGAGCAGGTATGGTTCGGGTTGATGAAATCGATGACCTATTCAATTGTTCAGAGGTTCTTGCCAAGCAACCTATCCCGAAAGGACCTGGTCTGGCCATTATCGCGAATGCTGGCGGCCCGGCAGTGATGGCTACTGATGCATTGATAGCTAGGGGAGGGACTCTCGCCAACTTGAGTGATGGAACGATCAGTGAATTGAATGGAGTATTGCCTCCAAACTGGAGTAAATCAAACCCTATTGACGTGTTAGGAGATGCTACGACCGATAGGTTTAGGGTATCCATAGAGACCTGTCTCAAGGATCGAAACGTAGATGGCCTCGTCATTATTTATACTCCTCAAGGAGCTGCCGATCCAGTTGACACTGCCAAAGTTGTCACGGAAATCTCAAGGACCACAGCTAAACCCATCCTGACATCTTGGATGGGTGAAGTCGATGTACGAGACGCCCGACAAGTATTGAGTGAGAACAATATTCCTGCATATCGAACACCTGAGCAAGCTGTTAGAACTTACATGTACATGTATGAGTACTCTCGAATCATGGGTCTTTTGTACGAGACTCCTGAAGAGTTTCCTCTGGACTCGTCTCCACCAAAGTATCATTTGAAGGCGCTGATGAGAACGATTGCCAGGGATGGTCGTGAGACACTTACGGAATCTGAGTCGAAGAGGGTTCTGGAGGCGTACGGTATCCCGGTAGTCAAAACTCACGTGGCGACTACCGCGGAATCTGCCGCAGCCGTCGCTGCGCGAATAGGTTACCCCGTTGTTATGAAGATTCTAAGCCCTCAGATAAGTCACAAGTCGGATGTGGGAGGAGTTGTTCTAGACATTCGGTCTGAGTCAGAAGCGAGAGATCAATACAATGAGATGATCCAACGTATCAAGACGAAAGTCCCTGCTGCGATGATTGAGGGTGTAACCGTTCAAAGAATGGTAGAAAACCCTGACTTCGAACTGATAGTAGGCTCGAAAAGAGATCAATTGTTCGGCTCTGTGATCTTGTTCGGGATGGGCGGCGTTGGGGTAGAGGTGTTTCAGGACCGGGTTGTTGGATTCCCACCGCTCAATCAAGTTCTCGCTAGGCGCCTTATGGAACGTACAAAGCTATACAAGATCCTTAAGACCGGGTATCGTAACAAGCCACCGGGCAATATTGGCCTACTCGAAGAGATTCTCGTGAAGTTCTCTCATCTCATCGTTGATTTTCCTGAAATCAAGGAGATGGACATCAACCCCTTAGTAACCAAGGGAAACGAGGTTCTAGCCCTAGATGCGCGAGTAATAATCGACAAGGATCTCGCCTTGGCCAAACCCCAGGGATATCAGCATCTCGTAATCAGTCCGTACCCCACAAAGTATGTGACAGAATGGATAACCAGAAACAATCGACGAGTTGTCATGCGTCCTATAAGGCCAGAGGATGAGCCATTATGGCTGGAGATGTTCAAGAGTTTCTCAAAGGAAACAATCATGCAAAGATTCTTCTACATCATAAAGGACACGCCTCACGACCTCAGGGTCAGGTACTGCAATATTGACTATGACCGTGAGATTGCCATTGTCGCGGAATTGACAGAGAATAACCAAAGAAAGATAGCTGGTGTAGTCAGACTCGTCATTGACCCCGACGGACGCAAAGGAGAATTCGCCGTAGTAGTTGCTGACCCATGGCAGAAGCTCGGCCTTGGTTCAAAGATGCTAGACTACATAATCGGGATTGCTGAGGACAAGAATCTTGAAAGCATATATGGAGTAGTCATGAGAGAGAATAGTCGAATGATTCAACTTGTAGAAAAGCTGGGATTTGAAGTGAGATATCGCGGATCTGAAGCTTTCGTAACGCTTAAGCTTAGTTGATCGCGAGATTCCGGATGAATATCTACCAAAGTGTAAATAGTTGAAGCAGACAATTCAGCAGTCTGCATCGTGTGATGATAGAGATGACTCAGCGGCGAAGCGTCGCTACAAAACGTATGACTCTTTCAGTCGTCCTGGCCGCAGTGGTTGCTGTATGCACTATGCTAGTTCGAATACCAATTCCAGCAACTACAGGATATCTCAACTTCGGTGATATTATGATCTTTGTGAGTGGGTTACTCTTTGGTGGAATGGTGGGGGGATTTGCAGGCGGGGTCGGATCTGCTATTGCGGATATCCTGGGGTTTCCGGCATTTGCTCCGTATACACTCGTGATAAAAGGGCTTGAAGGTCTCCTTGCTGGTTCCATAAGTGATGGGAAGAGTCTAAGTCGTGATGTGACAGGTTGGGCTTTGGGTGCAGTAGCTATGGTTCTAGGTTACTTTCTTGTAGAAGCATACGTGATGGGTTTTGGTGTTGGTGCGGCTCTGTTAGAAGTCCCTGCAAACTTGCTTCAAGTAGTATCGGGGGCCGTGATCGGTATTCCACTAACGAGATTGTTGAGGAAAAGGGTTCAGTTGCCTTACCTCACTCGTAAGGAAGACCTCATACCTACCTAGCTTTCCCGAGAATGAGTGCGAGCAATGCCATTCTGACAGGGACGCCATTCTTGGCCTGCTCGAAGTATTTTGCGTGAGGAGATGAATCTACTTCAGTGGCTAATTCGTCGACTCTTGGCAATGGATGGAGAATTATCATTTGATCATTTGTTCCTGATATTGCTCTAAGGTCCAAGCAATAGCTTCCCTTCACTCGTTCATATTCAGCTGGATCAGAGAACCTTTCTTTCTGGATGCGTGTCACATACACTACGTCGGCATCTCGAATCACGTCGGTTAAGCTCTCGGTTTCTGACATTGAAATGTTCTTCTCGGAGAGATAATCAGCCACTTCGTTCCTGATCTTCAACGAACTTGGTGAAACAAGTGACAGTCTTACGTGGTCGAACTTGGACAAGCCGTAGATAAGAGAAGTAGCCGCTCTACCATGCTTTAAGTCTCCAACAACTGCTACATGCAAACCGTCGACCTTTCCGAGTTCTCTCCAGATCGTGAAGAGGTCCAACATAGCCTGAGTGGGATGATGTTGACTCCCATCGCCAGCATTTATCACTGGATGATCTGCGACTTGCGCGGCGCTCGAGGCTGAGCCTTCCTTGGGGTGTCTCATGACTATGATATCTGTGTAAGCGTCAACCATTCTTATCGTATCCTCGAGGGTCTCGCCCTTGGCGATCGACGTTCCGCCTGGCTCTGCGAAGCCCACTACTCGTCCACCTAAACGAGCCATAGCAGTCTCGAAACTTAGTCGAGTCCTGGTGCTGGGCTCAAAGAAGAGAGAAGCCATCAGATTGGTCCTTAGCAGAGTTCTTCCATGCTTCATGATGCCTCTCATCTTGTTTGCGACACGGAAAACATGCTCCAACTCATTCCTCGAAAAATCCAGAATCGATATGACATCACGCCCTTTGAAAGCCACGTCATATCCCCTTAACGAACACAGTTGGCCCACGTTGCTTTTATGTGTTACATCTTTTTCCCGATCTTCTTTTCTCCCTAGCTCGATTTATGAAACAAACAAAAATGTAAGTGGCATTGCCAACACGTGAACCAGAAGTCAATTCAGAAGCGCCTCGATAATGTAACGCCCAATGTCGGTACGGAGCCTTGAAAATGAAACTGAAGCGGGTTGCTGCGATCATCAAACGTGACAATCCAAGAACTTAACATGGGAAGACTGAGAACAAGACAGGGAAGGCCATTCAGAGTGGCCATTTCTCGTTTGGCTTTGATCGTCGAGTCGTCAGACGACGTCGTCATTGGTTGGACGGAACCACGGAACAAAGGTGCAGTATTGCACGTGTTAATTTTATATAATGTGTCTGCATTACGTAGTCGAGGGTTCTCATCATAGAGCCCAATGAAATCATTTGGAAAGAGAAGAAACCAATTCTTGGCAAGGAAGCCTCTATGCTTCTCTTGCGGATTGGAGCGGTAAAATTCGGAGAATTCACCTTAAGTTCTGGTAGCAAAAGCCCCTATTACATAGACCTTCGTTTAGCTCCATCCTACCCAGACGTACTCGACAGAATCGGTGACCTGTACGTGGACATCGTCAAGAACGAGATCCAACCAAAGTGGAAGATCAATAGGATAGCTGGTGTTCCTACTGCGGGATTGCCAGTTGCAACCGTGGTCAGCCAGAAAATGCGAATTCCACTCATCTACGTGAGGAAAGAGCGAAAAGGATACGGGTTGGGCAAGAGCATCGAAGGTGTTGTCGACACCCATGATAACATCCTTCTAGTCGATGATCTCGTGACCACAGGCCATAGCACAATCGAAGAGGCAGGAATACTGCGTAGAATCGGAAACGTGGAACACGGGGTTGTTCTAGTTGACAGAGAACAAGGAGGTTCTGAGAATCTTCGTGAAGCGGGACTGGAGCTTCACAGCCTTGTCAAGATCACTAACGTATTTGCCTATCTCAAAGAGCTCACCGCAATCTCTCCAAAAACTTATGAGACCGTTATGGACTACGTGAAAGCTTCCGAAGGTGCTTCTAAACAGCAGGTAGTTGTTTCTAGTGGGACAAGTCAAATCAACAGATCAGAATCTGCGTAGTACTCTTGCAAGACTCATCGAGGAGAAAGCTCTCTTCCTCGGAGAATTCCGAGGTCCATCAGGAGGAAAAAGCAACTACTACATTGACATGGCAATGATTTTCACCGAGCCGACCGGTCTCGAGATTGCAATCAACCTCACCCTGAGTGAACTTGAGAAACTGGATTTGGACAAGATCGCAAGTCCTTCAGTTGAAGCTGACCCAATAGTGGCAGTAGTCGGCATGCATGCTAAACTCGGTTCACTCTTCATACACAGAGGTGAACCAATCTACGCCTACGAAAAACTGGAAAACCTATTGCGTAATGGATGCAAAGTTGCAGTCATAGCGGATGTGACACTTAGCGGTAATACGGTTCTCTCCACAGTCAGAACCCTGCGCTCAGCAGGTGCAGATGTGA
Source organism: Candidatus Bathyarchaeota archaeon (assembly GCA_963760485.1). GTDB lineage: Archaea > Thermoproteota > Bathyarchaeia > 40CM-2-53-6 > CAVXDP01 > CAVXDP01. The sequence continues at coordinate 9,195 of CAVXDP010000013.1, read as the reverse complement.
AGACTGCGATGACTCTAGTCGATCTCCAGAAAGGTGCGCGTGGTCTCTTAGAGAGCAACGGGATCAAATTCATTGCTCTCGTAGAAGCCAAGGACATAAGCGTCCCTAGAAAAGGAGAGAAAACCTGACAACAACAGCAGGCATAGCAGCATCAATCATGATGTGCTGGTGTGGTCATGCTGATTTCACGTAATTTCTTCGATTAGGTTAACCCATTTCGCCGCGAATGACTCATTTGAGAAGATGTTGGCTCCTTCGATAGCTTTCTTGCTCATGCGTTTGAAAGTTAGGTCGTCGCTCAGGAGTAGTTCCATTTTCTCAACCATTTCATCGCGGTTGTTGACTAGGAAACCCGTCTCACCGTCATTGACGGTTTCAACTTGTCCTCCTCCATAGGCGACGATAGGAACTGCTCCAGCGGCCTGAGATTCTACGACGCAGATGCCAAAGTGTTCGCCGGGGTTGTGATTTGCAAATATACGAGATGATTTGTATACGTTGATTATTTCATCATCGCTAGGGTTCAATCTTAGGGTGATCTCGCGCTTGGCGAGCTTGAATAATCTATCCCTGAGTTTTGGATAGTACGCAGTCGTGTATACATCTCCAGCGTTCACGGCCCCTGCGATTTCAAGCTCTACCTCTGGGTGATTCTCATGAACTTTGAGGAAAGCGTCTATGACCATGTCAATTCCTTTGTTTCCATCGAGTCTGCCTACATAGCAGATCTTCTTCTTTCGGTCCGCATAGACGTTTTGGAACCTCGCGACGTCAGCTGGAGGATAGATCACGTGGAATCGGTCAGCAGTCAGTTCGGCGCGCCACATTATTCTTGCCATGCCATGAGTGAACTTGCTGTTGCATACAGCTGCGTCCAACCTCTTTAGAGATCGGTAATGTAGGCCCCAGTAGAAAGCACGATAGAGTTCAAGGAGCATACTGTGACGGTATGCTTGAAGCTCCGTGGGCCAATGTACGTATTGAATGAATTTGGTCTTTCCTTTTCTTACAAGTGAGAATGCAGCTGGGGGCGAATCCGCGTTTATCACCAGATCTGGATTGAACCTACGCATACATCTCCTAAGCGCAAGTGCGACAAGGAGCGTTGAAGAGTAGAGCTTGGCTCGTCTGGTGGGCTGTAGAGGGCTTGCGGTGTAGATGCGCCTAGCCTCCATGAATTCTTTGTGGCATCGTCCTGGGATGGGTTTGTTTCCTGCACATAATGCCACATCATATCCTTGCCCAGAGAGTGATGTTAGAAGCGCGGCTGTGAATTTGTTGCCACCTCCGAGGAAGTTAGCGTTATATACGGTGAGTGCTACTCTCAACCTGGTTAACCTCTACGACTCTATCTCCTTAAGTGATGGCGGTGACTATTCCAAAATACAAGGTAAAAAGACTATGCTACATTCTAGGAGCCAGCAAGGAGAGGAGCCCACGAGCCACAAAGATCGCCGAGGTTATCGATGCTAAAATCATTGATTGCCCATCTAAACTGAAAAGGTACACGACATTCCCGATAGCCCTTCTGATGAGGCTTGTGTTCTCAAGTTATAACATGGTGATTGTGAACAATATTCCAACTCACATCCTTTTCTCGGTCTGGCTTGCTTCCAAGTTTCGAAGGTTCATTCTGGTCACAGACTTTGTGAACTTGTGGGGATATGCTGTTAGGAAGAAGTTTAGATTTCTTTCATGGATTGTTTCTCGTTCGGAGATGTGGTTCTATAAGAGAATTGACTACGGGTTGGCAATAAACGAGGCTCTGGCAAAATGTGCAAGCGATGCAGGGGTCAATAGAGTTAATGTAGTGTACGATGCAGCAGACCACAATCTATTCAAACCATCATTCAACATGGATCCTATCGTGGTTGTCGCTGCGAACCTACGCAGGGATGAGGGCGTCGACATACTCCTCAAGGCTATGCAGAAAGTGAAAGACAAAATGCCTACAGTAGATTGTCTCGTGGCCGGTGCAGGAGAAGAAGAACACACCCTCAGAAATTTGGTAGAGGATCTAGGCATCGATTCTCATGTTCACTTTCTTGGATGGATTCCAAACAAGGATTTGCCCAAGGTCTACCAGCGTGCATCCATAGGTGTTGCTCCAACACGCATGGTCTCACCCCTCGCGTTGCCAATAAAGCTCTTCGAATACATGAGTTGCGGATTGGCCGTAATCTCAAGTGATACGTCAACGGTCCGAACGATAATAGAGAACGGCAAGAATGGCTTACTCTTTCCCCCTGAAGACTCGAATACCCTAGCCACGATTATTATGAGAGTGCTACTTGATAGAGGCTTGATGGCGAAGTTGCAGAAAGCGGCTAGAAACACAGTTGAGGCTGGACTAAATTGGAAGGCAGAAGCTGAGAAACTGAGGAGATTTGTGGAGACCATCCTTTCAGATGAGAATGCATAGTCGTGCAAATGAGGTTGTTCGTTGGATCTAGAAGGTTCCAATGTTCTAGTGACGGGCGGCGCGGGATTCATCGGTAGTCACTTGGCTGATCGTCTTTCGAAACTAGGCTGTTCAATTGTCGTATTTGATGACATGTCAAAGGGCCGACTTGAGAACATCAGAAGCTTGATGATCGAAAGAAATGTGAAGTTGATCCGCGCAGACATAAGGCAGTATCCGACAGTGAAACATGCTGTCAAAGATGCTGAATACGACGAACTTCGTTAGCTGGCTTCTCAGAAACAGGTGGCCCATAATCTTCGGTGATGGTCTGCAGACAAGAGATTTCGCACACGTTTCCGATGTCGTCGACGCGATTATCAAAGCCACTTCTTCGAAACCTCACATGAATGGAAGGGTGTTCAATATTGGTTCAGGCAGGGCCATTACGATAGAAAGCCTTGCACGACGACTTACGGACATCTGTGGAAAAAAGGCTTTTCTCCAAAACACGCAAAACCTAGGGAAGGAGATGTTTCACGCAGTTGTCCAGACATGAGACGGCCTAAGACATGTCTCGGTTTTCATTGTAACGTATCACTTGATGACGGTCTTACAGATTACGTCGCTTCACGGAGAAAAATGCGTAAGATCTAGCGCTATTTTTTCACTCTTTTTCCAGTTCAAGGAGAAGATATCCGTCATATCCACAATCATCGCAAACATATCGACTTGGGAGGATCCAACCGCCAAGAGAACTGACTTCTCGTATCTTTGCGCTTCCGCATTTGGGGCATATCCTTGGATGATGTCGATCTCTCTTTAGATTCCTTATGGTATTGAATAGCTCGCCCATCGCTCTCGCCTTGATCGAAAGTTGCGGTCAGTGAAGCTCTATGCTTGTTTCAGGAAATCCCTGTTCAACAAGTAGTTTCTTGACCTTGTCTCGGTGGTCTCCCTGAAGAATTATCTGAGAATCCTTTGCAGCTCCACCACATGCACATGAAGTCTTGAGCTTTGACGCCAGCTGGCTAAGGTTCACGCTGTGTGAATCTATCCCTTCAATAACAGTAGCGTTCTTACCCCACTTCCTCGTCTCAAGTCTAACCTTGATAAGCTGCTGTTCCATGCTTATTGTGCCGCAGACACACAAATCCTTTGGGAGGCCACAGACAGCACAGATAGCGGCCATGGATCTAGTTTCTTACCTCCGAGCTAGAAAAAAGAACGTTTCTTGCCTTAGATCGGCATTTGAATCTCATTACTGAGATATCGCTTAACATGGGTCGATTGATCAACTTGCACCAGTAATAGTTCCATACCGTATATAAGCCGTTCGAATGTTTCCAGCAAACATGAAACATCGATGTTCCGAGAAAGGAACATTAATATGTTAGCAGGATAAAAGTACCCAGCCATGAGACGGACTTGTCGCGATACTCATCAGTTCTGGCAACGTAGCCAGAAACCTCTCCGAAGGGATCTCTTATTGGGAATACTGTTTTTGTCAGTGTTCTCGAGCATGATAGCGGTTTTCGCTGACTCGACTGATGTAGTTCATGTTACCGTTCAGCCGGGAGACACGCTCGTTGTGTCGTGTAGTCGTTATGCGGTACAAGGTGTGTACGTTCATGGAAATCTGTCTCAGGTTGAACTTGGCTTGCCAAAGAAGTATCCAAGTTCTGATCTATCTTTAGTAGCGAAGGCTCCTGGAAACCTCAATCTAGCGGTTAGTTTCTATCATACACAGCCGTACCAGGTCGAAGTAACGGTGCTATTCAAGTCGGGAAACACGCGTGAAATAGACAGCTTCTACTTGTCAGATGGCAGTTTCAATCTAGAGATTGCTCTCTCTGTTACGCCGTTACCGATGAAGGCTTCAGAATCTCATCTTCCTTCTGGGAAGGATTTCTCGAATTGGTTCGTTCACCTTGGAGAAGCTTTCCCCTTGTGGACCAAGTTGCTCTATCTATTACTCGGTCTGCAGTTCCTCTTTGTGGGATATGAAAAGATTGTATTTGATGCTCAATGCAGGCGGGAAAGGAAGCTTAGACCCCTTGATCTGGGAAACATGATTTACCTCTTTTTGGATGTTGTCTGCAGGTTCTTGGTTACTTGCTTCGCCATAACAGCCGTTCTCATGATGGGTGAAGTAATAGTTCTGGCAATACTTCGACTTATTTTCCTTGTGACGATAGACCTTCCTTCAATTTGGAATCTATCTGTATTAGCTGTCTTGGCACTCATCACTATCTCGCTATGTCTTCTCAGAATAGTGTTGCGCCACAAGTTCGATCTTGATCCTGTGGAGGTAGTTTAGGATGTCTACGACGGATTGCAGAGTTAGTATTGAGAACGAAGATCTGATGTTCAGCTCAAACAAGCCATGGTGGCTCAAGCATCGATGGTTGAGACGGATGAACTATCTCGCTCTTGTTGCCACCGATGGCAATTACGAAAAGTGGAAGAAGTCGCGGATTTCGCGACGAAGATATCTCAAGATGCTGGACAAACTGGACAAGAGCTATTCGCCTGAAAAATTCTCGATGAAGAAACTGATAGGAAGAGAGAAGGAGCTAAATCTCATCTTAGACGCGTTCAGATTCCACGTTCTGCGTCATCCAAAATTCCTCAAATGGTTTGGTAAGGAAGGCTTGCCTAAAGCTTTCTGCATCACGGGCGAAAGTGGAGCTGGAAAGACATTCATTGCAATGGTAGGCCTAAGACAGATGATTCTGGAGGCTAATCTGAATGGCTTGCAGGTCTCGCCAGTTGTGATTAGAGGTTCGGATGTCTACTCAGAGTTCTACGGCAAGAGTACGAAGCAACTAGCAAGCTTACTCAAGCAAGCAAGCGTCGCACCTTCAGTCATCTACATTGATGAATTTCAAAGCTTTGGAAGAAAAGTCAGAGGCGAAACATCCGCTGAAATGGAAGATACACGAGTCCAAGATGAACTCAATAGATGGCTTGATAATGTCCTCAGCAATGATTCACGTACACTCGTGATAATGGCTACAAACGCCTATGAAACGACGCGGGAAGACATTCGTCGAAGATTAGTTCGCATTAACTTGGACGCCGGTATGACTCGTGACATGTTACTTGCAATAGTCAGCACCAATCTTGAAAAATATGGTTGGAACCGACTCTCATCTGAACAGGTTCTGAAGATGCTGGAGAGACATGCGGCTATCAGAAGAAAGGGCAGTGTCACTCCGAACGATATAACGAATGTATTCAAAGAAGTAAAGAGAAGAAAAGACGAAACCCTAAGGAACAATTGTGGAGCCAATGGATCCTTCGATCTTGAGAAATCGGACATGCCATCATACGAGGTCCTGCTTGAAGACTTTGAAGCGGCCGCAAGTGTCATGAAGTTCTATTCTGATCAACAGAAGTCGCAGCAAGTGACCGACGCGGTATGCGTGGAAAAACCCGATCGGAAACGTTCTGATATTGGCGGTTTGAATGATGTCAAGAACAAACTGCTGAACCAGATAGCATTAGCTCTGAATCCTAAGATGTCTGCATTGGGGCAGAGAGCAAACAATCGTTTCATGCTTCTTGGTCCCCCAGGCACAGGCAAAACATTGCTCACACTCGTCGCCGCGGCCGAGAATGACGTGCCCTTTATCAGAGTACGTGGAGGAGAGCTGATGAGCGGTGCCACATATCAAGGTGAACCGGAAAAGAGGATAACTGATCTCTTTGCTCTAGCCCGACAGAAATCTCCATGCATACTCTTTCTTGACGAAGCAGATGCCATATTCTGGGGCGCCGACCCAGCGAGTAACAAGGTCCTCGCTCAAGTGAAAGCCGAGCTTAGTGACTTGGAGTCACGTGATAGAATTGTTGTCATCGCAGCCTCGAACAAAGAGCAGTTGATTGACCCAGCAACTCGTGACAGGTTCGAACCCAACATCTACTACATTCATCCTCCACTTAACGACTCGGATTGGAAAGAGGTAGTTGAGATTCATCTCAGAACTTGCAAGAATTATCTGGACAAGGAAGTCGATGCATCCAAGATCACAAGCCTACTGATGCGACAGCGCGCCATGAGCCCTCGCGGAATCGCGGAAACAATCGCCGAAGCTCATCGACTTTGGGCTTCTGAACTGAGCGCTGCATGGGAACTGGTGACTGCTAAGAAAGCTGAGAATTCCACCAAGGTTCGGGAGGTCCTCGCGAAGTACGGAGAAGATTTTGGCAGACTGTGCAGTACTCTGGGAATTAGTTCTTCAGCATCTGAGTTAGACGGTGAAAAGCTCTCTCCGGAGACCTACAAGATCCGTTTGTCCCACTTCGTGACAGCAATCGAGAATCTCGAATCCTTGGAGGACAAGAACCGCAGGGAAGCAGAGGAAGCTTTGATCTGCATAAACCCACCTGCAGGAGTCTCGCATGGCCTGTACACGACCGACCGAGGCGATGGAGGCATTCTTGCAATTCAATGTAGTGTGAGACCGACAATCCAGGGCGAGAACCGCATTTCAGTGACAGGTCAGGCAACGTCCGTGATACTCGGCCAAGTATCGGTTCCAGACTACTCTGTGGTACAAAGTGCAGAAAACGCGATCGAAGCGGCAGCATCTTGGTTGTGGGAGAAAAGCGGAATCAATCTGGCTGCGTTTCATGTACATTTCCAGATCCGAAGCCTGCTCGAGGGTGCTCCAGGTCAGGGTGTATCTGGTCCCAGTGCAGGTTTCGCTATGTTTGCCGCATTGATTTCCGAACTCTCCAAAGAGCCTATCTCAGGTTCAAAGGTTATGACAGGTACAATAGGCGTTAAGCTTGACGTCGGACCGGTTGGAGGTTTAGGTGGCTCGGGCCGAGAACGTGGAAAGCTAGTCGGGATTCTAAAAAGCCAGAAACTAAGAGTGACTGATCTTTTCCTTCCCGAATCAAATTGCCGTAGTTCTTCTGATGAGATGCAAATGCTCAGAGATGAAGGTCTGATCATTCATCCAATGGCGAAGGTTGATGCTGCGATATGTCAGCTCCTTGGTGTCTCTGAGACCAATCTGCTCGGCAAGATCAGAGATCTTTTCCAGGCTAAGCGATATGGAGAGGCAGCTTTGACGGCGAGACTTGTTTAGGTTCGACGGGGGTAATTCGACAGTATTTAAGCCTGCACGTTCTCGTGTAACCGTGCACGAAAGTATGAACGCCTGAACGGGCACTCGAAGGACACTAGTCTCAATATGATTAGGTGTGATTCTTAACACAATGTATACAAAGAAAGGTACAAAACAAGACTTAACTGACGTTCATAGTCGTAGGTACTTCGTTCATGTTTGCACGAATAACGTGGTAGTCGGTGCGTGTATTGGAATACTGTAAGTTACAACGTCTAATGAGAAAGTGTCCCAGATGTTCAAGGGGACGTCTAAGATTGTCGGCACTCGAAATTTTCGATAGAGGAGCTTTTTCGTCGAGGGCCCAGAGCCTTCAAGCGAATAACTGCTCTATGTGAGACATGTGGACCTGTGTCTTTCGAACAGCAAGTCAAGTGCCCCACATGCAATCATGGAAACGTCAAAACGTGTTCAGCTGGATCGATTAGGCCTGGCACGCATGATGGGATACAGTATCTAATGCGATGCAAGAGCTGTGGGTTCATCTGGAATGTTTCGTTCAGAAACCTGGAAGCTAGAATTGTCGGAAGTGCAGAGCCTCAGGCATGGACTCATTGAGCCCGCTATCGCCTTGGCCAAGGAACCTTAGACGTTGAGTCCAAGGCTCTCCTTGAGGTTCTTGTAGCGATTTCTCACAGTGACCTCTGTGACATTCGCGACTTCAGCGATCTCTTTCTGTGTCTTCTTTTCTCCTTCAAGGACGCAAGCCACGTACAACGAGGCTGCCAGCCAACCCCATCGGATCCTTACCTGCAACCATACCTCTCTTCCGAGCTTCTTTTAGAATGTCGAAAGCTCTTCTTTGGGTCTGCATAGAAATGTCGACTTTGGAAGCTATCTTTGAGACACATTTTACTGGGTCTTCGACAGGCATTTTCATGTCTAGTTCTCGTAACAGGAGTCTGTAGCATCGAGCCACATCTTTCTTTCTGATTCTGCTTGCAGCTGAAACCTCTTTCAAGGTTCTTGGGGTTTCTGAATGTCTACAGGCTGCATAAAGCGACGCTGCAGCTATGGCCGCAATCGACCTACCTCTCACGAGTCCATTGTCTAGAGCTTTTCTGTAGATGATGGCTGCTCTCTCTTTTATCGGAGCTGGGACGTGAATTCGATCGGTTAGCCTATCAAGTTCTGCCATGGCTTGAGCTAGGTTTCTGTCGACTGACGAATGAACTCTTGTTCTGATCTGCCATTTTCGAAGTCTTAGCATCTCCAGCCTGCGAGCTAATGGAAGTTGTCTGCCGAAAGCATCACGATTAACATGGTCAATGACTGTTGACAGGCCTTTATCATGAATCGAGAAGGATGTTGGGATTCCAACCCTTCCCCTCTGATCCTTCTCTTCTTTCGTAAACGCTCTCCATTCGGGGCCGCGATTGATCGCGTGCTCGCTGAGGACAAGGCCACAAGATTGGCATATGACCTCTCCTAAGTCATAATCTTCAACAAGGTTTGGACTACCACATTCTGGGCAGTTAGTCACTTTCATTATTCTTTTTTGCGACACTTCAAATCCAGCTCTCAACGTAGGTTGCGCGTTGAGGCCATCAGTCACTCAGAACCCAAGGGATCTGGGTTAGAAACAGTCATCTGACCCAAAGCTTTTTATAGCGTTGTGGAAGGCGCTTTTAAGCTTTTTGCATAACAAGAGCA
>CAVXDP010000012.1:0-146955 GCA_963760485.1 Candidatus Bathyarchaeota archaeon | reverse complement strand
TAACAAGTGCAACATGAACTATCTACTCTGATATGTCCCTTTCATGATTTGAGTGTGAATGAAAGGGAGTTGAATGATGAATAGAATATTGCAGAGAAGGCGTTGGATTGTTCATAGGAGACTTAAGGGCTGGAAGATTACGGATATCGCTGAAGCACTCCAGATGAGCGAGAAGACTGTTGACCGATGGTGTCGCATCCACAGGAAATACGGGTGGGAGGGGCTTCTAGTGAAATCACATGCACCTCACACCGTCCATAAAACCCCTCAAGCTACAGTAGATCTTGTTCTCAAACTGAGGAAAAAGAGGCATTGGGGACCATGCAAGATCGCAGGCTACCTTGAGAAGCATAGCGGAGCAGTGACACCTGTCAGCCATGCAACTGTCTACAAGATAATCGTGGAGGCTGACCTGAATAACCCCCTCTCCAAACCCAGAAGAGTATGGGGCAAAACCCGGTTTGAACGGTTATATAGCAACAGCCTATGGCAAGCCGATTTCAAGCTTACAAACCAAGATGAATGGATGATCAGCATTCTAGATGATCATTCACGATTCATTCCAGGATCAAGAATCCACCATAACCCCACAACTGAACACGCCATAAAACTCCTAGAAGAATCCATAAGACAATACGGTAAACCAGATCAGATACTAACCGATCGAGGAACACAATTCTATCCAGCAAGAGGAGAAGAGCCGTCAACCTTCACCGAATTCTGCAGTGGAAACAGCATAGAACACATCGTCGCAAGCGTCAGAAGACCATCAACCATAGGCAAAATCGAAGCCTTCCACAAAGCCTACACCATCGAAGCCTCGATGTTCTCAAACCACAAACAATTCGTAGACTACTGGAACTACGAGAGACCACACCAAGGCTTAAGTTATCTATACCCAGCAGACGTATACTTCAGAGATCTGAAAAGGGACACATCATAGTTGATAGAACAAGCTTCTTAAATTTGGGAAAAGGTTAAGCATCATTATTCAGCCTAATTTCAGATTGAAACAGAATGACAACTTACGATGTCATAATTGTTGGTGGGGGACCAGCTGGACTCGCCGCCGGAATCTACACGAAAAGAGCGAAGCTTTCATCCTTACTATTGGAGAAGACGATTCTTGGTGGGCAAGTTGCAACTGCCGACATAATCGAGAACTATCCTGGAATTCAAGAAATCACCGGTTATGAATTGGCTCAGAGACTCAAGGAACAGGCAGAGAAGTTCGGATTACAAATTCGATATGCAGAGGTTACAAACACAAGAATAGAAGAAGACAAGATAACCGTAGTAACGAACGAAGGTGAATACGCCGGAAGAGCTATTGTCGTCGCATCGGGCGCCGAACTAACTCGGTTAAACGTGAAAGGAGAAAGAGAGTTTGTGGGAAAAGGTGTCTCGTATTGTGCTACCTGTGACGGACCATTCTTTACAGGCAGAGAAGTTGTTGTTATCGGAGGGGGCGATTCAGCAATAAGCGAAGCGCTCTATCTAAGCAAAATCGCCACAAAAGTGCATATCGTGCATAGAAGAGACAAATTGAGAGCTGAAAAGTTCAACCAAGAAAAAGCCATGAAAAATCCTAAGATAGATTTCATCTGGAATAGCGTCGTGGAAGAAATCGTTGGAACAAAAATGGTAGAAAAAGTCATCCTAAAGGACGTCAAAACAGACGTGACAAGCGATCTGAAGATCGATGGGGTATTCATTTATGTTGGCAGAAGACCAAACACTGCATTCATAAACCTGGCGAAGGACGAGGTAGGGTACCTCAAGATAAACGACGTGTGCGAGACATCAGCAAAAGGAATATTCGCTGCAGGAGACTGCACATCTCCGCGTTGGAAGCAGATCGCAACTGCTGTAGGCGAAGGCGTCAAGGCTGCCATGTCAGCTGAAAGATACGTCGAGAGTCTTCTCTAGATCAGAATCCAGAGGCGACAGTGTGACGACCGAGACAATGCACAAATTAGCCGCAAGAGATTCGAAAGGCAAAGTTGTATGCCTTGTCTCTGGCGGAATCGATTCTCCAGTCGCGGCTTGGCTTTTTGTCAAGATGGGGTATGAACCGATTTTTGCCTATTTTGACAATAATCCACTATCAGATGAGACTACTAAGCGGAGAGCTTTCGAAAGTATGAGTAAGGTAATGAGACATTGGCCTAACGCAACGGCAAAGGTGTACGTCATACCTCACGGAGAAAACCTGATGGATGTCATTATGAAGTGCCCGAGGAAGCTCACCTGTATTCTATGTCGGAGATTCATGTTCAGAGTTGCCGAAAGAATCGCGACCGCGGAGGGAGCACATGCTATAGTGACAGGAGAAATCCTTGGGGAACACGCCAGTCAGACATTATACAATCTCGCTTCGATAAGTTCTGCGACTAGGTTGCCAATTCTTCGACCACTGATAGGTATGAACAAAGTCGAGGTTGAACAACTCGCGCGTAAGATAGGCACTTTCGACATCTCAACAAAACCAGCATCATGTTGCCGTGGAGCTCCAAAACAGCCTCGTACCAAATCTAAGATGGATGAAGTGTTGTCAGCTGAGAACAGACTTGACACGGAAACAATGACCGAGCGAGCTTTCAAGGGCGCAAAGATCGAAACGATCACTTCCTTCTGTGATCAGGGCGTTTCTGGTGTTGCGGAAATGCCCACCTGAATAGGTATGTGTACAAGGAGTCGTAACGCAAGCCACTTATATGCCTGGATAACGCTGTTATAATTAATGCTACGATCACGTGAATGACATTGCGTCCACCTTGTGAGATAGTAGTGAAATATGTACTTCCGGCTTTTCGGTCTTTAGTTGCTCGGGAGTTGATAGAGAAACACAACTACTCACAGGTCGCAGCCGCGCAGAAATTATCCATCACCCAGGCAGCCATAAGCCAGTACCTGTATAGCAAACGTGGCAGAAAGATGGTAAAACAGTTCGAGAATGTTCCATCAGTCCGAAATGCTGCGCGAAAGGTTGCTTCAGGAATAGTGGACGGCAGCCTGTCACATATCGATGCCATGATGAAGTTGTGTGAGCTGTGTACAGTTCTTCGGACAAAGGATATTGTTTGTGACATGCACCGGTATGCCCTGTCTATTCCTCAGGTATGCTCTGCCTGCATCGAAACCTGAAGTACTTTCATTCAATCAAAGCAGATTTATAGGGTGTATCAAACGTAGTTCTTGCCAAGCCGGGGTGGCCGAACGGTTCAGGCGGCGGGCTGCAGAACGTATGACTACGGCTATGTCGACACCCGCAGTATGGCACCCAATCCAATGGTGCGCTGAGATGGGTTCAATTCCCATCCCCGGCTCCACTACTTCAAGTATGGAGCCTAGAAATTCTCTCCATCGCTGTAAAATGTCACTCCAGTGGAGGAAGATCTTGATAACGTTCTTGGCGTTTCCGACAATATCTCAGAAAGAAGGTTCTCAAGTAGAGAAAAAGCAACACCATTCCACTTTCGATATTCATTCACCGTTTCGAAGATCTAGAGAGGTATGGACGAGCTGAGAATTCATGACTAGTGTTTTTGACAAACAATACTGGCATTCTATGGAGATTGGTGACGTTCTTCATGTATTGAATTCACGTGATCGTGGACTAACTACAGAGGAGGCCCAGAGTCGACTGCGAGAGTTTGGTCCAAATGAGCTTAGGGTTGAAAAAAAGATCTCGCCACTCACAATCCTCCTCAGGCAATTCAAGAGTCTTCTTGTGATCATACTCTTGATTGCCACGGTCATCTCACTGGCTCTTGGCGAGATCATCGACGCCGTTGCAGTCATGGTGATAGTCGTCATTAGCGCGGGGCTCGGTTTCACTCAGGAATACCGTTCTGGAAAAGCGTTGGAAGCGCTAAGAAACATGCTGAGTCCGACCGCCTCAGTTGTAAGGGATGGACAAGAAAAGGATGTTCCAGCAAACGAGATTGTGCCAGGGGATGTCTTCGTCTTAAGAGCAGGAGACAAAGTGCCTGCTGATGCACGGTTAATCGAGACGGTGAGACTGCAAATTAATGAGGCATCGCTCACAGGAGAGTCCACTCCAGTGGACAAAACCGTGTCTGTAGCCCCTGAGAATTCCTCCCTCGGGGACAGGTTAAACATGGTCTTTTCAGGAACCGAGGTTACCTATGGCAAAGGTATGGCTGCCGTCGTCTCGACGGGAACGAATACCGAGTTCGGAAAGATTGCGAAGCAGGTAACTGCAATCACCATAGAAAAAACGCCTCTGGAAAGGAGAATGGAGGAACTGGGAAAGTGGATGGGATACCTGTGCCTAACTGTTGTCTCAGCAGTCATTGCTATTGGCATCCTGAGAAAATATCTTGCAGAAGGCACTGTTGGAATGGGTTTTGCGCTTGAGATGCTTCTCTTTGGTGTGGCCCTGGCCGTGGCAGCTGTTCCGGAAGCGCTTCCAGCCATAGTTACGGGAAGTCTTGCTGTCGGTATGCGCAGAATGGCAAAGAAAAATGCTCTTGTCAGAAAGATGGCGGCTGTGGAGACGCTTGGTTGCACGACCGTTATCTGTTCAGACAAAACCGGTACACTCACGAAAGGGGAGATGACTGTTCGTCAGATATTTACTCAAGGCGACTTCATCAACGTCACCGGCGTTGGCTATGAACCGAAGGGTGAACTTCAACCTGCAAACAACACCACTCTCACAAACAAGGGCTTTTCCAATCTGATAGAAGCCTGTATTCTTTGTAACGATGCAGACCTTGTTATGAGCGAAGGCAAATGGCATGTGAAAGGTGATCCGACCGAGGGTGCACTTATTGTCGTAGCGGCAAAGGCTGGAGCAAAACAGGACGAGTTGAGAAGGCAGTACCCTCGTATCTACGAGTTGCCTTTCAGTTCCGAAAGGAAGCGTATGACCACCGTCCACTCGACGTCAGATAGCAGAGCTTCTGCGTACGTGAAGGGAGCCCCTGAAGTCATAGTAGACAGATGCACGTATTTCCACGGGCCCAAGGGAATAGAAAAGTTGGCCGAGGAGCAGAGGAAAAGAATTCTCGAATCAAGTATGAAAATGGCAAATGATGCACTACGCGTTCTCGCTATTGCCACCAAGGAACTTGAGGAGAATCAGGTTCATGACGAAAGTTGCCTGGAGAATGATCTAGTATTTCTTGGCTTGGTTGGAATGATCGATCCGCCGCGAGAGGAGGCTATTGAAGCTGTTCAGGCATGTAAAAGAGTCAAGATAAAACCCGTCATGATAACGGGGGATCACAAGCTCACCGCCATAGCAGTAGCTGGAGAACTTCGCATCTACCAGGAAGGTGACATAGCACTTACCGGTGAAGAACTTGAGAAGATGAGTCAAGTGGAGCTCGAGCAGATCGTTGAGAAAGTGACTGTGTACGCCAGGGTGTCTCCAGAACACAAACTGAAGATAGTTCAAGCATGGAAATCAAGAGGACACGTAGTTGCCATGACCGGCGACGGCGTTAATGACGCACCAGCGCTGAAACATGCAGATATCGGAATCGCGATGGGAATAACTGGAACAGAGGTTAGCAAGGAAGCGTCCAGTATGGTGCTAACCGACGACAATTTTGCAACGATAGTGAACGCGATCGAGATGGGCAGATGGATATACGACAACATAAAGAAGTATCTCACATACCTGCTTCAAGCTAATCTGGTTGAGATAATTGTCTTATCGAGCATAATACTCTCAGGATATCCTCTTGCTCTTCTGCCGGCAGCAATCTTGTACATCAACCTCGCAACAGACGGCTTGCCAGCGATAGCCTTGGGCATTGGACCACCCGACCCAGACATAATGAAGCGCCCGCCTCGTCATCCAAACGAGACCGTATTCACGAAAGACGTGAAGCTATTCTTGCTAAGAGCCGTGTTGATAGAGGCCCCCCTAATATTGTGGGTATACCTATGGTCACTACCACAGGGAATAGAATTCGCTCGAACCAATGTATTCATAACATTCATACTATTCGAACTTATCCTAGCACTTTGTTGTCGCTCGCTAAAGTACACGCTTCTGGAAGTGAAACCCCACAAGTTTCTTATCATAGCCGTGATCTGGGAGATCGTTCTTGTCTTGAGCTTGATCAGTATCCCGGCAGTACTTGATGCCTTTGGAATAGCCTATCCAGGTCTAAAGACGTTTGGGCTGGCGATCGGTCTGTCTTTGACGACTCTATTCAGTGTGGAGACTCTCAAGTATCTTCTACGCAACAACTTTCGATTGAGACGAAACAGCCTTCCAATCATACCGGTCTCCGAATCCGATTCATCGAAGAATGCACTACCGGTGAGCTAATCTTTGAAGTTCTTTGACGGATCATCCTGAAGTTCGGAGGAAATCATCCTGGACCAAACCATTGAAGCATTCGGAATATCCTTGCTATCTATTGCCGTTGCCGAATTTGGCGACAAAACCCAGCTTGGAATGATTACACTAGCCGCAAGCATTCGAAAACCGTGGTCAATCTT
The DNA here is from genome assembly GCA_963760485.1 of Candidatus Bathyarchaeota archaeon. Taxonomy (GTDB): domain Archaea; phylum Thermoproteota; class Bathyarchaeia; order 40CM-2-53-6; family CAVXDP01; genus CAVXDP01. The sequence continues at coordinate 140,469 of CAVXDP010000012.1, read as the reverse complement.
TCTTGGCATGATCGCTGGATTCGCTGTTGTTGCGGGTTCAGCGGTTCTAATTGGACAAGCGCTTCTAGCGATAATTCCACTCTCTACACTCAAGTTCGCATCTGGAGTAGTCTTCATAGGCCTCGGATTATTGATGCTTAGAGTCAGTGTTGAAAGTGGTCTTAAACTGCCATATATCAAAAGCCCTTTTCTCGCTGCTTCAGTAATGATAATCTTGACAGAGCTTGGTGACAAGACCCAGATTATGACAATCGCCCTTGCAGCGCATTTTGATCAATCAATAGCCATATTCCTAGGCGTGTTGGCAGCATTCGCTTTAGTCGATGGCTCAAGCATATTTCTCGCCCACCGACTAGGAAAGCGAATATCAACGGGCAAAATGAAGAAACTGTCAGCTGTCATGTTCATAGTGTTGGGAATTCTAACCCTTCTGGGGATATTCTAACATCCATCCATGTTCTGGAATCCATTTCTCTGTGTCGGTGTGACTGATCGAAACCGCGTCGATTAGTCCAGAAGAACGAAATTCTTGTATGCTCGCAGAACCTTTGATCCAGTTGATGCATGAAACAAGGTTCAAGGAGAAATACTAGGCTCCCTACTTAGTACTAGTGCCCATACACAGCTTCACAATTCAGTTTTCTATCGTATCGAGTCAGCCTTCAATAACAATTCCGTTTTGGGGCTGTGAATCTTTAAGAATTCAGTGAACAATCTCTTGTTCTTTCAGCTGAATAGAGGAGTCGATCGATATGCAATCTGCGGGAACCAGGTCGAATAGTCGATCACTCTTGCTCATGACCTTTTCCTGCGAGTTGACAATAGACATTCTTGCAATAACACTTCCAATATTTGCGTTGTCACTTTCAGCTTCACCATTTGAGATTGGTCTCTTGGCGACTGCAAGAGGCATCGCATATGGTCTTTTCACATTCATATCCGGTTACATCTCGGACAGACTCGATAGGAAAATGATGTTAGCTTTTTCGATGTTGATTAGTGGAGTTGTATCTCTACTTTTCTTTTTTTCGACGATTTCATTCCAGCTTGTAATCTTATGTTTGTTCCAAGGATTGGCTATGGCCATGTTCTGGCCTGCTATGGAGGCTCTAGTCGCGGAAGATCATAGTCAAAGTATTCCGCAATCTCTCAGAAGCTTCAACATGTCATGGGCAATCGGCGCCATGGTGGGCCCCCTCATAGGGGGAGGTCTCATAACATTTCTAGGAGTCAGGTCGCCGTTTCCTATTGTTATTGCAGTATCAGCCGTGAACTTTATGGTCATCATGCGATATGGTCCACGAAAAAACAGAATACGAGAAAAAGTTGTGGATTCCTCAAAGGAAAGGCTGCCCAAATCAATAATTTCAGCAGCGCTTCTTTTGGGTGCATTGACGGCGATTTTCTTAGCTTTCTTTCCAGCTTTTGGAATCCAGCGAGGCATTAGTGCCTTCGAGATAGGCGTCCTACTTTTCTTTTTTGGGGTTAGCAGAACCGTCGTGTTCTTCAGGACGCCAACAACAAGAATGAGCCTTGGGTCAAGTCTAGCCCTAGCCTCCCTCGGCTTCTTTCTAGTTTTCCTTGGCAACAGGCCAACAATTTACCTGGGGACAATCATTACGGCTTCGGCGACGAGTATATTATTCGTACATTCCTTGGAACGGTTCTTGAATGGTAAAGATGAAACGAGGGGTCGACGAGCAGGTATGTTTGAAGGATCAGCTGGAATAGGCGCCGTGCTGGGATCGTTCTTTGCTGGAATCGTGGCAGATCTATCTCTTTCTTATGCCTTCTTGACTGCTATGGTCGTTGGGTTGGTATTCGCCTTAATTCTAGAAAGAGCAAAGACAAAAGGCTGAAACCACATCGCCCGTAGAATGCTCTCGCCCAGGGAACAACTCAGTACGATACCATTCGGCAGGAAACCGCAAGAGTCTAATCTCAGAGCAGAGAAGCCAAAACGGATGTTTGAGTAACGAAGAGAAAACGAAAGAGATCTTGAAGCAATGACGATCGATTCTTTCATTTCAGTAAGATTCATCTTTCCTGCCGGAATAGATTGATCTAGATTTCAGGGATTAGTTTGGTCCATCATCGAATGCGATCCGGAAGGCCTCAATTGAAGGAATACAAACGTGGAACCTTTGGCAGGCGCGTTGCATATGGTCAACGCGAACGAAAACTAATATTGGTTTCGAGGGGCATCATTCCCGGGTTCAAAGTTCGCTGCAAATCGGCTAAGGAAGCAGAGAATCTAGCCTTTGCACTCAGAATGAGGTCTCACAGGGCCGAGGGGATTCAGAACGCAAAGTACAGTCTCAGAGTTCGTTTGGAAGAAAAGACGATTTACGTAACTAGGAAAGGGCTCTTGGATCGATAGCGTCAGGTTTTCACGGAGTTAGCGCGTTCCAACGAGGAGTTCATAGTTCTTCTCAATCTCTAATATGAGACGGCTCACCGGTATCTTCCCGCGGCTCTTAGCTACCGCTGCGATTACGGAGCCTCCAGCACCAACTCCCTCTTTGACAACACCTGTTTCGTAAGCTCTCAACCCCTTGTGTCTTGAAGAGCCGAAATTGACGTTGGCTGCGAGAATTGGAACCTCGCCAACTTGTGAAACAATGTCTCGCAAGTCTGATGTTGAATCTTCTATTATCCACCTTGTGGTTCCGATCGCAAGATGCTCCAATACTTCAGGCCTCAACGTAGCCACAGTTGCCAAAACCGGAGTCATTTGGGTACCTCCAGCTAGAAGTATCGGGGCTTTCTCGGATACTCCCATGACGATTCCAGCGATAGCAGCGATCATTGGGTCACCGAAATCTTCTATGGCCTTCAACGGTTGCTCTCTGAGATCTCCGGGGTGAATTCTTGCCTTGCTCAACCCAGTTTCGACAGTCTCAATCTTTAGGGAATGTGGGTTATTCGGCATGCTCGCTACTGACTTTTCCCTTAGCATTGAAACCCATAGCGAGAAGAACACCGAGAGCTGTTGTCGTACCCCCAGGAATACTTTCCCCGAGAACTAAGTAGTCGCTTGTTCTAGCCAACTGTTCACCAAGAATCTGACCATTCCGAAACACTTCATCAACTTTCTCAACTGCAATTCCAGTCCTAACATCTCTTCCTGGAGAACCACCTAAATCAACAAAAGGAACCTGGGGTTTGATCCTTGAGCCGGCATCGACTACTAGTATCGGTATCTCAGCAAGGCGTAGAGCTGACATGCTGATCAAGGCAGGAGTGGGTATGCCGTCAGGCGTTACGGGAACACCTGAGATGCATCGACATTTTCCGAGGAGAAGAAGCTCGGCATCTGCCGGAGGCGTGTAGTCTGTTATGGACGGGTTGGCGCCAGCCGCCGACAGACCGGGAATCTTTGCTGTTTCGGTGCTTGCTATCACGCAGACGAATACCGGTTTTTTGCCTTCGATATTGGCTAAGAAATTCTCGGCTCTCTCCTTTTTATGATATAGTATTACGTCACTCAAGTTATCTTCCCCGATTTGATTTCATCATGGACTTGGTTAGCAAAAGATCCTCGAGGGTGTTGACATTGAATGCGAGTTCCAATCTCTCCATCACTACAACTTTCTCATCTAGCTGCTCTTCGTTGATTCTTTCTCCGTCGAGCAGATTCACGCCTGCAGAAAACAATTTCTTGCCTCCATGCTCAAACGATTCCGTATCTATGCAGACAGTTTTTTTGAGTGATTCTGGATAAGCGACTGCTAACGCAGGCTTTCCAGATGTCTCATACTCGTGGATCACTTCGTCGATTAAGGCACTTGTTATGAGCGGGAGATCAGATGATATTACCAAGGTTTTTTTCAATCCAAGTGATTTCACGGCAAATCGTGTATCCTCTACGTAACCTTCGCCAGGAGTTTCAATAACCTTGATTCCAAGCGATTTAAGCGCCTCAGCGGTTCGTGGAGTGTGTTTGCTCGTTGCCACGATTATGTCGTTGACCTCCTTAGAGCCTCTGAGAGCGTCGAGGACGCACAATATCATTGGTTTGCCGCCCATATCGAGAAGTGGCTTCTCGGTATCGGAGTCCATTCGGGTTCCTCTTCCACCCGCCATGACAAGCGCGATAACAGTCATCTAATCACCACTGCTAGAACAATCAAAGCGAGCATTCTTGAGGTTTCGTTGATCGCACCAAATACATCTCCCGTAACTCCCTTGAATTGATTATGCGAAACCGCTGTCATCAGAACTGCACAGACCATAGATGAAAGCGTGGCAGCGACACCTCTGTAGCCAAGAATGAAACCTGCAATCACCAAGGACACGATTGAGGCAATCAGTGTCTTCGTGTTTGCGCTTTTTCCATGCATGGCGTTTACAACAATGGTGCCTGTACCTTCATGAACGGATCTTCCTAATCTCGATGCAAGAACCATTGACAACTTCGCTGACATTTCTGATATAACGAGAGCCTGGAAGATTAAGTTTGGAGCCAGTGTCCAAACCGACGCTATCGCTAAGATTGATACAAAGAAGGCTAAAGCGAAGCCGCCTGCGCCTAAGGATTTGTCATGCATTACCTCAATCTTCCTCTCTGATGAGCCGCGAACCATCAATGCGTCGCCGAAATCCAACAGTCCATCAAAGTGATGAGCGCCAGTAACTAGAACGATCAATCCTATAGCAAGTGGACCGACGACTAAGCTTGGCAAAATCTTCGACGAGAGCCATGTTACAGTGCCTACAAGAGCTCCGATGAAGGCACCTAGAAGTGGTGACAAAAACCAAACCTTTCCAAGTTCACTAACGTCTTCTGGGGCTTTCGCGACTGGAATGATCGTGAGGAAAGCGATCAAGCTTTTCAGACTTGATAAGTGTCCCAAATTCTTGCACCATCTATTCGAACCTAGTTTTCTCGAGTGTATTTTGAACTACGCCGGATACTATACCCTCGAAAACAAAATCGAGTGGTCGTTTGCCATTGCAGCGTGCTTTCTCAAATTCTAATCTAGCAGCCTCTCCTCCAATGATGTAGGCTATGCTTGAGCCTGTTCCCTTCGCTATCTGCGTGTATATTCTGCTGTTGGATGCGTCTCCGCATATCTTCAGAGAAGCGAGAATTACAGCTGCCACGTCTATCCTTTGAAGAATATTACGGATGGAGGTTTTCCACAGTATTAATCTCTTTCTTGTTTGAGTTGAGGGTTTCTCATGTAATCTCCTTGATGCTGCTTTCATTATCCTTTCAGAAGTGATTCCCTTCTCTTTCAACCTCACTTCGACAGATCTGCCTGGTGTGATCTTATCCTGTCTTCGTAATGCATCTTTCAAAGCCTTCACGATATTCCTGCTGAGTTCACATCCGAATGATGTTGCTGTTCCCGCGAATCTCAACGGTTTTCCGCGACAGGTTGCTGCAACGGTCACTGTGTCAGTTGAGGTGCCACTTGCCGTCTGATTTGACGCGTGGCTGACTATATCTATCTGTCTCAGAGCTACGGATTTTGCTTCGGTTGCCGTCTTCACTATCTCAACGAGACATGCGTCGGTTGGATTAGAGTCAAGAAGAATAATCGTGTTTATCGTTCCTATGTGTCGGAAATGCGTGGGATCGTCTCCAGCGGCCATAGCGTTTGAAGTGCCCGCCGTCACCGCCACACACAATGACACGCCCGATCGATTGCTATTTGCCACCGAGACATTGCGTACGTCTGCTGCAGTCATTAGTCCGACTGTGTTTTGTTCTAATGCCAGTTTTCTTAGTAGTTTACCTAGGTAGTGTTCCGGGGCGAGAGTGTGAAATTCTTTTGGAACGTGATGGTTTATGATGGTTCTGGATATTGATAGTCCTCCATTGAGAGGGGCTGAGCTCAATATGCGAAGTTCTCTCTGGGAGCTGATCACAAGAGTCTGATCGCGTATCTTTAGGTTGATACCGGCTATTCCAGTATTCATTTCAAATCAAACCATTAACATTAAGTTATGAATCAGTTGACTTCCAAGGAGCAGTGGCACTGCTGCCACAACTGTGAAGACAGCACAAGTTACCTTCATAATATTCAGAGCTCTGTGAATGTGGTTTACAGCAAGATCCTCGTATACGTCTCCTAGTTCGTGATACCCAACTTTTTCCAATCTAACGCCTAATGCACCTGCCATCACTGACATTGGCCATCCAGAGTTAGGACTCTCGGTGGTTCCTCGATACCTTGCCAAGAAATCCTTGGATCGCCTCCAATTCTCTCGCAGTAATGCGGAGGCAATCAGCATGGAATATGCAGTGATACGTGCAGGGAGATGGTTTGCGATAGTATCCATCCTCGCAGAAAACCACCCTAAATTCACGTTTTCTTGGTCTCTGTATCCAACCATTGAGTCAAGCGTGTTTATCACACGATAGACTATTGCCCCTGGTGTGGCAAAGAGGGCAAAGTAAAAAATTGGAGAAGTATATCCGTCGACGATTCCCTCTGCAATTGTCTCAACACCAGCGGAGATTATGTGCTGTTCATCGGCGTTTGAGAGGTCTCGTCGTACTGTCCTCTGGACGAGTTTCTTGGCGTCATCTACTTTTTTCAGTTCAAGGACAGTTGATACGGGAATCATGTGATTGTCCCATGATTTCAGTGCGAAACTGGTCTTGAGAATGACCGCCGAAACTAGAACATATCCTATGCTACCAAGGCACTCTTGAGCGAGAGCAATCGCTACGACTGTTGGTATCGTGAAGAGTGCAACGCAGATTAACCAAAGGACGATACCGCCAATTCGGGCTTTCGATGGGCTTCTGCTCCTGAACGTTGGTTTGAGAAAGGCGACAACTCGTCCCATCCATACGGTTGGGTGAAGTTTCTCAGGTGGTTCTCCAAAGATAGCGTCCAGTATCAGAGCTAATACTAACGCGAGCAGGTTCAGGAGATATGTTGTGAGGATTATCATGACTATTTGTTCAATCCGATGATTTCGATGATCCAGTTTACGTCTAGGTTCTTCTTGACGGCCTCAACAATTTTGCCAAGGCTTTTTTCCCATTCTTCTTCAATCGGCATTCTCATTTGATTCGTTGACAATCCTTTTCTTGACGCAAGATAGGTGACGAGGCTTTCTCTTAGGGCCGGTTTGTCGAAAATACCGTGTATGTAGGTTCCGAAAACGAGGCCAGTTTCATCAACGGCCCCGTCGAAATCCGATGTTTCTACTGTCCCTCTTCTTACTATTCTGAACGCTGGCTTTGCTCTGGAACCAAGTGTCGTCTTCCCCATGTGAATCTCGTATCCCGAGAGTTCCTTGTCATGAGCTCTTTCAAGAATCGGTCCATGGCCCGTTGGGACAGCAGAGACAAGTTCTGTCACCTTCTGGTAGTTCTCGAAATACGTGTTAGTGTCAAGTAGAGCAAGACCATCAACTCTGTCAGTGGACTCAGATTCAATTCCTTTGTTGTCAGATATTGAATTTCCCAGCATCTGATATCCACCACAGATTCCAATAATCGGAGTGCCTCGAGCGTGAAGATGCATTATGGCAATATCGATGCCTGCTTTTCGTAACCATTCTAGATCGCCTATCGTATTCTTAGTTCCAGGTAGAATCACCATATCAGAATCGACAAGGTCGTCTTGAGAGCTCGCGTAGACTAGGTTGACCATCGAGTCTGTCTGTAGTGATTCAAAGTCCGTGAAGTTGGATATTCTCGGGAAACGAATCACGGCAATCTTCACGGGTCTAGTCTTAGTGGGTCTTGTGCTATCAAGCGAGACTGAGTCCTCGTCGGGAAGTCTTAGATCGTGTATGTAAGGCAAGACGCCAATAATGGGCACTCCGGTCATCTTTCGGATTGTGTCAAAACCAGGTTTCAGTAGCTCAACGTCGCCGCGGAACTTGTTCAGAATGAATCCGTAAATTCTTGCTCTATGCTCTGGTTTCAGTAGACTCATCGTTCCAACTATACTTGCGAAGGCTCCTCCCCTGTCGATGTCTGTCACGAGTAAGACCTTAGCATTCGCAAGGTCGGCAGTCTTCATGTTTGCAATGTCAAATTCGTAGAGGTTGATTTCCGCTGGGCTCCCCGCTCCTTCTATGATGATCAGATCATAATTCTCTGAGAGTCGCTTGAATGATTCTTCAACTCCATCAAACCCCGTTGTGGACGCGAACTCTCGCCAATAGTCCTTGGCTGCAACATCACGAAAGGGCTTTCCACGAAACACTATCTGACTTTTCATATCCCCCTTAGGTTTCAGAAGTATTGGATTCATGTCAGTGGTGACAGGTATCCTTGCAGCGAAGGCTTGAAAGGCCTGCGCCCTTGAAACCTCTTCACCAGACTCAGTTACGAACGAGTTGAGCGACATGTTCTGCGCTTTGAAAGGGGCAACCCTAACTCCTTGATCTGAAAAGAGCCTGCAAAGCGCCGCGACTAAAATGCTCTTTCCAGAATGAGACGATGTTCCTTGAATCATCAAAGCCTTTGTCAACAATTATCAATGTCCCCTCAGAACCTCTCGCCTAAGAGATAGTAACCTATGCGCTCCGAAGCATCCTCTCCGACGCTCTTCCACAAAAACAGAGAACACTTTCTCAGCAATATCTCGTCGGTGAATCCAAGAGCAGTCCATACAACTCCAAACAAGCCCGTTTCCAGTCTCTCTCCTGACCAGCTTCCCCGAAGTTCTTGCATCACGACATGGATAGAAAGGACAGAAACACCATGTACAGTCCTGTCCATGAAAATGGCAAGGATGATATCTACAAATCGGATCAGGCCCAACTGTCCGTCCCCTGATCAACGCGTGATGGACTTCCTCACGTGCAACCCAACTCAATCTAGTAAACCCCTTTCACAAGCGCGTTTAGAGACGCCGCCGGTCATCCATACTCTGGAAGCTTCTCATTGTGTCTTAGACAGCCATATATGTTGGATCTGACGGGGAATATAGAGCTTAGGATGGATAGACCAACCATGAGATTCACGCTACATCTGTTCTTCCTAGCTGTTTTGGTTATCAACTGTGGTCTGGCAACATTACCACATGGTCCAGTGCAGATCTGTGCTTCTAATGAGTTCCCTATACGTGTTGTCGATGCTTTCGGCAGGAATATTACGATTGCTCGAGCTCCAGAAAAGATCGTGTCGCTTTCACCGAGCAACACTGAGATCTTGTGGGCCATAGGTGCAGGATCGAAAGTTGTAGGCGTTACGAGATACTGTGACTATCCTCCAGAGGTTCTAGCTCGCGTTAAAGATGGGAGTCTGAATGTGGTCGGAGGCTTTACAGATCCGAATGTTGAGGTTATTGTCTCACTTCAACCCGATCTAATTCTGGTGTCAAGCGATTTGCAGAAGGAAATTGTATCCAGCCTCGAGTCCAAGGGACTGACGGTGTTTGCCCTAGCTCCAAAGACGGTAGCTGACATCGTGGAGAGCGTGAGGCTTGTCGGTAGGATCGTTGGAGAAGCCAATGCAGACTGAGAGCCTGGCCGACAATATGACTCGCCACATTGAAGCCATAGTCAACAAGACTCGGCTAGTGATTGAAAGACCACGAGTCTACTATGAGGTTTGGTATGACCCACTAATGAGCGTGGGACAGGGAACCTACATAAATGATCTGATCAAACTAGCTGGAGGCACCAACATTTTCTCTGACTCAACAGTCTCATATCCAATAGTAAATTCTGAGACAGTTATCGAAGCAGATCCACAGATAATCATAGCGGCCAAGGGATACATGGGCCAAATAGAAGAAGCGAGATCCAAGATCGAAGAACGCCCTGGATGGACATCAATTAGTGCGGTACGAAACAACATGATATACACGATCGATGAGAACACTCTTGTTAGGTACGGCCCGAGGATAGTTGAGGGACTCGAAACCCTCGCTCTGATCGTTCACCCAGAACTATTCCCAGAAACAGGTTTACACAGACTAATTATCTTCACATCTCCACCAACACGAGGAGTCGGATTCGAGATTGATGGAATCTACGAGCGGACCGATAGCAATGGTAGCATTCTAGTCCTCCTCAAGAACGGTTCGCACACGATCAGACTGATCAATAATTCGATCAATATCGGATCGAACAAGATGGAGTTTCAGGGGTGGGCAGGAGCGGCATCGGGAACAAATGCTGTGTTATCTGTCCACTCTGACAATGATTCAACATTGACTGCCAATTACGTGACTATCAGTGGCCAAATTGAATCTACATCCCAATTCAATTATGCAATAATGATATTGGCTATTGTTGCTATTGTGGTGGTAACATTGGTGAAGATTCGATCAAGGCGTCGGGAAGTAGATTGAAAACAAATAGTGAAATCCCGCCCCATTTAAGAAGAAGGCCAATATTGCTTGTACTGTTGGTGGGGTCAGTTGCTGTTTTCATATTTTCATTGTCAATAGGCCCGAGCAGGATTTCTATCGGAGAAATGATCAAAATAGTATTCAACCTTATTTTTAGATTTCGCGAGATGTCTGAACCTTCTGCATTGATACTCTTACATATTCGTCTGCCGAGAGTCATAGCTGGAGCGATTGTAGGGGCGGCTTTTTCTGGAGCTGGAGTTGCGTTTCAAGGGATATTTCGAAACTCGATGGCAGATCCGTATGTCATAGGAGTTTCTTCCGGGGCGGCTTTTGGTGCCAGCTTTTGCAATAGTGCTTGGAGCAAGTTTCAATGTGCCCAAAATTGCTGATGTTCCCGTACTTGCGTTCTTGGGAGCATTGCTCACGATCATGGTAGTGTACAATGTGGCAAGAGTCGGGTCAAGAGTCCCAGTGACAACATTGCTCCTTTCTGGGGTAGCGTTCAGCATTTTTCTATCGGCGGTTGTGGCTCTACTCGAAGTCTTCGCAGGACAGCAACTACATGCACTCGTGTTCTGGTTGATGGGCGGATTCTCCTACGTTGAGCCAAAGGAACTGTGGGTCGCTGCGATTCTCGTGTCCATTGGAATCATAATCATCTACATCTACGCCAGAGACCTGAACGTACTTCAGCTCGGAGAAGAAGAGGCTCATCATCTTGGCGTAGACTCTGAAAAGACCAAGAAAATACTTATTGTGGCTGGTTCGTTGGCGACAGCCGCAGCTGTTTCAATAAGTGGTGTCATAGGATTTGTCGGACTCATAATCCCTCACATTACACGATTGATTGTCGGACCTGATCATAGAACCTTGATTCCCTCATCGATACTTGTTGGTGCAATGTTTGTCATGCTATGCGATACTCTTGCCAGAATCGTCCTAGCCCCCATTGATCTCCCTGTGGGGATAGTAACAGCACTTTCAGGCGGGCCCTTCTTTATCTACCTACTCCGGAAAAAGAAAGGCTCCTATGACATTTAGGTGATTGCTGGATTTGCCAGGTCGGCTCGTGATCGACGGCATTGAATGCGCCTATGGCTCTCGTATCGTCTTGGAAAACATTGAGCTCTGCGCTAATCCCGGCGAAATGGTCGGGATACTGGGCCCAAACGGCGCCGGAAAGACCACCCTCCTAAGAACGATCAGCAGAGTCCTGAAACCAAGTATCGGCGTCGTACTCTTGGACGGAAGAGACATCTACTCAATGGGCAACAAGGAAATCGCCAAAGAAATGGCGGTTGTTCCCCAGATCTCAGAGTCGATTCCAAACTTCACCGCCTTGGAAGTTGTGTTGATGGGTCGAAATCCCTTCCTAAGACGCCTCGAGCCTGAAAGCCAGAAAGACCTGACTGTTGCCAAAGAAGCCATGGAACTGACAGGGACATGGCATTTGGCTGATAGACTGATTTCAGATATGAGCGGAGGAGAACGACAGAAAATCACAATTGCTCGTGCAATAACCCAAGAACCGAAAGTGCTGTTGTTAGATGAGCCAACCCTACACCTTGACGTCGCCAGCCAAATCGAAATAATGGAACTTGTCAAGAGACTCTGCGACGAAAAAGGGCTTACCGTTCTCTCAGTCTTTCATGACTTCAACCTCGCAGCTAGATACTGCAACAAGATGCTACTCATTGGTGGTGGGAAAATCGTGGCCGCAGGACGACCTCAAGACGTTCTTACAAAAGAAAACATCTCGAAGATCTACGGCGTAGAGGTTTCTGTGAAGCGTCACCCGATTACCGGGTCGCTCTACGCAATGCCATTATCTCAGTCGGAGAAACTGAGAAACAATCTGGGCAAAGGAGATGTCCATGTGATATGTGGAGGCGGGACAGGAGCCGAGTTGATGCGTAAACTGGTTGAATCGGGCTGGCGCGTAAGCGTGGGCGTACTCAATCTCTTGGATACGGACTATGAATGTGCTGAAGCTCTAAAACTTTCAGTCATAAGTGAAGCTCCGTTCTCCACTATTTCTGATGAGGCTTTGAAGGAGAATCTTAAGAGAATCAGCAAGGTGAACGCGGTAGTTGTAACGGATTTTCCGGTGGGTCTGGGAAATCTAAGAAATCTAGAAGCTGCTGTCTCAGCTGTGGAAAAAGGCAAACCAACTGTTGTAATCAAGGGATTGCCCATTCATGAGAGAGACTTCACAAAGGGAGAAGCAACCAAACATCACCAGAGGCTGATCGATGAAGGGGCGCTGGTTGCGGAAACAGTTGATCAAGCACTTGTTCTTATCGAACAATATGCTCAGCAAGCAACCGCCTGTTGATTGATCGAATGGTCACTCAGCTCTAGTTCGTAGATGCAGTCTTGTATCTAGGGATTTATGATAACTTTGAGTTCTTGAAGTCCTAGAGCTGTCTTGAAACCTTCCGCAATCTTCTCGATTGGGAAGATCAAGAGAGCCAAACAGACACTTGTCAGCTCGCTTGGGCAACAGAGATAAGGAGAGAACGATAGACGTCTAGTCCATGGACAGTCGTCGAGGTTGGGAATGGCCTTTGGACGTGGTCAAGTGGATTAGACATTTGGCGAAAAGCAGGTCGATTGGGCCAAATCCATCATTTACGGAATTTGACTTGGTCAAGACCATTGAAATAATAGATGAGGAAGCGGCGATTGGTAGAAGCCGACTTTCGAAGGAGCTCGGACTGGGAGAAGGTGCAACAAGAACGATTCTTAATCACCTTGAACGTGCTGGGCTAATCAAAGTTGAACGATCGGGATGTATTCTAACATCTAAAGGTTCAAAACTTCTGAAGAATCTTGGGTCAATAGTAAAAGTGGGATTCGAGGTTCCTTCGACAATCTTTCGAATTGGCCGATACAATTCAGGCGCGCTTGTCTCGAATGCCAGGCAGAGGATCAGGAAAGGTTTGGAGCAACGCGACGCGGCTATCAGAGCTGGAGCATCGGGCACAACCACCATGGTCTACAGAAACGGAAAACTGCTGTTTCCGCCTGAGGAGGTTGCATCTGAAGAATGGCCTGAGCTTTCGAAGAGGATTGTCGAGATCTTTCAACCCAACGAGAATGACGTGATAATCATCACGGGGGGTACCTCGCCAAAACTGGCTGAGGCAGGAGCACGGGCTGCAGCGTGGACGCTTCTTGAAACGTGACTCAATACAGTTCCGGTATAAGCTCATCCCTGATCGCATGCCTATTGACCGGATGAAACTATAGATATGCGCTACTATTGGTAGACGTTTTCTGGTGGTTGTTCTTGCAGAGGAAATCTGGATTCGTACTGAAATTCGGGGGATCCATCATTCCGGACGGCAAAGGTTTCTATGACGCGGCCAGGTATACAGTTCAGCTAGCTCGCAGCCACAAGCCTGTAGCAGTGGTTTCAGCCCCCAAGGGCATCACCAATTTACTAACGAACTCCTACAGAAGCCATGACAAGAATCTTGTTCTCATTCTGTGGAAACGGTATACAACAATAATCTCAGGTATTTCTGATAACTATATTCGAAAGGATGCATTCGAACAGATAGAAGACGCGTTAAGTCGTCTAAATAACCCAATGAGCTATGACCGGTTCGTTTCTCAGGGGGAAGATCATTCAGGTATCATTTTGACACACTTTCTGAAGTTATTGGGGCACAAATCAAAATACATGGATGGTTACAACGTCGGTATTGTGACGGATTCCAGAGGTGTAGTAAAAGAAAGGCTGAGTATTTCGAATGTAAGGGAGAACCTCGATGGGTACGTGGGGCAGAACAACGGTACCATTCCGGTCGTTGGGGGATTCGTAGGTAGAGACCTGAGCACTGACAAATATCGACTCTTGGGAAGAAATAGCACAGATGTCACAGGCGCTATTGTAGCAGCCGCCACCCACTCAAGGTATGAGATAGTGAAGGACGTGCCAGGTATCTATTTTGTTGAACCAGAATTTGGAAAAAGTGGCGTTATTCCTCTCCTTAGCTATGATGAAGCTGAAGAACTAACCTGGAGAGGTATAGAAGCAGTTCACCCAATCGCTGTCAGAATCTCCGACAACCATGACATTCCAATTCACGTAAAGAGTCTGTACCGTGACACCTCAACTGTTATTTCGAGAAAATCTATGAGTACACGCAAGAGACCTGTCGTTGGTATATCAGCGAGAAGGTTCCACTTGCTCACTATCAATGATGAACTGATGAATACGCCTGAAGGAAGAGGATACTTCAGCAATCTGACACGGATTCTATCAAACTATGGAGTAGATATCTACGATGTTGCAACGTCAGCAAACGTGATCTCAATAACGATACGCCCGCAAGATAGTACGATTGAGAACAAAAAAATCGAAACGCTACTAGCGAAATGCCTCGAGGAGCATGGTTACAAGCCTAATGTGAAAGGAAAACGGATCGGAGCGATAAGTATGGTAGGAGATGCCCTGAAAGACAACACAGAGATCATCTCTCGTTTGACAGAAGTGTTCAGAAGAAATGCTATCAAGATACTCATGATGTCAAAAGGCGATAGTCAGAACATCATTTTCGGCATCGATGAGAAGTACCTAAGGGCGGTTGTCAACCTACTATGCAAAGAACAGACTATAGGAATCAGAAGCCAGGTTGCGACAAGAGCGAAAAAGATCGGCTCTTCATAGCCAATTATCTTTTCCAATAATGTGACGTGAGGCTCGAAAGCTGGTGTAGAGTAGATCTGCTCGATCAGCGAATTAGATCGGCCAGAACGCAGCAAACTTCACCTGAAACCAAAAAGAATACTTTCGCTTTCAACATGCATCATGTGGGATAGTTTCAAACGGCTGCACTATGCCGGTCGGGTGCTACCGATCTGCATTGGGTGCACGTTGCATAACCAAGTTGATCTATTGAAAACACCATAACCTTCCCGCAACGTATGCAGTATTGTGAAATTTTCTTCAGCATTGTGGAGGGTTCAGGTTCAACTTCCCGTTTTTTCTTTGCTCGATCGCTGTCTGATTTCGTAACCTGACTAAGCATTCTATGCAACGTATCTCTATCGTACTTCAGTCTCGGCATATCAAACCGGTCTTAAGCCCATGCATCCTCCGTATATATACCGATCTAGCTGTCTCACTCTGAATGATTCTTATACTGAATTGTCATATGCTGTATTCCAGTGGTACTTGCAAAGAGGCAATGGAATTTGATGGGTAAATCACAGCCTAAAGCCCGTTTCTCTAGCAGACTGCCAAATGGAGATTTTCTTACGTTGGCTGTATGGCCGGGAAAGAAGGACCCTAGGGCAGAGGTGCTAACGGTTCAGATTCGTCGTTCGACAGGCGAAGGATGGGAGACGGTTGGTCGAGTGGCTGTCTACCGTACTGGCGACGGAGCCTATTCTCAATTACCTGATCGTCCACCTCCAAAAAAGCCCATGGAAGGGCCGATTGGTGGAGACTTAGCAAACGACAAAGAAGTTTCAGAGGATGAGATTGACGTCTGACCCTTGAGATATCCTTGGGGCGCCCAGCCTAACAAAGCAAACAATATTCACTAAGCGTTGATCAGACTGTTGCAAAACAGTGAATCATCAAGTCCGATCAAGAATCCTCTGGTAAGGTCCGGCAACGTCGAACCTAGACTCTACCAACAGAGCATCGCGGAGAAAGCTTGTCAGAATAATACCCTGGTCGTGATTCCTACAGCTTTAGGCAAAACGATAATCTCAGCCTTGGCAGCGGCTGATTTCCTCTACAATCATAAACAGATGCGCGTTCTGGTAATGGCTCCGACGAGGCCGCTTGTGCTGCAACACTTTGATACATACATGAACATGCTGAAACTTGGAAGTGAAGATGCTATCCCACTGACTGGTAAAACTCCTCCGATATACAGAAGATATGTGTGGGATGGAAACGCAAGGATTGTATTTGCCACGCCTCAAATTGTCAAAAACGATCTGGAAAGCGGGGCTCTTTCACTTCAGAATTTCAGTCTACTAGTTTTTGATGAGTGCCACAGAGCCAGAAAGGACTATGCATACACTGTCGTCGCCAAGAAATACGTTGAGCAGGCTCTATGGCCAATAATACTTGGGATGACTGCAAGCCCCGGCGCGGACAAGGACAAGATATTAGAAATATGTGAGGCATTGTATGTCGAACGTGTTGAGTACAGGTCAGAAGAAGATACTGATGTTATGTCGTACGTGCATCCTGTTGAGGTTGAATGGAAACGGGTCGACTTACCCGCCGAATACAAGGACATCAGCCGGATGATACGTCTAATGTTGAACGAGCGATTGAGCTGGCTTAATCGAATAGGCGCACTCGAAGTGAAGCCCGACTATGCGAACAGAAGAGATCTGCTGGAGACTGGTGAGCGGCTCAAGCGTCAGCTGGAAAGCACGATAAAGGAATGGAAAGGTCCAATATTCAACGCGATAATCGTGCAATCAGCGTCGCTGACTTTGTTCCACGCACTTGAACTTCTGGAGACTCAAGGAGCATCTACTCTTGCAGCATTTCTAGATCGAATAGAGCTGGAGAGTGAACAGAAGAGAAGTTACAAGGCTGTAACTAATGACCTGCAGTACGCTGAACTTCGAAGAACCCTGAACCTGAACATCAAACTGGAACATCCGAAGTTGGGTCTTCTTAAGGAGACGATTAAATCTCAATTCATGGAACATCCGAACTCGAAGATCATTGTATTCACGCAATATCGAGATACGGCATCTCATCTCGTAGATAGTCTTGGGGAGATTACTCAGCTTTCGGTGGAAAGGTTCGTCGGTCAAGCTTCGAAGGAGGGGGACCTTGGTTTGAGTCAAGACGAACAGAGTAGAATACTCCAAGATTTCCGCGATGGAGAGACGAATCTGCTTGTGGCGACTTGTATCGCAGAGGAAGGGCTCGACATTCCAAGTGTGGAATTGGTCATCTTCTATGAACCCATACCAAGTGAGATTAGGTACATACAGCGAAAGGGCAGAACCGGAAGAAAAGCGGCTGGTAAGGCAGTTATTCTAGCGGCCAACGATACGCTCGATATAGCCTACCTTTATGCAAGTCGTCGAAGAGTTGAGAAGATGAGGAGGATGGTAGAATCACTGAACTTACAGCTGAAGCCATTGATGAGGCGTGGAACGAAGCCGGAGACCAATCTCATGACGAATGAAGAGGTATTGGATCTCGAGAAATGTACACAGGTCTCTCGTATGCAACTGGAAGATATCGGTCGCGAAGACAATGTTAGATGGTTTCTGAAAGAGATTGAGAAGGCATCAAGATACGTTTGGAAGAAAATTGTGAAGACAAGTATTGACGGTCTGCTGGTCTCTAATTTGATTGAAGAGGCTCTTGCAGATGGAATGGATCCCTGCACGGTGAAAGGTGCGATACAGAGGTTGCAGGATACAGGGCAGATCACGAAGATTGGAAACGATCGGATAGCGGCAGTTGCAAAAATGCCTACTCCGAACAGTTCTGTGAAGACAGATGATATCTACGATGTTGAGATAGAGAGGATTCGCCCCGGCGTGGCGGTGGCGGTTCTAAACGGGAAGTGGAGGGCGCGACTAACGCCATCGGACTTTGATGGGCCAACTACTCTACTGAAAAAGAAAAGCCGGTTTAGGGCTCGGGGAAGGATATACCATGATGGACCAGTATTGTGCTTCAACGTGGGGGAAATCGTGGAGCAAGTCTCGTAGGCAGAGTGCAGTTCATAATACGTACATGAACAAGTAGAATGTCTCGCCAGTGATGAATGCAATACCACCAAAGGGCGAAAAGCACTTTCGTAAGTTTTCCATGCCAGACAGAAGCCCTTTCTCGAGCCAGGTGTAGCAACCCCGTGGCAAGGACTAAATTCTAACACTATAACTAGAAGTGCAACTGCTCCATGCATTGTGAAATATGTGAGTAAGGAGCTGCTTAGTTCGAGAGATTGTCCTTCGACTTTGCCACCAAACGATCTGAATACCGTGTAACCAATTGATATGCTAAGGTCCCAAAGGATTGTCACTGTTCCTGTTGGTTGGTGATACTTTCACTTTTTCAAACCGCTTAGGAACGCATGCAGGAATAGGAATGCTAGGGTATCAGTCCAACGGCTATGATGATGCTTATGAGTGGGGCATTAGCCATTTGCCGATCTGTCCATTTGATTCTTCGGTTTGTTCTGAAGCCTGACAGTATTAGGTGTTCTGCGGGAGAATGTCACTTCAAGCCAGACTCAGATCATTACCGCAGTAGCGATTGCTGTCGTCCATAAGCCGTCTTTGTTACCTTCGGCGGACTGGCAAACGTGTCTGGTGCGAACGTTCTTGCCTGATATTCTCCAGATCTCTCTTCTGGTATCCCATGCGTCTTCAACATCGAATCTTGCGCCGAGAGTTGATGCAAGCATTGAAGCAGCTATGTCTTCAGCGTATT
The DNA here is from genome assembly GCA_963760485.1 of Candidatus Bathyarchaeota archaeon. GTDB lineage: Archaea > Thermoproteota > Bathyarchaeia > 40CM-2-53-6 > CAVXDP01 > CAVXDP01. The sequence goes on along the minus strand of CAVXDP010000012.1, from coordinate 121,749 downwards.
CGCCGGCCTTTTCATGTGTCTGACCATAGGAGCTGTGCTCGGAAAGGTAACCGTACCTAGAGTTGTCCAGAGGCTTAGCCATGCCTATGGCGGCAGCGATAAGTCTGTTGGGTTCGTTTGTATCGATGCGGCTCATAACGCAGAAAATTATCTGACCAGGTTTCAGTTCCTTCAGACCTTTTTCTCGAGATATTAGTACACAGTTGGGAGGAATTATGCTCGAGACATGTACTAGGTTGCAGGAGGCGATGCCTGCATCCCTAAGTGCTACTTCGAAGCTTGCTAGCCTTTCTTTGTGAATACCGGCTCCAGTTGTGAAGAATATCTTCTCAGGCACGAGTCCGTTCATTTTGGGTTGGCGAATCCTCCGAAGAATATGATACAGTTGTGTTATTCAGCTAACGTTATTTCAAGGTTTGCATCCTCGAGTTTTGTCGGTTTCAATGTTCGGTAGTATTCATTGATGATGTGCTGGATCAGTATCTAGTCAGCATATTCTCTCATCATTTCGGGTGGAAAAGTCTGCATTGAAATCTCTGACAATCGGTCAAATGTCTGCTGAATATCCACAACCGAGAGATGCTTGGTTCGTATCACTGGTGTGGCGAGATTGAATTCGTCTGTATCCCGGGTAACGTATTCAACGCCCAACGCCTCGGCATTATCAAATAGGTATGTTCCAGGGAAGGGCGTCGTCAGTGAGACGAAGATCTGTACGCCAAGGTCTCTCAGTTCTTCCATTAGAGACTCAGTTTGCTTGATGGTCTCCCAAGTGTCGTCGGGATGAGGTATCATGAAACTGCAGACGGGTTTGATTCCGTAGTCTTTGCACATTAGCACGGCTTTTCTTATCTGTTCGATGGTTATGCCTTTTCTTATAGAGTCTAGAATTGTCTGTGACCCGGACTCCACTCCAAACTGTATCATGAAGCAACCAGAATTAGCCATCTCTTTGATCATCTCTTGGTTGATGGTGTTGACCCGGGATTCGCATACCCATCTGACTCCAAGCTCTCGGTAATCTCTGCAGATCTCTCTGGTTCTATCTTCAAAAACCGTGAATGTGTCGTCTGCTACGAAGAGAAACTGAGGGTTGATTGCCGTGAGCATTTGTTTGGTCTCTTCAACCACATTATCAGGGCTTCTAACTCTATACTGATGTCCCGAGAGTGCTTTTGCTGCGCAGAAGATGCATCTCGATGGGCATCCACGACCAGTGATGATTGTTGCAGGTACCTTGTACATGTTAAGAGGAAGAAGATGTCTCGCTGGAAATGGCAGAGTGTCCAGGTTCTCTATCAGTGGCCGATCGGGGGTACGTCGAATTGAATCCCGTTCTCTGTATGTGATTCCCTTGATGGTGGAAATGTCTCCTTTTCTTTCAATCATGAAGTTGGCCAGTTCGACCATCGTTAGTTCGCCTTCTTGGCGCACCACGATGTCAACATGTTCATTTGCGAGAGTCTCCTTGTCTAGGATGCTGGAATGGGGTCCTCCGAGAACAGTTGTTATTTCCTTGTTCAATCCCTTTGCTGTTTGAGCTATCTTCAATGCATTCTTGTACGTGTGGGTGGATGTTGATATTCCAAGAATTTTCGGATTCTCTTTCTTGATTTCATTTTCTATGTCACGTTCGTCTAAGTCCAGGATTGCACAGTCAACAATTCTGGGGTCAATACCGAGATTTTCTGAGAGGCTTGATGCGATGTAACATAGTCCCAATGGTGGGCTTATCGTGACTTCTTTGACGAAGGCATTCATTGGTGGAGGAAGCGGTGGCTGCATTAGGAGAACTTCTGTCACTGTCTCATTTCTCCATAGGTCATAATCAGTTGATGTTCAGCTGGCGGATTTTCTTTTCAGCCATATTCCAGTAAGCCAAGGAACGGTTAGAAACATTATGTAGGCGAACCAGATTGAAAGGTATGTGAAGTAGTCTATGCTCTTCAAGAAAACAACGTAGACAAAAGAATCCAAGACCACGTTCACAACTAGAACTACAACGCCAAATCTTGCCCCTTCACTGTGTTCAATCGTTTCCTTAAGAAGCGTTCTTGTAGTGAAGAACATCAGAATTGGGTAGGTCACCAGTAGCGGGATACTAATTGCTGGGTATTTCGAGACATATGAGACTGATGGGACATTCCTCAGCGTCGGCACCGTGAAGACGATTACTCCCCAAACAAAACCGATAATCCAAAACAGAAGGGCATAACCTGACGCTCTTGCAAGTCTGAATGGCATACTTCGAATCTTCCATTCTATTACTGATTAGGTTTGGCTCTTGTGTCTTTTCTCGTATTCTTGTCTTGTACAAATTGATTTCATGTCTGTTACTCGATCAATCGCGAGTATGCCATCCAGATGGTCAATTTCGTGTTGGAGCAATTCTGATAGTTCGTCCTCTGCTTCTATCACTTCTCTTCCTCCATCTTGTGTTTGATAGGAAACTTTGATCTTCTTCGACCTGGAGACTTGGAAGAAGATACTAAGATAACTCAGACAAGCGTCCCATACAACCATGTTTTGACTGCTCTTCTCTATGATCTCCGGGTTCACTAGAAGCCAAGGTTTGTTGATGTTGATGAATACGACTCGTTTGAGTGCGCCTATTTGCGGAGCCGCAATGCCTCTTCCGTACCCCGTAGTCTCACGGTAGAACTTCAACGTGTCAGCCAAGTCATCGCGTAGCTTAGCTATCTCCTTTGATGCTACGTCCTCGACGGGTATCGACTTCATTCTTAGTGTGGGGTTGCCTAGTTGAAGAACTTCAACTACAGCCACAAGTCATTCCTCCCAGTTATATCTCAATCTATTCGAGTCTCGCTAGTTGAGAACTACGGGAAAGTATCTAGTACGTTTCCTATTTGTCGAAAATAAATTGGTTTTGGATTCCAAGAACCAAACCTGCACTTTGTTCTTGTTCAGGGATATGTTTGACGGAGTTTGATAGTGTTCATTCTCAAATGCTAATATTAGCGTGTCTCAGGGCCCTGTCTTGAATGCTCTCGCGAATGTCTCAGAGCAGTTGCCTGATAATACTTTGCTTCTCTGGCTGAATGCTTCAGAATAGCAACCTGTCCTGGTAAGCGTCTCTGAGGTATCTCGCCTGAATGCCTTACCGCCCAGTAAAATGCTCTGGAATAGTACCCTGACTCAGCAATTGTCTCAGGAGAGCACACCAGGCTCCAGTAGAGATCCCTTGATAGCATCCTGTCCTGGCTACTATCTCAGAAGCACCTCACCAGAGTACTTCAGGGTGTCAAGAGAGCACGTCGGGCTCTACCAGAATAATTGAGGATAGTGCTCTATCCGTTTCTCGGTATCTCAGCGCGTCTTCAGCACCCTGGCAAATGTACCAGGATGATGCACTATCCTGCCAAGTATCTCAAAGGGGTGCCCCACCGAACGTTCTATTGTTCTGGGCTTCAGGGCAGACGTTCCATCTTGACGAGTGTCCATGAGGTTTCTCAGGAGAGTGCCTGAACATAGCTATCTATCAGGCCTGCATGTGCCTGTATGCCATGACAGTAGCCACAGAATGGAACAGGAAGAGTGCTGTTGCTTAGCTACGCTCCAGCTCAGAGGCAGTGAAGGACCAGAGACTTTTGTTCCCCGGGGGATCAGGGAAGATGACTGGCAGGCTTGCAAGCTGAGAATGTCTTCTCAGGAGTTCTCAGGTTTGACTTGCCTATCTACTTCTAAGAGGTCTCCGAGAGCTACGGCCTTCAGGAGGGTTGTAATCTCGTCGCCATGAAGAAGATTTCTGGCCATTATCGGCACTTCACATGAACCTTTCGAATCTCTCCTTCTTGGCCTTGCATATGGGGCACACACTTGGAGGGCTCTCCCTCGCACATAGATATCCACATACCTTGCACCGCCACACTGGATAGGGTAACCCGGCTGACCTCGTTCCACCACTCTGAGCCTTCACCTTCTCCTGGTTCATCTTCTGCCGTTCCTCGGGAGGGGGCCGCCGATCCGGTATTGGATATGCTTCCTTCCTGCCACCCTTTACGTCATCGTCTACATACAGTGCACAGTAACACGAGCCGTACTCCACGATGTCTTGGTCCCTGTAATCGCAGGGACAGATGAGGTCCAGATCCTCATCCTTGTTACCCGAGGCAAGCCTGCAGGGGCAGGCCATATACCCGTATCTCTCCTCATTTGTGAGGAGCCCCCTGATGAGGTTCTTAACGAACTCCTTATCTGGATTCAGGTGGTAGCCTCCTTCCTCCGCCTCCTTATCGAGCCTTTCCATCGTATTGACAACTTTGTCCTCTGAGACATCGGGGCTCATGATCCTAGAGCCTCCCTTATCTCGTCCTTGTTGAAGCCCACTATGCAACGCTGATTGTTGATCACCAACGTGGGGAAAGAGCACCTAGGATTCCATTTCTCGACCTCTTTCCTGAAGTAATCCTTCTCATTTCCGGCAAGGAGATCGGCGTCGACGTAGTCGTAACTCACGCCCAGCTCCCTAAGGAACTCCTTGGTCTTCTTACACCATGCACAAGTGCTGAGGGTGTAGAGAATAATCTTCCCAGCATTCTTTCCTTCAACGTGAACGACGTTCATCTACATCACTTCTTGAATAGGGGTTCAACCGGTGCTTGACTATAACTCAAATACAATGATGGTCTGACGGATATTTGTTTGGTCGATCTCGGCGACCAGGTTTTTCTGACTGAGTCAGGGATATGAGGCTGAGCAACTGTATGTAAACCACTGCCTAGGCTGCGATGAGTTCACCTTGTTACAGTCTCTGCTATGATCCTAAACTGAATTGATTTTAGAAAGTAATACGAGGGTCGGCACTATGTCTGATACCAGATCTAGAAAGAATGTCTTGGCAGTGTTGACAATATCACATATGACTCAGCATCTCTACGTAGGCATATCTGTCCTTTATCCGAACATCATGGTAGCTCTCAACTTGAGCTATGGTGAGTTGGGCTTGGCGGTTGGCATAGGGTCCGTTCTCGCTGGCATTCTTCAACTAGGCCCCGGTCTTCTGAGTCGTTATGTTTCTCGGAGGGTTCTCTTGGGGTTTGGGAACTTACTATACTCAGGAGCTGAGTTCGCTATCGGAATCTCCAAGAGTTTCTATCAGTTGTTCGTTGCAAATCTGATTGGTGGCGTTGGTCAGGCTGTACAACATCCTATTGGAGTGTCCATACTATCCGACAAGTATCGTCACAGATCAATTGGTGCTGCACTCGGACTACACTATGGAATTGCCTATTTGGGAAACGTGGCAGGTCCTTTTGTTCTGGCGGTATTGTCTTCTACTCTTGGATGGCGGTTTTCTCTCTACATTTTTGGAATTGCCCCTGCCTTCACTGGTATTTTGGTGATGGCATATCTCAAGAAGGAATGGGTTGCTGGAAGGATTTCTCAGAAGGTTTCCCTCTCCAAAGGCATTCGTTCTTCTCTTCATGTTAGGGGTGCGGTCGCTGTCATAATGGCTCAATCGTTTCTTGCCGGCGGAACCGGAATGGGTGGACTCGTTGCTTATACACCGCTTTTCCTCGCGAACCAAATCCGCTTGGGGGTTCTTGATGTGGGTATCAGTTTTTCGGTCATGATGATGGGCGGGGTTCTTGGACCTCTAGTCGTTGGCAAGTACTCGGATAGGGTTGGTCATCTAAGATCCGCTATGATCTGCTCGCTTGTTGCGGCAGTATCTACCTTTTTCCTGACATCTCACACCGTCAACAGTCCGCTTTTGGTCCTACATTTGTTTGTGCTCGGAATCTCGAGCTTCGCTATCACAAGTCTCTTGCAGGCATATCTGTCATCAGTGGCTGGAATTTTGGAGAGAGACCTTCTGATAGGTCTGTTTTTCACAATTGGTTATGGCATAAGCTCCGTATGGTCAGTCGTGATGGGTTTTGCAATAGATTTCTATGGATCATTTCAGCCAGCATTTCAACTAACGGCAATCCTTGCTCTAATTGGTGCAATGCTGCTTATTCTGCCAATGAGAAAATCCAGAATTGTTCCAGAACGAAGCTCAAAACAGTAGTAGAGTAGAAGAGAAATGCATAAAGATTCCTCCTATGTCCTATGAGAATCTTCAGTGGATTCGGAGTGGTGATAGAAGACTGAAATCCAGTATTAGGGCTGCGCAAGATTGTATCTATTGCAGGTGAATAACGTGAAGAAGATGCAAGTGGGCGTATTAGGCGCGACTGGCATGGTCGGCCAGATGTACATCAAACTACTAGAAAATCATCCGTGGTTTGAGGTGAACTATGTGGCAGCTTCACCGAGATCTGCTGGAAAGAGATATTCTGAAGCCGTTGCGGGTAGGTGGCATATGCAATCAGACATACCGAAGAATGTGAGACAACTCAAGGTTGAGGATGCAAGTATTGTTGAAAAAGCTCTCGGAAAATGCGGCTTTGTATTCTCAGCACTTGAAATGGATAAACAGGCCATCAAGGATCTAGAGAACAAGTACGCACAGAATGATATTCCAGTTGTATCCAATGCATCCGCGCACAGATGGACAGAAGACGTCCCCATGGTAATACCAGAGATAAACCACCGTCATCTAGACATCATACCAATCCAGAAAAAGAACCATGGCTGGAAAAAGGGATTTGTGGTTGTCAAACCAAACTGCAGTGTACAGAGTTACCTCACACCTATATGCGCGCTTGAGAAAGCTGGTTTCAAAGTGAGACGGATGATTGTTACTACGCTGCAGGCTGTTTCAGGGGCAGGTTATCCAGGTGTTGCCTCGCTTGATATTGTCGATAATATTGTACCCTACATTAGTGGGGAAGAGGAAAAATCAGAGAAAGAGCCCCTCAAGATACTTGGGAAAATTGAGAATGGTAGGTTCGTAGATAATGACTCGATAAGGATATCCGCGCACTGCAATAGGGTCCCGGTTCTTGACGGACACACGGCATGTGTAAGCGTCGAGTTTGGCGAAAGAAAGCCATCCAAGGAAGAGATGATCCGAACATGGCGCGAGTTCAGGTCTTTGCCACAAGAGCTTAAGCTTCCTTTTGCTCCGGAACAACCGGTGATCTATCGCGAAGAAGAGAATAGACCTCAGCCAAGAAAGGACAGAGATAATGACAAAGGCATGGCAATCACGATTGGCAGACTTAGAGAATGTAATGTCTTTGACTTCAGGTTTGTAGGATTGTCACACAATACGATAAGGGGAGCGGCAGGCGGCGGAATACTGAATGCCGAACTATTGAAGGCAAAAGGATTCTTCTGATAATTACTGTACTGCTTCTCTTCTTGCCTACTATTCATTTGCGAAACGAAACACGAATGGAATTGGTGTAGGGCCACTGTCCGTACCCGACAGGCAGTACAGTTTCGATGGCTTCATTGAATACCTAGTGAAGAACTAAACAAAGGTGTTCTGCGGCAGTGGCCGTAGGCAGTGGCTCAAGGTCTACCTAGTGTACGCTAAGAAAGATTGTTTGGGGTTGTTTTGGGTGGTGATAGCATAAATTTATTATTCGCAGGCTCCCCCATAAGAACTCAGTACGTCGCGAGTTCTACTTCTAAGTATTATCTTGCGCGTAACTAGCCTAGAAAGGGGTGTAAATGGAATATGAGTGAAGAAGGAAGATACGGTAGCCGAACAATGTACAAGGTAACATGTTCAGAATGTAACGCAGAAACCGAAGTACCTTTCAAACCAACACAAGGCCGACCCGTCTACTGTAGAGAATGCTACCAGAAACATAGACGCTACTAGAATGGGAATCTGATCAGATTCTCTCCCCCTTTTCTAACCTTTCTTTTAGAACTGAGTGTATCTAGTCCTGTTGATGCTCGTGTGTGCTCTATGCACGCACTTTATGGGAATGTTTGTTCGGTAATTCAGGGCTTTTTCTACAAAAATGGCAATATTGGAAGAAGGACTATTCCAAGTATAATGAAGACTACTGCCACTTTCTGAATTTGAGCTAGCATTTCCTTCAGAAAAGCTTGCGCAAGTAGAATTGTCACTGCTGGCGAGGCACTAGATACCGGTGCGGCAATCGAGACGAGTCCAACACTTGCACCAACTATGTAACCAAAGAACCCCATGAACTCCATCAAGCCAGTTGTGATTATTGCTTTCAGAGAGACTGTTCCTGTGGTTTCTTGCGAGAATTTCTTTCGATATAACTGGAGCATCATTAAAACTCTGATAGCCACTACTATGCGGTTGCAATAGACAGTTATCCTGCTCTGTCGATTAGAGCTTTGATTTGAGGTGTTGCTGAACAGAAGTAGACTGGTGAAGCTAAGATGATGCCGTCTGCTTCAATCATTTTGTTGAATATGGGCTTGAAATCATCCTTCGCTTGACATTCTCCCGTCTTTCTACAAGATAGGCAGGCATCACATGGTTTGATTTCTTTACCTGCCAATCTCAATACCTCTGTGGCAGCGCCATCGCCTTCTGCCGCCTTCAAAGCTTCCAAGACAAGATGTTCAGTGTTGCCCCCTATCCTTGCTTCCAACAATGCCTAGAATTCGAAGCAATCGCAACGCTCTCCATCTTTGAAGCCATTTGTCACGAGTATTTCAGGCTTCGCCTCCAAACTCGAATTTGGTGCGTAACAGATAACAATAACATCACAAGCACCAGAAGAAGTAAACGCCACAAATGATTACAGGCATAGGTCGAAACTAGCTAAGACTGAAGGAGAGTATGTGGGTTGAAGATTCTAGGAATTGACGTAGGTGCTGGGACAAAAGATGTGCTACTCTACGACTCAGGCAAGAACATCGAGAATTGTGTGAAGATGGTGCTCCCCAGCCCAACTCCTCTTTATGCTAACAAAATTAGGTCTGCGCAAAGTGACTTGTACATAGATGGGTATGCCATCGGAGGAGGGAGCATCACAACAAAACTGAAAGAACATGTCGAAAGTGGGTATGCAGTATTCATGACCGAAAAAGCGGCCTTCACCCTTTACAACCGTCTAGAACGAGTTAGGGCTCTAGGAGTTCAGATTGTGGGCAAACCTCCTGAAGGATTCAATGGGGGGCGTATTACGCTTGACGAAGTCAAAATTGATGAATTGAAGTTTTTTTTGAAGTCTTTTGACGAGACTTTGGAAGACTTGGATGGGATCGCTATAGCTGTTCAAGATCACGGCATTCCATCGGAGGGCATAAGCCAGAATGAATACAGATTGTACAAGTTCAAAGAGCATTTCAAGTCAAGGCCAAATGTGCATGACTTGGTTTTTTCAGAAACTGAGATTCCTGAATGTTACGCTCGTATGAAGTCGACTGTAGAGTCGATCAGACGCATAATGCCAAAAACTAGAGCTTTCGTGATGGACAGTACCGTAGCTGCAGTAGCAGGTTGCTTATACGATCGCCCTGATCTAACCGTCAGTAATGCAGTCACAGCTCTCAACGTTGGAAATTCGCACGTCACAGCCGCGATCGTCGCTGATAACAAGGTACTTGGATTCATGGAACATCATACGCACGCTTTGACCCCCGAAAAACTCGAAGTTTTCATTCGAAGACTGCAGTCAGGTAACCTTACAGAAGACGAAGTATCTCAAAATGGAGGGCATGGAGCATTCTATCTGACTCGACCAGAAGTGATCGAACAAGATATTGTCTTGGTGACAGGACCTCAGCGAATGATGGCAAAAGGAGCTGGACTGAAGGTTCATTTCGGAGCTCCCACGGGAGATGTTATGCTTACGGGCACATTCGGTTTGGTTAAATCGGTCGAAAGAAAACTCGATCGACAGTCACCTTGAGCTCTTTTTGTCGAGTTGTACTAGGCGTACGACGGATGAACACAGAAGAATTCCGTTACTTACTCCCTCATCGCCAAGACGGTTTTGGTTTGGACGAACTGGTAGTGATTACTTCTCCACGTGAAGATACATCTGCAGAAAAGTCTTCTCTAATACCTGCCTCGGTGACGTAAGTTCCTTTGACCTTCCAAGTACCATTGTCATCTGGGCCCTCGATCTTTTCTTCCGTGACAAAAGAAGCGATCTTCCCGTGGAATGTCCTTGTGCCAAGGAAGTACTTTCTCACAACACTTTTTGCATCCTCAGCGTTATCTATTCGCATTTTCTACCGCCTAATCAATTCGATTAGCTAAGATTCGAGCCTTGCTGCTTGAGTTAGATTGATTGTCATTTCAGCTGCCAATACCTTCTAATCGCCTGAACATAGCTAGCAATCAATAACATATCGTCAGTTGTTACTTTTTCCCTTCAGCATGTTCTACGCAGACGATTTCCTACTCGATTTAGTCTTCTTTCTTTGTCGGTTCTTGCTTTTCTGTCTCTTCTTGATTCGATATGCCGTTCGATTCAACTTCTGAGACCTACTTGGCCTGTGCTACTGGCCGTCTGTCCTTGCTATCAAAATACGTTTTCTTCGCTGTCTTTCTGCGCAGAGAGCAATGGAACCTAACGGACGATTTGCATTTTCTACAGTTTTTCACAATGTTAGCCCTTAGAGTACACATTAGGATCTCCGTTCTAGTAGAGTGCGTCGCTTATACACCCTCCGCCCTAGGTCAGTACTCACACAACCTGGACATACCTACTTCTGTCGCGTTAGCCGCCAGAATTCAGAAGAATGTTCAAGTTACGTGGGACAATATCAACGAGGTTCAACATGTCGAACTCTCTTAGTTTCTTCAAAGTTGGTTTCGGGAGTTGATCCAGAGCATTTTTTCTCTTCTTTTTCGATGATAGCTCACTGCGAATCTGTGGGCTTCGTCCCTGATCTGTTGAAGCATGAGGCTAGGTTGTGAATTCACATCTATTTCTAAGATGTTCCCGTTGGGCAGACATATCTGCTCCAGTCTTTTCGCCAACCCTATGATTGGCGTGGTTATGGCCAGTGCGTCCAATTTCCGTTTCGCCGCCAATACCTGTGCAATCCCTCCGTCCACAATCACCAAGTCAGGAAGTTCTCCTCCATCTTTCAAAAGCCTGGTGAATCTCCTATGGACGATTTCTCCTATCATAGCTTGGTCATCTTGTTGAAAAACCGTCTTGATCTTGTACATTCGATATTCTCTCTTGTTTGGCATCCCATCCAAGAAGGAAATCTTGGATCCGACAGCGTTTCTTCTACCAAGATTGGAGATGTCAAAGCACTCGATCAGCCGTGGTACTTTCCCTAAGCCTAGGCGATTCTTGAGTTCAAGAAGAGAATTGGCGGCTTTCTTCTTCGCTGTGCTCAGATGTTCTAAGTAAGTTCGGGCGTTTTCGTAAGCCAAATCTACTATTGCCTTGAGCTTGGTAAGGGATGGTTTCTTGATCTCTACTTTCCAACCACTCTTCTTTGACAGCCAGTCCGCTATGACTTTGGCGTCGCCGATTCGCTTGTTCAATATGAGCTTTTCAGGTATGTAAGTCCTCTTCAGATAGTACTGCTTGAGGAATGACTCGAGAACCTCTTCGTCGTCGGCTTCTTCAGCCACCTTCAAATTGAAGCTCTCAGACGAGAGGATCTTTCCTTCTCTCACCTGAAGAACGTGTATACAGACGCCTTCGTCTCCTCGATACAACGTAATTGCGTCAAGGTTCTCACCAGATGGTAGTACCACACGGACTGCTTGTACGGTTTTCTCCAGATCACTGATTCTATCTCGGAGTGTCGCCGCTCTTTCGTATTCTTGTTTCACAGATGCGGCAGACATTTCGGAACGGAGATTCTGAATGACACTGTTGAGTTTTCCTTCTAGAAGAAGGATTGCGCCGTTCACCACGGAGTTGTATTCTTTCTTTGTGATTTTGGCTGCGCATGGGGCACTGCATTGACCAATGTGATAGTATGTGCATGGTCTTATTGCAGAGGTTTCTATTTGTTTCTTGCATGTTCTTATGGGAAAGATTCTTCTGATGGTCTTCAGTGAGTTTCGCATTGCGCCAACGTCGCCGTATGGCCCGAGATATTTTGCCCCGTCCTTCGCTACTCTTCTTGTAATGCTTATGCAAGGATAGTCTTCAGTGGTGTCGATTTTTATGTAGGGGTAGGTTTTGTCATCACTCAAGCGGACATTATGTCTCGGTTTATAAGCTTTGATTAGAATGTTCTCTTCAATTAGCGCCTCTGTTTCGGTTTCTGTTACTATATAGTCTATTTTGTCAGTGGATTCTACGATTCTTCTCTCTCTGCCGTCCATCCTGGCGGCTTGAATATGATCCTCTACTCTTTTTCTGATGTTCTTTGCTTTTCCAACATATAGTGCTACATTATCTCCTTTGAAGATGTAAACTCCGGTCTTCTCTGGTAGATGTTCTGTTTGCAGTTCGTTTATTGTAGCCTGCGGCATCTTAGTTTCCTCAAGCAGGCGATAATACCTTGTTCCATTCACCTTTCTCTATTCGGTCCTGTTCCAGTATCTTCTTCAGGTATTGACCTGTGTACGATGTCTTCACATTTGCAACTTCTTCTGGAGAACCTGTTGCAACTAGGTAGCCTCCTTCATCCCCGCCTTCGGGTCCAAGGTCAATGATGTTGTCAGCCGTTTTGATAACTTCCAAATTGTGTTCTATGACCAGTATGGTGTTCCCTAGATCGACCAGTCGATGGATGACATCCAGCAGTTTTTGAACGTCTGCGTAATGAAGTCCTGTTGTTGGTTCATCCAGAATGTACAATGTACTTCCAGTACTGACTTTGCTCAATTCCGTACTGAGTTTCACTCTTTGTGCCTCGCCTCCGGAGAGTGTCGTTGCGCTTTGTCCTAAGGTAATGTATCCGAGACCGACATCGGCGATGGTCTGGAGTTTTCTGTTTATAGTGGGTATGTTGTGAAAGAATTGTAGAGCTTCATCGATTGTCATAGATAAGACGTCTGCGATCGATTTTCCTTTGTAGGATACCTCAAGGGTCTCTCTGCCATACCTCTTTCCCTTGCATACGTCGCAGGCAACATATACGTCAGGGAGGAAATGCATCTCCATTTTGATGGTGCCCGCCCCTTGGCAGGCTTCGCATCTTCCACCCCGCACATTGAAGCTGAACCTCCCCGGCTTGTATCCGCGAACCTTTGATTCAGGAAGCTTAGCAAAGAGCTCTCGAATATAGGTGAAGACACCGACATATGTTGCTGGGTTGCTCCGGGGAGTTCTTCCAATGGGTGATTGATCAATTATTACGACTTTGTCGATGTTTTCCACACCTTCAAGCTGTCTTGAAACGGCCCGGTTTTGTTTTTGAATGGTAGAATATCTTTGCAAGTGCATTGTACAATACGTCATTGAGGAGTGTACTCTTTCCTGAACCTGAAACTCCAGTTATGCAAGTGAATGTGCCCAATGGAATACGTACGTTAATGTTCTTGAGGTTGTTTTCACATGCTCCTTTGACTGTTATCCATTTTCCATTGTTCTTTCTTCGACTGGTAGGAATGGGAATAGTTACTTTATGAGAGAGATAAGCTCCAGTGATCGAATCAGTGTTCTTCATAATCTCTTCCGGGGTCCCTGCGGCGACTATTCTTCCGCCATCCACACCCGCAAGAGGACCTAGATCAATTACATAATCGGATTGTCTGATTGTCTCTTCATCGTGCTCCACAACAATGATGGTATTTCCTAGATCTCGGAGCCTCTGGAGAATCTCAAGCAGTTTTCTGTTATCCCTGGGATGTAGGCCAATGCTTGGTTCATCAAGAATGTATAGGACACCAGTTAGTCTTGAGCCGATTTGTGTGGCGAGTTGTGTTCTTTGACTCTCGCCTCCTGAAAGGGTGCTTGTTCTCCTATCCAACGTAAGGTAGCCCAATCCAACATGAAGGAGAAATCCTAATCGCTCTTTGATCTCCTTCAGTAATTGTCCGGCTATCTTCTGCTCCCTGTCAGATAGCTCTAGAGTATCGAAAAATCTCTGGGATTCAACGATGGACATCTTCGTTATTTCGGAGATGTTCTTGTCACGTATCTTGACGGCCAGTGATTCTGGCCTTAAACGAGCTCCTTTGGCAGCTTGAACAGATGGTTTCACTTGTGAACTTACTGTACCACTCTTTCATGCTGTCAGACTTGGTTTCTCGATGTCTCCGCTCAAGAATGTTTATGACGCCTTCCCATCCGTAACCGCCAGGTTCTTGGCGACTACCGTACAAAAGTAAATTGAGTTGATCCTTTGTCAGGTCCTTTATTGGGGTGTCAAAGTCGAAACTATGTTCAAGTGCGATGGGTCTGAAGTTTGACAATACCCATCCATCTATAGGTCCGAAAAATGATTCGATTGCCCCTTCACGAATCGTTCTATCTTTGTCTGGAATGACAAGATCTGGATCGATTCTTATTATTACTCCGAGCCCTGTGCATTCTTTGCATGCACCGTAAGGACTATTGAAAGAGAACGATCTAGGTTCAAGTTCCTCCACGTTCACTCCACATATTGGGCATGCGAGTTTTTCGCTGAACATGTAACTCTTCCGTCCAGATGTGACTGCCACAACTCCATCTGCAAGATTCAGTGCCGTCTGTATTGACTCTGCTATTCTCCCCTTCTCTTGTTCCACGGACCTGAGCTCATCAATCAGAACCTCAATAGTGTGTTTCTTGTATCGTTCGAGAGATTGTGCCTGATCAGTTTCCACACGTTTTCCGTCAACGTTGGCATACAGAAACCCCATCTTATGGTAACTGGCTAGAATCGTCTTGTACTCTCCTTTCTTACCTCTGATGACAGGCGCCCAGATGTTGATTAGAGAGCCCTTTTCTTGCTCTAGGATTCTATCCACAATTTGTTGGACTGTCTGTTTCTCAATCTTCCTTCCGCACCTGTGACAGTAGGGAACACCAATTCTGGCAAAAAGCAGTCTCAAGTAATCATGTGTCTCGGTTGTCGTTGCTATCGTGGATCGAGGGTTTGCAGCAGCGGATCTTTGTTCAATAGCTATCGCAGGAGAGAGGCCTTCGATATAGTCAACGTCAGGTTTGTTCAATTGGCCGAGAAATTGACGTGCGTAGGCTGAAAGTGATTCTATATATCGCCGTTGGCCTTCTGCATAGATGGTGTCGAAGGCTAATGATGATTTTCCCGATCCACTCAGCCCTGTGATTACTACAAGTTTGTATTTGGGAATTCTGACCGTGATGTTCTTGAGATTGTTCTCTCTTGCACCTTTGACTATGAGCTCCTCCACCATCATCTTTCCCTTCCTTTGAGCGCTCTTATTGTGTCACGGATCTCGGCTGCTTTTTCAAATTCCAATTTGGCAGCCAAGTCGAGCATCTCTTGTTCTAGATTAGCTATCACAGTCTGCAGTTCTGACTTGGACATTCTCTTCATAGCAATTCTTCGGTGTGACTTGATGACTTCAGCTTGTGATTGCAAAGGTTTGATGGCTGCAAGTATTTCGCGAACTTCCTTTCGGATCGTTTCAGGGACAATTCCGTGTTGACGGTTGTATTCCACTTGAATCTCTCGTCGCCTGTTAGTTTCATCTATCGCTCTCTTCATGGAATCGGTCATGTTGTCAGCATACATGATGGCCTGACCGTAGATGTTCCTCGCGGCTCTCCCAATTATCTGAATGAGTGAAGTGTCAGATCTGAGGAATCCTTCACTGTCTGCGTCTAGAATGGCTACCAATGATACCTCAGGGAGGTCAAGCCCCTCTCTCAGCAGGTTGACTCCCACGATCGCATCGTAAACCCCTACTCGTAGGTCTCTCAGAATTTCAACCCTATTCAACGTGTCTATTTCAGAGTGTAAGTAATGGACCTTGACGCCTTGATCTTGAATGTATTCAGATAAGTTTTCAGCCATCTTCTTGGTTAGTGTCGTAACGAGGGTCTTTTCGTTTCGTGTTGCGCGTTTTTTGATTTCGCTAACCAGGTCCTTGACATGACCTTCTGCAGGTCTTACAACGATCTCCGGGTCGACCAGTCCCGTAGGTCTTATGATCTGCTCAATGATCTGCTGACTATGTGCTAGTTCGTATGGTCCGGGAGTTGCAGACATGTAAATTGTCGTCTCGGTCTTCTGACGGAATTCGTCGAAGGTCAATGGTCGATTGTCTCTGGCTGAGGGGAGTCTGAACCCATATTCTATTAACATATTCTTTCTGGATAGGTCGCCGTGGAACATGCTCTGAATTTGTGGAATTGTTACGTGAGACTCATCAATGATCGTTAGGAACCCTTTGGGAAAGTAGTCAATTAGAGTGTTTGGGGGTTCACCGGGGTTTCGCCCGTCAAAATGTCGAGAGTAGTTCTCGATGCCGGTGCAATATCCAACCTCTCTGATCAACTCCATATCGTATCTTGTTCTCTGTTCTAACCGTTGTGCCTCTACTAGCTTGTCTTGTGTCCTCAGTTCTTCCAGTCTCGCTTCCAGTTCAGACTCTATCTCGTCAAGGATGACATTCACTTTATCCGGAGGAGTCACGAAATGTCTTGCTGGGAATATCAGAGTGCAATCTCCTCGTTCTATTACCTGACCTGTGACTGGATCAAGATCCATCATATCTTTGATTACATTTCCTTCAAGAACAATACGCACGGCACTATCTTGATCGACTCGACAGAATTCTATAATGTTTCCTCGAGCCCTGAATTTTCCTCTTGCAAGGGTCGCGTCATTTCTTTCATAATACATTTTGACTAATCTTCTGAGTATCTCATTTCGTTGAATCGCATCACCTTTCCTCAGTTTGAAAGTCGCTTTGAGATATTCGGTCGGTGAACCAATGCCATAAAGGCAAGATACGCTTGCCACTACAATCACGTCAGATCGAGTTAGAAGCGACTGAGTGGCTGAATGTCTCAATCGATCAATCTGCTCGTTGATTGATACATCCTTCGCAATGTACGTATCCGTTTGAGGAATGTATGCCTCAGGCTGATAGTAATCATAGTAGCTCACGAAATATCCCACAGCATTCTCCGGAAAGAATGCTTTGAATTCGCCATACAGCTGGGCTGCCAAGGTCTTGTTGTGCGAGATGACAAGCGTCGGTTTCTGAACCTGCTCTATCACATGGGCGATAACATAGGTCTTTCCAGTCCCGGTCGCCCCTTTCAGGACTTGTTTCTCCAGCCTATCCAGTACTCCTTTTGACAAGCGACCAATGGCATTGGGTTGATCCCCCTTCGGTTCATAATCTGAGACTAATCTGAACTTCTTATGATTCTCCGTTGCTGGATACTTCCCAAAACATCGAGTGAAAAATCCTTAGTTTATACTTATCCTTGAGGACGGAACGTGGATGAAGCAGCGAAGATTTCTATCAACCTGGTATTTCAAGGAGCGACTGAAGTCAAGCAAACTGGAATACGATTTCATCAATTGACTACTAATGTCTTGATGTTGATAGGGATACGTCATTCCAAGATTATTTCTGGCTTTGCTTCTCACGGAACTCTAGGAACTTATCTGACGTAGTCAAACTCATCTATTGCGAAACGAGGTAGCATGCCTAGCTCCTTGGAGTTTATACAACTAGCGGTATAAACGCACGACATCATTGTAAGTACTCTTCTTCAGGGCTCTGGATCTTCCATCCCTAAATACAAAGGAGGCAGTTACTACCTCTGTAGGCCTTTGGAGACAGTTTTCGAGGCAATAATTGAAGCGTCCAAAGCTCTTCATAATAGGAGAGAGTAGGCCATACATCATTTGGAATGAGGCTGAAAGGCGATACGGACCTTGCGGAAGAGCTTGGACTCAGAAACCCTGTTTCGTATTCCAGGTATCTACAACTATGATGTTTCGCCTAGGGGCGACAGGGTTGCGTTCAGCTGGGACAAGTCAGGACAACTGGAAATCTACACTCGGAAATTGGCTGGAGAAGACATAGAGTGCCTGACGAAAGGCGCCGAGAGCAAGATCAGCCCATGTTTCGCCCCAGACGGAAACAAGCTTGTTTACACGCAAGATTATCAGGGTGACGAAAACTTCGACATCTTCATTCTTGACATATCAGACGGCGAACATCTGAATCTTACGCCAGGTACAAGCGAAACGATCTATCCGCATGTTCGGTGGTCGCCTGACGCGAGAAAACTGGCCTTTACGTCAAATCGCGAGAAGAACTTTAACATCTATGCAATTCCATCCTCTGGTGGAGAACCAGAGCGCATCTCAGACCATGAATTCAATGATTCAGATCCGGAATGGTCACCTGACGGCAGATGGATAGCCTTCGAAGCGCTTGTTTCAGCTCAGGATCATAGAGTCTTCATCATACCCGCGAATGGCGGAGAAGCTAGATGTCTAGTTAAGAATGATAGACCGATTGAGGCATCATCACCAGAATGGTCGCCAGATGGGAAAGCCATCGCATTCGTTTCGAGCGAGCTCGGAAGCTCGGACATAGGAATTTGGAATATCAAAAACGAATCAGTGGAATGGGTCACAGACAGCAAATACGAATACTATGATCCACATTGGTCTACCGATGGCAACAAGCTCGCGTATCTCGTAAACCGGGATGGGAATATTGGCATAGCGATTGAGAACCGCGAAACGAAGGTAAGACATATCCTGCAAGTTGAAGCCGGTATTCATTTGCAGGTGAGGTTTGGCAGTGATCCCGAAACGATGTTCTTCACGTTCTCAAATCCGTCTCACCCTCCCGATCTATGGATGGTGAGCCTCAATGATCAGAAATTTCGTCAACTTACCAATTCTCTACCCCGCGCAGTTGACGAGTCTCTTTTTGTCAATGGATCCCCTATTCACTATGCAAGTAATGATGGGCTAGAAATTTCTGGATTACTCTATCTCCCAAAGGCATTTCACCCCGCAAAACTTGGGGCATCACTTATCTACGTCCACGGCGGCCCAACACTACAGCATATGAATGAATGGAACCCAACAATACAATATCTCGTGAATCGAGGCTACGTTGTCGTTGTTCCAAATTACCGAGGGAGCTCAGGATTCGGTCGAAAGTTCCGGGAAGCGAATCGATTTGCTCTGGGCGACAAAGATCTAGAGGATGTCGTAGCTGCGGCAGGTTATCTAGTAAAGAAACGATTCACGGACCAAAAGAAGATTGGCATTCTGGGAGAATCCTACGGGGGATACTTGACAATGTGCGCCCTCACTAAGTTCCCCAAGTATTGGGCCGCGGGCGCTGCAATGGTGCCATTCCTCAACTGGTTCACAGAAATTAAGAACGAGCGTGAAGACTTGCAGTTTTGGGACCGTGAGAATATGGGCGACCCGAGAAAGGATTACGATCGTTTTTGGAACTTTTCTCCAATCTTCTTCATCGGAAACATAGAAGCGCCAGTTCAGCTTATTGCAGGAGCGCATGATCCCCGTTGCCCAGCCTCAGAAACCAAGTACGCGGAAAAGGAACTAGAGAAACTGGGCAAAGTATTTGATCTGATGATATACGAAGATGAAGGGCATGAATTCCGAAAACTCGACAATCGCGTTGACGCTTACAAGAGAATTGCCAGGTTTCTAGACAGATACCTGAAAACTTGCTCACGAAGAAACTGAAATCTGATGAATTCGATGTGATTATAGGATACAACATATCTTGATTGAATCGACATGACCACTGAAAAGCCCCAGGGTAGTGATGGTCGGGAACAGACAGGATTACCAAAACAGAATAATTCTCTGGCTTCAAGGAAATTTCTCTTTGTTTCGGACGTGGGTTTGATCGGCGACCTTGCCTATGTCGTGAAGAATGAAGGAAATGAGGTGTTGTACTATATCCAAAGCAAAACAGACAAGGACATTTCTGATGGCTTTCTTGAGAAGACAAGCGATTGGGAATCCTTGAAAGACTGGGCTGATGTAATTGTCTTCGATGACATAGGTTTTGGTGGAACGGCCGAACGTTTGCGCAAAGAGGGAAAGGCAGTAGTAGGTGGAACCGTTGCGAGCGATCGCTTGGAAGTTGACCGTGACTTTGGTCATGAGCAGCTTAGGAAGGCGGGGCTTCAGACTGTTCCATCATGGGACTTCACTACGTTCGATGATGCTATCAAGTTCGTTGAGGAAAATCCTGGACGATATGTCGTTAAACCGAGTGGCAAAGCCCAAGAAGAAAAAGTATTGTCATTTGTGGGTCAAGAGGAAGACGGACTTGACATAGTCGCGATACTCGAACGATATAAGAAAACTTGGAGCGCCAGAATCAAGAGTTTTCAGATACAGAAATTTGTGTCCGGGGTCGAAGTGGCGGTCGGAGCATTCTTCAACGGGCGAGACTTCATTCTGCCCGCTTGCATCAACTTCGAACACAAACGAATGTTCAACGGGGAAATCGGTCCCAGCACAGGAGAGATGGGAACCCTGATGTTTTGGTCAGAGAGAACTCGCCTCTTTGATGAGACGCTAGTGAAATTCAGATCTCTCTTGGCGGAGATGGATTTTGTCGGATATTTTGATATCAACTGTATTGCTAATCCTCGAGGAATCTACCCATTGGAGATTACACCACGATTTGGCTACCCAACCATTAACATTCAGATGGAAGGCATCCTAAGCCGATGGAGTGATTTCTTGTATGCTTTGGCGAAGAGGCAGCCGTTCGCTCTGCGCACTCAGCGAGGATTTCAGATCGGTGTCGTCGTCGCTGTGCCACCCTACCCGTTCTCTGACCCGGCTGCCTACAGGCGCTATTCCGAGGATGCGGTGATCATTTTCAAAAAACCGATGTCAAGTGGTATTCACCATGGTGACGCAAAACTCGTGGAGGGCGATTGGCGGCTAGCAGGCAACTCTGGTTACGCATTAGTGGCCACTGGTTCAGGCCCCACAGTGGAGGATGCTCGCAAGGAGACTTACAATCGCGTTAGGAACGTAATAATACCGAACATGTTCTATCGGACCGATATTGGAGAGCGCTGGCATCGTGATGGAGATCTACTGCAAACCTGGGGATATTTCTCCTGAGACTACAAGGGGAAAAGAGAGCCAAGTGGAACGACGAATGAATCTACTGGTTGAGATTCATTTGGTAAACTCATCTTTTCTAACGTCGATATTCATATTCTTGAGGTAGGCTGGCGCATCTTTTGAAGAGCCAGCGAGTGTAAACAGGCTGTCGACATGAAACTTGAAATGGGCGTCCTTAGTTGCCCCTGAATAGGTTACGAGGCAGCTCACCCGGTCTTCCATGGGCACTCTTCTCGAAATTTACCGCAATGTTCTTGTCCCGCCTCGCAAACCAGGATTCAATCTCCTGCTTGAGAATTGTCTCGACTGAGTCAAAGGGTATCCCTTTGTGTTTCTGCGAGAACTGAGTACTTAGAAACTTCCGGCACTCTTTTGTTACCGCACTCATGTATGTGAACGTTTTCTCCACTAGTAGGCGACCAGATAACATATCAGTCAAATGGAGGGTCCCCTTCATTCTTGGGAGCTGACATACTCTTCCCCATTAGAAATGCCTTTCGCACATTATTGGCACGAGCTAGAACAACGTGAGCTTGACTCGTAAGTCATTTATTAATGGTCAGAAACTCATTCAACCTGGGGTCTAGATGTCCATTCATCCAGCAACCAAAGCTAGAACCTTCATTTGCAGATTAGGCTACGAGTCCGATATGCTTGATTCAATACAAGAGATAGCAGAACGAAACGGCGTGGCTTCAGCAACGTTCTCGGCCATAGGAGCAGTCAAGGATGCCACCATCAGCTTCTATGATCAAATGGAAAAGAGGTATCGTGATCTAAGGTTGGATGAACCCTTGGAGGTCTTGGCATGTATGGGAAATATTGGGCGATTGGGGCGGGAGACTATTGTACATGGTCACATCACACTTTCGGATGCTAAGGGGCAGGCATACGGGGGTCATCTCATGAGAGGGACCACAGTATTCGCGATGGAAGTTGTGATGACTGAGCTCAAGGGCATAGAGCTGCGAAGGGAGTTCGACTCAGTCACCGGTCTAAACCAGATCAAGGATCTAGAAGACCACACTCAAATATGATGACAGTAGATTTGGAATAGCGTCTACCAAGAACATGACACCAATTCCCGCAAGCAGTATTGCACAAATCATCAATATTGTTCGATACACCTTGTCCGTGATAAGTCTCTTTCCACTGTGTATAGACGCGGAGACGAAAGTATACCATGAAAGGTCAGATATCCAATGGGAAAGAACGAACACCACAACCCCGATCAAACCTGCCACCTCAAATCCCCGAACCATGAAGTCGTTACCGATGGTCGCCCACCAGAAGTAGAAGTATGGGTTGATCGCACTCGTAACGAGACCTACTATGATCGGACTGCGTTTGACAAGTGTCACCTCTGCTTTCTGAATCGAATGTTGTATCGAGGTTTTCTGTGCGAACCTTAGCAATCCGAAGCTAGACCAGACTAGAAACGCTCCGCCGAGTAGCCCTATGATCGCTCTAGTCAAGGAAGATGCAAGAAAGATCCCCAAACCGAGTGATAGGAACGCTACGGTGGCGGTTTCTAACGTCGCGTGGCCGATAACCGCCATCGGGCCAACAACTATGCCTCTCCTGCTGGCCTGGCTAACAACTGCAACAAATACAGGTCCAGGCACAAGCGCACCTGAGAACCCTATTATGAAAGAAGTGAATGCCAGAGAAGCGATATCACCTAAAGCCAACACTATCCGCCGTTTGTGTCAAGATGAATAGTTCGGTAGCTGTTGATAGGATCCAAATAAAGCTAGTTTTTGATTCATATACTAACATGGAAAGCGTTAAGAATTGCTCATCAAGTAGGATACCTCGCTGATGTTGCATGTGGAAGTTCAAAGCCGAGCAGAAGAGATACGAGATAGGAAAAGCCAAGATCGGTGGGATTCCTGGCGAACGCCCAACCGTTCTCGTGGGCACAATATTCTATAACAAACAGAAGATTGTAACTGACCAGAACAAGGGAGAGTTTGACCGAGAGAAAGCTGAAGCTTGTATCAAGACACAAGAAGAGTTCTCGGACAAGACTGGTAACCCTCACATGCTCGACGTTGTTGGGGCTTCACCTGATGCGATGAAAAAATATCTTGACTTCGTCTCGAGCGTAACGGATGCGCCGATCTTCTTAGATGGAGTCTCTGCGGATATCAGGATAGCGGGACTTGACTATGTCAAGCAGGTCGGATTAAAGAATCCGATAATCTACAATTCAATACTCCCAGACTACAAACAGGCAGAGATAGACAAGATAAAGGAGACTAACACGCGAAACGTTCTACTCTTAGCCTTCAACATGAAAGAGTTTACCTCGGCTGGAAGAGTCAAGGCAATCAAAAACTTGATTCCTGTAGTCACATCCGCTGGTGCTGATCAACTACTTATCGATACAACGGTGATCGACATACCGAGCTTAGGTATGGCTTCCAAAGCTTTGACTGAACTCAAGGATGAGCTGGGATATCCGGTTGGCTGTGGGGCTCATAACGCGATAGGCACGTGGAAAGGACTGAAGAAGAAAATGGGGTTGCAGGCTCATGATCCCTGCATGGCTGTCGCTGCAGGAATAACCGTCGCTTTGGGCGCGGACTTCGTGCTCTACGGCCCGATAGAAGCCGCCAGTTACATGTTCCCAGCAATTTCCATGATTGATGCCTCGTATGGACAGCTCATAATGGAACAGGGAAGAATGTTGGATAGAACGCATCCAATCTTCAAGATAGCCTAACCAGGCAATCTTCTGAGATCTATCTATTGTGAAGGTCTCAAATAATATAGTAACGTACTTGGGCGTCAAAAACGAGTTCAATTCTCGATTGCAGCACGGCAAAAAAGAGAGAATGAGTAGTAGAATTTCATGCACGACATCGGATACGTGCAATCAGGCATGACAGGTAGTTTCGAGATGATAGCAATTGGAAACGAGATTGCAGACACATGTTTCAGAATAGCCAGGGGTGTAACTGTTGACGATGAGACTCTTGCAACGGACATAGTCTAGAATGTCGGTCCGGGCGGGCAATTTCTGGAACAGAAACACACCATAGAGTACCTTAAACTTGGAGAACATTGGATACCGGCGCTTCTAGATCGGACCAGATTTGAGACATGGTCAAAGGCGGAGTCGAAGGATTTCACGAGGGTTAGGGCGACCGTTCAAAAGATCCTCAAGGAACGCGCACTCGAGCCGTTGCCAAGCGATGTCACAGCCAAGATCAACAATGTGCTAAGCGAAGCAACTAAGAGAGGCATTGAACAACAGGACACAAATATCGTAGATACAAAACGAGTACAAAAAATGTGGAATCAGGACTTAAGTTGTCCTGACAAGGTCCTTCTCGGCTCTTCTTACTATGTCCGAGATCTTCTGTTGCACATCCTTCGGCAGAGGTTCTGGAGAGTGTTCCTTCAGTATTCTCTTGGCTTTCTCTCTCGCGACCTCATAGATCTGTTTCTTTCCAGCCTTTACCCAGGTTACCTCTGATGTTCTATCGAAGAGTTGTGGCATGAAAGCGTCTCTAACCCACTTTAGTGTGTGCTTGTGAGATAGGAAGTGTCCGCCAGGTCCAACTTCACGGATGACATCGACCGCAAGAGTTTCATCACTAACCTCAACGCCTCTGACGATTCTCTTAACCATCCCTGCTATCTCGTTGGCTACAACAGCCATCTCCATTGAACCGACGCTTCCGCCTGCCAAGTATCCGCAGTCATGTATCAGGTTAATTCCACTTAGGGTTGCGATCACGGCATTCATCATGACCTCGGCGCCGGCTTGAGCATCTGGAAACTTCGAGTCTGAGCATCCGCCAAATCCGTAGCAAGGAAGTCCATAGTAATGTGCCATCGCAGCGTTTACCACGTTGGTTCCAAGTGAAAACTCAGGTGCCCCATATGCACATCGACTTGTCATGGGATCCATATGTGTAGCCCACCCGGCGTAAATCACGGGGGCTCCGGGGCTCACAATTTGTATGAGGGTGATAGCTGCAAGATTTTCGCTCGTTCCGATCAAATTGCACCCAGCAACGGTTACTGGAGCCGTTGATCCGGTCATTGGCATTGGGCCGAAAGCTACTGGTACGCGTGCCTTTGCAAAATGTATCATGTTCTCGTTCGCTTCAGTGAAAGATAGAGGAGATGCCGTCTCAGAATAGAGGCCGAAAATCGGTCTTTTTCTTAGAGCGTCCATGCTTCCGACTATGGTCGAGGCCATCTCCAATACTCTCTTTGAAGCATCTCCGCCAGGCACAGAGAAAAGTATCGGTTTTTCAGTGTTCTTGAATAGAGCTTCGTACTCGTGCAGGTACTCAACCTCATAGGGAACATCGAAGGCTCCGGCTAATGTCATGATAAACTTGATGTTGGGCAATCCGTCGCCTAAACGGGTGCATTCGACCATATCCTTTTTGCCAGGTCTTCTGAACTCGCCTGTTTCTAAATCTCGAATATATGGTGTTGGGGTTCCACCTAGGCCAAAATGGATTCTTCCATCTTCCAGGATAATGTCGTGCTTGGCATTTCTGCCTGCAAAGAGAATTGTCTTAGGAGCTTTTCTTAGTGCCTCCTCAACCAGGTATTGCGGGATCTTTATTCTCTTTCCGCCATCTTCAATGTCTGCTCCACCTTTTTCAAAGACTTCTGTAATCTTCTTTGATGGACAATTCATGCCTGTCTTTTCGAGTGTCTCGAGAGCTGGCTAGGTGCATGCTCGTGCAGTCTTCCTTGCTCAACATGCTGAGACGATTTCCTTTCACGGCTCTGTCGGTCATCGAGCTCCACCTTGACGAATTACTTTGTTCCCAGAAGATGTTTGATTACGTTCACACCTTCGACGGCGTTTTCGGCATACCCGTCTCCGCCGATTTCTTTGACCCATTCTGCTGTACATGGAGCGCCGCCGAAGACGAGTTTTACTTTGTCTCGCATGTTCGCTGCTTTGAATGCTTTCACTATTTCGGATTGCACTGGCAATGATGTGCTGAGTAGTGCTGATGCACATACTATCTGTGCACCTATTTCCTTTGCTTTCTTCAAGAATTCATCGGCTGGCATGTCCTTGCCGATATCGTGCACGTCAAATCCAGCAGCGATGAGCATGGCGCCAACTATGTTCTTGCCAATGTCGTGTATGTCCCCCGCAACGGTTCCTAGCACAACTTTGCCTGCAGATTTTCTTTCGCCTTTTCTCTTCTTAAATTCTGGTTCAAGAAGTTCCTTGATAGCTTTCTGAGACGGTTCCGCTGCTGCAACCAAGTGCATCAGAAACAATTCGCCGTCTTCAAACTTTTTTCCAACAATTTTTAATCCTTTGGCGAGGCCCTGTTCAATGATGACTGATGGGTCTATGCCTGCAGCTAAAGCCTTCTTCGTAGAATCCATCACTTTGTCAGAATCAAATGACTGAACAGCATTCGCCAATTCATCAAGAACAGCTTGTTGAGACATTCTTACTCCTTTCCTACTGGTTATGCAATCTGTGGGTTGTAGAATGTGCTTATATCTCTTTGCAGTCCCTGAACAATAGATCCGTTAACTACCTAGTGAAGCAGTTCGTGTGTTTTGCCATATTGAAGACGACCAAAGCACATGAGACTGAGATTATCGCGCACAGTATGTAAGGAGATGTCGGCTCGAAAGTCTGGGCAAGGAATCCTCCGACTAGTGGCGCAATCATCTGTCCCGCGGCTGAAGCAGTCTCAAAATATCCCATTGCAGTTCCAAGATGGTTTTTGGAGACTTCGTCCGAGATCAACGCCACTGAAACTGGGAAAATTGATTCAGTTGAAACGCCAAGCATTATGACGCTGAAAATCAAGGTGCCAACGCTTCCAACTACGATAAGAGTTGAAGCAACAGCCATCACGAATAGTGCAGGCAACAGAACAGTCTTCCTTCCGACTTTATCTGAAATGCGTCCCAGCGTTAGAAATGAGGCTATTCGAGATACCTAAAATATCGCAAGCATCACACCAATTGAGAATACTCCGAAGCCTAGGTCTTTGGCAAAAACTGGAAAGAGAAAAAGAATTGTTCCTAGAACCACGCTGTAGATGGCGGAAACGAGGCAGGCATAGAACAGTGGGTTCCCGCTTGATTTGTCAATATTCATCTTCATAATCATGCCTTCAACAGTCCTCGCAGGCTTAGTCGCGCTTCCCGATGATCGCAACAGAATAAGTACTAATGCTGTGAACGACATCAAGGCGTAGGATATGAACGTGGCTCTGTAACCCGCAATTTCTAGTATTGAACCTGAAGTGAAAGAGCCAAATGCGTATCCAGATCCATAAAGAGCTGCGAAGAGGTCCATGGCCCTTCCATGTTTCGTTTGAACTGAAAGATCTGCAGACACGGCTTCCACTGTAGGAAAGAAGCTTGCCCATGCCACGCCTTCAAGCGCCCTGGCCACCATCAGATGCTCAGTTCTAGATGCAAAAACATATGAAAGAGATGCCACCAGGCTGAGGATTGACGCGAAAGCAAATACGTTCTTTCTTCCTACTCGATCAGAGAGTCTCCCGAGCGGGATAGCAAGAATTGTATAGGATAGACCGTATGCGACACCTACAAGCCCAACGCCTATGTAGCTCGTTCCGATATCTCTTGCGAAGATCGGAACTGCCGGTATCGTTATTCCCAAACCCATTGAGAACATGAACACGTACAAGAAGAGGCCCATCTTCTGGAGATTCTCACGAATGGGCTTCGAATCTGGGCGTGGCATCATACGCATGGATCACTCCAGCAAGATTCGGGGAATCTCTTTCTTGCTATCGTTTGTTTCTTCTGATCAACTTGGCTATGCTTGGAAAACGTTCGGTCTCTTTGTGCGGAAAATACAGAGCCTTCATGAACTCTTCTTGGAAGTCCACTTCCTTAGCTAGTTCCAAGTAACTCATCTTCTCAGTGATATTAACAGCGACTTCTCTGATCTTAGTTGAGATGAGTGCCATTCTCGCACCAGAGCCGGCGGTGTTACCAGCGAATTCGATGCGATCGGTTGGGATGTCGGGTAACATTCCTATCATTCGCGCGCTCTCAGGATCTACATATGTCCCGAATGCCCCTGCCAAGAATAGCTTTGATATATGGCCTCTTTCAACACCGAATTTCCTCATCAAAATTGACGTGCCCGAGTAGATTGCTGACTTTGCAAGCTGTATCTCGTTGATATCCTTCTGTGTGACCACAATTTCTTTTCCAGTAGCGGTTTCATCAGAGTTGGCTAATATGTAGCAAGGCTCGCCCTCATGCCTCAATCTTGGAATCCTAAGCTCCTGATTCATCTTTCCAGTCTGATCCAAGATACCGACCTTAAACAACTCAGCCAGAGCATCCACTATTCCCGAGCCACAGATACCCTCAGGTTTTGTTTCATCGATCACGCGGCAGAATGGTTCAAACGTGTCTGGATCTATCCAAACCTTTTCTACGGCGCCGGTTGCTGCTCTCATACCATGCTTAATATGAGCACCTTCAAAAGCGGGGCCAGATGCTGTCGAGGAGCAAATCATAGAATCGCGATTGCCGAGTACGATCTCAGTATTTGTTCCTATGTCTATGAGAAGCGACGTTTCCTGAGCCTCGAATAGGCCGGTCGCTATGATGTCGGCAACTGCGTCTGCTCCGACAAAGCCTGCGATGATCGGATACGAATAGACGTATGCCCCCGAGTTGGTCTCTAAACCCATATCTTTTGCACGAATATCAAGACACGATTGTGCGGCTGGCGGATACGGCGACAGTGATATGAAGTCGGGCGTTATCCCAAAGAATATGTGATGCATGGCGGTGTTTCCCACTACTACGACATCATAGACATCTTTGTGATCGATCTTCGCGTTTCTTACAGCTTCACTCAACAGCCTGTTCAGTGCATCAGTTACCGTCGCTTGAAGTTCAACCAACTTCTTCCTGTCTTTCATTGCGTAGGATATCCTGCTGATCACATCCTCGCCGTACGGAATCTGAGGATTCATCATTGAGGCTGTAGCAACTACAGCGCCGCTGCCGAGGTCGACCAGATATCCTGCCAACTTGGTGGTTCCTATGTCAACAGCAAAGCCATAGCGCTTTTCCGATGTATCGCCTTGATCAACATCTATGATCTCTCTGTCCATTTTCACAACGGTCGTCACGGTCCAGTTTCCGCCTCTAAGAGTCTCAGGTAGCTTCTTCAGAGCTTCATAATTGATTGCCACGTTGCGAATGTTGTGTGTGGTTTTCAGAGATGCTAGGAGACGTTCCAGATCTGCTGTTACATCATCCAACGTAGCTGGTGGCGGATGTAGAACATATTTCAGAATCGCCGGTTCTAGAGAAATCTTTCTGTCGATTCCAAGCACAGACAAACGTTGTCGTCTGACTTGACTTTCCGTTGGGATCTCAACGACCAGATCTCCAGAAGCCTTCACTATTGTCTCACATGCGAGCCTATACCCATCTCTAATCTCTGTCTTAGACAGAAATCTTGTCTCGGAATCAGTCAAACCACTTAGGAGATCTTTCCCTTCACGGATGACAATACGGCACTTGCCGCAGAGTCCTTTTCCTCCACAGAATGCCTCGCTTGCAACTCCTGCCGATCTGGCAACTGAATAAATGCTCTTGCCAATCGGAATATCTATTCGTCTCCCGAGGGGCTGGATGGCCAGGTGCGCTTCCGACAAAATGACCACTAGTTCCGGATCTTGTACTGCTCGGAGAGAAAAGTCTTTTCTGGTTTTCGATTTGCGGATGTTTTAGGAAAAAATATAAGCTGTCTCGCAACTTGGTCGGTGCAGAGGCCATTGTGTTTGTCTTCAGTTGAGATAACATATCAGGAGTTCCAGAAACTGGACTTGCGTACAGGAACAATCGTCAGCGTAGAACGTGTCCCTAGAACTGAGAAGCTGCTTAAGATTCTTGTCGACTTAGGAAGTTTAGGAACCAGACAGACTGTTGCAGGTCTTGCTCCTTACTACTCCGTGGAGGAATTGAAGGGTAAGAAGGTAATATTCTTGGCCAACCTGAAACCTGCAAAGTTCTCTGGAGAATCTTCTCAGGGGATGCTCTTGGCTGCAGAGGAGGGTAATAAGGTATCTCTTCTATCACTTGATAGGGAATTATTAAATGGAGCGCAGATTAGATAATAACAATACTTAAGCTAGCCTAGAATTGAACATGGTTAATAGTCAGGTCCCCCAGTATTGCAAGTAGATTCTCGGAAGTGCGGGAATCGAGACGTAGTTGTTCCATTCATTCGAACATATGGTCATTCGCAGCTGAAGCCTTATGCCCAAAAAGAAGGGTCCCACCGAACAGGAAATACTTCAGATCATAAATAACCTTCAGGAAGAAGGAATCCTTCAATCAGAACTCTGGAAGAAAGTGAAGGCAGATAGCCGGGAAGGCTCCCGGACTATACTCAGACTTGAAAAGAAGGGCTTAATCGAAAGAAGAAAGGAGCTTCACGACGGAAGATGGACATACAGGGTCTTGACGAGACATAAGTTCTCAAAGATAGATTCAATCATGGATATTCCATGCGCGTTCTGTGACATAGAAAGTAGATGTGGGCAATCGGCAGTTCAGCACCCTAGCAGGTGTGAGAGATTAACAAAATGGCTTGAGAATATGACAGAGGGTTTGGCCAAGGCTTGAACGCAACTAGAGCATCCTTTGCCCTTTGATGGCAGTCTTTGAATCCTTTCATCTCATGTCACTGCGTATTGTTGGCATGTCACGTTTTGCTCGACTGACTAGCTGTCTTAGAAGAATCTCTTTCTCTTCGCATTCGACCGGGTAGGACCTTATTCTCTTACGTTCGGGGTCAGTGAGTATTCTAGTGAACATGAGTAGCCGCTATAGTCATAGGTCTTTCATATCGCTGTGTCATGAACGTAGTGCTCCTTGAGATGAAAGGATTCAAACATCGAGTGGAAGGCTATGCCGCTCTGAGAATAGATGTTTTCAAGTTCAAATACCAGATCTCCTAGCTCTAGTAGCTCTCGGAAATGAGAAATAAACAAGACACTTCGTGTGTTTCAGAACCGTAGGGATTGGAAAAAGACGTTTCGAGTGTTCATGTATGCAGGCAAAACGCACGTTGGATGGGCTGAGGGCTGCATTTCTTCTCTGCATGACTCTGTTTCTTGTTGTGGCGTTTCTTCCACTGGCGCGTGCAACAACGGTCTATGGAGTCTATGTTCACCATGAAACAATCGAGAGAGCTGAAGCTTGGCATTTCATGTTTTGGAGGACAAGGAATAGATCCTACGAGTGAGCTTGATCGTGAACACTTGCGCAAAGCTATCTAAGGAGGATCGAAATGGGAAAACGTAAGTCTTCCAGGCTTTGGATAAAGATGCGAAAGAAGGATCAATTCTATAGGTTGGCAAAAGAAAAAGGATATCGTAGTAGAGCCAGTTTCAAACTCCTCCAGGCCGTTAAGAAATACGGTTTCATCAAGCAGGGTGATCGTGTCATCGACATTGGGGCAGCCCCTGGTGGGTGGCTGCAGGCCGCTAGGCAAATCGTCGGTGGCAAGGGATGGGTCTACGGGTTTGATCTTGAATCGATAGATCATCTACACTACGAGAATGTGTTAACAGAGGTTCTAGACATAACTGGAGAGGGCGCTGTTGAAGTGATATCCAATCTCGTGAGAGAAAAGGTAAACGTGGTATTGTCAGATGCGGCTCCGAATATCTCAGGAGTATGGGAAGTGGATCATGCCCGACAGATGTTCCTCGCATACAGATCTCTCGAGATTGCTGTGCGTCTGCTCCATAGGAATGGGAATTTCTTCGTCAAGCTCTTTCATGGGCCAGAGTTGAATCAGTTCGAAAGAGAGGCTCAAAGAGTCTTCAGAAAGGTTGCAATGATCAAGCCGTCGGCTAGCAAGGCGAGAAGTTCTGAGATATATTTGCTAGGCACTGGTTTTCTGGGACAAGTTTCTTAGGATCTGTTCTAGTATTTTCGGGCCAGCATCGGTTCTGATGCCATAGCCGTGAAAATGTGTGAGAGAGGCCAAGTATCCCATCTTCTGTACCTCTTCCACAACGCGTTCGGGTTTTGGCGTACGAGTCTGATGCCTATCGGACAGCCTGTCGATTCTGTAGTAGGTTGGACATTCGATCTCATCTATGATCTTCTTGAGGGAGTGTATCACGCGATTCTTTTTTCCAAGTCTTTTTGAGTCAACCAAGTCCAGCATCAGATCACAGAATTTCTTGTCGTACAAGTTTCCAATCCAGAGAGGCCCAGCGAATGCGTAGCGTCCACCACATACCTTACAATTTGATCCTATGGTTGTGACCTTGTTTGACAGTTCACGGTAAGAACAGTGAAAACAGTGAGCTAGGTAACCCAATCTTCCAAGGCTCTCGTTTGCACGTGTAGCTCCGTGTCTGACTGTAACGTAGATCCGGACATAGTGATCGGTGCTATGTGTGAGCTTTACCTCAATTCCCATATCATGTCTTGCAGATGCGGAGACTAATGATGCTACAAGAAGTCTTACCGCTACTTCATGGCAATATTCAGTTCTTAGGGGGCGCCCTCCATATTTTCTGAGTGCAGCATTTGGACGAATGCCACATAATGGTGGCATATCGGTCGCAGTAAGTAACACCAATGCGTTGTTCGATGCTCCTCTGATTGCCGAATCTAAGAAAGGCGCTGGAGAACCAAAGGGATCCAAATCAACTACGTCGAATCGATCGTGAGGAGTATTGTGAAGAGTCAGGACCAAGTTGGCATCCATACACGCGGCTTCGACACGATCCTCTACACCATTCCTCTCAATATTCCGTTTCGCTAGCTCGATTGCCGTATGCTGTACGTCACTAAGCACTACATGGGCTACCTTGTTCACCTCGACAGCGTATCGTATTCCTCTAATGCCACAGCCAGTCATCGCGTCAAGAATCTTGAGGTTGCGCGACACACACCTCTGATATGACTCAACCGCGAGTACGGAAATGTCTCTGTTGAACTCCATCACTGGATTGTAGAAGACATCAGCTCGGTTTAGCCTGTCTCTAGACCCCTTCGACAGGCCACGTTCTGGAACAAGGACGGACACTTCTCCTTCTTTGGCCTCCACGAAATCAACATTTTCGAATATGGCCCTCTCCTTCAGACTAGCGTCGAATGCATGTCCGTAATGTTATAGGTTTCGGAGAATCTGAGAGAAGCTTGAACAATCGAATGGGACTATGATGGTGGGTGAACTGTATTGGGCAAAGCTGTTATCATTACAGGTAGGCCTGGTGTTGGAAAGACCACGGTCTTCCTCCAGGCCGTAGATTCTCTGAGGGTTTTAGGGTTGAACATAGGAGGCTTCGTCAGCAGAGAGGTACGCGTTACAGGAAATCGGGTAGGGTTCGAGATAATGGATCTAACAACCAGGAGGAAAGGATGGCTCGCTCACGTTGATCAACATATTGGACCAAAGGTTGGGAAGTACAGAGTCAACACAGATGATCTGGTCGAAGTAGGAGTCGGATCAATTCAAAGGTCGTTGAGAGAAGATCCCGTAGGTGTAGTCGCCGTTGACGAGATAGGTCCTATGGAGCTAACATGCTCAGAGTTCGTGCAAGTCATCAACAACGCAGCGAAGAGCACGAAGACGCTTTTGGCAACAGTTCACTATCGTGAAAGATCCAACATACTCCATAAGTTCGGTCTGACTTCAGCGGAAGCGTTTGAGGTAACATTGGAGAATAGGGAAACTATCAACTACAAGATACTTGATGCCGTGATCGGAAGAAAAGGGATGTCTTCTTCAGGTTCAATCGGATCCGCAGGGAAGATTTGAATCATGAATGAGCAAGGCTCACTGTAATCTGCGTTGGCTGATGTTTCATTTTCATGTAATCCGACAGGGCTCTGCAAGTTCCAGGACTTGGTTACTTGCCTTATGAACAATTCGAATGATTGCGAATTCTCCTTAATTGCATAGTACAGAATCAGCAATGATTACTCCTTTGTCATCTTTAACCGATGGCCGAGTGGACTCATAGCCATAGTTTTCCATCATCCTCTCGAATATTATTGTCAATCACAAGCGTAGGTCGTCGATTGATTACCCCATGGTTAGGGGGCATTCCCTAGCTCCTGCAATGTCATAGCCAGAAGACACCTGTTTTGAGGAGTGACTGCCCATAGTAATTGTGTGTGTCCACAAAGGAATACCGGACGCACAGTTCCATTGTGGCATGTGCATTGGGGAAGAGACTCCTAGCATAGAGAAGATTTTTGAAGAGGATGATGATCAGATGGTTAGCTATCATGATGTTGGGAAGGGGAAACTAGAATGAACAGAAGATACAAGATTGCGTCACTGATTGGAATAGTGGTAATTGCCCTTGTGTTATTGACGAGGCAGACATTACCAACTCTGAAGCCACAGACGACCTATACAGTGGAGATCAGTACATTTGTTCAGAATAGGTCCGAGTCAGCTAACGGAGCTTTGGGAACTCTCACACTATCGTATATTCTGGGAGATACTTCAGAATTGAATACCGTCGTGATCAAGAGCTACCCGTTCAGCCCGATCATTAAGGATACGATCAAGATTCCAACCGATGCTCGTTGGCTTTTGATTGGATGTGATCTCAGAACGGGCCTTGAACCTGACCTTAGGCACACATTCGACTGGAACTCTGTAATTTACGACTATGCGAACAGCACTTTCTACGTTGATCTTTCTCGATTAAGCCAACCAGACATTGTTCTCGAACTATACTTCTATGGACCCTAGTCTGACTCGCAAAACCTCTCCAACAAACGCTCAACCGAATCCACCGCCAAATCTACCCAGAAAAGACATAACCGCCAATAGACATAACGCTGGTGAGTGATCAACGTTGGTCGATCTGACAGCCCTAATATCGGTAGTGGCGCTGGTATTCACTGGTCTAGGAGTTTCAGTTGTACTCAAGGATTACGTTGCATCAGTGATTGCTGGAGTAGTCATCAGAGCCACGTGGAGAACGAAGCGTGGACGGAGAATAAAGATAATGACAATCCCCGCACCACTGAAAGGTGACATTGTCAAAGTTGGGGCCCTGAGCACGACTTTCATAGAGGTTGGTGATGGTGAGCGACTTCCGAGTGTTCAAACGGGCCGGATGGTCAAGGTTCCAAACTTCATTCTAATCAACAATCCCGTTCTTGTTTATGGTGAAAAGATAATAGATGAAGTCGTAGCGTACCTGCCATGGCCTGGGCCTAATCTTGACAAGATCATGAATGACATGAGATCTGCTATGGATGAACAGGATGTCAAGATCATAGAAGTTGGGTTGTACCAAAAAGAGAGTATGCTCGCTATTCACGGTATCTACGAAGCCAAGCCAAAAACAATAACTGATGAGCGGAGCAGCATTCTGAGAAATTTCTTGTCGAAACAGGGCTCCAACTAGTGTGGTGCAAGGTCTCCACGGGCCTGCAATGTAAGTTGGCTGAGCACGTTTAGGTTTCTCTTAATAAAGGGTGGGACGGTGTGCCACGTTTGACAAGACACCTTGGATGGTCGAAAAATAGAAAGGGCATTGATAGTTTGTTGTTAATTCGTTCTGGCTTTCTTGTAGAATAGTGCATTACCCTGTGCATGCGGACTTTACCCATGTCTCGCGCTGGGTTACCTTTCAAGAGCTCTGTAGATGTCCGCTAAGGGGGGGTTCGCTATTTGGTGCCTAATACAATACTGAGGAAGTTGCGCGTTTCTTCGATTATTCTGCTAGTGGTAGTTCTGGCATTTCAAGTACCGATTCTGATCATGACTAACGGTCAAGTTCTAGGGTCGGCGCCTCTAGATGATAACCAGCCTTCTCCCAAAGTGAACCCTGCCCCGTACCAAGCGAACTACACAGGGCTATCTGCTGAAGGGGGACTCGTGAGAACTATCGTCATATGTGTAGAGTTTTCGAACCTCGATCACACAACGTCGACAAGCGAAATAAGCAAACTGGTTTTCGAAGATATGAATCGGTACTACCAAGAGGTATCGTTTGGCACCATAACAGTGGTAGGTAAGACGGTGGGCTGGTATAGAATGAATTACACGATGACTTACTATGGGCGTGACGGTCTTGTCGTTGACGATCCGAACTTCGATGGTTCACCTGAATCTTGGTGGTTAATTCGAGATGCCGTGAAAGCGGCTGACAAGGACGTTGACTTCAATGCTTATGACGTGGTAATTATTGTGCATGCAGGTAATGGTGAGGAATCGAGTAAGGTCCCAGATGATATCTGGTCCGTCTCCTATTCTGGGCTATGGATCACACACACGCGTACAAGCACTCGTTCTATCAGTAGTGCGATGATAGTTCCAGAGAGCGAAGCTAGAGGTGCTGTGACGTTAGGCGTGTATGCCCATGAATTCGGCCATCAATTGGGGCTTCCAGACCTCTACGAATATGGCTCTTCAAAGAGCTTCGTCGGGCACTGGTGTCTGATGGACCGTGGGTTGTGGAATGGAAACCCGAAAGGTTCTAGTCCAGCTCAAATGAGCGCCTATTGTAAGATCAAACTCGGATGGATGCCCAGTTCGAGGATCATGATTGTGAACGCAAGCATGAACGTTAACGTGACTCTCCAGCCAACAGAACTCAACACAGACGGCTATCAAACAATTAAGATTCCCGTAAATGACATGGAGTACTATCTAGTTGAGGTGCGCCAGAAGATTGGAAGCGATGTCTATTTGCCATCAGGCGGGGTCATAATCAGCTATGTCAATGAACGCTTGGGTTCTGGATACGGACCAGTGAGATTGATTGACGCTCATACTACTTCCACAAATGACTTGGACGATGCTGCATTTGATGTTGGGCGTGTCTATGCCGAACCAAAGAGTAAATTCTCGATATCGATTCTAAGCACTGATGGCAAGGCATACACCATAAATATCGATAGAAGCGGCCCTGCTCCGGACATAGCGATCACAAACATTAGATTGGATCCGAGTGCAGCACGTACCAATGATACTGTCACAATTCATGCGGACATCGTGAACCAAGGAACCGCCCAAGCTACGAATTTCTATGTCAATTGCTACATTGACGATATTCTCTACACAAAATCGCGTGTATCCTTGGGACTTGGTCGTTCAACGACAATTGACGTTCAATGGAAAGCAACGGGAGGATCCCATAACATCCGCTTCGCAGTGGACCCAGTTTCATTACCAATAACATCGAATAGGAACAATGATTTTCTTTCGAAGAAGATTGCCATAGGCTTGTTACTCAAGCTACATTTACCTAGTAGTTTTCAGGCAACAATCAACGGAACGGTCTATCAATCAAATAACAGTAGCGACATAACTGTGGGGGTCCTCCCCGGCACGCAACAAATTGAAGTCACAAAAGCGCAATCACTAGGTAACGGAACACGAAAAGTTTTCTTGAGATGGACTGATGGAAATACCTCAAACCCTAGGACTGTAACTGTCGAGTCTGACATCAACTTAGGAGCAGAGTACAAGACTCAATACTACATAACAGTAAGCGACAATGCCGGATCCGTCACGGGTGAGGGATGGTACGACGAAGCGTCAACAGCAAATGTCGTGGCAAATACACCTTGCAACGAAGTCCAACAGAAATCAAGAAGAGTGTTCGCACAATGGTCTGAAGACTCAACATCAAACACGCCAAAGTTGACCATAACAGTAGACAAGCCATACAAGTTCACTGCCAATTGGAAGAATCAATATTACCTATCAGTTAGCTCAAACTACGGGGCAACAGTCGGGGGAGGATGGTATGATGCGAATTCCCTCGCAGCTTTTTCCGTGCAAGAAACGAACGAAACTGGGGAAAACACTAGGAAATACTTCATTGGATGGACAGGTGACACAAGTTCAAATCAGGTTTCGGGCTCAATAACTATGGATTCACCGAAAACCGTTTCAGCAACTTGGAGAATCGAATACTTTCTCAGCGTCATATCGTCCTATGGGGATCCAACTGGAGAAGGGTGGTATGATTCAGGCAACGTTGCGAATGTTTCTGTAAGGAGTATTGTAGACTGCAATAACGGAACTAGACACGTATTCATAGACTGGACACGAGACGCTTCCACAACTTCACCTACGGTATCAATAGCAATGGAGGGCCCAAAGAGGGTCGTGGCGGAATGGAAAACACAATACAAGCTTACTCTTTCATCTTCAGGGCTTCCCGATGGAGTCCCGTTGAACATAACAGTGAACTCGGTAGTGATAAATGAGACTACGCCCTTTTCTTTCTCAGACTGGTATGATTCCGAGAGTAGGCTCAAGCTGAATGCTAGCAGAAAAATCACCAAGAACTTCCAGGTTCTTGTTTTCAGTCATTGGGTGAACTCGACAGGCGCAAAACTATCTGACACCATCATGGTCAATGGACCATGCACTTTGACTGCCGTCTACACCCAGTCTTTCGGCTGCATAATAGCAACCGCAACCTTCGGATCAGAACTCGCGCCTGAAGTTCAGTTTCTAAGAAATCTCAGAGATCAGAAGATAACCATGACTTTCGCGGGAAGTCAATTCATGATCGCCTTCAACGCTTGGTATTATTCTTTCAGCCCAACCGTGGCAGCCATTATAGCGAGTAACCAAGTTCTCAAGAGCATTTCAAGGCTAATTCTGTACCCACTCATCGCTATCTTGCACCTATCAGCACTGATATACAGCTCTTTACAGTACAGTCCAGAACTCGCTGTTGTAGTGACAGGTGCTACTGCAAGCTGTATGATTGGAGCCATGTACTTCGGTCCACTCATCTTCACTGTTCTTGCACTGGCTAGAAGACGGATAAAATACATTCGTGGGATTAGATTCTTCATGCTTGCTTCCATCACGGGCACGTTGGGAATTGTTGTATCAGAACTCACAATGTCCGATCATATCCTGATGCTCTCATCAGTCATGTTCGTCTTGACAACGATTTCGCTCTCGGCAATGGTATCAGCTTGGTGCATCTCGCTTGCTTCGCGAAAGCTTAATTGGATTCATAATAGAAGATTAAAGCAGTGGTCAAAAGATGAGAAGTAACGCCGCGACAGTAGTCTTTACACTCTTCATTGTATTGGCTATCTTCGGACCGATCACGGCCAAAGGCATAAGCGCTTCAAGGGTAAGCCAGATTTCGTACGGAGCAGGAGGAAGGCTTCATGGAACAGTATACGGTTTCAATGTTTGGGACGAACTTGTAGTTGTGAGTTGGGCATCTGTAACAGCAACGCAAGATGGACAGGTCGTCGACAAGGCCTATAGTAACGATGGATCCTACGAGATGTACCTACCAAGCGGCAATTTCGAAATAGTTGTTGATGCACCCGGATACTTTGTGGTGGAGAAGACGGTATTTATTGGTGACGGATCTGACTACGCCCTGGACTTCGTAATGGAACGGAACAATCAACCAATCCCCGAATTCCCAATCTTCGCTATACAGACGATTACAGCCCTTTCGTTTGTTGCAGCACTATTGTTCATAAGAAAAAGAGGCTTTTTCAGTCATAAATCTCCTTTTTCCTAGCATAGCTGGGTTTACAAACCCTGCACACCATGATTAAATAGAGCCAGCCATAACTGGCTCGCAGCATCTCACGCAGACCTTCATGCACTATCAGACGTCGCTTGTCTCTCGACTAGAAATAGAATTGGCAATTGGAGCCTAGAGAATGACCATTCTTCATAAGGCTGGCCTGCAATCATCAGACCTTTTCTTGGCCGTGTCATTAGTGCCAATCCTGGGGCTGGTCATCCTAGATCCTGGTTCGTTTACCTTGGGATGGAACGAGGGCCGTGGAGGCTTCGTTTTTGCGCTATTATTTCTCCTTATGGAGTGGTACGACGCGCGCAGTGTTCTTAAGTTGCAGGCAGATCGCAGCAGACTAATCGGTTGGTCCGCTTGCTTAGTGGGATTCATAACGTATTTCGTCGCTGTCTACGCTCTTAGTCTTCATGAACTGATTGGGCGATTTGGCGAGAACTGGAAGATTCCTGAGCTTCACAGCTGGGTGTGGCTGTGGGACTACCTGGTCTTCGCAATTTTCCTTATCGCGGTTTTTGGCATTCTCTTTGGTATCAGGTCAATCAAGGAAATACCAACGGGAATCGTATACACCGTCGGATCGGGGGTGATTCTAATGTTGGACTCGTTCTTCCCATACGGGTCGATAAGTTTCTTAGCCGGTATGGTTCCGCTAATCACCAATATTGTAGTCGCACTCTTGGGAATCTCCGGGGTTCACATAATGAAAAGCCCATATGACTTTACCGCGCCTCCATCAGTGTATCTCACGGGGAACTTTCTTTGGATGCAGGGCATTCCCGGGAATATCGTGCTTCAGATCAATTGGCCGTGTATGGGAGTCTTTAGTATGCTGATATACACTCTGATCATGGCAATTCTGATGGTGAAGCTTGACGCAACAAGAAAACGTAAAGTCTTGTATTTTCTGATAGGCGCCGTTGGTACTTTCTTCATAAACATATTCAGGATATTCCTGATTGCATACTATGTGGCTTTCATTAGTATAGACGTGAAGATTTTTCACGAGAACATAGGAGAATTCCTCTTCTTGGGTTGGGTTGTGCTCTTCTTGCTTGCTGTGGTGAAAGCTGAGTCGAAGTTTGCACATGCAAATAAACAGCTTAGTACGGGCAAGGGGAACGTTTCGGCCCCGAACGGGTTGTAGAAATTATCCTTCGAGGTTATTGTTTCATTGTCTTGTGTTTTCCTTGCTGGGGCTTGGTTTTTTCAATTCGACTATCCTAGTAGCGGGAATTAATGCCGAGAGGAGTGCTGTCGCAAAAGCTAATGCTCGCAAATCCTCCAACCCCAATCGTCTCAATCGTAGCCAGGGTTCCCGCGACCGCCAATACTATGCCAACAACCCACAGGAGAACGACTGGAAGAAGCATTCTCATTTGAGGAATCCTATGTCGTTTCCATCTGTTGAAACCTACTATAAGTATACTCACAGGGAATAGATAGATTAGTCCAAGTAGGACGCTTGCAGCAAGTGCAATGCCTGTTCCAGAGATGATTGATTCAAACGAGAAAGTAATGTAGAGTTCACGTGCAAAATCTACTATTGCAAAGAAGGGATATGCAATCACCAAGAATGCCATGAATAATCCTTGGTGACTCGATAAGGCATTCAGTACTCGCGATGCGATCTGAAGATAGGTTCTCCAAGATGCAGTCAGTATGTTCGAGGAAGTCTGATCTGACGATGCTGGGAATGGCCACTCTGAACCATATACTGCAATCAGTTTTGCCGGCTGTGTGATAGTCATTGGCGAAGTTACAGTCTTTCCTTCTTGAGTCCATTGTTTGAATCTGAAAGTGACAAAACCCGAAATGACAGTACTAGGTGAGGCCCGGAATGAAAGTATTGATCCTTGATCAAACCATGCGACCTCATTGAATGGGACCGTGTATGTCTTGTTCTGTCCATTGACAGCAAGCACCACGGTCGAGCCATTTTTGAGACCAGTTGCTGTGAATTGGATCGCATATTGAGTCTTCCATTTGGCAATGATCGTCCTCGGCTTATTCATCTCTATTTGGCCAGTCGGGGACGAGTCGTTCGAATCATTGGTCCAAGACAGAAACGCTCGGCGTGTTCCGTTTCCATATTCGACTACGCGTGTAACGGAAAACGTGGCGACCGTATTTGCATCAAACCATCCTGAACCTGTGGGTG
This sequence comes from Candidatus Bathyarchaeota archaeon, assembly GCA_963760485.1. Lineage (GTDB taxonomy): Archaea > Thermoproteota > Bathyarchaeia > 40CM-2-53-6 > CAVXDP01 > CAVXDP01. The sequence continues at coordinate 80,184 of CAVXDP010000012.1, read as the reverse complement.
ACCCATACGCTGACAAAACCTGGAGCAAATTCTGGAGTTTGTAATTCGCTGTTAACGTTGAGTTCTCATTTACTACTAGTGCACGAGGGTTGGTTGAGTTTCCATCTGTCCATCCATTGAAGATAACCCTAGAAGTGTCGGTTATGTAGACAGTGTTCGGAACCTCGACTGCATGTAGTCCAATTCTCATCAACTTCTGAACTTGATTCTTAGCGTCGGCGGTTAGGTTGATTCCATCAATCCTTACAAAAATGCCGCTGAAAGGTATGTTAACTGTTAGATATGCGGATATTGGGTGTCCCGTTCCACTCCTGCTTACTGAAACCTTGTATGAACTGTTTGACTCGCTTAGAACTTCAACTGCAATATTGCCAGTTTGGTTCTCAAAGATCCCTCCAACCTTGAATGGCGCATCGTTCAAGGTTCGAGTCAAGGGGGTCGAATCTATGACACGAACGATGCCCTGTCCTTGTTCAAGTCCTTCATTGACATAGAGAATGAGAACGCCATCATCGGGAAGATATGCATCATAGCCAACCTTCTTTCTAACCTCTATGAGATAGTAGACATGTCTGGAAATTGGGAGTTTGACTGCTTTCACGCCATTGGTCGATGTCTCAAGCTGGTCAATATCGACGGTTTTTGACTCTGTAGCGTTTACCTGAACGATTTGTGATTCATTGATCCACCCAAGTCTGATTCTACACCAAGATGTAGGCTCTACTGGCGTTGATCCGTTATTAGCCCAGAAACCATGTCCCATCAGATCCCATTCAGCCACGAAATCATCGCTGAGGGGGGTCTTCGGATTCAATAGGCTTGGCAGTCTGAAGTTCAGCGCCAAGTAGTGCGCATAGGGTCCTAGGGGATCCATCTCTGAAAGCCAAGAGACTCCAAAGCCAAGGTTTCCTTCATTAGTTGATATGGGATACCCGTTCCCGTACACTCCTCCAGACGTGATATCGTTGGGGTTCATTGATCTGTCCTGGTCATCGCCAGCGTACACGATCATGATATAGTTATAGTTCATGTAGTTGACTTCTCGGTCTGCCGCCCTCACAGCGTCGACAATCAAGTCCGTAGTTCTTTCCGAAGATGCCATGCCTGCTGCATAATACGATCTTGAGCGAGGCAGTTGATACCATTGAGACGTAACATTTCCCGTCAGCCATAAGGCACCATACGAAACATTCTTGAAGTAACTGTTAACTCTAGTAAACACGAATTCTTTGACTTCGTCTCTTGACTTTGTACTAGCCACATCTTTGAAACTGACCAGTATCACGATGACGGATTGAGGTCCAGAAACGTAGCTAATAGGAGGAACCTTCTGAGGCGCTTCGGTGCTTGAAACAAACTTCATGCTATTCGATATTCTGAACAAAGAAGCTAGTGCTGGCAGTGGAAAAGATGTCGAAAGCAGAAGCAAGACAACAATCAAGAGACTCCTTCGAAGACTAAAGGGCCTAAAAGCCATATTTTGAGTAATCAGCCCCCAACTTTGAAGTTCGTACTCGGTTTGGAGAATATAAAACGCTTCAGCACAAGAACAGGTATAATCGTTGGACTTCTAGCTCAATTCTTGATGGGGCATGGTCTTGAGTCAAGAGAACAATCACGCAATGGCACCAGACATCCTTATCTATTCAACACTGTCTCAATGAAAGACGTGTCGTAGTGCACTTTAGGCGTCCAGGGGTCGACCTGATACTGTGATCGAGAAATCGGACCGCTCTCATACCAAAACACCTGTCTTCAGTTTCAGGAGAATCTTGATTCTAGCACTGGTCAGCCTATCTTTTCTTGGCCTTGTCGAGCCCAGGTCCGAGTCAATGTTCTCTAATGGTTATACACATGCACTCTTCGACGAGCACTTTGGGGCCACATGGTGTCCTTCATGCCTAACAGACGAACCAAATGTCATGAAAGTGTACAACGACTTTGCAGGGTCATTCTTTGTGGTATCGTACCACATTAGTGACGAATTCAGTAATCCTTCCGGCGAATCCCAATCTCTCAGATATCAGGCTCACTCGTTACCCTATCACGTATTTGATGGAGGATACTGGACTGGAAAAGGCACCATATACTACACTGATATGAAAGCGCCAGCAACTAGACCTGTCCATAGAATCGGACTTGCGATCAAGAAAGTCATCAACAGTGGTACGTTGGAATACGAAGGCTCTGTTCAAGAGATGGATGGCAAACCATTCGTAGGATATGTGAGAGTCTACATTACTGAGAACAAACTTCATTCGGAAGGCATTGAGTGGAACTTTGTCTTCAGAGCCTTTGGAATTTCGAAACAACTTGCAATCGGGCCCAACGCGTTCACACTCTTCTCTGGAACTTGGGTAATATCATCCAATGTCATGGCAGAGAATGTCCTAGTTGTTGCGGCAGTCTTTGATAATTCAACGGTAGGTTACTACGGACCATACGCAGTTCAGGCCATAGACGACAACAAGAGTGGGCATGTCATACCAGAAATGACTGCGCCTGCGCAAGTCGCGATCATGACATTGCTCATCGCAACCGTGGTTTTCGGAATGAGAAGGTATAACAAAGTCGTGGCACGCTGATAGAGGCATCTATATTGCATGTCACAGAGTTTCTGTTTATTCTTTCTGCAGGGGCGCTTACACTTTTGTCTCCCTGTGGGTATCCGCTCTTCGTAGCCTATCTGTCATACTATGTGGGATGTAGAACCCCCCTACGAAAAGTGATTGGCGGAGGCTCGGTAGCTCGCCACAGGGTTTCTTACAGTATTCATTGCGATAGGAATTACCCCCGCCTTCTTAGGTCAAATGGCTCTCCACTACATCCCAGTCCTCGAAGTTGTTGCCGGGATAATTGTCATAGTTTTCGGCGCTGTAACTCTTTTTGGAGGTAAGTTGCTGATTCATGTTCCATCAATCAAGACGGCAACTCGTTCGGGACTTGTTGGGCTTTACATTTTCGGATTGGCGTTTGGAATGGCCACCGCAGCTTGTTCGGCTCCAATTTTCCTAACAATCATCTTGCTAGCAATGACTGTAGGTGGCGTTACTGATGTAATCTTCACTTTTCTAGTCTACGCGCTCGGCATGGCAGTACCTGTAGTCGTAAGTGGATTGCTCGTTGCAACTGCTCGAGAAACTGTTTTGAAACGAATCGTTGGCATGAGGCCTTGGCTTGACAAGATCAGCGGCGTGCTAATGATTCTTATTGGCGTTTATCTAGTCTACTACTATATCGACACATATTGGTTGTGAAGGAAATCGACCTTCAATGACAGATCTACGATCACGCGTTTCGACAATTATATATGAATCGCGATCAATTCATCATTCAAGGCAATGCTGGGACGTGTTATGGACCGGACGGAGACAGGAATCAAAGGGTTCGACGAGTTACTAGGCGGGGGACTTCCGAAAGCCAAGTGCATCCTCATAGTTGGTGGACCCGGATCCGGGAAGACTATCTTCGCCATGCAGTATCTCGTTAATGGTGCCCGAAAGGAGGAAAGAGGTCTCTACATAACGCTTGACGAGAAGCCGGACCACGTAAAGACTGAGATGGCGTCGTTCGGCTGGGACATCGACAAACTGGAGAGAGAAGGGAAGATTCTGCTTCTTGATGCAACGCCCCTCAGAAAGCCAAAAAGACCCATGTCAGAAGTTGAATCATATGAATACGAGCTCGGCGTCTCCTTGCCTGAACTTAATCTTCAGAGCCTCATTAGAACAGTTCGAAAGATCGTTGAGGAAGAAGCGATTCAGAGGATAGCAGTGGATCCAATCACGTCGATGGTTCTTAGATATCATGAACTTCCGAAGCGTAGAAGAGCAGTTCTATTGTTCTTTGATGCCTTGGTTAACACGGAATGTACATCAGTGGTCACATCCGAGTTAAGAACCGGTGCTCTAGATAGAGGATTTGCAGTAGAAGAGTTTCTTTCGCAGGGAGTGATCCTGCTACACACTATGGTTCATGAGGGAAACGTGATCAAAGCTGTACAGATAGAGAAGATGAGAGGAATACACCATGACACGCAGCTCAGACCGTATCAGATAGGAAGGGATGGCATAGAGGTTTTTCCCAAGGACAGAGTCTTCTAGCGAAGTTTCCTTAGCCTTCCTAGGGTCATTCTAGGAATCTGAAATATCAGTCCCTCACCTTCAACGATGGAAAAGTCAAGCCAGCGACTTGAGTGTTTTCGACCTCGAATCTTCCGGATCGCAAGTCTTCTCTTCGGCTCTTTTTCAGTCTCTACCATTGTTAGTTCTATAACACCGTCTGACGCTTCGTCAATCTTCGTAAGGAATTCTTTGTCTACGCTCGTTCCTACAGTGAAGTAGAATCTTCCTTCTTCAGCCTTCACTTTGGCTCCGGTTGCATGTATGAATGAGAGAATGAACTCGGGTTTGATCGTGGATACCCAGGGAGCTAGTGAATCCAGATACACCTCAGTTCCTTTGCCCAGGTTTTCCAAGCAGGTTGACAGTTCAGTTCCAAGTCGTGTCAGGTCTGATACTGAAGAAACGGAGTATTTTTCTTCAGATGTCTTTCCTGCCGCTGCAGAATAGCAATCTACAAAGACAAGTCTTCCTTCTCTTTCATGCTCGCTAATATCAAAACCTAGCGTCTTCAGTTCTTTCCTAATCTCGGATGGAAACTGCATAGTCGCCACAAACACACATGGGGTCTTCTTGGATAGGCTCGCATACATTAGGTTCTCAGCAACTACCGTCTTCCCGGAAGCTGAAGGTCCTATTATCATGAGAGTCGCAGATTGTGGCAATCCTCCATCGATCAAATTGTCTAGAATGCTTATTGTGGCCGAGTAGGGTCTTCGCCTTCGTCTTATGAGTAGACCTAGAATGGCGAACATTGCCACTAATACGGCGACGTACGGGATCCTACCAAGGTAAGGTATCTCCAAAGCTACAACAGTCTCAGACGATTTCTCAACAAGGATCTTCATATCGTATTCATACGACAAATAGCGAACTCGAACGATGTATTCTCCAGGAGAGATCTGATAGAAGGTTGCTGAACCATCGAGACCAGTTGTTGCGTTGGAAACCACGCTGGAGTTCTTGATCAACTTCACTGTGGCTCCCGAAAGCGGTATACCGTACAATAGATACCTTGCTGTTACTTTGAAGATGCTGGCCTTCAGGTGTATTGTCATCGACTGAGTCAGGTTCAACCCAGAAGTGACGGTTAGCTGTGCATTTTTCCATTGTACATCTACATCATATTTACCCACGATATTACTAGATGGCAATTCTTGAGTTGCCCATCCAGAGGCATTTGCTTGGCCTACAGCGTAGATGGTTAAGTCACTTGAAATCGTATAGTTCGCCCATGATAGGGGCTGATCATCATCATCTACCATTTCAAGTTGAAGAAGATAGAAGTATGAGATCGCGAATACTTTGGAAACATAATATGCATTGCCTGATCTGTCCAGGACTTTTGTAACTGCTGAATACATTCCGACTGGAAATGATGTGTTGAAGACATACCTTCCGGAGTAGAATGATGCTCCATGGCTTTCAAGAGTCATAGGTTGGCTGTCGACGATAATCTCTCCGGTGGGATTTGTTATGCTCAACATGACGGTTTCTAAATCATTAAGGCCGAACGGGTCTATTACGTCAAGGCTGGTCCAGACTCCAGTTTTCCCTTCTGTCTTGTTCGCATTGTAAGCTGTAATGGGTTTTCCATCTTTGTCGATAATGCCTAGCGCGGCAGACATATGGTCAATGCAGGGTACGACAACTTGTGTTGGCGTTCGTGGGTCGTTCCACAAGAGATTCACCTTGATGCTAGGGTTTGTTGAAGTATAGACAAAGCGAAACTGTAAGGATGAACTTGGTTCAATAGTCCTGTTAATGCTCGCTACTGCAAAGTTGAAATCCGAGGCTGTGGGGTTCACGCCTACGTAGCCATCCGTTTTTGTTATCTCCTTTGTATCCCCGCTGAGCGAAACCTCAGATAACGAGAACATAACCCTTCCAAATGTGGGTGAATTTGACTTCAGCCAGACCCTGAAGAAGACCGTTCCGGAAATTCTCAGTGGTTGACCGAGAATTGGGTACAGTATAAAGACGTTTTCACCATAGGCATCTGAGATTTGTTGTCCGTTCCACGTAACGGCTGTACTAAGTATCATGCCGTTATGTGCTGGAACCGACCGGTCCAATCGTGCGTAAAGAGTCACGTTGTTGATGGACGATTGAGCTAGGCCCGACATAGCATGGTCTGCGACGCCGTAGACAGCCGTTCCGACCAAGAATGAAATAAGCAGAAGAGCGCGCAAATTCCCTTGCATGCCCGAACGTCCTTGTTAACGGTCATAGTTGGTCAGCTCTTATAAAAGAGTAGTTAGGGCATCCATCAAAAAATCTACGATTCGATCCATGGAGATTCTAGTTCAAAAACAATGGCCTCACGAACAATCTATGGTTTTCGCGATATATCCATATTAATTATAACTCTTAAATAGAGTTCGTAACAATGATACGCACCGTCCATATGTGATCACGGGAGACAATTGGCTCTTGGCCTTCGACATGCAACCGATTCTGCTCGACATGTCGGTTTTGCTATCAGTACTGTTTTTCCCATATGGGCTGAATTTCTATCTCATGATTCGAAAGGCTCAAGACTACGTCGTGCCGGCCAAGAAGACGGATGAGAAATTTCCGGTAACGGTTCAGTTGCCAGTTTTCAATGAGAAGTATGTTGTGGATCGCCTACTAGATGCCTGTGCAAAGATGGCTGATCAATATGGCAGAAACCTGGTCCAAATTCTTTTGCTAGATGACTCTACTGACGAAACGACTCAGATTGCTTCGCAGGCCGTTGAGAGGCTTCGAGGCCTGGAATATGACGCCGATATTGTTCACAGAAACTTTCGAGAGGGTTTCAAGGCAGGGGCTCTCGAGAACGCCAACAAATGCACAAAGTACCCATTCGTGGCCATCTTCGATGCTGACTTTGTTCCACCATCCGACTTTCTGAATAGGACTATGCCATACTTTTCTGACACTCAGCTTGGACTCGTTCAGTGTAGATGGACTCACCTTAATCGAAACTACAATATGCTTACTCGTGCCGTCTCAATAGGTTACGACGGGCATCATCTTGTAGAACAGACTGGGAGAATGGCGAGCCGGTTACATGCTAAATTTCAACGGCTCGGCGGGGGTTCTCAGGAGGAAGGCACTTGAAGATGCAGGAGGATGGCAGTCTGACACGTTGGCTGAAGATCTCGATGCAAGCTACCGAATGCAACTTAATGGCTGGAAAGCACTCTATCTTCGCGATGTAGAGTGTCCGGCTGAGATTCCACCAACAATTCCATCTCTCAAACGACAGCAAAGTCGCTGGGCGAGAGGATCGATCAGAACCTTTAGAAAACTGCTCTCAAGAATCCTTTTGGACAAGAAACTTTCCCTGGGTCAGAAGACTGAAGCTCTTGTGCACTTGTCTTACTACTCAGTTCATCCGCTGATGTTCGCAGCCTTTGTGATAGCTCTCTTCGCGGCTTTTCTTGGCGTGCGGCTTGTGAACTTGGCACAGTTCTTGGAAGTTATCACTATTCAGACTCCAGGTGTGCAACCGAATCTTCCAGAATACCTGTGGTTCATGTCATACATTCAACCCATACTAGAAAAAGGGTGGAATGCTTTCATCTCGATGCCTCATTGGATAATACTGAATGCAACAATCGTTTTTTGCTCGTTTTCGATGTGGGTATTCTATGCATATGCTCTGAAGCTTCAGGGAATACCGGTCAAGAGTCAGATCAAAACGTTAGGTGCCTTGGGGCTGATAGGTTTCGGAATAAGCATCAGCAATACGATAGCTGTCGCACAAGGTTTTCTGTCTCGGACAGCAGGTGTCTTTTCTAGAACTCCAAAGTACAAGATTGAGAAACGCGAAGACTCGTGGAGAGACAAGAAATACCAGATCAACGTGAATAAGACTGTTGGATTAGAGATTTTCTGTGGCATACTTGGGATAATTGCTATGGTAAAATCAGGGCTAGACGCTAATTTTGGAATAATTCCAATTCTGTTCATTTACACGGTCGCTTACCTATACGTTTCTCGTGTTACCTTCCGGGACGCCCTACGCAGCCAATTCTCCTGAGATCGGACGGGTCAAACGTGGAATCTGAACCGTTCAACCAGAAAACTGGAGTCGCCTCCGGGGTGAAGTTGAATGTTCTATGCGCATCGTTCGTTCTTCTAGTTGCACTGGCCATTAGGCTATACCATCTTGGAGAGATGCCGATAGACAGGTTACCTGACAGCTATCATCGTTGGTTGATAGCTGAGCTTACTATGGCTCACGGCTGGGCATACACTGACTTCAAGCCGATCCCGAACAATACGGTCGTTTGGCTCCCGCTGTTTCAGTATCTGATTGCAATAGTCATGTACGCTATTGGAAACAGTTCGATAATTGTTTCAAGGATTGTCAGTCTCATTTTTGGATCGCTAACATGTCTTGTTGTTTATCAGGTCTGTATGAAATTATATCAAAAGAAATGGTTCGCGTTGGTCGGGGGCATGTTGATTGCGTTTCAGCCTTGGCATGTGGATTTTTCGATACTTGGAATGGCAGAGAGCCTCTCAAGCTTCTTAGTAGTTCTTACGACGTATTTCTTCGTAAGCAACAAGCCGGGAAGATTCGGAGTGTTTTCTTTTCTTGCCGCGCTTTGCACCTACGAGGCTTGGGTTGTTGTGTTTGCTGAGCTTGTTTTGGGAATCGTGAAGAACGGTTGGAAAAGCAGTAGAGCCTTGTGTGCGGGTGTTCCTTTGCCATTGGCTGTCATAGGCTGGTCAGCTTGGAGCTACATTGCAACCGGCAATCCCACGACTTGGATAACTTCAACATTGTATGCGATGTACCCTCTAGGTTGGGAGATTCACTTGGTCAACCCGTCTATCCTTCTCTTCTACACAAACAACCTTCTGGTAATGACGTTCTTCATATTCTTCGTGGGTTTCGTTTTTGGACTCTTGAAAGGTGGGAAAGTCCGAACGATAATGGTTACTATGCTAGCGGCAGTCGTTGTATACAGTCTCGCGCATTATGTGGGATTGGACTTCGGCGATCAGGCTCGTGTGATCCTGGTCTTACCTCTAGTAGCCGCGGTGGCGCCGTCTGCATTTCCAAAGTTCAGTGGGAGCAAATTGAGACGTATACTCATAGTCTTCATGCTTCTATTGATTATTATGATACCTTATTTTTCGCAGATTTGGATATTCCCCAGAAAGGCGTATATCGTAATGCCTGAGTACAGGGCGGGTGTGGCTCTGGGTCAGCTGTATGCAGAAGGGAGAATCCTTTCAGACTCTCCAATAACTATGTATGTATCAAAGGTGAGGCCTAGTCAGTTCACTACGTATGAAAGAGTGCGATGGTTTCTAGAAAATAATAATGAGACTCAGCTGATTTCATGGTTGAAAAGTAATGATGTTAAGTATCTTGTGTGGGAGAAGACTAATAGTACGCTAGGACACCAGATTTTTCCATTTCTGTCTCAAGCAACACAACAGACCATAGGAGGAGCGACATTCACGCCGGTCTATGAGGATTCACTTAGAACGGGACATTGGGAACACAGCCCAGAATATCATATTCCAGACGTATTCATCTATGAGATTGACTACTCATAGAACGGTTCAAGACGTGTTTGTTTCCGAACCAAACCAACAATCCACGGAGCATACGGAAACTTGTCCGATACACGATCTCAAGAGATACTGGATCTGTGTGGAAAAGTCAGCGCGCCTAACCGGGTTCTTGCTGCATGTCTCTATGGTTCACGCCAATGTGGTTACTCCCGCGAAGACAGCGATTACGACGTCTTGACAATCCTAGAAGATTATGGTGACGGGGTCAGATACCGATACGAGCACTTCGGAAAGGTGTATGCAGCGTTTCTAAAGGTAGACCGCGAACTATTCGAATTGGATGTTGCCAAGGGCGCGCTAGGAGGATTCGTCGCAGGAAGGCTTCTATCTCCTTACCTACCCTTGATTGGAGAGAGTTACCTGAATGATATGGAGATACTTCTAAAGGAGAAAGTCGCAGAAGATGAAATAACCGAACTCGTTCTAGGGTACGGAGAACTTGCGAGAGGCCTGGTCATAAAACCCGAGTACATAGTTCTGTCACGAATGAAGAGGCGTTTCAAGGTCTATCCTCCCCTGAAGTACAGCTACCTGTGCCTCATGCGACCAGACCTTGCCGAGATCAATACGCCACGGATGTTGAAGGGCTATTCCGAGGCTTTAATTCGATTATCAAACAGAGGCATCATCAAAGTTGAGGATGGTAACATAACGCTTCGTCAGGACTACGTAGATCAAGTTCTATCGAAGAAAACTTCTGAGCGTGTCGTGAACATTGTACGAACAAGTCAGCGGGCTCTCAATTCGTACATTGCACATGGTCGAGCAGGTAGAGTGAGTCTTGACATGATCGCCAAAGAACTTGGCTCAAAGATAAAGAGAGAGATTAGTGTTGCCCTAGGCTCATCTGAATTCGAAGATCCCAGCAAATACCTGTTTCTGAAGACATCGTCCGGCTACATGAAACTGGACGAAGCTGGATCAATAACCGACGCCGTGAGTAAGCTAAGACCATCAGCGAAGATAACGGTCACTTCACTTGGAGGCGCTTTGAACGAAGTCTATTTGGTAAGTGCAAACGATGAACGGTTGGTTGCGAAGAGGTTCTCAGACTGGAAGAGCTTCGAGTGGTTCACACTGAACCTTGTAGCGTTAGGTACGAAGACGTTCTCGGTTTCTGGACGAACGCGTCTTTCGAATGAGTATGGAATGAGTACACTACTCGCTGACAGTGGAATTCTAGTTCCACCCATAGTCTACGTTAGTGTTCCTGAGAGGTTGTTGATTAAGCGATACGTGGAAGGACAAAACGTTCTTGACGTCTTCAGGAGCTATCTCGGAGGCGAAAGCCTAGACCCAGAGCAAAAGAAAATTGCCGCTTGCGTAGGTAGCACCTTCGCAAGAATCCATGGTCTGGACATTACGTTAGGTGATTCAAAACCTGAGAACCTGGTCTGGTCGGACGAAAATGAAGCTTACGTGTTGGATTTGGAACAAGCCAAAAAGAAAGGGGACAGGGCATGGGACGTTGCTGAGTTTCTGTATTTCATAGGACACCACGCGACCATAAACACAGGAGCTCTAAGAGACCTCACAAGATCCTTCATTCGGGGATATGCAGAGTTGGGCGATCGTAGTACTTTGAACAAAGCCGCGGGACTGAGCTATGTAAAAGTATTCTCTTTCTATACACCCCCGCAGATAATCCACGAGATCTCAAGCGTGCTCAGGGGGAGCTAGACGATTCGACCGTTGGAACTTGTCGTGTTTGATGCTGACGGAACTTTGACTAGTGTTACTAGTATCTGGCAGCATATTCATGAACAGTTTGGAACGTGGGATCAAGGAAGATCTACGGCCCTGCGGTATCATCGAGGCGAGATCACGTATGACGAATGGGCAAGACAAGATGCTATGATGTGGCGTGGTAGGGAGCTGAGTGAATTATCAGACATTATTGATCGTATTTCGTATGTCGATGGTGCAAGTGAAACTTTCAGTATTCTTAGGAAACGGGGGATCAAAATTGCCGTGGCAAGCGCTGGACTCTCGTTGATGGTGAGCCGGATTGCTAGAGAATTGGGCGCGGACTTTGCAGTCGCAAATGAGCTGGTATTAAAGAATGGTCGACTAACTGGCGACGTAACAATCCTCGTGTCCCTCGCAAACAAAGTGCACATAATCAAAGGGATCGCAAAGAACTTCAACATTAGTATGAATGAATGTGCCGTTATAGGCGACTATATCTACGATATTCCTCAAGATGCAGGACTCAAGGTGGCCTTCAATCCAAAAGACAAAGAAGCTGAAAGGCTCGCTGACGTCGTAGTCAGGAGCAGTAACATCAAAGACATCCTGAATTACTTGCTGTGACTAGCAAATAGGATTCGTATTCATTAATGGAAAGAGATAAAAGACAGTGGAGGTTGAGCATTAGCACGAATCGTTAGCCTAGCATTTGATGCTGATTCGGATATCGAAGTTTTTGGGAGAGCGCAATTCATGTCAGACCAACCTAAATCGTGTTTTGCCAAATGTGAATTCTTCAGATGCAGTCAACGTTCGATCCGCTTCAAGGGGGACGTTGCATGGTGCAATTTCGCTGATGACGAATGTGAAATATCGAAATGTAAGTATTCACAATGCATTAGATCGAGACTTCTTCCAGACGGTGCCTGTGGATTCACAGTCACGACGAAAAACGTAGAACTTGAGCCATTAGAGGTAGCTAACCCAGTCAAGGTACCAGCGAAGCTGATGCAGAAAATAAAGGAAAGAGAGCTCTTCTAGAGCCAATCTGGAGCCGAGTCGAAAACTCAGGCTGACACTGTCAACTCTTTGCTATCTCTTTCTCTTTTGGAGTTTCCAAATCTCCCAACAAGAGAACGAGCAAGATGACGCCAACAATCAAAGCTGCCGAAAGCGATTCCCCTGGACCAAGCCCAGCCTAGATGAGTCTCATCCATAAGTAGCCATCCAATGTACGCTGAGCCTATCGCGATTAGGCATGCGATCAACGCGCCCACTAAGCCAATGATTGGATGAGCGCGCTTCACCTGCATCGTATATTCACCAGTGGAACTTCAATGGGGTTTCAATGTAGTTCTTAAGACTTTTCCTTGGACCCTTTCTTTGCGAATGTGATATACCCAGTATGACCCACCATGAATGTTACAGGTCTTGTCTTTCCTTTTTCAACTCGTATCTCCCGGAGCAAGCACTCAACAGTCTCCACGTCAAGGAAACCTACACGTCTAAGAGCCCCAACGGTTTTTTCAATCTGGTTAAAAGTGGGGCTGAATGATGCAAAAGGAGCACCTCCTTTGAGACACCTGTAGGCTTTAGAAACAATCTTCCATGGGTCGGCCAAATCTATTACGACCGCATCCACGTTTCTTTCCTCGAAGCCTTGCTTGGCATCAGCGGTCTTCAGAGTTACATACTCAAGTACTCCAGCCTTCTTTAGGTTTCGAGAGGCAATCTTTCCGAACTCTGGCCTGAGTTCATATGAGTATACGTGGCCCTCGGGCCCAACAGTGTTTGCCATGGCTAGAGTCAATGCTCCGCTTCCTGTTCCTGCCTCTAGCACGACACTTCCAGGTCTAAGGCCAAGCTTGAGAAGTATGATACCCACATCTTTTGGGTAAATAATCTGCGTAGGCCTTTCTACGGCCATAATAAAATCGTAAGTTGTCGGTTTGAGCGCCCAGAAGCTGTAGTTCAGACTACTCTTGACATGTGTTCCATATGTCTTGCCTATGATTTCAGGGAGCTTGACAACACCCTTATGCGTGTGAAATTCTCTGTCGCATGTGACTTTCACAAGCCATTTTCGGCGCTCATCGAAGTATAGAAGCACGTAATCGCCTTCACTTATGGCATTCACTGTCAGTAGGCCTCCACATCTAGTTCAATCCCCGAAGCTATATTCTTCCTAGTTTCGACATCTTCTACTTGAGTAACCAGAGGCTTGAATGTATGCTTATATATAGCATATCTAGGCAGAAGATTAGAGCTTGGACTCTATGTCGCACTCACAAAAAGACGCCAAGATCGTAATGGTAAAACACAAGCATTGTGTGGTCTGCGGCCTGCCTGTCAACGTGAACAAGACTTTCTGTAGCTCAGAGTGTGAGACTCAGAGTAAGAAGGCGAGTCGGAGAAGAACTTATACTCTCATTGGTATGACGGCCATATTTCCACTGTTTATTGTGATGATGTACTTGCTCCCTCTGCTTCGTAAGTAGCTGGCATATGCGATTGTTCCTTAGGCATGCACGCTGATCGCGAGGCTTCAGATCTATCTGAATACTCCGTGGTTTCTCGAGCGTGACAAGGTTCATAGACACATAGTTGTAAAGAATCTGATGCGCGAAGGCTAACTTCTTACCAATTCAAGTTAGACGACAGCTTGTCGAGAAAGCAACACAAACATGAGAATTATCGACCGTGAATCTCTTCGGACCTATTGAGAAATTTTCAAACTTGATTATACCAAGGTCGTGGCGCTAGTAATGAAATGGGATCGAGTATTGCAGGCCAAGAACCTTGAAACGCACAAGGCGATTACTAGGATTGGATCAGTCCTATGGGTAGTTCCTCTAGCCTTGTTCATACTTCTATGGGAATTTGTGGCAAGAGCGGGGGTCATTTCAGCGAGCAGAGTTCCCGCTTTCACTACTGTGGTCATAACGATGTGCAGGTGTTTCATGATGCCAGACTTCACTCTAAGGGTTCTAAGGAGCTTTCTCAACCTCTCAATAGGAATACTCTCAGCAACGTTTCTGGCGCTACCCCTTTCGTTAGTTGCTGGACTTCGAAATAGAATCGATCTGACACTAACGCCGATCATCATGTTGATAGGCGCATTGCCGGACCTCGCTCTCCTACCCCTGGTAGTGATGTGGTTTGGCCCAGGAAACGCCAGTCCAGTCATGATGGCTGCAATATGCGCATTCTTTCCGATCTACTTCACAGTAAGGGAGGGAGCAAAAGGAATTCCAAAAGACTACTTTCATGTGGCCACTGTTTTCAGGTCCGGCAAGTTCGCAACAACTTGGAAGGTAATCTTGCCTTCAGTTTTTCCAAACATGGTAACTGGCCTCAGGCTTTCCTTTGACTTTGTATGGGAGGTTCTTCTAGCGATTGAAATCATCGCGAGCGTAACTGGCATAGGAACATTTATCGAATCATCTGTATCATCGGGTACGGTTGAGTACGCTTTTGCAGGAATACTTTCTGTAGGTTTGATCGCACTGTCTGTAGACAGACTCCTCTTCAGAACATTGGAGAGCAGGATAGCAAGGTGGAGAGAATGACCAGTCAAATGGAGGTTCTGAGTGTTTCAAAGGCGTATTCTGAAAAAGCAACCCCGGCGCTTCAAGGCATAACCTTTGGCGTTGATAGAGGAGAATTCATATGCATTGTTGGTCCGAGCGGGTGTGGAAAGTCAACCCTTCTTAAGATCATAGCAGGACTTGAAAGACCGACATCGGGGCAGGTCAAGTTTCAAGGTAAACTGCTATCGAACCCACACGAGAAGATCAGCATGGTGTTTCAGTCCTTTGCCCTATTCCCTTGGCGTACTATACTGGGAAATGTCGAGTACGGCCTTGAAATGCAGCATTGTCCTCCAAATGAGCGGAGAAGCATAGCTTCAGAATGTCTGGAGATGGTCGGACTCGGCGGATGCGAAGACATGTACCCAAAACAACTTTCGGGGGGAATGAAACAAAGGGTTGGAATCGCAAGAGCTCTTGCAGTTGATCCCGAAATCATCCTCATGGATGAAGCGTTCAGCGCAATTGACGAATTCACTGCAGAGACACTGAGAGAAGAGGTTGCAGAAATACATCTTGAGACTAACAAGACATTCTTGCTGGTGACACATAATCTTCCTGAAGCAATCGAACTGGCCGATAGAATCGTAGTACTGAGTGCAAGGCCCGGGAGAATCAAGGACGTTCTTGACATACAGCTTGAAAGACCAAGAGACAAATCTGGATCTGACTTTGTCCAAATTCATAAAGACATATTTCATCTTCTAAAGGAAGAGTTGGAGAGCAGCATAGTAAAGCATAAGATAAAATGCATTCATGAGTTTCAGAGGCTCACGACATGGAGCGTCAATAGTCTATCTCTTGTGCACTTTGCTTTCTGGCTACCGAGTTCTGCCTCCACACTTGGGGCAGAACTTTGCGTGGCTTGGAATCATTGCCTTACAGCTCTTGCATTCTACGGTGGTGACAGTTGCCGTTGGAGGAGGAGTCGATACAGCCGTTGGAGTTTCTGGAAGATTGGGAAGTTCAACAGTCTTGTTCAGAAGGACTACGTCCTCTATAGATTGTATATCTGACCAAGGAACTTGAATTTCCGTTCCGGCCTTGGTTGCCACAACAAGTGCAAGGTCGATCTCTCCTACGCTAACGGCCAGGTCCTTGACGCCTCCGATCAGCGAGCCCTTTACGTCGATCACCTGTTTTCCAATGAACTTCTGAGTCGGAAGATAGGTCTTCTTGGTCTTGCTCAAAAGAATCCCCACAGCTATTGTGGCGGTAGTGAATTTATAACCCTTGCCTCAACTACTAGATTATGACATAACAGAATTGAGATGTGGCGATCCTGATCGAAAAGTTTTTCCGCTCCGAATGCTCCCGATACAGGCTGACATATATTCGACGGTCAATGTAACCTAAAGTGGGAGTAATCTCACATGCGCGGTGGACCCCTCCTTGTTGGAATCGTGATACTGGTGTTGGCATTGCTTCTGCTATTTTTCGGAACCCAGACGCGGACGATTGATGTTCCTGAAACCCAGACGAAAGTTCTATTTGACAGATCAACGTTCACGGTTGGTGACTCAACGTACAGGACATCTGAATTGACAACGAATTTGACTGTGCTCTGCTCGGGATCGGTAATGATACCTTCTACGAACAATTCGGGTGATCTGGACTTCTACGTCATGGACAAGGCTAACTTTCTGAAGTGGCAAGCCGGCGAGAGAAGTGTGGACTTAATTGTTCAAAAATTGACAGTAAGCCAGATCGAATTGTCTTTTGTGACACCTCGTGAAGACACGTATTACTTCGTTTTTGATAATACCCATTCAACATTGTTCAAGAAAGAAATAATCTTCTCCGCGTCCTACCAGTACACGACGATTCAACACAAGACCATTGAAGATCGAACTCTGAACAGTTATGGCTATCCGCTTGTGGTTGTTGGAGCGGTCGTTACGATATACGGGCTTGTAAGAAAGTCCGAAGTGACATGGGCGTAGTACTGGAGACAACATTCAAAGGTGAAAGCTTTTGGTCCAAAGTACGTTTGAATACGTCGGTATCGGAATCAGATTTGTAGCGCAGCTTGTTGACGTGTTCATCGTATCCCTGATTGCTAGCTTCGTGCTGAGTTTAGCGGGATATGATGTGACAGCTTCTACAGGGTTGGGATTCAGTCCTATTTTGCTGGCGATGCTTGTGATGTTCTTTCTTTATTTCACTCTTATGGAAGGTTTCCTTGGTACCACTGTAGGGAAGATGATCTTCAAGGTGAAAGTCTTGAGTGAAGATGGAAACCCCTGTGGCCCAGGGCGAGCTGCTGTACGAAATCTTCTAAGATTCATAGATGCGTTGCCTTTTCTATATCTGATAGCGTTCATTTTGATCGCTAGATCCGAGAGGAAACAGCGGCTGGGTGACAGGGTTGCGAAGACTGTTGTTGTGAGAATAAGGAGGAACTATCTTCGTTATCCACCTCCTCCAGTCAATTATCCGCCTCCTCCACAGCCGCCAGCATATGTTCCGTCACAATATCCTCCGCCCCCACCTACATCTACATCATCGGTCAAGTATTGTATGAGCTGCGGAACGCCAATCCCAGTTCAGGCAATGTTCTGTCCTAGGTGTGGTGGCCGACAATAGTCGAGACCTGCAAAATTCTAAATATGTGCTGAGACAACAAGACATAGCAGTGAACTAATTTGAGCGCTTTACAAAGGAAGATCATTCTCGTAGATGAAGACCTTTCTAAAGTGGTTGGAAAGGAGCAGGGAACTCTCGTGAGCTACGCGGAACTCACTAAGGGCATACATGACTACGTGAAGAATCACGACCTCAGAAAGAACACACTAGAAACCTCTTCAGAACCCGTGCTGACCCACGCCAATTTCTGTTACCGCTGTGGAGCGGATCTAGCAACCGGCTCAACGTTCTGTGACAAATGTGGAAACAAGCAGTAGATCATTGAGTGAGATCCTCTTCTTATCCGGGATCTTAAGATGCGGTAGCAGACGCTGGAGAATGTGAATTTCACTGTTCAAACCATCTTTATATAGCGTCAACAGTGGTCTATGGCTCTACTTGCTCTGTGCCGATTAGGAAGCATGTTTCATGTCGAGCAATAATGTTGGCATAGTTGGATACGGCGTTTACATACCATGTGAAAGGATACAAACCGAGTACATTGTGAGAGCGCGCGAAGGTAAGCGCAAAGACCTAAACGAGTTTCTCGACAAAGTGAGAAACGGCTTGTTGTTGAGAAGCAAGGCTATCGCAGACTTCACAGAAGACACTATTACCATGGCTACGGAAGCAGCAGAGAACGCAGTAGACATAGCAGGAATTGATCCCAAGAAGATAGGAACCGTAGTTTCTGGCTCGGAGTCGAAACCCTACGCTGTGGGCTCGACATCCAGACATGTTGCATCCTTCATTGGAGTTGGGACTAAGGCTTTCGTATCGGACATAGAAGGTGCGTGCAATGCTGGGATGCAGAGCGTGGATTTTGTCAGAGCCCAAGTGAGTAGTGGTGAAGTTGAGTATGGCCTTGCAATAGGTTCGGATATTGCACAGGCTCCCGAAGGTGATCCTCTTGAATACGCTGCGGGGGCAGGCGCCGCAGCCTACGTTATTGGAAAGGACAATTTGATCGCTTCAATCGAGGATATGGCCCCATACTCGTCTCTAACAATGGATTTCTGGCGGAGAGAGGAAGCGATGGTGCCCAAGCATCTAGGCAGGACCACAGTGGAAGCGTATATGCAACACATCATCGGAGCGATCCAAGTACTCCTGAATCGTCATCCCAACCTCAAGATGTCTGATTTTGATAACATAACTTTCCACCAGCCATCTGGATACATGCCGCTCAAGACATGCAAAGCGCTTCTAAATCCAAGCCCTGACTGGACAGACGACATGGATCTAATTGACCGAATCAAGCTCACGCAGGAAGATATTGACCAGAAGATCAAACCTTGGCTAAGAGTCCTCGATACTGGAAACACGTACGCCGCTTCGACCCCAATCTCGTTGGCATCAATACTTGACCGATCAAAACCAGGGGACAATATCTTGGCTGTATCATATGGATCCGGCGCATACGCCATAGCGACATGGGTTAACGTCAAGGACAATCCGCGAAGGAAGATGAGCGGAGTTCCAACCGTTCAGGACTATGTTGACAGAAAGGTCGAGATTCGTTTAGAAAACTATCAGGATCACGTCAGAGAACGTCTCAAGAAGGTGAAAAGACGGCTGGTTTTTCCTAGGATTGTTGGCGAAGTAGAGCCTGTAGGATCTGAAAGGGTGGAAGCTCTCATTTGCGATGGATGCCAGAGAATTTACTATCCAACACGGCCACGTTGCCTCGAGTCAGATTGTGAGGGTCCTAGCATTACCAAGGAGTTTCCAGTCAGCGCGAGGCTAAAATCATTTGAAAGGCTACCATTCAAGAGAAGACTGAAGCCGAACTATGACATATTGAAGGAAGGGAAGGTAATACTTGTGGATTGTGATATAGGTGATCTCAGACCAGGCTTGAAGATCGAGCTTGTGGTTAGAAGACTAGACTACGAAGGAAAAGACGGGTTGATTACTTACGGGCCATCGTACCGACCGCTCTTTAGGGATGGCTTCAGAGAACATTTGAAAGACCAACCCAAACCCTGATTGTTAGTTTCTCAACATGAGTCGAGAGAAGCAATCTACAAGTCTCTCTTGTCGAACGAGGGAGCGATAGGAAGCCCCTTCTTATGGTCCTTTCGTCTCTTGATGACTTGACGATCTCTGATTCTGCTAGGGCTTATATCGATAGGCCTGCAAGCGCGAAAAGATTAAATCCCAAATACAAGGCCTATAGCGCCATCATCAGGGTCGAACTGGATATGATAAAGAATACTGTAGAAGAAATTGTAAAGTCCTACAAGGGTAATCTAGAGAATTACGAGAAGACGTGCGCAAACTTCAGCTGGGACAATGTTGAAAATGAATTTGACTGGCACAAGACTGGAAAAGTCAACATTGCCCACGAAGCTATCGACAGGCACGCGACTACAGGACGCAAAACTAAGATCGCTCTTTACTGGGAAGGGGCTGAAGGGCAAAACGAAAAATACACATTCCAGGATTTGATGCTGCTCTCAAACAAGTTTGCGAATGTGTTGAGAAAGCTTGGAGTCAAGAAAGGGGACAGAGTATTTGAATTCATGTCCCGTGTTCCTTCATTATACGTCTCTATCATGGGGTGCATGAAGTTAGGGTGCATATATGGCCCACTTTTCGGAGGCTTTCGATCAGAAGCAATAAAAGATAGACTTTGGGACAGTGGGGCCAAAGCCATCATCACCCAACCACACCTGAAACCCACTGTGGATGAGGCGAGAAAGAGCCTTACTGATCTGGAATATGTGGTCGTTGCCGGGGCAGCGCCAGGCACTCTGAAAGAAGGAGAAGTAAGCTACGAAGAAGAAATGGCGAAAGCTTCTGAGAAATTGGACATCGAATGGGTAGATAGAGAGACGCCTCATTTACTTCATTACACTTCTGGAACAACCGGAAAACCCAAAGGAATTCTTCATGTTCACAACGCAATGATCGGCCAATACCTCACAACCAAATGGGTACTCGACCTAAGGGAAGATGACATCTACTGGTGCACTGCAGATCCGGGGTGGGTTACCGGCACATCCTATGGAATTTTCGGCCCTTGGTTGAACGGTGCATCGCAAGTAGTCTACGATGGAAGATTTGACGCAGACAAATGGTACTCAGTTATTGAAAAGCACAAGGTTACAGTCTGGTACACCGCACCGACGGCTCTAAGAATGCTCATGGCAGCTGGCAATGATGTGATAAAGAAACATGACTTGAGCAGCCTCCGTCACATCTGCAGTGTGGGTGAACCCCTAAACCCTGAAGTGATTAGATGGGGCATCAAGCCAGAAGCATATGGCCTTCCAATTCACGATAATTGGTGGATGACTGAGACTGGTCAGATGCTTATTTGCAACTATCCATGCCTGCCGATTAGACCTGGATCAATGGGAAAACCCTTCCCGGGAATAACTGCTTCCATTGTCGACGACAAAGGGAATCCATCGGCTCCCGGAATAATTGGGAACCTTGTGATAAGGCCTCCTTGGCCGTCAATGATGAGGAGTATCTGGAGAGGCCAGTGGAAAGAATACATGGAAGGCAAGTACAAAGAATACTTCAAGATTCCCGGCTGGTTCATGACAGGCGATTCAGCATACCTTGACAAAGACGGTTACTTCTGGTTCCAAGGACGAGTAGATGATGTCATAAAGACTGCGGGGGAACGCGTTGGACCATTTGAGGTTGAAAGTTGCCTCGTCGAGCATCCTGCCGTTGCAACGGCGGGCGTGATCGGAAAACCAGATCCGATGAGGGGAGAGATCATCAAGGCGTTCGTGCAACTTAGAGAAGGTTATTCGCCATCCGAGGAACTAAAGAAAGAACTAATGGAACACGTAAAGAAACACCTTGCCGCACACGCTTACCCCAGGGAAATAGATTTCAAAGACAAACTCCCAGTAACTCGAAGCGGAAAGATCATGCGCCGAGTTCTCAAAGCCTGGGACCTTGGGCTTCCAACAGGGGACCTTTCGACACTCGAGGACTAGGTGGCCCTAGTCCTTCCCGATGTTTTCAAAAAGTGCCTATTGGAAACGATACTTCCACTTCGATATGACGCCATGGTACGGGCAGTACCATCGATTTCCGGGTAGCAACACAAGAACTGTCGCACATTTTGGGCAAGCGTACATTTTGCCTGGATAGGCAGGATAGTAGGTAGGATAGTAGCACTCAGGTCCATACGGGTAGTACACGTACAATTACTTACACCTTGGTCCAAGTTATCTATTGCCTGAAAAATAAGACTTTCCACTTCCGGTACTAATGTTCTTTCTGGTAGTCAATTGTTGACTTCGTAGCCGTTTCCGGTGAAACGTGATAACCGCAACAATCACCACAAGGACCGCTGCGACGATCAGTTCTGCACAAAGGGAAAATGCTGGTTTTGATTCCAACGTAACATCCAATCTGGGAGCATAGCTGATGTCGTAGACGTAGAACCAGTCCATGTACTCGACCCTGCAGCCTACACGGGCACCTTCTTCAGCATCCTTTAGTAGCCAACCATAGTTCTGTTTTGTGCCGTCATACCAACCCCTTACGTCTTCTGTAACGGTCCAATTGCTCCACGTTTCTGGTCTTTCTTCTTTCACATACCCCGTTGTTGGTGCAAAGTCGCCACCTGGGGTTCTCCACTCTTGCTTAGGGAACGTGGCGTATGTCCAGTACGTGAAGCTCCACCCCATCCAGTTTGTCGTTATGGCGTGTAGTTCAATGCTCCTTGCGAGTTCAGCGACTGGTTTCCAGGATGATCCGTCCCAATTGTAGACGCCGATGACATAGAGAGATAGGACTGCCATCTTGACTTGATACCCTTTAGGCAAGCTAGACAAGTCAAACTTCAAGAGGCCACGTTCGTCAGTCGGATATTTCTGATCAGTTCTATATCCAGAGCTTACCACAGTGGGTTGTTCGATGCTAGCATCATCGTTGTTCCTCATTATCGAGACGTTGTTTGAAAGATCCGGTTGGACTACTATGTGAATATCTCCGGAAGCGTTCGGAGAAGCGTAAGGAATTGACTTTGAGAGTACCACAAGAATGATTGTCGCCCAAACAAGACGTTTCCAAGGTGTTTTCATGTCTTTAGGATTCAACTACCTACATTGCGTATTGGCTGGTGCATCCGCAATCTACTAAAGATTTCTTCCCATCAGCCTTGTACTTGTCGTAGTTCAGGAGCGGTCGTCATCAGTGTGGCCCTTTTTTATACTTGTTCGGACTCAATTTATTAGGAGAGAGGCGGGCGATCTCTTTGCATCAGGAAGAAGAGTATAAGGCATATGTCTTGATCAAAGTCGAGTCCGGTGAAGATATTGAAGTATTCACCAAGATTCGCGACCTTCAGAACAAGTATCCCATTCGAGAAGTGGCGACGCTCTACGGTGATTACGATATCATTGTGAAGGTTCAGCTGACAAAACCCCACGAGCTCGAGGACTTTATCTTCAACGGCCTCCGCCCAATTCCCGGAATAGTCGGTACAATGACTTTAATAGCCGCAAAGTCACTTGAATTCAAGTAGGATACTCTGCTGTTCATCTTCTAGGCACGTACATGATTCAAACATGAGAATTATGGCTTCCGCCAACAATCCATGATTGAGTCTTTCTTGAAATTAGGAAATTAGGATCTGGATGTGGCCGGTGAGGATCCATGGTACAATTCTGTCCAAACTGTCGTCTAGCACTTTTCATGACAAAAGAAGGAGACGCAGTGGTGGCCAAATGTTACAAGTGTGGGTACAAATCCGCTGTACAGTCTAGAACTGTCGTCAGCCCAAGAGTACCATCTGAGAAGAATGTGCACGTGATACAGAGAACTCCTGAATTCGTGGATCGTGTTTGTCCAAAATGCGGCCATAACAAGGCAACAAGAATAAACGTGCAGACTGTTGGAGACCATGCAGGCATAGCTCAGGAAAGATCTGGTGCTGTGTATCGCTGTCTTCAATGCAATGCGACATGGCGTGATGCTTGGTAGGTCGATTGGTCAAGGCTCTGACATGAATCGTATGAACTCTTCTCTTGACCTTGGCTTCATTGTGTAGTTCGTATCGATCTCGTGACCTAGAGTTGAGAAAGGTGTCTTGCCATAGTTGTGACCGGGGTAGATTTTCAGGTTTCGATCAAGTCTAGATATCTTGTTGAATAGGCTATCATACATATCTGATGAGCTGCCCCCAGGCAAATCTGTTCTGCCACACTCTCCAACGAAAAGAGTATCTCCCGTTAGTAGAGCATCGTCGACAAGGAGGCAGATGCTTTCAGGGGCGTGTCCAGGAGTGTGAACTACCTTCATCTGAACCTCTCCCACGTTGATTATGTCACCGTCTTGAACTGAAATATCCTTGTCCAATTTCGCTTTGGAATGCATCACAATCTTCGCACCGGTTTTGGAAACGATGAAACGGTTGCCAGAAACATGATCGTGATGTGCATGAGTGTTGATTATGTATTTTAGTGTCAATCCTTTTGCATTGATTGATTCCAGAGCCTTGCCAACGTCTCCAGCGGGATCCACTAGAGCAGCCAATTTGCTCTTTTCATCTCCAACTAGATAGGTAAAATTCTCGAGTTCACCTATCGGTATCTGTTCTAGTATCATCTTTCTCACCAGGTTTGAAACCGCTTCCCCCAGATTCCACAAATCGTTGTGGAGCATAATTCCAATCGTGAGAAGTGTATCGTTTCACTCTGAACTCTTCTGCCAGCACGACCTCCTCGCCTGTCAACTTCTCTTTGATAAGGTCTATATCAAAAGCTTCTGAGAATCCCCTTCTTAATGAGTCCGCAACTTCATCGAAGCCTATGTCTCTGTTCAGTTCTCTACTCAAGGTAGTGATTCTGTGCCTTACAAATTCTACAACGGTATCGTTGATGATCAGCTTTGGATTCCTCAGTACTGTTAGCATAGTCTCTATGTCTAGGTCGAGAAGAATTGTTCCGTGTTGTAGTAGTACTCCGCGTCTTCTGGCCTGTGCATTTCCCGAAACCTTCTTTCCTTTTATCATTATGTTTGGGCATCTTTGACTCGGGTCTGAAGCATCCAACTCGACATGAACGCCTAGAAGAGCTAACCCTCTGAGGATTCCATCACAAACAGCTTTGTACGATGTGAGCAAGTCAGATGTAATGTGTGGTTCGTCACAGTCAACAACAACGCTGTATGTCAACTCTCGAGCATAGTCGTGGTATACCGCGCCGCCACCACTGGCTCGTCTTACTACATCCACTCCCATTCTCCTGCAAGTGTCTAGATTCACCTCTTTATCTATTGATTGGAATCGGCCGATAGATACTGCTGACGGGTTCCACCGGTAGAATCTTACAGTATTTGGAACTTTCTTGCGGATTCTGGATTCCAAGATGGCTTCGTCTACAGCCATATTCGTGAAAGCGTCACTAACTTGAGTTGGTACTATTCTCCACGTCTTCATGGAAATGTATCTCCGATGAGAAGATCCACCTCAATCTGAGCAAGTTCATCTTGAGTTGGTCGCCTTGGATAGTTGTACAATGGTCCTCTCACCTTCTCATTGTAGAATGGCCTATTACAATCTGGGCAACCGGATGTTAGAAATGGGTCGCCGGATGCAATCGTCTCTTTCAGGCGTTGCGGAGGAATTCCATATTTCATCAGATCGCCTTTCTGGTCGAACTTCATCATCGAATACGCCACGATTCCTTTGGTGATCAAGTAATGAGCGACCTGGATCTTTCTGTAACGTGATAGGGGTGGTGGGTGAAGGTCTTCCATATGGGTCCCCGGGATGGGCGTGAAAGCGAATAGGCCAGGATGGACACCTATGTCAACCATTTTCTGGATTATTGAGATGAGGTGAGTGTCAGTTTCTCCTAAACCAACAATGAAATGTGTGCTGACAAAACCCTTGCCGAATATTTCCACAGACATTTTCAGCGCATCAAGATGTTCATTCCAAGTGTATGCGCCGCCGGCTTCATGGCCTTTGATCCTAGAAAACAGGTCTTCTGTGGCAGTGTCAAGTGGAATTCCTATGCGCTGAAGTCCTGCATCAGCAAGACTCTGAAGTTGTTCACCGCGGAAAGGCTGAGATGAAAGAGATATTGGAAGCCCTGCCACCAGATGGAACGACTCTACTAGGTTCAATACGTCTGTGAACGCATCAGCGTAGTTGAGTGATTGAATACATACTCGTCGAATAAGCCTTCTATTCCATAGTTCTTGAACACTCGATAATACTTCCTTCGTTGAGAAAGTCGGCCATGTGACTCTTGATAGAAGGTCAGATCTGCTTGTGCTGGATCTCGCTTGAGCGCAGAACAGACAGTTGGCAAAGCATTTACTGTCGTGGAATGTTAGAAGGTAGATTGCCGATGGAGCTGCTTGTACGGAACCTTTGGTCAGTCCTAGTGTGATGGCTGATCCAAGTGATACCCGAACAAACCTTGGAGGTGCCATAATCGAGCTCCTATTATCCGTGTGTATCCAATCGTTGCATTACGTTGCTCTATCTAGGTATTTCGGGGCACCATGCTAGTGGTCCACAAAGATAAATTGGGGCTTCGTCCTCTTTTCAAGAATGGAATCTGAATCGTTGTTGCAGAACATATCTGAGATACTTGAGGCAACCCCGCAGGAAATTGGGAATTTACTGGAGAGAGCTAGTGCTTCATCATGGAGCATTTTTGGCAGGAAAATCTACTTTTACATCCCCACGTTTCTTCCATATGCATCGGACTACAACTCAAGCAAACGAGATTTGTTTCCATCAATATCAGTCACGGGAAACAGCTGCTCATTGAGATGCGCTCACTGTAATGGAAAGATGTTGGAGACGATGATACCTGTCACATCAGGGAAGGAACTGGTCGAGTTATGTCGGAAAATAGACGGGGAGGGAGGAGTGGGGTGTCTCGTAAGTGGAGGTTGCCGACCTGATGGATCGGTTCCTATAGAAGGTTTTGTTGAAGCATTAAGCGAGGTAAAACGTCAGACTGATCTTACAGTTGTAGTTCACACCGGCGTTTTGAACGAAGAAACGGCTCGACAACTGGCTAGAGCCAGAATAGATGCTGCTCTAATTGATATTATTGGATCAGACGACACGATAAAGGAAATCTACAAACTAAACGCGAGGGTTGAAGACTACAAGAGTTCACTGAAGGCCCTTCACGATTCTGGTGTTTCGTTCGTTCCTCATGTGCTTGTGGGTCTGCACTACGGAAAACTGATGGGAGAAATGAGAGCTCTCGAAATGATTGCGGAATACGATCCAAGCGGTACTAATCTTCATCGCATTCATCCCAATAAGGGGAACTCCTATGGAACGTGTTGTTGCCCCGGATCCGTTTGATGTAGCTAGAGTCATGATAGGCAGCACGCAGGCTTATGCCAAATATTCCTCACGCGCTAGGGTGTGCGAGACCAACATCAGAGCATAGGAGAGAAACGGACGTTCTTGCCGTGCAGGGTGGAATAAACGCAATAGCATTTCCAAGTGATGAAGCGGTATCGAAAGCAAAATCTCTTGGTCTTGAGACGCATTTCTCATCAATGTGCTGTTCTCAAGTGTATAGCGACATTTTCAGTCTCCAGTCTGGAGTTCATTGATCGCTGAAAACTGTTGCATCCGGCGATCGTCTCTTGGAGCGAAAGGTTTAACGGCTCGGGCGCTTAGTCTGCGGAACAATCATTGGAGAGGTCTACTCAAGAAAAGAATAGTGAATTCTCATGAAGAAAATAGCAGTTGCGCTTCTTGCGCTTTTGATTTTTGTCAGTTTTCAATCGATTACGGTGAAGTCTGTCGGGGCTATCCCTCAGTACATGTTGATTGGGTACAGTACATGTAAGAATGTCAAGTTTGCGACGTCTGAGCCGATCGGGCTCACTGACGAATTCTCACGAAATGATTCGAACGTCTACGCGTGGTTTATGGATAGGTTACACTCTACCGACAAATGCGTCATACACTTGGAAATGGTTTGATCCTTCTGGTCGTCTCTACCAAGAGACTTCTAAAAATGACTCGGGAAATGGGCCTCGCAGCATCTACGGAGAGCCTCTTGAAATTCAGAAGATCCCCTTGCAAGAAAGAATAGGACTTTGGAGGGTTGAAGTCTACATAGATGGGGATGTACTATTCAAGCAGAACTTCACGATTGGCAAGTACATTGTTGTCATAGGTGTGAAAGGCCTTCCAAAGAACTTGAAGACAATCGTCACTCTCGACAAGAATCAGAGTGAAATTCAAGGGTTGACTGAGCGTGTTCTTCAATTCGATGAAGGAACCAACCATACATTTGCTTTTGAACGTGTTGTGAACGAGGATGAGGGGACGAGATATGTGAACGCATCGTTCACGGGGCCGTTTGAAGTATCGAGGCGAAGACTGGTCACGGTTGTCTACGTACCACAGTACTACTTGAAAGTTGATTCTGCCTTCGGAAACCCGCAGGGTTCAGGATGGTATGACATGGGAGTCAACGCCAATTTCTCGGTTTCATCGCCCGTGTACGACTATGTGGCCGCAAAACATACTTTGTCAGGTTGGACTGGTGACTATGTTGGTGCCGAGCCTACAGGAACGATTGAGATGGATGGACCAAGAACCATTGATGTAGTATGGCAAAGTGATTACACTTTGACATATGTTCTGGTCGTAGTTGTCCTCCTGATAGTTGCTATTCTTGTCGGTTTGAAATTACGTAAGAGACGAAATGAAGGAGATCAACTACCTAAGAGCTCTGCTTGAGCTTCCAGTATGGAGACAACACCTCGGTGACCTCTTCTAGAACCCGCTCAACATTCTCCATTATTTCGTGGGGGGTCCGTCGACGCTTGTCTTCCGGGTCATAGGAGACATGAGACATGGCTGATATTGAGGCCAACGCGGCGTCTGGAATAGTTGTTCCGTAGCCTCCTTCAAGCGTAACAGTGCATCTTCCCTTGCAGAGTGTATCCGCTAGCTTCATAGTTCTCTCGAACATGTCTTTGTATCCTTGTGCCGACATGCCCATAGCGCTTATTGGATCATCGTGGAGCGAATCGAAACCAACTGAAACTAGAATCCAGCTCGGGTGAAACTGTCTAGCGACGGGTTCAACCAGTTGCGTCATTGCTTTGGCGAGTGCGTCATCACTGCTTCCGGGAGGAAATGGAATGTTCACAGTGTAGCCAGCTCCTTCACCGTCTCCAATCTCACGTGTGGATCCCGTGCCTGGATATAGAGTTCTTCCATCCTGGTGGAGACTAACATACATCACTTTCGAACTTGTGTAGAAGATCTCTTGTGTTCCGTTTCCGTGATGGCAATCGAAGTCTAGAATCAAGACTCTATCTATTCCGGATTCTTCAACAAGTTTCTTTGCGGCAATTGCAGCGTTATTGAACAAACAGAAGCCTGTAGATGACGCTCCCAATGCTCTGCCGTTTATGCCGGCATGATGTCCCGGGGGTCTTACCAAAGCAAAAGCATTTGAGAACTCGCCTGAAATTATCTTCTCACAAGCCAGAAGCAAGCCACCAGCAGCCAACAAAGCCACATCATAACTTTTTGGGCAGATCGGGGTATCCGAGTCCAGACGTGCCAGACCTCTCTCGCAGCTTTCTTTCACATATTGCACATAGTCTGGGTTATGGACAAGTTCAATCTCTTTCATTGTGGCGGGCCTTGGGCCAACTATTGCACCGAATTCGTTTCCCATGGTCTCACTACGTTCCAATTTCTCTACTATGCTCTGAAGTCTGGCCGGAGACTCTGGATGAAAAGGGCCGGTGTTGTGATCGAGGTACCGGTGGCTGTATATGATTGCCGTATCCATAGAGCTTCCTCACAAATTCAACAAGGACATGTTACGAACCATTTAAGACTGCAGATGTCATCTTCTAGATGTAAGATTTTTGAATGGTGGTGTCTCCTCTATTTCAGTCGAGTGGAAGTGAAGTTGGTGGAGTTGAATGAACGCATCCTATGAGGTTGATCTTCTCTCTCGCCTTGTTGCAATCGAAAGTAATGCAATTACAAAGAGCGGGTATTTCGAGTGCTCAGAATTGGTGCGGAGAGAAGCGGAAGATCTCGGCCTGAGAACTCGAATCTACGATTCGCGAGACTTTTCTGACGATAAGAAGACACGTCCGAACGTTGTCATTGATCTTAATGTTGGAGCTGACGAAACGGTCCTTTTGGCAAGCGCACTACGATGTCGTGCCAGCGGGAACAGGCTGGAAACGCTGCCCTTTCAAGATGGAACTTGTGGGTGACCGAGCGTACGGACGGGGGACTAGTGATGACAAAGGGGCAATAGCTGCCGCATTCTCTGCAATGAAAGAGTTATCGCAGATGAAGGGGAGAGTGAACATTTCTCTTCTCGTCACGCCAGACGAAGAGGTAGGTGGGAAGCTAGGTCTTGGGTACCTTGTGAATGAAGTAGGTATCAAAGGAGATGCAGCGGTGATACTAGATTCAGGCCCTGAAATGGTTTCAATAGGAGCGAGTGGTGTTGTTTGGGGCAAGGTCCTCATAAGAGGCAAGCAAGGTCACGCAGGCTATCCTCACTTGGCCATCAATGCGATTGATGCAAGCCTTCCTCTGCTCCAGAGAGTCGCAGAATATTCAAAGATACGTGAGAAAATCCGTTCCAGAATCCCTGCGCCTCCAGGTTCTCCTCACAGTTTCGTGTACGGAAGATTCTCTTTGACCATGCTGAAGTCAGGTGAGAAAGAAAATATAGTTCCCGGCCTGTGCGAAGCACGATTCGACATGAGGGTCAACCCGGACGAGGATGTTGCTGATGCGAAAAGGAAGTTCAGAAGATATTTCTCCAGACTAGTGCGTACGCAGAGAGTAAGAGCAAGTCTAGAGTTCATTCAAAGCAACTCGAGCTATTTCACTGATCCAAATGATCCTGTGGTTAAGAGGTTTCTTGATGCAGTCAGACTGACCACGCGAAAAACGCTGCCTTTGGCTGGCGAGTTGGGAGGCAACGATGGACATTACTTTGCAAGAGCAGGAATCCCTGTTGTCTGTTTCGGTCCATCAAGGTCCGATACTCGAGTTCACGGCGTTGATGAGTTTGTCTATATCAATGATGTCATTAATACCCGAAAAACGATAGTTAATCTCTGTAAACACTGGTAGACTATGGTTGATATGAGTATTACCCGGGAATTCATGTTTCCAGTTAATATGGGGACGTGGTTTGAGAATGACTGAGTTTCTTTAGTGCTATCTTCCTTCCATCACTATCATGGTAAGCGTGCTTCTTACGGACTCAAGTCTCCGTATCTTAGTCACCACAACTTCCTTGAGTTCTCGCACGTCACCAGTCTCAACCTTGGCAACTATGTCGTAGACTCCGTATACAAAGTAAGACTCTTTCACGCTTGGAAGGGTCTTCAACTCTTTGAGAACATCATTCTCCTTTCCAACATCTGCGTTGATCAGAACATAGGCGATGGCCATGACGATCCTCTATCTAAATGTTGTTTGACCTTCAATTATAGCTTTTCGATTGTGAAACGGACAAGAAGCTCTCTAGCCACCGAATCTAGCACAAGCTCAATCTCAAGCATGTTAGATATGATGGTCCGATGATATTTGGGGTTTTGGGGGGTGTCACTTGGACGTTAGCCATCGTGTTGTCTCTTTAGATATTCTCGTAATGTAGAGTATGCCGCAGATTGTTTTCGCGTCTTTTATACGTCCTGTCACTATCCTTTCGGCGGCTTCTCTGATGGTCATGGTGACGGTTCTCACGAATTCGTCGGATTCTGTGTGTTGTCCAACATACGTTAGATCAGTAGCCAAGAATTCATGTATCAATTCATTACTGTACCCCGGAGCAACGTAGCAGCTAAACATTTTCTTCATCCTGCCTGCTTTGAATCCTGTCTCTTCAATGAGCTCTCTTGTGGCGCATCGTCGTGGGGTCTCATTTCTTTCAAGAGTCCCAGCGGGAATCTCAAGAAGCCATCCGTCGACGGCGTGTCTCAACTGTTTGATCATGATGATATTCTCTTTGTCTTTGAAGGCGACAATGGCCACAGCGCCTGGATGTTCAACAACCTCTCGGCGAGAAAGTTCGCCACTTGGCAACCTGACATCGTCAACTCTCAATCCTAGGATTCTACCATCGAATATTCTACGCGACCTCACCAGTTCTCCAATCATGTCAGTCAAGCCCACTACAAAATTGTACCAAGGGACTCTAGGCTTGCGCTGGCTTTTCTCCGAGGACCTCCTCAAGAGCGGCTATCCTACCGATGGCCATCGCCCTAACTATGTTATCAGATGGTGTTCCTCCATTGGGTATCTTTTTCACATACTCTTCCTTGATCTCTTTTGCGAGATTGTCGAACAAGCTCCACAATCTAGCTATGTCTCGAGCTCTAAGTACAAGTTCGTTCTTC
The DNA here is from genome assembly GCA_963760485.1 of Candidatus Bathyarchaeota archaeon. GTDB lineage: Archaea > Thermoproteota > Bathyarchaeia > 40CM-2-53-6 > CAVXDP01 > CAVXDP01. Next base: position 48,209 of record CAVXDP010000012.1, on the reverse strand, counting down.
TCGCGTGGAATTATTGCTTGAAACTCCATCTGGAGATGTTTTAGACTCGACTTCAACGATGACCACCACGACAGAACACAGAGAACAATGATTTAAGGAAACAGGACATTGCATTGCTCCGCAGTGCGGCTGAAACGTTTTCAAAAGCTTTATGCAGGGACAGCAACGAGTAGATCTTGTACTAGTTGTTGGGGTTAGATTTTATGCAGAGCCTAAAGGATCTGGAAGTTGTCTCGCTCAAGAGTGAACCAGTTACAATCGTGTCAACTGTTCCCATATCGAAGCTCATTGGAACCTTGAGGGAATTTGATGCATACGAGGCATTCATGTTCGAAGCTTCAAGGATAGGCATGATTACAATGAGAGATCTCCTGAAAGTGAAGAATACCTCGACAAGAAAGGTGTCTACGCTAATTACTCATGTGCCCAAACTCTCGCCTGAGACTAAGGTAGGAGAGGCTGCTAGGATGATGTCGGAGTATCGGATTAGGGCTCTACCTATCGTAGACGGCAACGATTTTGTGGGTGTGATACAAGCACGATCGATCCTGACGGTTATGAGGAATTCGGAAGTGAAGGACTTCTCGGCCGATGAGGTCATGACTTCACATCCAGTGTCTGTGAACGAATCAGCGTCAACAATGAAAGCTCGGAATCTTATGATTAGGAGAGAGATAGATCATTTACCAGTGATGGGCCCCAAAGTGTTGAATGGCATGCTAACGTCCAATGACATTGTGTTCAGCATGGTTCCTGCGGAATCTCCTAGAAAGGATACGAGGATACCTGAGAATCAACGTGGACTGGATATGCCAGTGAAGAGTCTGATGGATCCAGATCCCATGTGCTGCAATGCGAGTGATAAGATAGGTATAGTCCTTGATTCTATGTCGCAAAGGAAGGCCGACTATTGTTTAGTTAAGCTATGGGAAGAGCTTCACGGAATTCTTACGTATAGAGACTTGATGAGATTACTAGTTGAGAAATCGAAGAGCAGAATCCCAGTCTACATCGTTGGGCTTCCAGAAGACCCGTTTGAAGCCGAGGCAGCAAAATCAAAGTTCATTCGAACAGTGAACATGCTGAGTAAGAGGCTTCCCTCGATAGAGGAAGCACGGTCAAAAATAAAATCTGAAGGACGGCCAGGCAAGGAGAGACAAAGATACGAGGTAGGGGTCACGATCAAAACTAGCAAAAGAGTGTACAGCTACTCAGAAACGGGCTGGGATCTTCCATCTATATACGATGTTCTATCGTCAAGACTGAAGCGACTTCTAACTGAGAAAGACGTTAGAAAGAGGAGAGACGTGCGCGGCAATCGTCCCAACGTGTAACACGTTCACTTCCTTTTCAGCGAAGAGCGCCATGCAACAACTCTATCACCGTCATTCTCAGATATTTCAGAACATCGTGCTCATACACACATTCTCTGTCCGCAGTTGTCGGCTCTAGATTAGCAGTTCTCTCAACAGACAAATAATCAATTGCAATCCGCTACTTATCAGAATCAAGGTATTGTATTCTAGGCAGGGTCACAGCGTCCAAGAGGTCTTACCAGTTCCAGGAATAGTCGTTACGAATGCTCAGATCTCGGAATACATGTATGTTCAACAGAAAGTTGAGGGGTAGACGGTGCCTAAGATATTCAACATTGTCAGGATGAGCTTTGTTAAGCATAGGAGTAATCTTGTATCATTCATCCCATGCCTAGTCTTGCAACGTAATCGGCGAAGTTAAAGTTCTCTCTCGGTTCAAACGTGACTCCTAATCTGCTGTAGAACTTTTTCAGAATGGCAAGCTCGATCATTTTGGAAGCAGACCCGAATAAAGCGGAGATGCCTTTTGAGAAGACTTCTGGCCTGGCTGGTATTTCATTTCTTTTCAGCATGAGCTCCCTCTCAAGATAATCATAAACTTGGACTCTAGCCCTCTTACCGAAAATTCCCTCCAGAGTCTCGTCAGTCGCTTGAAGCAGCTGCCCACCTATCTCTGTCCCAGCAAGAGTAGTCATACGACCCTGTCATCAACTCTATCAATACAGTCTCAACGCTAAAAGCCCATACCGGCTTTCTTTGCTTCAACTTTGCAATCTCTAAAGTCAACGCTACGTCTGGAATTCTAATTCTAGTGAAAAGCACGAGATCCTCGCGTCAAAATCATGACTGCAAACCCCTGAAAACCATTTACAGTATCGCACAGAAGGTTTCCCCCATCATATAGTGGTTAACCCTGGCTGACACGGCGTGATCTTAAAGAAACCAATACGGCCGAGACGATGTGAACCCTGCACTTCGTTCCGCCGAGGCCTAGTGGAAAACGATAGTAAGAACAACAACAAGCATCTCTCCCGGCCTACCATTTCAATGATGAACCTGAGCGGTCGCGCCGTCATATCTCCGTCTCCTAATGATCACGAATACCGCCCATGGGGTAATTGAGAAGTTGTTAGGACCAATATTGATCGATCCTTACTAGACTACGGGCTCGATGCTAATCCTGTGGTCGTTTCCTATTAAATGCCGCTGACGGTTCAAATATCGGAGGTTGACTCCATCGTCTCCGAGGTTTCGACAGCTCGCTTTAAAGCTTCAGAAACGTTCTCTCTTCCCATGGCGACAATATAAGGCCCGAGTCTTGGGCCTCTGGACATTCCGACCAGAATCTTGTATATTGACTCGAACATTTTCTTTGTTTCGACGTTTCTGTCTTTTGCTATGTTGAAGATTGAGTTTTGAACAGTCTTCTCATCCACATCTTTCTCGAGCAGCTGTACGAGATCTCTTAGAGCAAGTCTTTGATTGTCTGTCAGCTCAATCTTGGTTTCACCTATCTCATGGAAGTCCGTTGCCCAATTCATTGCAAGTGCCACTCGCGATCGGAAATCATCAGCAACTGGATCTGCTGAATGTCCGTATCCCTTCAGTTTTTCTTCGATATAAGAGAGCTCAGCGCCTTTCGGAGCTACCCTTGCCAAGTATACCAGCAAGTTGTAGGGGACCAGTGTTATTCGCTTTTTGGGAGGTTTTAGAAGCCAACAGTATTCGTAGAGGCCTTTCAGCTTCCCCAGCTCCTTATGGTCATCTATCTGACTCTCACCTCTGTAAATCCGATCCAATTCCATGAGTTCATCCATGTATCGTGGAACGTCAAATACCGAGATTTCTCTTGTTCCCACTATCCGCTTGAACATGAGGAGAAAGAGTGCCTGAGGAGAACCATATCTAAACCACACCTGCGGGGTGAACACGTTTCCAGTTGATTTGGAGATCTTTTTGCCACTTTTATCAAGGAATAGTTCATACCGAACATGGAACGGTGCGGGAATGCGCATTACCTCTTCCATGATCCTATCGTTTACTCGAACGGAGTCCGAGATGTCTTTCCCATAGGCTTCAAAGGTGATATCGAGCGCAGCCCATCTCGCCGCAAACTCAGTCTTCCAGCTAAGTTTGCCTTCGCCTTTCGTATAGTCGGATTCCCCCTCGAAATGGCATCCTTCGATCCATTGACCGCGAAGTTCGACTCCTTCACATTTGTAAGTGATCTTTGTTTCCTTCGGTTTCCATTCGAGTGCATGCGTTGTGTAAATTCTCCCACATCGGCCACAGATCGGAAAGTACGGAAGGCGTTCAACGTACTTCTCCTGATCAAGTTCGCGCTGAATTATCTGCCCGACCTTCTCTGAATTTGCGAGGACCCTTTCAATCTGGGCATTGTAAAGACCTTGCTTGTACGCTTGGGTTGCCGAGATGAACCGATAGTTCATGCCACATTTGTCCAACGCGTCAAGAAGGAGCGAACTCATATGCTCCCCGTAGCTTGCATGACATGAAAATGGATCCGGTATCGACGTTACTGGAAAACCTAGGTGCTTGGATAGATCTTCTGGAAGGCCCGCAGGGACCTTCCTAAGCCCATCCATGTCGTCTGAAAAAGCTATGTACTCTGACTTGTGACCCATGTCTTCAGCAGCGAGTTTGACCGCGTAGGCTCTTGCACAGTCAGCGAAGCTTCCTATGTGAGGGAAGCCTGAAGCTCCAAGTCCACTCTCTGTCCTTATCACATCAGTCTTCCGGCCCAACTGCTTCTCACGTTGAAGCATCTCGTAAGCAATCTTGTCGATCCAAGTACCACGTCCGATTACTTCCTTCTCAACCCTTTGTTCCATAGTAGATTTCCCGAATCCATTTCCAGTGGCCAAGGACTGGCTTAACAAACCTTGATGTTAAGGCAAACAATAAAAATCTGTCCCAAACAATCGAGAGAGGAAGGAACAGGATTCCCTTTGGAAACTCCATTTCAGGCTGAAGAGTTTGTGAATTCGCAGGTCAGGGAGATTGGATCTAGGTTAGGTAAGGAGATGGCAATGATCGCGATTTCAGGCGGAGTAGACAGCACTACTTGTGCTGCGATAATGCACCGAGCGATTGGTTCAAGTTTCAAACCCATACTGATCGATACGGGCTTCATGAGGCTGAAAGAACCTGAGAAAGTTCGAAAGATGCTGTTAGCGCCACCATTGAGATTGCCTCTGAAGATAGTAAGAGGCAAACGATCATTCATGAAAGCACTTGATGGCATTGAGAACGCTGAAGAGAAACGCAAAGCCTTCAGAGAAACAATGTACACGATACTGGGAGAGAGCGCAAAGAAAGAGCGATGCAAATACCTTGTTCAAGGAACAATCGCTCCGGATTGGATTGAAACCAAGGGTGGAATAAAGACCCAACACAACGTTCTAGAGCAGATGGGGATAAAGACGCTTGAAAAGTACGGGTTCACATTGATAGAACCGCTGGCATCCCTGTACAAGGATCAGGTGAGACAAGTAGCAAGATATCTGAAGGTATCAACTCAGATCTCGGAACGCCCGCCATTCCCGGGCCCTGGTCTAGTCGTTAGGTGTGTGGGAAGAATCGATTCCAGGAAGCTCGGAGTTCTCAAGACGGCCACGGACATCGTTGAGAGAAGACTGAAAGATCAAGGAACCCAACAATACTTTGCCGTTATCTTGGAGAATCAATTTGAGAATGGCGAGTTGTCTACAGGCATTCGAGAATTGGCAGCAAAATCGTTATCAGTGAAATCAGACGAGATCGTGGTGAGAGTTTTTCTGCAACGCGCGACCGGTGTCAAGGGAGATGAAAGAGTCTACGGGAAAGTTGCTGGAATATGTGTTCCAGAAACTAACAGAGAAACTCTTGGCAATGACGTCCCAAAGCTCATTGAACTTGAAGGACAAGTAACGTCATCATTCCCTGAACTCGTGCGGGTGCTGTATCTAGTCGATAATCGCGTACGTCAAGGAAGATATTCGCTAGTAGTCAGGGCGGTCAGCACAAGAGACTTTATGACAGCTGATGTTACTTCAGTTTCATGGGACGTTCTGAGTCGGATAGCTCGCGACATTCTGAAGGCGATTCGGGAGATATCTTGCGTATACTATGATGTTACGCCGAAACCTCCAGCGACTGTAGAGTTTGAGTAGGATGAATTGCATGGAATAGAGAATGAAAAGGCTTGACTCTTGTTATTCCCGTCGTTAACGTTCGAGGGCAGTACAATCATCTGATCACTCGAATGTTCTCAGAACTTGGAGTGAAAAGTGAGCTCATTTCAATGGAGACGACCCTTGAAGATCTGCGTAGGATGAACATTGATGCGTTAGTCGCGGGAGGAGGCCCTCAAAGAGTCCAGGAAGCTCTGAAACAAGGAACTCTGGGAAATCTCCCAGCACTGCTGAAAGATGCGGATGTTCCTATTCTATGCATCTGCGTTACCCATCAGCTTCTAGCCTTTGTCTATGGAGGTGAATCTGGACCTGCCCCCGCTCCGGAATTTGGCCCCGTTGAAGTCATCGTAGATGAGGAAGACGCGATTCTTTCAGGAATGGGGCCGACGTTTGTTGCTTGGTTATCGCATAATGACGAGGTGACCAGACTGCCATCCGGTTTTCTCGCACTGGCGCATTCCAAAAATTGCAGGGTTCAAGCCATGAAACATGAATACAGAAAGATATACGGCGTGCAGTTTCATCCTGAAGTGTCCCATACGGTCAAGGGAAAGTTAGTCTTCCGCAACTTCCTGAACATGGTAATGAGATGAATTTCCATAAAGAGTTTGAAAGACTTTTATAGGGACATTCGTCCTAGACAGATTCTCAACCCATCGGGATAGCTCTTGCAAATGAAACCTCTTCAATGTCCGAAATGCCATCAACAGTTCAGTCTCACCTATGCAAGAGCCTTCGCCTGCTCTGGTTGCCCCTCCTCATCATTCGGCAACTGCGGTAAGGTAAGATGTCCCAATTGTGGCCATGAATTTGAATCGGTAAGCCAATGTGAAATGATTGGAGCGTAGGAGAAGACAAAATGCCAATCGAAAATAAAAAGTCAATCGTCACGATAATACTGGCAATACTCGTAATCGTGATCGAATCGTTCTACGTCAACTATATGCTCGCTCGTGGACTAGAAGATAAAGCTGCAGGTCTGGCGATCATAAAAGCTGGCTTTCCGTTGGCCGCTCTCCCAGCTATCGGCACCTTCTTCGTCGTACTCGCATCTTGGTACCACGCTAGCGCGAAACTACTGCCCACAAAAGGGCGTCTAGATCATAGAGAACGAGACTTGTTGGTCTGGCTCAAGACTGCGAATGTCGCCTTGCTTATCCTGGCAGTATTTGTCGGGACTTTGTTTCTTCCATACGTTCTTTGGTCAAGCTGGCTCTGGGGTTATCTCGGTCGGACTTCGAGCTTGGTATCCTTGTACGAGAATACAGCCGGAGTATGGAAGATGAATGCTCTGTGGAAATATATGGCGTCGCAGAATCTCTCAGCAATATTCGTGGCTATTGTAGCTCTTGTCTATGCCGGAAGTGCATCACGCATCAAAAAAGTATCACGAAAGTGGTAACTCACGTTTCGGATCGAATCTTCGCATGATCTCAGAAGGGTCCGCCTAGGATTTAACAGATTCTAGGATGGCCTTCTAGGTGCCTGATCGACGTGCTCTATGTCACGAACACAATCTTCTGAATTCTGTCTTTTGTAGAAGGAAATGCATGATCATATCAAATAACCATGCCCGAAATGGTTCGAAACCTGTGACGGAAAACCCCATGAAAATGAGTTTCTTAGAATTTCAGGTCTCAACGATACGGGAGAGGAAGTGAAGTAGATCGCGATATGCCTCCTCTCGAAGGGAGTCAAATCATCGAATGTCAACGATTCTTCTGCTCTGCGAGAAACCTTACGCCGCGATGAGAATTGCGGAGGCTCTGAGCGATCAGAAGCCCGAGCGACAGCTGAAGCATGGTATGCGATACTATGACATACCACATGGCGAAGACAGATTGATTGTTTGCTCAGCATTAGGCCATTTGTATGGCGTGGCCGCCAAAGCTAAGACGAAGCGAGATTCTTATCCTGTATTGGACTACGAATGGAAACCTAAGCATATGGTGGAACGAGGACAGAGGAGAGTTCAGCTTTGTATTCAAGCCATAAGTGAGTTATCGAAAAAAGCCGATCAATTCGTGAATGCATGTGACTATGATCTTGAGGGTTCTTTGATTGGTTACATGATCATGAAGTATGCGTGTAACAACGTTGAATCCAAAGCGCGAAGAATGAAGTTCAGCACTCTGACACGAAATGACCTGGAGTCGGCATACTCGACGCTTCTGCCAAATCTTGACTTCAACTTGGTCTGCGCTGGGATGTGCAGACATGAAATCGATTGGCTTTATGGAATAAACCTTTCACGTGCACTTACGGTACCAACGAGTAGGTATGGTAGCGGTTACGTTACACTTAGCACTGGTAGGGTTCAAGGGCCGACCCTCAGGTTTCTTGTTGAAAGAGAGAAGGAAATCAAGAGTTTCATTCCGGAACCCTACTGGGTGATCGATACTATCCTTGACATCAACGGCAAGAAAATCCGAGCGGAGTACAAATCCCAGAAGCTTTCCAGTATCGTAGCAGCAAACAAGATCGTAGAAGATTGTAGCGGAAAAACGGGAGTCGTTGCGGATCTCAGTGCGTGCAAAGTCAAGCTAGTTCCACCTCATCCATTCGATCTCTCAGATCTACAGTCTGAGGCATATCGGATTTTCCACATCCTGCCCCATGAGAGCGCCAAAATTGCTGAAAGGTTGTATCTTGATGCGCTCATCTCTTACCCAAGGACATCAAGCCACAAGTTGCCTCCTAGCATTGGATACAATGGAATCCTTAGTGGGTTGGCGAGATCCACGTACTATCGTGAAAAATGCCAAGAATTGCTAAGCAGCGATACTTTGCATCCATTTGAAGGTGAGAAGATGGATTCGGCACACCCGGCGATTCACCCCACGGGAGCGATTCCTAGTACGAATCTCGACGATAGAGCGCGGAAAATCTTTGATCTTGTAGTCAAGCGGTTTATGGCAACGTTTGCTCCAGCCGCTACGATAGCAAACGAACGCGCCAGAATAGAGTCAGGTGATCATACATTTTACGTTCGAGGATCTAAAACCCTGGAACCAGGCTGGATCGATTTCTACCACACCTACGCCAGATTGGAAGAGGCAGAATTGCCCTCAATGCATGTGGGACAAGGAGTCCCGTTTCAAAAGATCACTGCAACTGAAAAACGTACTCGACCTCCTCTTAGGTTCAATCCTAGCAGTCTTCTTCAACTTATGGAAGAGCAGGGAATAGGAACAAAGGCAACTCGGGCCGAGATAATTGATACCCTCTACAAGAGAGGGTATGTTCGAGAAGAACGGATGATGGCAACTACACTCGCCTTCGATGTCATGGAATTGATGTTGAGATATTGCCCAAAGATCGTTGATGTTGGTTTTACAAGAGAACTGGAGGAGAATATGCGAGAGATTGAGCTTGGACGAACCACCAAAGAGAAAGTTGTTCGAGAAGCAGTAGAGGCTCTCAAGCCAGCAATTGAAGCGCTAAGAGCTAACGAGCTAGAAATCGGGAATACCCTGAGCCGATCAGCATTGCTTAAAGTCATCTCGGAGAGAACACTGAGAAGCTCGTGTCCCATCTGTAGCTCGAAGCTGTACATTCAAAAAAGCAAAACAACAGGAAAGAGGTTTATCGTATGCTCTCGAGATCAGCTGTCTGAATGCAGGTTCACGCTCCCATTGCCACAAGCAGGAAAGCTTACCTTACTTGAAAGAAATTGCCCAAGATGTGGATTTCAGTTGGTTCGAACATGGATCCGAGGGAGGAAGCCACTAATCTCGTGTGCAAGATGCTACGTCAGTAGTAAGAGAGTATTTATAGATGTCCGCGATAGGAGCATGAAACCGTAGTGAACTCAAGCTTCTCTAAAGTGCAACGACATAGCGAGGGGTGTTCATGGTGATGGCCATATCTGCAAAGTTGTTAACTGCTTTCGGATGGGCCGTGGTCGTTCAAGTCATATTCCTTATCTTCACGTTGGCCAGGGTGTTTACGGCGAAGCAGATAACTTACGATCTTAGTGACCTTCTTAGCCCGAGGTTCTATTTGGCTCACCCCATCTTCATCCTGCTAGCAGTGATCGCTCCGCTAGTTTTCTTGGGTGATTTGATGGTTCTTTCGTCAATTCAGGCGATAGGAGTAGAAAGACTCGGCACTCAGTCGATAGCAATTTTCCAGTCTGTCAACGTGATATTCAATTTGATCCAGTTCCTTGTGGTTAACCTCGCTTTCAGAACTGAAAGGTTCGACAGTACAGACTGGATACTTGTCGCTTGTTGGTCGGGGCTGATTCTACTCGGATCGTTCATCGGTTTCATACTAGTTGAGAAATGGAGCCGTGCTCAAATCGTTCGGCTTTCCTGAAGAGACAAACATTGGATCCTACGCCCCACTGCGAACGTGGATAATTCAAGAGATTGATGCTATGCACCCGTTCGCGATAGGGCTGTCGCTCGCCCAAGAAACGGTTCTTGCGGTAGGTGCGATAGTGGCGAGCCTCATCGGGATATTTGCCCTAGACATATGGATCGTGAATATGTTGTTTCTTAGAATCTCCAAGCCGACTCTGGATTCGTGGCCAATCAAGGAATGGCCTAAGGTTTCAATTCATCTGCCTCTCTACAATGAGGAGAAAGTGGTTGCTCGATTAATCGAAGCTTGTCTCGCCTTGGATTATCCAAAGAAAAGTGTGGAGATCATCATTGTTGACGATTCTGTAGACAAGACAACCGAGATTGTGCGAGTATATGAAAAGAAGTATATGAATCAAATTAGAGTAGTGCATAGACTACAAAGAACTGGATTCAAGGGTGGGGCTCTGAGCGAAGCACTGAAAAGAACTACCAGCGATTACATAGCGATATTTGATGCAGACAATGTGCCTCCAAGGGAATTTCTGAAGACGATGCTTCCAAGGCTCATGTCTGATCCCCGCCTGGCTTTTGTGGAGGCAAGGAGGAGTCACATAAATTCTGAATCATCGTGGATATCGAAAGGGATCTCTTTTGGGCTTGATATTTACGGTTACGTGGATCAGCGTGTCCGCTCATCAGCTGACCTTTTAGCCCATTTCAGTGGATCAGGAGGAATCTTCAGGAGAAACGCCATAGAAGAAGTTGGAGGATGGACCGGAGATACACTTGCAGAGGACTTAGACCTTTCTGTCAGGTTGAAACTCGCAGGGTGGAAATACTCCTGCAAGACATCTCTAACCAGCCTTGGAGAAGTCCCTAGCACATTAAGGTCTGCCAGAGGTCAGCAGTCTCGGTGGGCCAAAGGTTATACTGAATGCCTCAGAAAACACTTCTTCCCAATCTTGAGAAGCAAAAGACTTTCTATGTTCCAAAAAGTTGAAGCTTTGATTCATCTAGGAATGTATCTCATCTTTCCGCTAACACTAATCGGAACGATTTTCGCGGCTCTTCAGTATATCGTCTTTCCACTACCTGTGCTCATATTTGGACTCTGGATCAAGCCGGTTGCATTATTTCTGTTTGCAACGTCATTGATGATCATGACCGCCCCATTGGCTTCTGCTTTACTCACAATACGTGAGATGGGTGGCAGAAAATTCTCGAGACTTTTCCGTCTCGTATATATGTCAGCATTATTATACGGACTTCTCTTGACGAATACATGTGCTGTTATCGAGGCGCTTCTAGGCAAGAAATCAGTTTTTTACAGAACCCCAAAGGTTGGTGATCTATCAGTTCTCGGTCCTAGGGAGCTGCCGCCTCCTAGTTCAGTCGCATCTTGAATGCAGTATAGAGAAAGTCAATTATGTCTTTGCGAGACAACTTGGATCTTCCCGCACGCCTGTCGGAGAACACTATTGGAACGACTCCGACTTTGAATCCTCTCTTCACGGCTCTAGCCGTGACTTCCAGCTGAAAGGCGTAACTACTCGATCCAATACTTTCGAGGTCGAGTTCATCGATCATGCTTTTCCGATACGCCCTGTACCCAGAAGTCAGGTCTGAAACTTTGATTCCTGCAATGTAACGAGCGACCAAGTTCGCGCCGCTTGACACGACTTTTCTTCTTCTATTCCAGCCCACAACTCCACCTCCAGGTATTTTTCTGGACCCTATCACCAAGTCAAATCCTTCCCGTATCTTCGCTAAGAAGTTAGGTATGTACCGAGGATCATGGCTGAAGTCGGCATCCATGGTCATCACCACGTCGCCACGCGCGATTCGCAATCCCTCTTTCAAAGCACCTCCAAGGCCCTTACTTTCCTGCTTGAATACCTCGGCGCCTACAGATTTTGCTCTATCAGCTGTATCATCATCTGACTTGTCGATTACAACCATCTCAAATTGCTCGGCCGTTCGAGAGAGTGTCTCATGAATGTTGACTATCAGTTTCTCAATATCCGGTTCGTTCCGCGTGGGAAGAAGAATCGATATCAAGGCCTAAGTCACGAGGCATTTCCACGAGTCTAGTTGGGAGTTCCAGGTCGATGATACTACTTGAGGTCTCTTCTTTTGTCAATAACCAAAAGGAATCCAACTATGGAGAGAATGAGGTAGATTACCAGAGAGAGATGAAAAAGCATTCTCTCCCAGTCCGGATAGAATCCTGCAACGCTCACTGAGTAGTAAAGTGTTGCAATGGACAACATCAGCATCACTGGGAACAACGCAGCAGAGATCCATACTGCCCACTTCTTCAGAAGCAAAACTCCAGCTCCGCAGAGAATTGATAATCCTCCGACAATATAGAGTGGATAAAGTGATATGTCGTAGACTATAGGGAAGACAAGTGCATATACTCCCAAGACTATGTAGATTATTGCAGCGATCCGCAAATCTGTTAGACCTTTCATGTCACTCATCCCGCTTTGAACGCCCAAGTTATCCTACATCGTAGTTTAAACTTTTGGGCCAGAATCCAGAAGTACCCAGTTTACCTTAATTTGGCTCATATCCGCCTGGCCATGTCTCATACGGTGGGAACTTGAGGTTTATTTACTATGGTAGTGTTCTACAAGAATTGATATCCATTCGACCAGTGTGTGAGATATTGCCTGGCAATTCCAACCTAGCCTTCTACGTTTCTCCGCCAATGCCATTTTCTGGACTCGCGAAAACATTTGCGGATTCGCATTATGTGGTGATCGGGGTTCCCTACGACGTAACGAGTTCGTATCGATCGGGTTCCCGGTTCGGGCCAGCAGCGCTAAGAGAAGCTTCGCTGAACATCGAAACCTACAGTCTCAGATCAGAAACTGACTTGGAAGAGATCGGAATAGCTGATATGGGAGACATACACGTGGTTTCAGACCCCGGTGAGATGGTTGAAAGGATCAGGCTTGTCGTAACGGACGTAGTCAGAGCCGGAAAAGTCCCCATCTTGCTCGGAGGCGAACATCTGATCACATTAGGCGCCATCAAAGCGCTTTCAAACGACGTTGCCGTAATCGATTTTGATGCTCATTTGGACCTGAGAGAAACGTACATGGGAGAAGAGTACTCCCACGCGACGTTCATGAGAAAAGTTGCTGAAATTGTTTCGCCCAAAAACATATTCTACGTGGGTATCAGGGCCGTCTCAAAGGATGAACTTGAATTCTCTAGAGAACGTGGATTGACATTTGTGGACGCGCGAGGAGTACGGAACGTGAAATCTGATGAACTTGCTCAGAACTTGAGGTCTAGACTCGCAGGTTTCAGCAAGATCTACCTCACGGTTGACGCGGACGTTCTAGACCCGGCGTATGCTCCTGCAGTAGGTAACCCTGAAGCTGACGGTCTATCGCCTGACGATGTCCTGACTTTGATAAGTGGGATCTGTGATGAGAGGGTTGTGGGAATGGATCTCGTTGAGATAGCGCCCCACTATGACACAGGTATTACTTCAACTCTCGGAGCCAGAATAATCTTCGAGGCCATTTGTGCAATCGAGAAGTCAAGAAAACACGTTAGCAAGCATTTCTAATCATGGCAGCCGTGAAGTACCCATTACAGTCATCTAAATGTGGATAGAATCGCCTGCATTTGTCTAGGCCACGCATACCCGGTTCTCCAAGCTTGGGTTCGAAATCGGTCAATCGGAACCTTGGATCCTGTCTAAGAAATGCTTCTATGACCTCTTCATTCTCCTCGACCGAAATGCTGCAAGTTGAATAGATCAACCTGCCGCCTATTCTAACGCGGTCCGCACAACAATGTAACATCTGCAACTGAATTTGGGAGAACTTGTTGAAATCTGACAGCCTAATCCTCCATTTTGCAGATGGGACTTTGGCAAAGGTTCCACTGTTGCTGCAGGGGGGATCCAACACGACGACGTCAGCATCAACGCCCAGGGGCAAAGGTTGACGTACGTCCGCAACCAGTGGATGAGCTATCTTCACATTCATCCGTTTCATTTCCTTCATCCAAAGGTTCATCCTTCTCTCCGAAATGTCGATCGCATAGATTGTTCCACGGTTCCTCATGAGTTGAGCGAGAAAGCTCGTTTTTGTCCCAGGAGCTGCGCAAACATCAAGAACAACCTGTCTTGGTCTAGGTTTCGGAGCTAGCACTGTGAGGCAACTAGACTTGTCTTGGACCTGGATATTCCCCAACCTTGCAATCTTGGACGTTAGCAATGGGCCACGTGCCCTCAGTACGCTATACACGTACTTCATGCCACGGACTTTCTTCATGTTCGTGTCCGTTTGCTTCATCTTCTCAACTGTCACGGACTCATCTTCTGCTAGAGTGTTAATACGAATGTAGGTTGGAGGTAGAGACTCCTCTCCTTTGAGAATCTCCATCGCTTTCTTTCTTCCGAATGTTCTCATGCAGTAGTCAACGAACCATTCTGGATTGAAGGTTCTTAGAGCGATGGCCTGAGTTTCGGATGCTTCGGAGAAAACATCTTCGGATCGGAGACCTAGCATCCTTCCGAATGTCAGTTCTAGCGGCGCTAGCTCTCTCCAACCTAGCAGTTTCCTTCCAGCCCTCAACAATGCCAAGATTGTATCCCGGTTTGCGCCTCGGATTACAGTCCAATATGTGTAGACTCTTGCGAAGCTCCGTGGTCCGGCCTTCATGTTTTCATATCTTAACGAAGGATCTGCAAGACTGAGTAACTTGTCTAGTAGATTCCTTCGTCTTGTGGACTCGAGTACAAGCAACTGTGACAGTCGTAATGATCTCGGGTCTTTCACTTCCAGTTGGTTTGACGATCTGAAAACTGCCTGTCGCTCGCTCATTCCTTCAATTTCTATCCAACTGAGCGCCTCTATGGCGACGGCCAAAGCATTTGACAACGACAAGGATTGTCTCGACCCGTTTTTTCAAAAGATACTCATTGGAGTTGTCTCTAATCTCCTTTTATAGCAATTGGATTTCAGATAGCTTGAGCGTAAGAACAGGATAACTCTTATGAAAGTACACGATGAAGCCTCATTGGGGAACGATTGAGTGCGTAGCAGGCTCGAGGATTTCTTCACCGCCAGTGTTCAGCCAGCATCGACTGACCACGAAAAAGCAAGACATCTCGCCTCCTACGCAAGTGTTCCAAAAGATCTTCCGGAATCTCACATAGTGGGTGTTAGCTACGACGGGGAGAAGCATCAAGTCTTCCTCAAACTCTATGAACCGAATCATCAACGCATTTTCTTCTGGTACGATGATACTGGACACAAACCCTATTGTATAACGCAAGGGCCTATTGGGACTTTGGAAACCAATGAGTCGATTGTGAAACATGCAGGATTTGAAAGACTGGAGCCTGTAACAAAGTACGATGCTCTGCGGGATGAGAATGTTGATCTCGTAATGATTGTTGCGAAGGATCCTTTAGCTATCGGTGGTAGACCCGTTGGATCTATTAGAGACCTAGTGAAGGCTTGGGAAGCTGATATCAAGTATGTGGAAAACTACATTTACGATAGAGCGATCTGCCCCGGCATGCCTTATCGAATTGAAGGTGGAAAGCTTGTTCGGGCTGAGTACACGCTTCCAAGCGACGTATTGAATTCTCTTGAGAAACTCATGAGCAAGGAATCTGATGAGTATAGAAGGTTGGCTCTTGAGTGGATACGATTACTTGAGTGCCCAGTACCTGAGTTCTACAGAGCTAGTCTTGACATAGAGGTTTTCCAAGATATTGCGACTCGAATGCCCGATCCAACAATTGCTGAGCAACCAGTCATTTGCGCAAGCATCGTAGACTCGATCGGGAGAAAACGCGTGCTCCTATTGAAGAGGCCGAACGTGAATGAAGATGATGACGGTCTGCCGAAGAATACCCACATAGAGTATTTTGAAGAAGAAGAGGATCTTCTTACAGAGCTCTTCGCAACTATTCTGACTTATCCGATCATAATTACGTTTAACGGTGACGATTTTGACCTGCGTTACTTGTGGAACAGGGCACGGGTCAAAGGCCTCGATAGGAACAAGATCCCAATCGAGATGGGAAGGGATACAGCCACAACTAGAAATGGAATACACATAGATCTCTACAAGTTCTTCTTCAATAGATCCATCCAAGTCTATGCGTTTGGCCAGAAGTACAGAGAGAATACTCTTGACGGGATCGGTCTCGCACTACTGGGAATCGGAAAAGAGAAGATAGAGAAGACTGTTTCTGATTTGGCCTACGGAGAACTAGCCTCATACTGTCTAAGGGACGCGGAAATAACTCTTGGGTTGACAACTTTCAAAGACGGCCTAGTCATGAAACTGATTGCGGCTTTGTCAAGAATAAGTTACATGTCATTCGAAGATGTCTCACGTCAAGGCGTCTCAAACTGGATAAGGAGTACACTTTACAATGAACATAGACGCAGGAAATTCCTGATTCCACGATCAGACGATATTATGGCATTGAAAGGTGTTACATCGACTCAAGCAGTGATCAAAGGGAAGAAGTACAAAGGTGCAATAGTGGTTGAACCCACGCCTGGAATACACTTTTCAGTTGCAGTTCTCGACTTTGCCTCGTTGTATCCTTCCATAATAAAAGTGTGGAACCTGGGATACGAAACGATCCTGTGCCCCCACAAAGACCCAGCATGCAGAGACAACAAGGTTCCTGGGACACCTCACTGGGTCTGCAAAAAGAACCGCGCACTAGAAAGCCTCCTAATCGGTTCGCTTAGGGATCTTCGTGTGAACTGGTACAAGCCTAGATCAAAAGACAAAACCTTGCCTGATGACGTCAGAAGTCTATACGGTGTAATTCAGAATGCTTTGAAAGTCGTTCTGAACGCCAGCTACGGCGTTTTTGGTAGTGAGAGATTTGCACTCTACTGTCCACCTGTCGCAGAAGCAACTGCTGCCTATTGGAAGGTACGCAATAACAAATACTATCGAGAAGGCACGATCCATCGGGATGAACGTTGTATATGGTGATACAGATTCGATCTTCCTTGGTAACCCAACGCCTGAGCAGCTGAATGAATTGATACAGTGGTCAAAAGATTTTCTCGATATGGAGTTGGAAGTAGACAAAAGGTATCGATACCTAGTGTTAAGCTCCAGAAAGAAGAACTACTTGGGAGTTCTTCCGGACGGTTCTGTGGATATCAAAGGACTTACGGGTAAGAAGAGGCATATTCCAAAATTTCTGAAACGCGCCTTCTATGACATGATCGAAATCCTCAGCAAGGTTCAGTCAGTCGAGGAGTTCGAAGAAGCAAAGATGAAGATAAAGAATACAGTCAGGGAATGTTACCTGATGCTAAGGGATAGACGTTTCTCTCTTGACGATCTGGCCTTCAATGTGATGATCAGCAAGTCTCCCGATGACTATGTCAAGACGACTCCTCAACACGTGAAGGCGGCAGAGTTGTTATCTAATCGTGGAGTGGAAGTCAGGGCAGGCGACCTTATCTCTTTTGTGAAGGTTGTGGGAGAAACTGGTGTCAAACCTGTTCAGGTAGCATCCATTGAGGAGATCGATGTAAGAAAATACATTGAATACCTTGATTCTACGTTCGAACAAGTTCTGGATGCATTGGGAACCGATTTCCAAGAACTAGTTGGAGTGAAAAGGTTGGACTCGTTCTTCCAGAGTTGATTTTCAGATTCTGCAAATCGCCCTCACGTCTCCAACTCCTTCATCTTATCGTATTGTTGCTATTCCACCTATCTCACGACGTTTTGAACTTGAGTTTCAACAGGTCTTCTGGAAGTTGCCAATGTCTCTTGTAGAGGACCTTTTGATTGCGCCAAAGTGAACAATGGAGAATTAGTTCAACGTCGTATCCGCCCGAAGGTACGGGGGTTGGGTGAACCGCTTGGCCAATACTTCCCAATGGGACGAATACGTCTTTTTCGCGTTCTGTCACGGATAGAACTCTAACCCACTGAGAGTGTTTTGGCGGAATTCTAACATGGTCAGGAGGGTCTGTCACATTCTTCCATGACAGCCAGCCTCGTTCATCAACCTTGCCTTTTCCGATGAGTCTCAATGATGCTCTCAATTCGTTTGGCCACCAACCTAGGAGCCAATTGGTCGTGTTCTCAATTCTTAGATGCAGCGTACGCGAAAGCTCACCGTTCCATAGTGGGTACTGATCCACCTCTTCGAAATCGGGTATCGCAAAAGAAGGAATCTTGTTTAATCGATGCAGCCACACGAGAGCAAATGTATAGCCTATCGCTGATATCGATATCGCTGCCTCGAAGAAGAGTAAGAATTGTTCCCCACCCGTCATAGCTTCCATTTAGCTTGTTAAAATCATAAAAGGTCTTATGAGGCCCTAGACCGTTTACATGGGGTTCTATAGGGAACAACGAGAAACAAAACGTGGAAAAATCTACTACTGCTAAGGATTTGACTTTCGAGCCAAGAAATAGTCATGAGTCGATTCTGTCTTGATAACGATTATTGGACTGAACGGTCTGCCACTGGTCAAGGAAGGAGACGACCTGGGCAGGATAGTAGTTGAATGCATGAAAAGGCAAGGCGCGGAGATCTCGGACGGAGACGTCATAGTAGTCGCACAGAAAATTGTGTCCAAGTCTGAAGGAAGAGTATTGGATCTTGTTGACGTCACCCCTTCCTTATTCGCCAAAGAGATCGCTCGACGGACCCGGAGAAACTCGAGACATGTTGAGGCAGTCCTCAGAGAAACGCGAAGGATAGTGAGGATGCAGAAATCGCACCTGATAACTCAGACGAAACACGGATTTGTTTGTGCAAATGCAGGGGTAGATAGATCAAATGTCGAAGGAAAATCACGTGTGGTTCTTCTGCCGGAGGATCCGGATAAGTCTGCATCCACTATTCGAGACAGAATCTTTGCGTTGACAAGGCGAGACGTGGCCGTGATAATATCAGATACGTTCGGTAGACCATGGAGGCTCGGATACGTGAATGTTGCTCTTGGTGTAGCTGGAATGAAGCCTTTGAAGGACTACAGAGGCATCAAAGACATGTTCAATCGTGATCTAACGGTCACTGTGATGGCGGTGGCCGACGAGTTGGCATCGGCAGCAGAACTTGTTATGAACAAGGCTGATGGAGTTCCAGTAGCCATAATTAGAGGATACTCATACCTTGGTGGGGATGGGTCCGGGAAGGAGCTTATTCGACCGCCGGAACTTGATATGTTCAGCTGAACCTCATTATCCGGAGATTATTACAGACTGTCTGTTCCGCAACGAGGTTCTTCTTCTCTGCTATTTCACGAAGGTTTCACTGATTTCCACGTTGATGAGTTGTCGTGTTCAGGCGAAACTTATTAATTGACGTCTATCGTAGGTTCAAGGATTCTGGAGTCAAAATCCAATGAATACAATCAAGCCGCCAGTTCCCGTTGAAGTTGTTGACCTTAAGAATTTCGCGCGACTGGCGCTAGGTCTTACTGACGGTTCCCAGCTCTTATGGAATCTGTCCAAGAACGGAAAACACGTGCTCGGACTTTTTACAGCATACATGTATTGGAATGGAGACATACCTCTTCTCGCTTACGTAGTCTATGATGACGCGCCAAAGCCATTCTTGGCATACAGGAGTGATGGTCCAAAGGGAGAGGAATGGTTGTTCACTGACGACGCGGATGACCCAAAGTACAAGTATGGATCGTTCATTGACGTCAAAGAAACACCCGCAGCGTTTGAAGAATGCCTGAAAGGTGAATACCCTTCAGTACCGAAACCCATGCTTGCAGAAGTCGATAACATCAACTCAATCATGAGGATCCTTATCCCACTCTCCATCCGTGAGGGAACGATTTTTCCTCTTTGGCATTTCATCCGTGAAAAAAGACACATAGTTGGAACATGCATCCCATTCGAACATTACTATGATGCAGACGCCCTTCCAGTATTCTTCTATGTCACTATGGATAAGGCGCCAGAAGCTCCATTCGTAAAGTACATCACATCTAAGCCTAAGGGAGAAGACGTCAGCTTTTCAAATAACACCGTTGATGCAAAATACTTCTATGCGAAGATCATTGGCGTTGGGGACATGCCAATATTTCCTTAGGAGATATCTGTCAAGACTTAGCGAACAACTAACACTGGACATGGAGCGTTGCGGACAACGGTGTCACAGACACTTCCAACAAGTAGATTCCTCAGTCGGCTGTGACCCCTCGAACCTATGACGATCAGATCGATCTTTTTCTCTTCCGCAACCTTCAGAATCTTCTGCGCGGCATTACCGAAAGTTGTTTCTAGTACTGTCTGAGATTCCAATCCCATGTCTTCCGCAATCTTCTTCGCATTCTCTAGGGTTCGCAGTCCTGTATCTTCGAATGGTTTTGGGTCTATGGGGAATCCGGGCTCGACTACCGCTGGGAGTGTAACGACATGAACAAGCGTTAACTTCGAATTAAAGGCCTTGGCCACATCACAGGCGTAACTAACGTTTCTTTTCGTGAATTCTGAGCCGTCGACGGGAACTAGGATCCCTTGGATCAAGCTTACTTTCCAGCCACTAGAGAGTTTCCATTCCACTGGAGATAAACCTATCCAAATCAAGTTCGAGTAGGCTGTTCGTGGTCACAGAGACAAGCTTGATCGTCATTCATTGCCTCAAATCTTTTCAATAGGGTCTGTGGTAACTACAGGGTCTTGAGGGATTTGTTTGGGAAAGATTCGAGTCGCCATTGCTGGTGTCGGCAACTGCTGTTCTTCACTTGTGCAGGGCGTGCACTATCATAGTGATACGCATAGACACCAGGAGAACCCAGAGATAGCACACACAGAGCTAGGTGGATACAAAGTTGACGACATTGAGTTCGTAGCGGCTTTTGATGTTGATGCAAGAAAGGTCGGAAAAGATCTTTCAGACGCCATATTTGCCGGACCGAACAATGCTCCAAAGTTCTCGGAAGTTCCAAGAACCGACATCAAGGTAATGAGAGGGGAAGTGTTCGATGGGATCGGTAAATATGCTAGTTCCAAGGTCATGATTGACGGTTCGCCAGCGGTCGATGTTGCAGAGGAGCTTAGGCACAGTAGAGCTGAAGCTCTCATCAACTTCCTCCCTACAGGCGCGTCAAAAGCCTCGGAGTACTATGCCGAGTCCTGTATTGGAGGTAGCTGCTGTTTTCTCAATGCAACCCCTGCGGCCATAGCAAGTGATATCGAGTGGCAAAACAGGTTTGAACGAGCAGGCCTCCCTCTTGCTGGAGACGATGTCATGGATCAACTTGGGTCCACAATTTTGCACAAAACGATTTTGAAAACGCTTGCTACAAGAGGCGTCGTGATTGATGAGAGCTATCAACTGGATATTGGTGGTGGAACTGAGTCACTTAATGCACTGGAACGCGACAGATCTGAGATAAAGAGAAAAGTGAAAAGCACATCAGTAATGTCAGTCGTTCCGTATTCTTTTCCGCTCGTTGCTGGCTCATCAGACTATGTCGATTTTATGGAGAACTCAAGAACCAGTTACTTTTGGATAAAAGGAAAGTACCTTGCAGGGATTCCTTTCACTATGGACATTCGACTCAACCTATTTGACGGACCGGCTAGTTGCTCCACAATTCTAGATGTCATTCGTGGAGCAAAGCTTGCTTTAGATCGTGGCATATCCGGGCCACTTGTTAGCGTGAGCGCTTATGGATTCAAGATGCCGCCAAAAGTTACAACTCCACAGCAGGCCGATGTCTGGCTGCAGGATTTTGTTGATGGTAGAAGAGATAGATGAGGGCGAAATCAATTGTGATTTCCATCGCTGAAGCTTGAGGTATTTGAATGCTTTTTTCCGAGTTGATCGAGAAGAGGGCACATGAGAAGTGCTCCAGAATCGTTTTGGCTCTAGACCTCGAGACTCGTCAGAGAAGAATGTTGTTGAATAAATCTCTCAGGACACTGCGGGCAGTCAAGGACTACATATGCGCTGTGAAGGTGAACAGGCAGCTGCTGCTCCCCTTGGGACTATATGGAGGAGTTCAAACTCTCGTAAGTGAAGCTCATCGACTAAGGATTCCTGCAATAATGGACGCTAAACTGAACGATGTGGGTCACACAAACGAAGCGATAGCACGGCACTACTTCAATGCAGGATTCGACGCCATCATAGCAAGTCCGTTTATCGGATGGAAAGGTGGATTAGAACCTGTTTTCAATCTCTCCAGAAAGATGTCTCGTGGCATACTCTTGTTAACCTACATGAGTCACGAAGGCGCTGCTGAAGGCTATGGTCAGAGAGTAATCGACCCATCCACAGGAAAAGAGGCCTATCAGTTTGAGATTTTTGCAAAGAAAGCAGTTGATTGGAATGCAGATGGCATAATAGTAGGCGCCACCCAACCCGAGAGAATAGCCGATGTCAGAAGACTTGTTGGTGAAAGATTGCCAATCTATTCGCCAGGGGTAGGTGTACAAGGTGGGGACGCTTCTCGCAGCCTCAATGCCGGAGCAACATATCTGATAGTTGGGCGCAGCGTTTTCTCATCGAGGAATCCCAAATGTGCTGCAGAGGAAATCCGAAATGTCGCGAACCAAACCTTGCCTGCGTAGATACTGGAGATATCAGTTTGGGATATATCTACCTCTATACCGGTGATGGTGCAGGCAAGACAACCAATGCACTAGGCCTTGCATTGCGATCCATTGGACATGGAAACAAGGTTGTGATCGTGCAGTTCCTCAAGGGGAGGAAAGACGTTGGAGAAGTCAAGATTGGAGAGAGGCTGGGCCCAGAGTACGAGATTCGGCAGTTCGGCACCGAAGAGTTCGTGGATCCCAAGCATTTGAGACCAATAGACTATGAAGAGGCCAAGAAAGGACTTGAATACACAAGATCCGTTCTCATGAAAAAACCGGATCTACTGGTCCTAGACGAGATTAATCTAGTTCTCGCGGGAGGCCTTCTCGGGATTGAGGACGTACTAGATCTGCTGAAGAATCTCCCAAGCGAGACAGATGTAGTACTAACTGGAAGATTGGCACCACGCGAACTAATTGACAGAGCTGACTTCGTTAATGTCATTGTCGACGTCAAACATCCATCAAAAATGGTTACGAGAAAAGGAATTCAATACTAGGTATCCAAGTCACAGTCTAAGATACCTAAGTTGAGGTCACAATACGTAAAGATTGACCCCTAAGCGTTCGTATTACTTGATCGAAAACGATATCTATCATGTGGCTCTCTCTAGGGCGAAAGCATCAAGCTTTGAAGAATAGAGGCTATACATGGAGTAGAATGGTGAAACTTATGACTGAAATCAGGGTTGCCATTGCGGGTGTTGGTAACTGCGCTTCTGCGCTCATACAGGGTGTGCACTATTATGGCCGTCTTGAAAGTAACGAGCTGATTCCTGGACTTATGCACGTTGACTTTGGAGGGTACTATCCTCGCGACATCAAGTTCGTAGGAGCCTTCGATGTTGACGAATCGAAGGTTGAAAGAGACCTGAGCGAGGCAATCTTCACACCTCCCAACAATACGAGGAAATTTGCCGATGTCCCATTTCTAGGCGTGAAGGTGATGCAAGGTCCCGTATTGGATGGAATCGGAAAATATGTCGCGCCGATAGTAAAGGTTCGTGGAAAAGACCACGTAAACATTAGTGATGAGCTGCAAAGAATCAATGCGGACATTTTGATATCATATCTTCCAGTCGGAAGTGAGAAGGCTGTCAGGTGGTACGCGGATCAGGCGATAAAGGCAGGTTGTGCATTCATTAACTGCATGCCAGTCTTCGTCGCTTCGGACGGAACTTGGCAACAAAAATTCGCGCATGCAGGACTTCCCGTCGCCGGAGACGACGTCATGAGTCAGATTGGTGCAACCGTTTTGCACAAATCCCTTGTGAAAATGCTAGTCGATAGAGGAGTCAAGATCGACAAGAGCTACCAGTTGAATATCGGAGGTGACACGGATTTTCTTAATATGCTTGAAGAGGAGAGGCTTGAGTCAAAGAGAGTCAGCAAGACCAGTGCAGTACAGGCAATGGTGCCTTACAAAGTACCTCTGCGAATAGGCCCCAGTGACTACGTGAACTTTCTTCAAAACAAAAAGATCTGTTACATCTGGATCAACGGCCGTTACTTCGGTGATAGCCCAGTGAATATCGATGTGAAACTCGATATCTGGGACGCTCCGAACAGTGCCGGTGTCGTTATCGACGCCGTACGAGCAGTCAAACTTGGAATTGATAGGAAAGTTAGCGGTCCACTTTTGAGTATATCAGCGTACGCTTTCAAACATCCTCCGGAACAGGCACCTTACAGCGTCGCAAAGCAATGGGTTGAGGAGTTCATCCAAGGAAAACGAGAGAGGTAAACGATTAGGGCGTTTCTGTTCGCCAGAGTTCTCTCTTCAAGAGATCTCTAACGGCGGATCTTATCGCCGCACTCCGACTCTGATACATGCCTGCTTTTATCAACTCGTCGAGTCCATCGAGCAAAGCTTCAGGGAGCTTGACAGAAACAAGTTTCATTTCGAGTTTCTCCAGAATGGGCTTCTTATTCAATTCGGCGTTCAGAGGATTAAGAGCTTTCTAAAATATGTATTGAAGCTTATCCGGCTACCTGTTGCTACATCACTATCCAACATGCTCTTAGTCAGCGGAAGCCACGTGATCAGAATTGCCTACGCATTCCTCTGGAGTTTGAATCGCAGCACCATGGAGCCTCCTGTTCAGGCACAAACTTCCATATGAAATGTTTTTATGGAGCGCGGTTTCCCCTACTGCCTCGAAGATGGATCTGATGGGCGGAGCAAAAAAGAAGAATCTCGCACAGATGGACAAGTCCCAACAACTCCAAACGAAGAAGGTCGAACCGACCAAGAAGACGAAGGCCAAAGTAGTGTCAGAAAAAAAGGTCAGAGGAATAAGTGGTCCGGACGTTGATGACACTAAATTCCTAGGTGAGCTTTCGAAGATGGGCGCCATAACGCCCTACGCACTCGCCTCGCAGTTCAACCTCCGAATAAGTGTGGCAAAAGATCTACTCGAGGAACTCGAAAGAAAACGGCTTGTTCAACCAGTCGGTGGAAACGCAAGGCTAAGAATCTATCAAGCGGTAGCTGCTTAAACTTTCTACAAATCGAAGCTCATGCTTTGATCAGGGTTTCTGGCGACCATTTTCTTATCGATCATTGCTGGCGTATCTACGGAATACGAAGTAGAGAAATACGCTGTCCTTCCTTCACGCTTCGAAAGAGTTCCAAGTTTTCGGTAATATTGCCGAGCATGTTCACTGGACTGTAGGGTTGTGTTCTTCCGTAAAAGATGCATATCGCTGACCCGATAGGCCAGAAGGCAACTGCCCCAGTCTCAACTTTGGGCTTTGGTTTCTCAGGTCCCATTTCAATTGGGGTCTTGAAGTAGACTTCTTCATTCCAAATGGCAGCCCTACCTTCCAGCGGAAGTTTTCTCAGTATGCCATCGACAGTCCTTGGAGAAAGAAAACGTGCAAATTCACCTTTGGCCTCTCCTAGGCTCTCAACGACAAACCTGACCTTAACCCTTGATTCTGCATTTGACAATATGTATGCCTCGAAGGAGCACATTACAGAAGATATTGATTGAGAGACGTCGGGCCAGTTCAAATAGGTTGCGCTATTTTTTAGTACATACATTGATTTGGTGAAAATGTTATAGGATTTGATTGAAGTCTGGTTGCCTCAGGATGAGACTAATGTCGAGCCAAAAGCGAAGAGTGATTATTATGGGAGCCGCGGGAAGAGACTTTCACAATTTCAACGTCTGTTTTAGAGATGATCCGAATTACGAAGTTGTTGCTTTCACAGCTGCGCAGATACCGGGAATTGCGATGAGGACCTATCCATCTATACTCTCCGGTTCAGCGTATCCAAATGGAATTCCAATATGTCCCGAGCACGACATAGTCAAAATCATTGAGGATGGGCATGTAGAGGAAGTTGTTCTGGCGTATAGTGATTTATCGTATTCAGAGGTCATGCGCAAAGCCTCGTTGGCCTTGACATGCGGCGCTGACTTCAGGTTGATGAGCCCAGAGGCTACGATGCTTACGTCGAAGCTTCCGGTAGTATCGATTTGTGCAGTAAGAACAGGTGCAGGGAAAAGTACTGTTACTCGTAAGGTCTGCTCTCTGGCAAAGGAGTTGGGAATTAGGTTCTCAGTGGTTCGTCATCCTATGCCCTATGGAGTCTTGAGCAAGCAAATTGTGCAAAGGTTCACAAGCTACGGGGATTTGGACCGTAATGATTGCACCATAGAAGAACGAGAGGAGTATGAGCCACACATGGACGCTGGAAACACAGTCTATGCTGGGGTCGACTATGGCAAGATCTTGACTGAAGCCCAAAAGGACGTCGACATAATCCTTTGGGATGGTGGTAACAACGATCTTCCATTCTATAAACCTAGAATTCACATTGTGGTCGCTGACCCTCATCGGCCTGGAGACGAGATGCAGTACTACCCGAGTGAGATTAATGTGAGAATGGCTGATGCGGTAATCATCAACAAAGTAGATACTGCTAGGCAGGGTGATGTCGAGACCGTAGAAAAGAACATTCGAAGCCTGAATCCAAAAGCTGACATCATGAGAGTAAACTCGTCAATCTCTGTTGAAAACTCCGAACTGATTAAGGGCAAGCGCGTGCTTGTTGTCGAGGATGGACCTACGGTGACTCATGGCGAAATGTATTGGAGTGTTGGCGCTTTGGCAGCGTGCAAGCATGAAGCGAGTGAGATCGTCGACCCACGCCCATATGCGGTGGGATCCATCAAAAAAGCGTTTGACGACTATCCTCATCTAAAGAATGTCCTGCCTGCAATGGGGTACAATCTCTCACAGATTAAGGATCTCGGGGAGACAATCAGACGTGTACCATGTGACTTAGTGATTATCGGTACATCAATCAACCTCAAGAGACTGATAGGATTCTTCCAACCCGCTGTAAGAGTTCGATACGAGATTGAAAGTCCTGACTTCGAATCGTGGATGCGAAAACGACTTGCGAGATTACTTGGTTAGTACGCAAGAAGATCTTATCCTGTAGCTTTCTTCACGTTCTCAGCTATGTATGTGACATCCTCGGGGGTCACCTTTGGATGGATCGGCAGCGAGAACACTTGACGGGCCGCCTTCTCTGTTTCTATAAGCGTCTTTTTTCTGATTCCGAAGCTGTCACGGTACAATGGTTGCATATGAACCGGCGTCTCATAGTATACGGCGGCGCCGATACCCTTACTTTCAAGCTTCTCAACAATCTTGTTTCTCTTTCCAGCATTCGCGCCCCTTACCCTAATTGTGTACAAGTACCATGAATGTTTCATTTCTTCTGATTCTCGGGGAACGACCAGTTTTCCCGATGTGCTGAGTTGTTCTGTCATCATCTCAGCGTTCCTCCTCCTTTTCTCGAGGAATGAGGGAAGTTTCTGAAGTTGAACAACGCCCAGAGCAGCCTGCATTTCCGTCATCCTATAATTGCATCCGAGTCGCGTTACCCAGTACGGTCGTTCTTCTCCATGAGTTCTAATCATTCTCAAGGCTGATGCGTAATCATCATTGTTAGTCGTGATTATGCCGCCTTCTCCTGTTGTCATGTTCTTTGCTCCGTAGAAGCTGAAGCAAGTCATGTCCGCTCCTGACCCCACTGGATGGTTCTTGTATGTGGCTCCATGCGATTGCGCTGCATCTTCTATGACCACGGCATCGTGTTGGTGAGCTATTTCGACGATTGGGTCTAGATCAACAGGCAAACCATACATATCGACTGGAAGAATCGCCTTCGTTCTGCGACTAAGTAGGTTTTCGATCTGTTCGGGTTTGATGCAGTAAGTGTCCTTATCAATATCCACAAATACTGGCTTTGCTCCTGCCAGTAGAACAGCGTTTGCAGTGGCTGAGAAAGTGAATGAGGGAAGTGTAACCTCATCTTCTGGTTGAATATCGGTTGCCAAAAGCGCTGAGTGGAGAGCTGATGTTCCACTTGAAACTGCCACAGCGTGCTTCGCTCCGACAAACTTTGAGAAGTTCCTTTCAAGTTCCAGGACTCTGGGACCCATTCCACTTTTTTCGGTGAGTATCCCACTCTTCAAAACGTCCTGGACGGCTTCTATCTCTTCTTTGCCAATGCAGGGATCGTTTATTCTAATCATGTCCTTCAAAGTATGTACCCTACATTACTCGCTCTACCCTATGTTCGATTAATAGCGTTTTAAACATAGTTTCTTATCAATCTCTTAATCGTGGTTTTTTCATCACATCGACGCGCTTGTATTGAGATCAGCGCGTATAATGCTTTTGTATCCCCACATGCTCCCCCTATCGTTCTTGAGGTAGAATCCGGCCAAACTATCTTCCTGTACATCCATAATTTCTGTTTTTCAATGTTTTTGGGATTATAGCTAAACTCGCACTTCTTGTAGAAATTGACGCTGTCCTTCACTGCATGTAGTGCAACATATCGACAACCAATATGCTGAGAGTATAACCTAGCCATTCCAATTATCCAGCCGCAGATGTAGGTTCCAACATCTCGATGCCGTAGAGGTTTATGCACGCCCAGACGACCCACGAAGAGGCAGGGATAGGACGGTATTTGGGTGGATGCCACTCTCTCGTCTGGTTTCATTTTCTCAATTGGAATGTCGCCCATACTCAGAGTTGCGAAGGCCACCGGACTTCCGTCACAAAAGAAAACATAAGTGATTCCAAGTTTCTGTTCTTGATACTTTACAGCCTCTTTCTCTATGAATTCTTGCAGTCCAGGTTTGTCTGATCCGTCTTCTTGAGTGAAGTCAAGTACGCTAAAATCATCTGTTTGTCTTAGTTTCCTGCAGGATAGACGCGACGGA
Organism: Candidatus Bathyarchaeota archaeon; assembly: GCA_963760485.1. GTDB lineage: Archaea > Thermoproteota > Bathyarchaeia > 40CM-2-53-6 > CAVXDP01 > CAVXDP01. The sequence goes on along the minus strand of CAVXDP010000012.1, from coordinate 19,530 downwards.
CTGACCTTTGTTTTGCAGGAGTTGGAAAAATTCAACGCGCCTTCTTGATCTGTGCATAAATCTTGTCGGCTTTCTTCAGAGTTTTCTGCTCAGCTTTAGAGAGTGGCCTACTGTCATACTTCAGAAATTCCTTTGCATCCTTACCCTTCAAAACAGGTATGGGCTCAGGCAACATCTCAACTCACACTCTCAGTGTATTATACATGTATATGTGATACTTATATAGGCAATAACTACATGCACTTAAAATCTTCTAGAGTGACCCTTAACCGTGCCTTTCCCAACAGGTGTCCCCACATGCGCCCCTATTTCTCTAGCAGAGAGACCAGCCTTCTCAAATCGGTCTCTGAGTTTTGTATCCACAAGTTCTTTATGTTTTATGCTTAGAGCTCACTATTCAGAAGTGAGGTTCTTTGAGCTTATGTGATGAGATATTTCAGGTAGACGATAGAATAAGATGTGTTGCTCATTTAGACGAAAATATGTGTCTCAAAGAGATGAAAATGAGGCCGGGCATCACATCCCTAACAAATGAGAAAACGGATGAAGAGTTCTTTTCTCTTATAGAGCCGATTATTCTGGGAGCAAGTGGCAAACTTGAGGATGGTTTTGGCCGCTTAAAGACCATCAGGCTGAAGTATGAACGGGCTTCAATCGTTTTCTTGAGGATTCCAAATGCGGTATTAGGCATATCTGTGGAACCTGGTCCCACGACGCCAGTAGTTACGAAGATTGGGAGCGATTCAAGATAAACTTGGAGTGAGTCACCTGTCCAGCAAGAAGAACCTCGACCAGATTATAGTTGACGTTGTTGATGAAAGCCTACTAATCATGGGTGAAACTGCTAGAAACCAAATTTACAGTCATCTCAAGAAAACCTACGGAGTTGATCGTAATGATATTCCTGAGAAACTAGAAACATTCGATAAAGCTTTGGAGGGCATATTCGGCGCTAAAGGAGTTGACGTAATCAATCAAATTATTGCCAAACGGCTATACGACAAGATAGGCATGGTTTTCAACCAAAATAAGGGTTGGAAGCTGACCGACTATATCAGCGACATCAAGAAAGCTAGTTGAACGTGACGTCGCGTCCACTATTCTGACATATCAGAAATTTGTATCATGATACAAAACTAGGTCTTAGCCGTGTAGGTTGCCAAGAGTTTCTTGATGAAATCTGCATCCTCACAATTCATAAAAGATTCAAGAATCTGTTCCTTCAAGGTTTGGGATTGCAGATTATCATTCTTGTTGTGGGCCTCTTTGTCTAGCCGGCTTTGGGAGGGAGTCGTTGAAGTCTCTTTTCCTGCCAGAATATTCTCAAGTTTTCTGAGCAGTCTGTGATGCTGGAATATGAGTGTCATGAACATGGCTTCAGTGATTACATAGCGTGTTGATGCGCCACCAGCTGATGCTCTTTCTCGAGCCAGATCCATGAGATCGTCGAATATCTCTCGTTCATCTATTCGCAAAGCGTCTCTGAATCCCTTCCAAGTCTTAATCTCTGCATCGAGTGCCATTCGATAGGATGGAATTGTTCTGCCCAAAGTTGATCGTAGCGTATAGGTTCAAGACGTCGGTATAGACAAGAGAGTGAATAGAAACTATTCTCTGACCTGGCCGTGTGGTTGCCAATTAGCGTAAGTCTTAAAGAATAAGGTCGAAATACTCACTCAGATAGGCTCGATCAGATTGCGAACCTACAATGTGCTAACATATTCTGTGATCTTCGGTCTCATCGCCATAGGCTTGGCTCGCGTGCTGTTCCCGTTACCTTTCGGCAGCCCGAACCTCGGATCGACAGCTGTAGTATTAGCTGCGGTGCTCTGCCCATGGCCGGTTGGTCCGATAGTGGCGATCATCAAGGGGATCGCCGTCTCAGCCTGGACGGGTGTGTGGTACATTGAGTTTCCAGGTGGCCTTGGTGATGCGATAATGGCGGTGTTTGCACATCGCCTCTGCAAGCAGATGAAGACTGAGTATGCTGTGATCGGAGGACAGCTTTCACGCTTCATATTCACCTCCGGTTCGGTCGCGCTTTTCGTAGCGACACAGCTCACGTTAGGAATGCCAACAGTCCAATTGGCGGTGCTGCAGAATCTAGGTAGGAATGCTGGTTTCCTTAGCTACTTTGCGGTAGCGTTCACTGCAATTACCTATCCCACAGTCCTACTGTCCGTTACCGCAAACCTCGTCGTCTCCGTCATAGCCCTCCTAATCCTCCAGAAGAGATTTCCGACAATGTTGAAGCGCTTGCGTTCGTGAAGAGCCCGTCGGTCGTCTTAGAACCTATCTGTAGAAATCCTCATTTCTTGAACTAGTTCCATTGGAAGAGATGATTCAGAATTGGCTAGGAAGAGGCCTCCCGTACCAGAGGACCTCAAACGATTCAAATTTGTTTCGGACCCGCAGATTTCTCTGACGGAAAGACTGACAGTTGCACTAGTGTTCTTGACCGTAGTTCCGTATTCTTGACATTCACATTAATTCTAAAGCAGAGTCGAAGAAAACCCTGCACTCTCACAAAAGTCCACATTGTGGAATATTCTACCACGGTAGAAAATCTAACGCGTTAGAGAATCCGCCATCTATGGGGTAAAGGAATTCTGTAACGGCGTTACAATTTTGCGCCAAGCGGAAAGTTCGAGAATGATTCATACGTTTAAACAGAAATGAGAGTGAAAAAATCCTTTCTGACGACGAAATTTCCAGTGACAACTACAAGATACGCCTCTACCACTTTGAGAAAGCCACGTTGCAACTTGAACAAGACATCGACAAAGAGCTGATGGAAGCGCAAGAGAGTCTGATGTTCGAGCAGCCAAAGAGAGGTGTTGCTTACGGTGTTGGAACAGATCCGCAGGGAAGACGTGGTATTATTCTCGTAGTAGAGTGTACTGTCAACAGTCAGGGTACAGGAAAGGTGAGTGTTACAGGAGCCGCGAAATCGGCGGTTCTGGGTCCAGCGACAGCCGTCGAAGATGTGAGTGTCGTGGAGAGCGCGGAAATGTTGTTGAATACATACGAAACTATCTGCGTGAAAGCTGATGTTCAACATTTCGAAATACGATTTCACTTTTCAAGTCATAAGTCCGCTTGAGGGGGAGCGGGCATGGGAGTTAGTGGTCCCAGCTTGGAATTGCGTTTAGTGCCGGCCATATCTGAATTATCCGGGTTACCTGTCCACCCAACAGTTGTGATGACGGGTAAAAGTGACATAAAAGGAAATGTTGGACCTGTAGGTGGAGTGGGATGGAGAGGTGCGGGAAAATTCCTTGCAGCTTCACGAACGAAGAAAATCAAGGTTCAGAAGTTTCTGTTGCCTCAATGGAACTATGAGAAATCTGCGGATGAATGGGAGATTCTACAAGAAAAAAAGATATCCGTCGTCCCTGTACATCTCAGATAGAAGTATGGGAGCACTCCTTAGGCGTGAGACAAGACGAAGTGGTTCAGAGACTTAAAGCAAGAATCAGCAGGTCAAGACTCGAAGAATTGCATGTGACGTAGCAGCTTTCTATCTTTCTTAGGCTCTTTGGGTAACGGAACATTGCGAATTCTTCGTACAGCTTTCTGGATTTGATGTAAAACTCGTATAGTTCATCAGTTACGTCAGAGATGGCTTTTGCCGGAACGCCAATAAGGAGCTTACGTTTCGGGACATTCATGTGATTCTTCACCAAAGCTCCTTCTGCAATTATGGCGCCTTCCCCGATGATGGCATAGTCACTTACTATGGCTCCCATGCCTATGACCACGTTATTCTCGATTGTCGCTCCGTGAATTATCGCACCATGGCCTATGGTCACGCCATTTCCAATGATGCAAGTCTGTCCAGTCCGTGTGTGTATGACACAATTGTCTTGGACATTGGTATGGTCTCCGATTTTTATGGGACCGAGATCCGCTCGAAGCCTTGCACCAGGTCCGATAAAGCAACCTTCTCCGATCTGCACATCACCGATTATGTCCGCAGAGGGAACACATAAGATGTTTTGCCAATCTTCGGAAATCTACTTCGAATTCGTATAGAGTCAACTGTCAAATACCTCAGTGGAGTCATACAATCTCAACACGGGAATTTCAATCTGACGAATCGACTACCACTTGACTATTCCTTAAGCGCTTCGTAGAGTTTCGGGAACGATACATCGTATCGATAAGTGATGTTCATGTGCCCGTCGTCGAACTCTTCATAGTGATGGTTAATTCCCCACTTCATTAGTTTCGAATGAAGTATACGTGCCCCCCACTGTAAATTGAATTCATCATTGGTTCCACAGTCTATGTAAATCAGGCGATGTTTTCTGAGGTTGTCAGCGTATCTCTCGACAAGTGCACAGGATCCCATTCTTTCCACCTTGCCCAATTATCATCTCGCCATTCGCCAGTCTCCAAATCAAATGGAAAATCTATACCCATGTGCGGCGAATTCGGATTCGGTGAATAGTGAGTCTGCCATTGCAAGGACATTCAACACTTGGAAATCTTCTAGTTGTTTTCTATTCGGCTTTTTCCAGAAACCATCCAACCATGCGCTGGGACTACCCGCGTCACGAAAGGCTTTCAAAGCTCTTGGGAAATCTTGTGGATAACAGTATTCAAACCCTGCGTCGCCAGAATGATTGGCGAGCGCAGAGAACACTTCTGGATGTTTCAACCCTAGAACCATAGCACCGAACCCTCCTGATGATTTGCCCCAAACGCCACGTCTACCGCAACGGTACCGAGATTCCACAAATCCGACAACATCCTTCGTTACGTAGTCTTCATACTGCCCAACTGCGGACGAGTTCAAGTATTGACTTCCCCCGAACTTGGTGAAACAGTCAACTGCTGCAATGATCATGGGGCCGCATCTTCGCGTCGCAATCAGCCTATCGACTCTCGTTTGAAGGTTCTCCATTAATGGGTCAACGTTGAACAACATTCGGCCAGTTCCTCCAAAACCAACTAAACTGTAGATGACGGGGTATCTCGGGAGAGAGTTTCTATCGTAGCCTGGTGGGAGGTAGATAGAAACGTCACGTTCGGAAGGATCACCTAGTGGGTTTCCCTTCAGTATTTCGCTATCAAACCTTTCAACAACAACACGACTCAACGCCATATTCTACACTTCAGACAGAGAGTTGGGAGACAACGGCACTTAGGATTTACTTGAGAGAGGGGGTCTTTGAAACTTACTGAAACAATATGTGTAGGTTTCTGTGATTCGTCAGTATGCCCATGGCTTGCACTATCCCGACTGCCAGATCCTGCGTAGAATGGGCATCTGAACCGAATGAGAAGCATTCGCCACCTTTGGCCAAGTACCTCAGAACCAGGCTTCTCGAAGGATAAGGTTCTCTACCAGCATTTCTCCTGGAATTGATCTCCAGATGAACTTTCTTTTCTATGATCTCTTCAAACACTGCATCAATTTTCTCTAGCATAGACGAAAAGCTGCCTTGATCTCGAGGCAAGTAGTCTCGAATGAGGTCGAAGTGCCCGATGACTTTGAAAAGCCCGCTTTCTACCGCCTGTCCTATTTTCGTAAAGTACTTCTGAGTCGCCACTGAAACGGGCATTCCTAAGTTACCTTGTAGATCAAACGATACATCATCGATGTAGTGAATGGCACCTATCAGGAAATCGAAATCCCTTCCTTCAAGCCACTCTCTGGTTTGTGCTTCGTATTCATAATTATAATCAATTTCTGCTCCCTTTCTGATTATCAGTCTATCTTTGTACTTCTTCCGCGCCAGCTCTATGAGTTGGGTATATCGATCATAATCAAACAATCCATATCCTGGATCTTGAGGTTGAAACTCTATGTGTTCAGAGAAACCGATCTCAGCCATATTCAGTTCTACTGCACGACTACACATTTCGTCGATAGTCGATCTTGCGTCAGGCGAGATCTTGGAATGAACATGATAGTCCACAAGTTTCACCATATTCATGTATCTGCACCTAGGTTGCCATTCAATCACATTGTCGGCTTTGCTGGTGGGGGTATCTGATGTCCCGTACAAAAAGATTCATTTTTCATCTAAAGGAATAGGTTGAATTGTTCAGAGTGGTTCGCGTTCTACATCGAAGTCTAAATCGAAGGCACGCGGAATGTTTCCTGACGTATCCAATCTGAGTTCGAAAATGCTAACGACGATACATAGATCGCGTTCAAGATAGCGCCGCAAAAATCGGCAATGTTCAAACTAGTTTGCTGTGAATCTTGTTCCGGCTTTTCCTGAGAGCGCCAGTGTGAGTTTCGACGCCGAAGTGATTATTGCTTCCTTTCCGCCGTTTTCTAGGTACTCAACTATTGCTTGCACTTTTGGCTTCATGCTCCCTGGGGCGAAATGGCCTTGCTCCAAATACATTTTCGCTTGATTGAGTGTCACATGATCAAGGTTTTTCTGATTGGGCCTATTGTAGTTCAGCGCTACTCTCACGGACGGTCGTCGCATCGGTGACCGGGTCCATCTCGACGGCAAAGAGATCCGGCACCGTCTCGTCCACCGGATGCGTGTATATGGGCATGCTCAGTTCGAGACCTGGCGAAGGGGCCACGCTCCAGCGCGTCGTCCCGTCGGGCAACGTCGTGCCCGCGGCGACCATGATGGTGCTGGTGGCGGAGAGGCCGGCTTTGGTCGCCGTGATCGTCGCGTCCCCGCTCCCGACGGCGGTTACGACGGCGCGGATCGTCGCTCGACAGAGACACGATCGCATTGTCGCTGGTGCTCCAGGAGGCGGCCGTGACGGGCACGCCGAAGTCATCCTGCAGACTGAGTGCGGCCTCCTCGTCTACCAGCAGCGTCCGCGTTGCCGGCGTCATCGACAGCGCGTCATCACGCCCGTGCGCGTCACGCGAATGCCACGCGAGGTCACGTGGCCGGCTTCGTCGCGCGCCATCAGCACCACGCTATTCCGCCCGGGACGTAGCGGCACCGTGCACTCGCCACCCGGCGGTCACCGTGGCGAGGTCCGCCGTTACACTGCACCACGTTCAGGCCCGACAGAGCGTCGCTCACCGTCCCCGATAGCGTGAGGGTGGTATCGGTGGTCGTCACGTCGGCGGTCGGGCTGGTCAGCGCCACGTTGGGCGCCGTCGTGTCGATGCGAATGGTCACGCTGGCGGGTGTGCTGTTCCCCGCCACGTCGGTGGCCGTGCCGCTCACCGTGGTCTCGCCGTCCGCGGTCACCGTCGTTGGTCCGGGGCACGTCCGATCCCAACGACGTCGGCGCACACGAACGTCACCGTGACCGGACCACTATGCCAGCCGTTGATGGCGATAGGGGAAGACGTCCACGCGCACCGTGGGAGGTAGGTCATCGAAGGTGTAGGCCCGGTCAGCGTGGCGCTCGCGACGCCAGTCCGCTTGGAACGCCTTCGCCTTCAACGCGACCGGTTCCAGCGGTAAACGTCAGCGGCCCCGTGTACACGTTAGACACCGCCGACGGCTCGCTGCCATCCGTGGTGTACGCAGCGTGGCACCGGCCGGCCCCGACAGGCTGACGGTCTCCGCGGGCAGATAGATGCCGCCGGGCGGGTCGGCCGTCGGCGTCGCCAGCGTGCCGTTCACGATGGTCAGGGCCCGGGAGGTCACGGCCGAAGGAGTCCACCCGGCACGGAACGCGCGCGCCTGCACCGTGGACCGTCGCCGCGACGGCGAACGGCCCGCTATAGAGCGACGAGGACTCGCTGGGGTCGCTGCTGTCCACCGTGTAGCGGATCGCCGCGAGCGGATCCGCCGCGCTCAGCGTTACCGATTCGATTGCGCCCCGACGTAGGTGCCGGTCGCGGGCGTCATCGAGGGCGCCGCCGGTTGTAGCGTGTAGGTCGCCATGCCGCGACCACGCTGGGTGGCCGTCCCGCCACCCACGCGCGCGCTTTCAACGTCGTCGTGCCGCTGATCAACACGTCCCCGCCCGCCGGCACCTCGAAGTCGCTCTCCGCGGATCCACGCCGGTCGTTGTATAGCCGCAGCGTGGAACCCGGTGCGGCGCTGGTCACCAGCACCACTTGCTCCGAGGCTGTACGTGGCGGTGGGCAGACTGAGCATCGGCGGCGGCGGACTCCACCGGCCGGGGCGCGACCAGGCCTGCGCTGCGATTCGACCGGGCGGTGGTGGCGCCGTCACCGAGTTGCGAGTAATTCGCCGCCCCCCACGTCCACACCCCGCCGTCCATCGCCACCGCCACGCTGTGTGTACCGCCGAGCGCCACCGCCGTCACGCCGACGGTCCCGTCGACGACGGTGGGAGCTCAGCACGCTGGCCGTCGTCCCATCTCCAACCTGCCCCGACCCATTGCCGCCCCGACGCCGAGCAGCGTGCCGTTCGTGCCGAGCGCGGCGCTGTGACTAGTGCCCAACACCGCGATCGCCGGACTTACGCCGGGCAGAGGCACCGGCGTCGGCTGGTTGGTTGATTCCCGAGTCCGAGTCTTGCCCGTCGCCCCACTGCCCCACACCCAGACGCTGCCGTCGCGGCGTCGGGCCAGCGAATGCGCTGGAGCCCGCGGCGACCGCCACCGCATCAGTCACCTGGGCCACCGGCGTCGGGACCAGACGGTCCGTCGTCGCACCGGGCGCGACCTGATTCGACCCGTTGTCGCCCCAGGCCCACACCTCCCCGGCCGCGGTGACCGCCAGACTGTGATTGGCACCGGCGGCGATCGCCACCACGGTCGGGAGCCCACTCACCGCTACCGGGACCGACGACGAGGCCGTGGTGCCCTGCCCCAATTGGCCGCTGGAGCCGAGGCCAAACGCGAACACCTGGCCGGTGTCGGTGAGCGCCAGGCTGTGCGCGGACCCGGCCGCGACCTCCACCACGGAGGGAAGACCGGCGATCAGCACGGGACGGCTCTCGACTCTAACCCGGTCCCGTCACCCAATCGCCCGTTCGCGCCGTAGCCCCACGCCCACAGTCTGGCCGTCGATACGTCGCCGCCAGGCTGTGCAAGGCACCCGCCGCGGCACGCACCACCCCCGTGAGCGTCGGCACCAGCACCGGCGTGGGCCGCGCGGCGCCGGTCCCATCCCCCAGCTGCGAGTTGCTGTTGGAGCCCCAGCCGTAGACCATCCCCTCGGGCGTGGCGAACAGCGAGTGGCGTTCACCGGCCGACACCGCACCGCCGCTCATCGGCGTCGTGAGCGCATAGGTCGCAGACGCCACGGCGCTCTCACCGGCTTGGCGCGGAATCCCGCACCTTGATCGGGCCGTCGGGAATCAGCAGCGGGCCCGCCGGCAATACTGGACTGCTCGCGGTCGGATCGGTGCCGTCCAACGTCCAGCGATGCGTCACACCGGCGTCAGGATTCCCGACCGTCACGGTGGTGCCCGGCGCGGTACCCGGACGCCAGGCTGAACGTGGGCGTGCTGGTCACCACCGTGTAGGCCTGCGTGGTGACCGCGCTCGCCGTGTAGTCCGGATGGAACGCTTTGGCCCGCACCGAGCCGGTCACGGTCATGGGAAAGGGCCCCGTATAGAGCGAAGACGCTGTGGTCGGCGTGGCGCCGTTCAGCGTGTAGCGAACACTGGCGAACGGCTGCGCCTCGAGCGTGATCAGCGCTTCGCCGGTGAAGGTGCCGGGGCCTGGGCGTCATCGTGGGCGTCGTCAACGTGCCGAAGTTCATCGTATAGGGCGCCGAGCGCAGCTCCGAGTCCGACCAGTTCGTCTTGAAGCCGACCGCTTTGAGGGTCGTGGTCGTCCCAATCGTCAGGGGCGACGTGTAAATCGGCGAGCTCCCCGTCGGGTCCGCGCCGTCGAGGGTGTAGCGGATGGTGGCGCCAGGCGTGCTGGTGGACAGCGTCACGGTCCGCGCGCTGGTATAGGTGCCAGCCGCGGGCGACACGCTGGGCAGCGCCACCTGCATCGTCGTACGTCGCGCTCGCGGTGTTCCCCGTGGGGACGTTCGTCTTCCACGCCCGCGCCCGCAGGGTTTGCGTCTCGGAGACGAGGAGGCTCCCACCGGACGTGACGACGGGATCGGCCTCCGTGGGCTCGGCACCGTTCCGGGTGTAGTGGATGGTGGCGCCGAAGGTGACCACCGACACGACGACGGTGCGGTCGCTGGAGCAGGCCCCGGCGCCACACTGAAGGTCGGCGTGGCGACCTGCCACACGAAGTCGGCACCACTGATCGACAGGGGCGTCCACAGGTTGGTCGTCGCGCCATCGCCGAGCTGACTGGACCCGTTTTCGCCGGCCACCAGACGTAGCCGTCTGGCGTGAAGGCAAGGCTGAAGCCCTGTCCGGCCGAAAACGCGGCCACCTCACCACGTTGGCGACCGTCACCGGCGTCGAACGATTGGTGGTGGTGCCATCCCCGAGCCCGCCGTTGGTATTGTCGCCCCAGAGGTACACAGCGCGCCGTCGCTGCCGGCCGCGAGCACGTGATTGGCTCCTGCATCCACTGCGACGATGCCCGATAGCCCCGCCACGGCAACGGCCGTGGTCCGCTGCGTCGTCGTGCCGTCGCCCAGTTGGCCCGAGGCTGTCCATGCCAGCGGCCTAGCACCGTCCCGTCCGCGAGCAGGAACACGGAGTGCTTGGCGCCGCCCGAGACCGCGACTGCGGAGCTCAGTCCCGTCGTCTGAACCAGGCTGGTCCGCTGGGTTGTCGTCCCATCGGCGAGCTGGCCGTTGGTGTTCGATCCGGTGGCCCAGACCGTCCCGTCCGTCTTGATCACCAGCGTGTGGCTCCCCCCCGCCCCGACGGCCTGCGCGCTGGTCGTCAGCAACCAGGGACTGGTGACGTTCGTGGTTGTCCCATTGCCGATTTGGCCAGGGTGTTCCGTCCCCAGACATAGACGTCACCGTTACTACGCAAGGCGAGCGAGTGATAATCCCCGGCCGCGATGGCTACCACCGACGTCAGCGAGAGCGCCACCGGCGCTTTTCGCAGGGTCGTCGTCCCGTCGCCGACGGACCCGTTGGTGTTGTTGCCCCACGCATACACGGTGCCACCACTGGTGAGCGCCAGGGAATGCCCTGGACCGGCCGCCACGGCCACGATGTTCGTCAGCCCGGACACCACTTGCGGCACACGGCGGGTTGCTTGGGTACCGTCACCCAGCTGGCCGCTGCCGTTATCGCCAAAGGCCCAGACCGTGCCGTCTGCCTTGACGACCAGTGTGTGCTGGTAGCCAGCGGCTATCGATGCGGCGACGGAGGAACGGGGCTGGGCGGCGGCGACGAACACGAGCGCGAGCGGCACGAGCGCGAGGCGGTGCCAGGGCAGACGGGGAGCGTGTGAGGTCAAGGGGGGGCCTTGGTCAAGAGGGTGAATTCGTTTCGCATCAGACCTGCCACTAACGCGAGGCCTTTGGATCCAGCGCATCCCGCAGCCCATCGCCGACGAGCGAGAAGCTGAGCGCCACCAGCGTGATCGCAATGCCCGGGGCAACGGCGCCAGTGGCGCGGTCCGCATGAGATCGCGCCCGCGGCTCAGCATGGCACCCCACTCGGCATCGGGCGGCTGAACGCCCAGCCCGAGGAACGACAGCCCCGATGCCACCAGCACCGCCTTCCCCAAGAGCACCGTGCCCTGCGCCACCACCGGCGACACGCACAGCGGCCACACGTGCCGGCGCAGGATCCATGCGCTGGACGCGCCCGCCGCCCGCGCCGCGATGATGAAGTCGTGAGACGATGCGTCGAGGGCCGCGGCACGAGCCACGCGGGCGCACGTCGGCAGCGCGTACGCCGCCACCGCCACCACGGTGCTGGCGGTGCCCGGACCGAGCACGGCAATCACGGCGATGGCCAGCAGCATGTCGGGGAACGACAGCAGCACGTCGACGACGCGCACGACCGCCGCATCCACCCACCCGCGATACCAGGCGGCCACGAGGCCCGTCACCACGCCCACGACCAGCGCGCTGCCGACGCTGAGCACGCTGAGGAGCAGCGACATGCGGGCGCCGTGCAGCAGACGGCTGAGCGTGTCGCGCCCGAGCTGGTCGGTGCCAAGCGGGTGCGCCCGGGTGAGCACCGGCGAGTTGTTGCCGAGGTCGACGGCCACCGGATCGTGGGCGACAACCAGGGCGCCAGCAGCGCCGCCGCCGTCACGCCTACGAGGATGCCGGCGCCGAGCACCGCGACCCGATTCCGCGCGAACCGAGCCCGGGCGCCGTCTCTCACGCGCGCAGCCTCGGATTGACCACCACCGCCAGCGCGTCGGTGGCGGCGTTCACGACCACCTCCAGCGCCGCCACGGCCAGCACGCCCCCCTGCACCATCGGGAAATCGCGCGCCACACGGCATCCACCATCATCCGGCCCAGTCCGGGCACGGCGAATACGCTCTCCACGAGCACCGTGCCCGCAAGCAGGCCGCCGAACGCAGGCCCACGAGGTGGTGACGGGGACCAGCGTGTTGCCCAGCCCATGCGCAACGAGCACGCGCCGGGCCGATCGCCCTTGGCCCGTGCCGCGCGCAGGTATCCTGCTCAGCACGTCGCGCACCGACGGACCGCGTCATCCGCGCGACTGCGCCGGCCGACTGAGCCCCAGGGTCAGGCACGGCAGCAGTAGTGGCCGCGAGGACGCGCCGATGGTGGCAGCAGCCCGAACGCACCGAAAACAGCAGCATCAGCATGAGGCCAGCCAGTAGCCGGCGTGGAACCGCCACCAGCTTGGCGGACAGCATCCACGTATCACCCGCCGTGTGACGACGGCCGAGGCCGCGCCGGCCACGACCCGAGGACAGCCGCCAGCGCACGCTGCCGGCGCAGGATGGCGGTGAACGGCAGCCGGCCGGGATCTCGTGCCCACCGGCGCACCGTGCGGATGAGACGTCCAAGTCGCCGGGAGTGCGCGGGACACGAAGCGTCGCGAACTGCACGGGGAGCGGCGGTCGAGCCCGAGGTCGCGGCGGATTGCTCCACCGTTTCCGGGACGCCTCGAGTCCGGCGGCGATGACGGCCGGATCGCCGGGGATGACGTGGACGATCGAGAACACGAGCACGAGACGCCACGAGCACGGCACGAGCCGCGCCAGCGCCGCACGCCGGCCGTGCGCAGAATCAGGGACCGCCGCCCGCTCGAAGGTGACGACGCCCAGCGCCGGGGTGCACGTCCTGGACGCCGCGCGGGCGTGCGACGTGTAGAGCTGTCGAACAGCCACACCGCGCCGGGGTCCTCGAGATAGACGATCTCCTGCGCGCGTGGTAGAGCGCCAGGCGTTTTGCCTCGTCGGTCTCACGCATCGCTGCCTCGATCACCCGATCGAACTCGGCGTTCGAGTAGTAGCCGTAGTTGTTCTCGTTCGTGGGAGCGGTGCGAAAGATCGGCCGCAGGCCCCAGTCCGCATCGGCGGTCGACGCGCCGGCGCCCATGATGAACATCTCCTGCGGGTTCTTCTCCGGCGGCAGTCCGGCCCAGAACTGCACCATCGTCGCCCAGTCGAACACCTGGATCGAGGCGGTGATACCGATCGGCTTCAGCTGCGACGCCACGGCTTCGGCCAGTTCCACGCCCATCGGATAACGCGGCGTGGTGGCGATCTTCAACGGGAACCCGTTCGGGTAGCCCGCCGCGCGGAGCAGCGTGCGTGCCTTGCCGGGTCGCGCGGGATCTCACCGAGATTGGCATAGCCGCGCATGATCGGCGTGAGCGCGCCGGTGGACGGCGTGGCGAAGCCGGTCACCAGCGTGATCGACGATCGCGCGGCGATCGATGGCGTAGGAAATCGCCTGGCGCACGCGCGGGTCGTCGAGCGGCTTCTTCGTGACGTTGAAGCGGAACTGCTGGGCGCCGATGCTGACCGTCTTGTAGCAGCCGATCCTGCGCGGCTTCCAGCCGCTTCAGTTCCGGCGGCGGCACGCGCGGATCACGTCAACGTCGCCGGCCTCGAGCGCCAGCACGCGGGAGGCGCCTTCGGGGATGGGCCGGTAGATAAGGCGCCTGGTCGGAGGCGTGCCACGCCAGTGACCCTCGACGCGCTCGAGCACGATTCCTGATCCTTCTTCCAGCTCACCACGCGATAGGGGCCCGTGCCCGACGTCGCTTCGGCGCTGCGGCCGAAGCCGAGGCCGAACCGATCCGCCACCGTCGGGTTGAGGATGGCGGACGAGATGTGGGCGATGGTGGGCTCGAAGGCGCCGAACTCGTACTTGGTGACGAAGCGCACGGTGTGGTCGTCCACCACCTCGACACGATCGAGCATCACGAACAGCGGCAGGCGCTTGTGCTTCTGCGCCGGGTCGAGCACCCGCGCGAAGGTGGCCCGCACGGCCTCGGCATTGAACGGGGTCCCGTCGTGAAAGCGTGACCCCCTTGCGCAGGTTGAAGGTCCACGTGATGCCGTCCGGGGCCACCGACCAGGTCTCCGCCAGCCGGCCGACGATCTTCATCTGCTCGTCGAAACCGAGCAGGCCTTCGAACACCATGCCAATCACCTGGTCGGATTCGGTGTCGGTGGTGTTGTGCGGGTCCAGCGTGGTGGCATCGGCCGGCGCCGCGAAGATCAGCGTGTCGCGCGCCGCGCCCGCCTCACGCTCCGACCCTCCCCCGCAGCCGGCGGCCACGGCCAGCGTCAGGGCGAGGGCGCACGGCAGGCCCCCTCGGACGCTCATCCGTGATCCATCGGGTGCGGCCATCCTCGCGGTTGGCCACGCCAAACGCCCAGCCACCCGGCCGCACGATGTGCGCACGGCAGGCGTAGAAGATGGTGCCATGCCCCGGGGCCGGACCTCATCGACCACGTCGAACGTCAGCGGATCGACGACCCGCGCCATCAGTTCGCCGGGTTGAACGTCGCCGAACTGGCGGTCCAGCCCCACGAGCGGCTCCAGGTAGCCGCCTGATTTGGGACCGACGCGCCAGTAGTCATGCACTTCGAGATACCGCGAGAGTCGCGGTGGATCCCCATCGATCATCCCGAGATGCTGCATCACGCCACGCGTGCCGGTCACGTTCTGGTCGAGCCAGGCGCGCTCCTGCGCCTCGCCAAATCCCAGCCCGCCCACTTCGGCGACAATCCCGGGCACGCCGTGGCGCTCGCCCGCGAAGCCGAGCGAGGTGGGGCCGTCGTGCGCCCCGGCCACGGCATGGGTGACGACGTCGACCGGGCCGGTGACATCGTGCGGCCGGGCCGGCGCCCGGACGACGCACCGGGATCCGCCGGCACGTGGGTGCCGGCAATCGTGATATCGGGCATCGGTCGCTCCGTCTAGCTGCCGGGTGCCAGCCGGCTCCCACGACGACTGCACCGTCGCGCCCCAGGGCTGCAGCACGCCGTAGCGTTCGTGCAGGATGTGCACGTGGTGCTGCGTTGGCCGGCGAGAATCCAGACGATGGCGCGGGCGGTGACCGGCTTGCCGTTGGCCACGCCCGACCGGTTCCAGCGCCGCCTCGTCGAGCGATCGGATGAGCGCCAGCGTGGCTTCGCGCACCGCCAGCAGTTCGTCCACGACATCGGCCGTCGGACGATGGTGATGAGGCGCCGTGGCCGCCCACTGGTTCTCGTCGAAACCCGCCAGCGGCGTCGGGTCGGCTCGGGCGATGCGCAGCAGTCGATAGCAGAACACGCGCTCGGCATCCGACAGGTGTCCGAGCACTTCCTTCACGCTCCACTTGCCTTCGGCGTAGCGGTGCGTGCCGCGGTCGTCGTTCAAACCCCGCAGTGCCGGGATCTCCGCGCGCTGTGCCTCGAGCGCCGCCACCGGGCCGGCGTCGGGCACCTTGCCGATGTCGCCGGCGTAGTAGCCGGCGAATTCCCCGTTGGTCGGCTTGCTGATCATCATCATCGTCTCCTCTGGCACGGGGTCTGGCACGATTCCCCAAAAACGCTTCAGATTCTGCCATCGTCGCAGATTCTTAATCAAAATCCCATGTAACGTGCCAGACCCTACGCCTGGAACAGCGCCGCGGCAATGGTCTGCAATGTCTCGAGGCCGTGCACGTCGCGGGGCAGCTGCGGCACGCGCAGCCGCGGCGACGGGCGAACCGCGTGTCGATCTCGTCGAGATACACCCGCTCCTGGGCCTGGCGGGCGACTGAGGAAGGGGTCCAGGCTGGATGCCGGCAGCACGCGGTTGACGATGAGGGCGCCGACGCGGACGCCGGCCTCATCGAGCTGCGCCAGGGCGCGCGCGGTCTCTTCGATGGGCAGGCGCTCGGCGTTCAGCACCAGGACGAACGCGGTGACGCGGGGGCTGATCAGGCGGGCGCGAAACTCGCGCAGGCGCTCGAGGCGGTCGCCGCAGCGACATCATGATCGGGTCGTTCTTGTCGTCCTGATCGACGCCCAGCATCGCCCGCCGCGAGCGCGACAGCGCGCGGATCCACGCCTCCATCAGCTCGGGCATGCGGATGAGGCGCAAGGTGTGACCGGTGGGCGCGGTGTCGAACACCAGGAGATCGAAGCGGGCGTCCTCGCCACGGATCAGCGACCCGATGCGGTCGAACAGGGCCACTTCCTCCGCGGCGGGCATGCTGGCCGCGAGGTCGATCTGTCGGTTGGCCTCTTTCAGGATCGCGTGACCGAACAGCGCCTTGATGCGCACCTTCACTTCCTCGACGTAACGCGCGGACTCCTGGGCCGCATCCACTTCCAGCGCGTGGAGGTTGGGCAGCGACCTCGACGATCTCCGGCCCAATCGGCCGACCGAGGATGTCGGAGGTCGTAGTGCGCCGGGTCGGTGGACACCAGCAGCACGCGCTTGCCGGCACGGCTGGCCTCCAGCGCGGTCGCCGCCGCGCACGTGGTCTTGCCGACGCCGCCCTTGCCGCCGAAGAACAGGACCTTCTTGTCGAGCAGACGTGCGGCATCGCCCGTCAGCAGCAGGGCAGATTGCCGAGCGGCGACCGGTCCATGCCCATGCGCCGGTGCCAGAGGTGGAACTCATCGAGGAGGTAGGGATAGATGTCGAGCATGTAGAGCGTGGCGGGGTTCGGCAACCCGACCACCTCCATGTAGCACAGCAGCAGGAACAGGTCGTTCAGCTCGTTGGCCTGCTTGCGCAACTCACGTTCGTAGTGGCTGTAGGCGATGCCGTGGACGAAGTCGCGGATGTTCTTGCCGAGCGGCATGGGGAATCATAGTGCAGGGAGCAGGAGGCTGCAGAACCTGCAATCTGAAACAGCTACCGGATCCCTGTCCCCTACATGTTCACCCAATACGTGAACTTCACCAGAAACGTGTTGCGTGACGGCGCCGAGAACATGCCGTCGAAGTCGCGGCTCGAAGTTGAAGTTGCCGTAGTCGTTGTCTGCTCCTGGCGCCCCTGCTGCCACACGACGAAGAGCGCCGAGCCCGGCCTGTATTCCCAGCGCAGCACGTTGGTCGTCCGGAACGAGCGGATGTTGAAGTCGGGGTTGTCGGCGTAGGCGTAGGGCGGTAGCGGTCCTCGTAGTCGGCGGCGCGGCCGTCCACCAGTTCACTTGAAATCGCGTGTAGTCGCCGGCCGAGACGAACGGCTGGGCGTAGAGCTGCAGCGACAGCGTCGGCGTCATCGTGTAGTTCACCCGCAGCGTCATCGCGACGGTCGTCTGGTTCGAGGCGGCCGAACACGTAGTGCGTGGCGCCGTTCGCGTCGATCTCGTTCTCGACCCACTGCGCAGTCGTCGTCAGTTCCGGTCTGAAGCGCACGCCCGCCGTGAACCGCATCGCGCGACGTCGGCCGCCAGGTTCAGCGTCGGGTTCGACTCGTTGCGCGCGAGTCGTGCCCTGGCCATCGCGCCTCGTAGTAGCCGTTGTAGCTGAGACGACAGCGCCGCCGGTTGTCGCTGTTGCGCGTAGTACCAGAGGCCTGGCTCGGGTTGCCGAGCACGCCGGGCCCGCCGCGGGTGACGCGGTCGTCGAAGCCGGCGCCGCGTTGACGTTGACGCCCGCAGCCGACGCTGCCAGTTGTTCGTGAACGTCCAGTGCGTGTTGACGTTGCCGCCGCCGAAACAGGCGATCGCCGTCGAAGTTCCAGCCGGCCCACTGGTTGAAGTTGACGCTGCAGCTGCGGACGTAGCGACCGGGCTCGTAGTCGCGCCACTGGAACCAGTTGCTCATGGTCCGTTCGTCGGCGCGGCGCAGGAAGCCGAGGTCGTTGATGTCGAAGCCCGGCGACTTGTAGCCGACGTTGGTGTTGAAGCGCGTGCGCTCGCCGGCGATCTTGCCGAACGACGACCGAGCCGGCGTGGCCGCCGAGCGTGGTGGCGGTCTCGTCGAGTTCGATGTGTCGGCGTCGGGCCGCTGGAAGCTGTGGACGGCGTTCTTCTGCAGCGCGTGATCGCTTCTTCGCTGCCGCGCAGCGTGCTGCCGGCCCAGTAGCCGCTGACGCTGTAGCGCGCGCGACAGCCGCCAGTCGTAGTCGACGCCGCCGGTGTAGGCGTTGTCCGGCAGGAACGAGACGTCGTCGGTGACCTGGCCGGTTGGTCGACGTCAACATGAAGCCCAGCGACGACTGGTTCGCGAACTCGCGGCGCGCGCGCAGCCACCGTGTAGCTGGTCAGCGGCTCCACCGTCTGCGATCGCTGCGCGATGCCGGCCCCGGCGATCAGCGCGTCCTCCTGCGGCGGTGACGGCGTTGAGCGCGCCCACCGAGAACGTCGCCGACGCGTCCGGTCAGCTTCGCGGCGCCGAGGATCGTCGTCTGCGCCGGCGCTGGTCGAGAACTCGTCGTCCGGCGTCATCGGCCGAGCCCTGCGGCGCGCGGCCGATGCGCCGCGAGTAGAACAGGCCGGTGCAGTTGCCGTCGTTGCAGTCCATGTTGAAGCGGAAGTTGCCGGAGCCCTCGACGAAGAACGGCCGCCGCTCCGGGAAGAACGTCTCGAACGGCGTCGAGGTTCACCACCGCCGGATCGGCTTCCACCTGGCCGAAGTCCGGATTGACCGTGGCCGTGAGCGTGAGGCCGGGCGTGACGCGCGTACTTCAGGTCGAGCGCCCAACGCGGCGCCAGGGTCCGGCGGCTCGACCAGCGGGTTGCCGTCGCTCGACGGCGTGCGTCGTCGACCTCGCCGACCGTGTACGGCATGAGCTCGAGCCGCTTCGGCGCGCCGCCGAGCCGCAGACCGCTCAGCTCGCCGAACTGACGACACGAAGCCGTTGGCGCTGCGCGCCAGCAGCGGCCAGGTCGACGTCTCGTTGAGCGCGGCCGATCTCGCGGACGACGGCGAAGCCCGAACGGGCCGCCGTCGCGCGGTGTCGAAGCGCAGCTGCGAGAACGGAATCCGGAACTCGGCGCCGCCAGCCCTGGCGCGTCCCGCGACACCTTCACGTCCCACACCGCGTCCCAGCTGTCGTCGCTGGTTGCCGTCGTTGAAGTAGTAGCGGTCGCTGCTTGACGCCGGCCGGGTTGACCGCGAACTCGTAGGCCGTGCGCCGGTCGTGAATAGGAATCGATCGACCACGCGCATCCAGTCGGAGGGCGACCGCCTGTCGCGCCGCGTGAGCATCCCGACGATGCTCGTCGGGCTCGGCGTCGAAGGCGCGGATCGCCACGTAGAGCGCCGGTCCGTCGTAGGCGACGCGTGCCTCGGTCCGTGGCTCGGCGGCTGCGCCTTCGGCCGGCTCGCGCTGCACGAACTCCGTGAGCAATATGAG
>CAVXDP010000011.1:0-140587 GCA_963760485.1 Candidatus Bathyarchaeota archaeon | reverse complement strand
TTCTGGGTAAGCTCAGTGCCAGATTCTCGCGTCACCCTAGGTTTATCTTGTATCGTTTGGCAATTTCATCTAGGACTTTTGTGGCATATCCCGGTTCGATTGATATTCCTAGAATTGCCTCTGGAATTCTTAGAAACGCAATTGATACCTTGCTAAACTTCATTATTACTGATTTCAGATCACCAAGATCCTTTGCGAGGTCAGCGCACACTCCCAGAATGACCGGCTCGTAGAATGAGTAAAGCTTCTCGTCAGTTGTTTCCTCTGTTAAAGATTTGACGTTCGGTCTCATCTTCATTTCAACAAGGTTCGAGTCGCCATCCAGGTGAGCGACAAAGCGTATCTTCTCATCTATTCCTAGGATGTCATCACATATGCCCAAGACTGACCACACTTCCTTGAGCGTTGAGTCAGGACATAAGGTTTCCTTTCGGAAAAGCTTTGGCTTACGAGCTTCTTCTTGTCAGAGTAGATGACCGTTCATCTCTTCGCATGCAAGAAGAGTAATCGTACCTTGCATGTTTCAGCCAGTGAAGCCTTCTCCGAAAGACATATTCTAGCAGGCCGCGTAATTGATATCGGTTAAGTTCAATGATGCAAACACCTACCGTTGAGATACGCGCCTTCAAGCAAATAGACCTCGCTGGTGGAGTCGTCATAGAATGTTTTCCAAGCGTAGGATTAGTAACAACGATAGTTGGCACATTCCTAATCTCCCACCTTCATCTTGATCAAGTAGCCACCATAGATTCTGCATTGTTTCCCCCTATCTCAATGATCTATGCGGGAAAACCAAAGTTTCCAGGAAGAATCTACGCAAGTACGGAACATAAAATCGCAGTCTGCCTATCAGAGTTTACCGCTCCACTATACCTGGACAGGTTCATCGCGAAGGCAATTCTAGGATGGGCTCGAGAACAGAAGTGCTCACTTGTGATTAGTCCATGTGGAGTTCCAATGTTGGAAGAGCGCACAATAGGCCGCGAAGGGGCAGTGCTCATCTATGGCGTTGGAACCACTGATCTTGCAAGACAGAAGCTTGCAAATTCCGGCATAAGCTCACTTGAATTCGGCGTTGTCCCAGGAATTTCTGGAGCCCTCCTCAATGAGGGGAGATGGAACAACTTCGACACCATTGCATTACTGGTGGAGGCCTATCAGGGTATTCCAGACGCCAAAGCTCGCGGCAGCCATGGCTGAAGCTATCGGCAAACTTCTGCCACACATCAAGCTTGACGTATCCCCCTTGTACCGTGAAGCGGAAGAAATCGAGAGTAGACTCAAAACCCTCAGAGAACAAGCCAGACCAGTCGAAACTCAATCCCCATCCGCCGTCTACGGTTGACTATGCCACGGCAATAGACGGTCATCTACTCTCCAACCCAGAATGGAGAAACTAGACCCGGGTTACGACGCTTGTCTTGACAACTGATTATCCCAAAAAAGTCACGGTCAATAGCTGCGCCGCGAAGCAAGAGTAGTTTCTTAGCACAAAAACCGACACTTCGGTTTCTGCTTGACTGCAACATTAGGCTCTTGCCGAAAACCAGTCTTGAGTGAAAGTGGGGAAGGAGACCAGAGGAGGAGAACTATGGACACTCTGGTCCCCTTTTTGGTGCTTTGGGTTTTGGGCTGTTTCTACTGATGTGACAAAGACTATAACGATGCGGTGGAATATAAACGTTTCATTATTGGAACATCACAGTACCATTGTCTCATGGTGATTTGTCAGCTCGAGATAGGCTCATCGAATGAGAATGGCCCACCATCTATGGATGAGCGTCGGCGCATTGAGAACACTTGCGATTTCAAGAATCATGATCCGGGGTCGGGTCGGCGGTATTCACTTCAGTATTCCCAACATCCACAACGCGATAAAGAACGCGGCCACCAGAACCAACTGTAGGAGGACGGTGTACAGTGCGGGTTTGTTATTCTTCCTGGAAGGAGCCAACATCGACATTTCAATCAAGCTGATGTCAGGTTAAAAAAGTAGCCCATAGGGAGATCATGCAATAAGACCCCCTACCCTAACCTATGACCCGCAATAACCCACTTCGTTTCGCAGAAATTCACACTAGAATTCCAAGCAGAGAGAGCCAAGTACGGTTCAATGATTTCTAATCGCTCTACTATGAACGATTCGCCTCAGGTTGTCTATTTGTACCAGTTGAGGCTATCTTTGACGTAGTCGATGAATGAGACGAAGAACTCCTTGACGTCTTCGCTCATAGATGTCTCTGAGATTAGCTTCTTGGCTGAGTCAGCATGTTCTCTTGAGCGGTTCTTGGCTGCTTCTAGAGCTCCGCAATCCGATACTATCTTCCTTATCCTAGTGAGATCCAGAGGACTTTTCCCAATAACATTCTTGAATGTTTCCAGCTGTGATTGATCCGCCATCTGGTAAGTATAGACAATATGGAGCGGCTTCTTGTGCTTGGTCAGGTCCGCACCGGGCTTTCTACCGTACTGCTCTTCTGATGCAAAGGTATCGATGATGTCGTCTTGAATGTCGAAAGAGTAGCCTATGTGCTCAGCTGCTTCCCCTAACAACTTGGCATCTCTTTCGGAGGCTTCCGCCAGTATTGCGCCGACACCTAACGAGACTTTGAACAGAGATGCGGCCCTTTTCGACGCCATAACATACCATTGATCTACGTCTGGAGTTTCATACTGAAAGAGAACGTCTAGGATTTGACTTTCATTCACTGACTGAAAAGCGTCACTAAACAGATCTACGACTTTGACAGTACTATTTGCTTCAAAACCTGAACGAATTAAGGCCTTGAGGCCTAGGGTGTAGAGGATGTTCCCAGCAAAGATCGCTACACCATTACCAAATCGTGCATCCTGCTCCTGAGAAAAAACGGTATGAATGGTTGCAGCTCCACGTCGCAGTTCATCATCGTCAACTAGATCATCATGTACTAGTATGCCGTGACGGAAAAGCTCAACTCCGACGCAGACATCTAGAATTCGGCTGTCGACTTCATGAGTGAACCCCTTGTATACGAGAAGGGTGCTGCATGAAGCCATTCTCTTGCCCGCTCTGAACACATAATGATCGAGATCTCTGTATAACCTTCCAATAAAGTGGTGATAGGCAACCGCATGCTGAATCTCATCTTTGAGAAAGCTGGACAATCTACGTTCAATCATCTGGCCATACTCGTCTAACGTTTTCTCCCACTCTGACATATATTTCACCTACAACCTTAGCCTTATCAATCCAATAACAGTAAACCAATTCGATTTCCTCACGACTTCCACATAAGCTCTATCTGCGCAAGGCGAATATCGCTAGTCCTAGGACAACCAAGGTACCAACAAAGATTTTGAGAGCTATCAATGTCAGGTGCCTACTGTTAGACCTGCAATTATGGATTCAACTGGGAAACCGGGTACCGCTGCAGGCGGGATAGTTGAAGCCCTTGCTTAATCTCGCGAACGCTAACTATGACCTAGTAGAAAAAGGGATTGGAGAAATAGGGCGGATTCATTTCGCTCAATGGTTTCGTTAGGTTTGGGTCTTGCATACGGTAGAATTGGCTGGGTTACCGCTACATTGAGACTGATGTTCTGATGCGTCACAATCCATCATTCCGTGATCAGCGTTGTGTGAGCAATAAGGCATCTCTTGTGACGTCGTAGGGCATGTTCGTTGGTGCATGTTTTTTGCCGTGTGTTGACATACCTCCGAATTCTCCTGCATCATTGCACAGTGATCCATGCCATTGTGTTTGCTTTGTTGATGCCCGTAGTAACCGAGAGTACTCGGAAGCGCAACAAACCCAAGTATCAGTACTACTATGGCTCCGGCGACCAATATTCTTCCAAGACTTTGCATTTCATTCACCTCCAGTTTGTCGGAGCAACACCCTGGGCAGACATCTGATTTTAGAGTTTGGTGAAACGGTCAGGCTGAAACCGTTTCAAAAATCTGAAACTATGTGTGGCACGGAAAACATTGGTTACTGAATGAGGAGTCTAACTCTGTTCGTCCTTCCATGACGTTGAGCCGAGACTACGCCTCGTTCAGCAAGTCTAGCGATTACCCTGTGGGTCTTTATTTTTGACAATCCCGTTTGCTTTGCAAGGTCTTTCTGCAGAGACTCGCTGCCAGAGTTTCGGAGAACTTCGACGACTTTCTTCTCATCTTCTTTCAAGAACCTTAGAACCGCATCGTATGATCCGCTTCTTTTGACTTCGTCAGGTGGACTCTTGATTTCGGGAAAGGCGAGATAGTATACAAGAGCCCCCACCATGCCAATCACACAACCAACTATGACAAGCCAGAGAACTGAAACTTGCGACATCGCCGACATCATCTGACCCATGCCAGGTCCACTCATCATCCCATGCGTAGTCAAATACCACGATTCAATAGAAGCCACTATCGTGACAAAGATCAGGAGAACAACTATGGCGACGAAAGTGGTTCTCTTCAAGTGAATGTGTCTCCGATCATACATCTATCTTGAATCTTCTGAGCAGAGCTGAATTTGTCACGACAGACAGTGAGCTTAGAGACATTGCAGCGGCGGCTATTATGGGGTTCAAAAGGCCGATAGCAGCTATTGGTATACCTAGAGTATTGTAGATGAGCGCCCAGAATAGATTCTGTTTTATTTTTCGCATCGTACCTTTGCTAAGCTTAATTCCATTAACAACGTCTCTAACATCATCCTTAACAAGTATTATTCCACCAGTCTCCTTCGCTACGTCAGAT
This sequence comes from Candidatus Bathyarchaeota archaeon, assembly GCA_963760485.1. Taxonomy (GTDB): domain Archaea; phylum Thermoproteota; class Bathyarchaeia; order 40CM-2-53-6; family CAVXDP01; genus CAVXDP01. The sequence continues at coordinate 135,858 of CAVXDP010000011.1, read as the reverse complement.
CCACTTCCAATGGCAATCCCTATATCCGCCTTCGCTAGTGCAGGCGCGTCGTTGATGCCATCCCCAACCATCGCAACCACTTTTCCCTCATTCTGAAGACCTCCTATCACGTTGGCCTTCTCCCAAGGAGGAACATTCGCGATGACCGTGTCAATCCCAACCTGTTTTGCGATCGCTTTGGCTGTTCTCTCATTATCACCTGTTAGCATCACAGTTTCAACTCCAATCTCTTTCAGTTTCCTCACAGCCTCCGCTGAATACTGTTTCAAGGTATCAGCTACCGCTATTATACCAACTAATCGTCCGTTCAGGGCCACTATCATAGCGGTCTTTCCTTGCTCCTCTAATCCGCTCATCTGATCTTCTATTGAGCCGCAGTCCATTCCTTTCTCTTTCATGAGCGCTCTATTGCCCAAGTATATCTGATCATTATGAAGAGTAGCTCTGACTCCTCTTCCAGGAATCGCTTCGAATGAATCCATCTTTGGAATCCTTATGCCCTTCATCTCGGCTTCTCTTACTATCGCCTCTCCAAGAGGATGTTCAGAACCCTTCTCTACTGTCGCCGCAAGCCTCAGAACATCATCCGCTTTCATCTCAGATGTGGGGATCACATTAGTCACAGACGGTTCTCCCTTCGTCAAGGTTCCAGTCTTGTCGAAGACTACCGTTGTCAATTTCTGTGCTCTCTCAAGGTATTCAGCACCCCGAATGAGGATTCCCATTTCTGCTCCCTTGCCCACACCAACCATTAAGGCGGCGGGGGTAGCTATTCCCATTGCACACGGACAAGCAATTATCAAGACTGCTATGAAAGATAGAAGAGCCGATGTGTAGTTGCCGAGTATTATCCACGCAATTGCAGACGTCGCTGCAAGAGCTAAGACGGTTGGAACAAAGTAGAAAGCTACTTTGTCCACGATTCTCTGAATTGGTGCACTTGAGGCTTGGGCTTCTTCAACCATCTTTACTATCTGTTCGAGTGTTGTTTCAGCTCCAACCTTAGTAGCCTTGAACTTGAGCATCCCGACCTTGTTGATGGTCGCTCCAATTACCTCGTCACCAGCCTTCTTCTCAACAGGAATGCTCTCACCTGTAATCATCGATTCATCTACAGAGGAAAGGCCTTCAACAACAACTCCATCAACAGGTATCCTATCACCAGGCTTTACAACAACCAGATCATTCGCCTGAACGTCATGAGCTGGAATCTGTGTCTCTCTTCCATCCCTGACAACCGTTGCCATGGTCGGCCTGAGATCTAGAAGCTTCCTAACCGCTGCCTGAGCTTCGCTTCTTTATCGCCTCCTCCATGAACTTACCCAAGAGGACGAAGGCGATGATAACCGCTGATACTTCAAAATAGACGTCTCTTTGTCTCACGGGTAAGATTCCTGGAAAGAATAGTACAAATGTGCTGTACACATATGCCGTCAATGTTCCAATCGTGATCAATAAATCCATGTTTGGAACGCGATTCTTGATCGCTTGATACGACCCCTTGTAGAAAGTCCAACCACCAATGAATTGGACGGGAGTCGCAATCAAGAACAGAATTACACCCCAAGTAAGGATGGGGATTGATGGTATCGGAACCCATGTAACCAATACTGCGCCGAACGCTAATGCAAGATAAGCTCCTCCACGCAGTATTGCAAGAACCATTACTCCCGATATGGCTACGTAGACTCTTCGTTTAAGATTGCGAAGTTCGACCTCTGGTGCTTCGAAAGTCTTTGCGCAGTTCTCGCTGCAAAAGTAGAACGTCCTGCTCCCTATGACTCTCTTTATCGCCTTTTTCTCGTCAACCACCATGCCGCAAACAGGATCTTTAGCCAATAGCTTCTTTCTCCAATACTTTGACCGTAGGATGAACACGCATTCCGGAATGGACGAATGAAGTATACTGTGTGGTCGATAGTATTACTTCGTCCCTACGTCTCTAACTCTTTCTTCATCCTATCATATTGTTCAGATGTTATCTCGCCCTTTGCATATCTTTCTTTGAGAATCTCTAGGAAACCGTGGGGTTGTTCTGATTTCTTGGAAGCAGAGAATACAAAATACAATCCTGCAATCAATATAACCAAGAATATGAGACCACCCAGAGGCATCCACCATCCATAGTGCATTCCAGTCTGCCCCATCATTCCAGATCCCATCATACCGTTTCCCGCCCAGTATCCACCCATCATCGCCATCATGTAGAAGCCGCCAACGACAACTACCATGACAACCGTAACCAACAGTATCAGAATGATCTTTTCACTCTCTCTTCCAGCCATCAACTTCAACCCCCTAACGCTTCCTTCTCAAAACTCCTTCTCCTCTATGAAAACACCGTGCCATCCATGATACCATGTCTGACCTGTGTAACCATTTACGCTGAACATGCCCTGAATCTTTCCATCTTTCTCAAAGTCAAACGTGTAGTATCCATAGAACTTGTTCACGCCTTCAATGGTTGCTCCTGGAAAGTATCGGTCAAGATATTGCTGTCCAATCTTCTTAGCCTCATCCTCATTTACGGGCATGTTAGCTGTCGGTGTACGTCCCTGTTGACCTCCCATCATTCCGCCACGCATCATGCCTCCCCCCATCTGCCCCATCATGCCCCCATACTTGGTATTCCACATCATGTTAGGCCCAATTTCAGGCATGATCCCGCCAACCACAGAACCACTGTAACCCATCATTCCAAAGCCGGAAGTGTTTGGATCAACCTTCCAGATTAGCATCTCAAAAGCATCAACGCCAGTACTCTTCTCGTAAAAGAGTATGTAGAAATTGTATTCAAACTCCATTATCTCCTTGATCGCCAGATCAGGGTTATTCAGAGAATCAAGAAAATGATCGGCTATAGCTTTCGCGTGATCCATAGATATTGTGCCGGGTGGCAAACTAGTGTACTGGGTACCAGTAGTGGCCGTTCTTGCAAGGGTCGCATACCCGTAGTCACCCCTATGACCGTTCATCATAGAAAATGGCAATAAGACGATTCCCAGCAGACCAATTATCACAAGTGCAATTCCCACTGCCATCTTAGCTCTCAAGTGTCAACAACCACTCGATAATGTGTTAACTACAGAGTCCATTAATCATTGTGATTGTTCATTGTAAGATCATCTTGCTCAAAAGCATCCTAACATGCAACTTTGGCCTGTCAATCATTTGTTCTTTACAACCATCATCAAATTATCTTGGGTTTGACACTATCATTTCGAGGAGGGGAGATGAAATAACACTATTCGGAGAGAAGTGTCCGATATGTCACATGAAAGTTGAAAAGGACAAGTCTCTTTACAGCTTTGGAGAATATTTCTGCTCCAAGGAACATGTGAATGAGTACATGAAACAGATCGAGAAAGAAGGAAAGGGTGGAAAGTGGTCAAGTGCGCGTCACGGATGCTGCTGATACCATAGGGCTCCGCTTGATGACCCGTGTTCAAAGACTGTCTACGACTTTTCTCAGTCGAGATTCCGCCTCTCTAGCTACTTCGCCAAGATTCTGATAACTTAGCGCCTTCATCATTTCAGTGGGCTTCTGGACATAGACATCTACTCCCTTGTCAGTTTCGAACACCGCCACATTGCAGGGAAGCACCGTTCCCACTGTCTTGTCTGCATCTAAGGCCTTCTTGGCCAGTAATGGGTTGCATGCTCCAAGAATCTTATACTTTGGGTAGTCTACGTTAAGCTTCGTCTTGAAAGTTTCCTTGACATCGATTTCAGTTATGATTCCAAAACCTTGTTCTTTGAGAGCATTCTGAACTCTAACTACGGCCTCTTCAAAAGTGATATTCAATGTCTTCTTGATACTTGTCATACTTTGACCTCATAGCTTTTCATGATATGAGCAAACCCTTCATATCAGCTCTTCTCTTACCACAGAAGGGGACTAAATAAAAAAGGAGAGAGGAATCTGCCCGACGATCTGAACCACATAGTCAGCTTCTCCACACTCTTAACGAGGAGGAAAACAGTTGAACCCCGACGTTATCGTGGGCCAGTATCCCGCAGGGTTCGCCACAGAACTAAATTGAGGAAAAAGTGGGGTTGGATACCAAATAGAGAAGTGTGGTAGTCCAGGGGATATCGAACTCATGTATCTGGATATCCGTTCTATGTCACATCAGCGATCGCGATCTGCTCGAATTCAAAGTTTAATGGGAACATATCTTTTGGAAATGCAGTGTGCCAGGTAACTAGAAAGCTTGGATGTGTCTTGCAAAGGAGACGAAGTCTACGGTCGACATCGAAGAACTTCTTGGTTTATCGGCCGAAGATTTGTTCAAACAGCTTAGGACATTCGCTTCCGGGATTTCATCGCATGAAGCAAGAAACCGACTTGAAATCTATGGACATAATGAGTTAGCCAGAAGAAAAAAACAGATTGTAATTGTCGAATTTCTCTCTCATTTCAAGAGTCCGCTAACAATCTTACTTTTGTTTGCAGGGTTAGTGTCAGCTCTCGTAGGAGAGATTGTTAATGCGGCAATCATATTCCCAATCGTTATTCTCAGCGTGGTTATGGATTTCTATCAGGAGTTCAAGGCTGAGAAAGCCGCTGAAATGCTGAAACAGAAGGTCACAACATTCGCGACCGTGATCAGGGATGGAACAAAACGGGAAGTGAGATTCGCCGACATAGTGCCGGGAGACATGGTATGCTTGTCGGCAGGTGACGTGGTACCCGCAGACGGACAAGTCATCAGCGCAAAAGACCTTTTCGTGGACCAGTCAGCCCTGACTGGCGAGTCTTTTCCAGTTGAGAAGAGTCCTGAACCCTTGAATGTTAAAGGCTTGGCGCTCACGGAATGGAGTAACTGCGTATTCTTGGGAACCTCGATAGTGAGTGGGACAGCTCAGGCTGTTGTTCTTGCAACTGGAAGTAAGACAGAGTACGGGAAGATTGCTCAAAAGCTTGTTGCAAAGGAACCTGAGACAGAATTTGACAGGGGTCTAAGGAAATTTGGTCTTCTCATAATGCAAGTCACTTTTCTCCTCGTTATCTTCGTTTTTATCATAAACGCACTGTACAGGCGAGGAGTCTTAGAGTCTTTTCTCTTTGCAGTGGCGTTGGCAATTGGTCTAACGCCAGAACTACTGCCAATGATTTTGTCTGTAAATCTATCGAAAGGTGCCCTGCAAATGTCCAAAAAGGGTGTAATAGTGAAGCGCCTCGCATCGATTCAGAACTTCGGAAGCATGGACGTTCTTTGTACAGACAAGACTGGCACGCTTACTGAGAATAGAATAGCGTTGATACAACACATCGATATCTATGGCAAGGAAAACGAGAAGGTGTTGCTCTACTCTTTCCTAAACAGCCGCTATGAGACTGGATTGAAGAGTCCTCTTGACGACGCAATACTTGCGCATGAGAAAGTCGATATAGGTGGCTATGAGAAAATTGACGAGATTCCTTTCGACTTTAAGAGAAAACGTGTTTCAGTCGTCGTTGAATACAATGGCCAGAGATACTTCATCACCAAAGGAGCCCCTGAAGAGATACTCAGTGTATGTTACTATTATGAACTTGAAGAAAACGCATTCGATTTGACATCAGAGATAAGAAAGAAAATAACTGAGAAATACAGAGAGCTTAGCAACAAGGGTTTCAGATGTCTGGCGGTTTCATACAAGAAGGTCAAACAGGAGAAGCAGGTATACCACGTAAACGACGAATCCGACATGGTATTCTTCGGATTCGTGGTATTCATTGATCCACCGAAAGAAAGCGCGAAACGATCTATTAGACTGCTGAAGAAGATTGGTGTCGAGCTCAAAATCGTCACTGGAGACAATGAGCTAGTCACTAAGAGCGTATGCGAGAGAATTGGCATTGAAGTGAAGGGCGTCGTATTGGGAACAGAAATCGCGAACATGCAGGACAGTGCTCTCGCGAGAGTTGCCGAGCAAGCAAATGTCTTTGCAAGAGTGAATCCTGCTCAGAAGGATCAAATAATTTCGGCATTGAAACGCAATGGCCACGTTGTAGGTTTTCTCGGGGATGGAATCAATGATGCACCTTCCATGAAGACAGCAGACATAGGAATATCGGTAAACAACGCTGTAGATGTAGCTAAGGAATCAGCAGATATCATACTGCTTAGAAAGAGTCTCACAGTTCTTCATGAGGGTGTTTTGGAAGGAAGAAAAACCTTCGGAAACACCATGAAGTACGTGATGATGGGCACAAGCTCAAGTTTCGGCAACATGTTCAGCGTCGCGGGAGCTTCCCTCTTCTTGCCTTTTCTACCAATGCTTCCAATTCAAATCCTCCTGAACAATCTCCTTTACGAGTTCTCTCAATCAACTATACCAACGGACGCGGTTGACAAGGAATACCTTGAGAAGACCAAGACATGGGACATCTCATTCGTAAAGAAATTCATGATCGTATTCGGACCTGTGAGTTCGGTCTTTGACTTCCTGACATTCTTCATAATGCTTTTCGTCTTCCATGCGAGTGGACCCCTTTTCCAGACAGCTTGGTTCATAGAATCACTATGCACCCAAACCCTTGTGATCTTCATCATACGAACAAGAAAGGTTCCTTTCTACAAGAGCAAGCCGGGAAACTTACTGGTGCTAAGTAGCCTTGGTGTCGTGGGGTTGGCAATAGTAATACCCTTTACAGAACTCGGGTCCATCTTCCAATTCGTTCACCCACCGGCCATCTTCTTTCCACTCTTGGCCGGACTAATAGGAGCTTATCTCATGCTTGCAGAAGTAGTGAAACAATTGTTCTACAGAAGAATCAATTCAGAACAGGATCGTCATTTGACAAATCATGTAGTAGAACAAGATGTGAATCCTCGGTCTCAGACCTAAATCTTGCACTCCCTTGAGCATCTCTGTATGCGGCAAATTCCCGCTTGCATGACTGATAGTCGTACAAACTCCAGTCTAGACTGTGATAGCCCGGGGGAGATTCATGCGCACGCACGAATTTATACCAAAACCCCCTTTTTCCCAAGATCCTGAGCATTCATGTGCTGACGCCCGACCCCATGATAATCCATGCAACGAAATTGCTAGGACGGCATAAGCTAAAACAATGTTGTGAAATGCACTATGTTGCCAGGCAGATATCGCTGCTATCTTTCCAACATGTCTATTTTTGTCTGCCAGAATGAAATCGTTTAAACTTAGGCCTCTGATAACGTGAGTCGACAATGTCAATTTAACCTTCCTATAACTATGGAGCAAGACATCGGGGTGGTGCCCCTCTGATTCTGCAAGATTTCCCACTTTGTTGATGAAAGCCAACGCTTCTCTAAAGTTCTTAAGCTGGAACTCTCTCTCAATCGACCCATCAATTAGATTCCATCCTTCAACCATTTTCAAGTATTCTTCAGCCTCCTCCCTAGTGAAAGGGAGTATCCCACCTTCACACGGCACGCACTTTTTCTCTGTCAGACTCATATTACTCACGACATCAGTATTCTCAATGCCTCTTCCTTAGTCGAAGGATTTGCTTCAAATGATCCCCGGATGGCGCTGGAGACGGCCTCCACATCATGTGTTTTGACTCCACGCATCTCCATACATAAATGGCGGGCGTTAACCATTACCATTACACCTCTCGCCCCTAGCTTCCTATAGAGATAGTCAGTTAACTCTTTTGTGAATTCCTCTTGCACTTGCAATTTTGAAGCGAAATACTTCACGATACGAGGGAATTTCGACAACCCTAAAATCTTATCGCGGGGGATGTAGGCAATGGAAACATGCCCAAACATGGGCAGCAAATGGTGCTTACACATGGAGTAGAAAGGAATGTTTTTGATCGTGAGAATATCTCGGTAACCCGGGTTGTCAAACACCGTTATCTGGGGTTCGTTCTCATCATCCATTCCTGAAAAAAGCTCTAGATACATCTGAGCTACGCGTCGAGGGGTATTCTGATAAGTCTCAGATTGCTCATCAATTCTGAACTCTTTTAAGATGCTCCTGATAGCCTCTTCGATCCTCTTCTGGCGTTCATCTTCTCTCATTCCAGCTCACCGGAAAGCAGACAATATTCTATCTTAAATATCTTCAAATAAAAAGAGATAGTTGCTAGTGCGCCAGGGATCGTAAGGTAGATACTAAATGTTCAATTTACGTGAGAAAACCGCACTTATCACTGGTGCTGCTAAACGGATCGGCCGTTCACTTGCGATAGAGCTAGCGAAACAGGGAACCAATGTAGTGATTCACTATAATGCCTCAGAGACGGAGGCACATACATTACGGGGAGATTTAATCAAGCTGGGTGTTGACGCATATCTGATAAAAGCTGACTTGGCAGACCCAAACTCAAGTTCCAGGCTGATAGAAGACTCCATAACGGATGCAGGCGAATTAGATATCCTCATTAACACTGCATCAGTGTTCACGGCGAAGAGCATCCAAGATGCCAATATAGCGGACTTGAACTCTGTCTTGATGATAAATGCTTGGACGCCGTTTATACTAAGTAAAGTATTCGCCCAGAAAGTTGGACATGGAAGAATCGTCAACTTCCTAGACACCAGGAATAAAGGATATGATCTCGATAGATTTCCCTACTATCTCAGCAAAAGAATGCTTGAGATTCTGACTCGATGTCTGGCTCTGAAATTATCACCGAATATTACTGTCAACGCGGTAGCTCCAGGATTGATACTTCCCCCCGCAGGGAAAGACATCAGCTACCTGGAGAAGTTGAAGCATACGGTGCCGTTGAAAATGTATGGTTCTGTTTCAGACGTAGTCGATGCTGTTCTATTCCTTCTCAGAAGCGATTTCATTACAGGCCAAGTTATCTATGTCGACGGAGGCAAGCATCTGATTCAGACGTTTGAAGGTTTGTAATAATGAGAAAGAGGGAGAAAGAATATGGATAAGATTCTGATCAAAGACCTACTTTTGAGATGTATAATAGGGACCAACGACTCTGAACGCAAAGAGAAGCAGGATGTACTCATTAATATTGAACTGAGCTTGGATCTCTCTGAGGCCGCTCGCAAAGATGATCTCGCCGAGACTGTAAACTACAAGGAGATTACTAAAGAAATCATACAGATGGTCGAGAACTCTCGATTCTATCTGGTGGAGACACTGGCAGAAAGAATAGCTCAGGTCTACCTAAAACATCCTAAGATTAGAGGAGTTAGAGTGAGCGTTGAAAAACCGGCCGCGCTCAGATTTGCAAGAAGTGTTGGAGCAGAAATAACCAGGGAAAAATAGATTGCCTTGAATATGGTTGAGGTTTACATCTCCTTAGGTTCCAATATCAATCCTGAAAAAAACATCTTGAAAGCGATAGGGCTATTATCGGATTACGTCAAGATCCTTGACACCTCGACAGTATATCGCACAGAGCCTATTGGCACGTTGTCACAGCATGATTTCTACAACTGTGTGCTAAGAGTAGAGACTGACACAGAACCCCAGAGACTCAAGGTCAATATATTGCGATCTATAGAAAATAAGATGGGAAGAAGAGGGAGGCATAAGTATGCATCCAGAACAATCGACCTCGATATTCTCCTTTACGGAAAACAGAACATTTCCACAAAAGATATGACGATTCCAGACCCTGACATCATGACAAGGCCCTTCCTAGCCCTTGCCTTAAATGAGCTTGACCCTACCCTGATTCTGCCCCATACGAAACAGTCAATCAAAGAAGTAGCTAGCCAGTTTAAGAACTATAGAAAAAACCCTATGAAGGAATACACAAACGCAGTAAGAGATCTCATAAGAAATCAGAAATTGCGCAAGCAGATAGAAGCACGTTCTAAGTGATGGACCAGCCATTCTTCTGTATGTTAGAAGGCGACGTGCCACCATCGTAACTTGACTACCGTTCGTTGCCTAGCTATTGCTTCAGGCCTATGGAGAAGATTCCATATTTGCTCTTTTTTGATGAAGCATCGTCTCAAAATGAAAGCGCTCACCACAATTACGATACGGATTGTGATTGCTACGAAAATGTCGGAAAGATATCCAAAGGGCGAGATAACATCTGAACAATACAACAAGATGAAGAAAGAGCTAGAGACGCAAAGACAAGGTAATACTGGCAACTACAATCGTAGTCTCTTCTGGGTCAAAAGAAGAACTAATTATTTGTTAGGCTAGGATCATTCTTTCCAGTCCAGAAGTCTCATCGCTGCCACGGGTCATTATCTGTCGAAATAACTAGTTCTGCCTAATGGTTCTACTAGCTATCCAAAGACACGCCAAATAAACGAGATGCGAAACGAGTAACCAGATTGCAATATCGAGAAATAGATTGACCAGATTGATATTCCATTTGTCCACGGGTCCAGCTATGGTTATAGTTGTATGTGTTGTCCAAATGAACGGAAAGCCATAATTCACATGAACGAAGTCAGGCCAATAGTACTGGAAACTGACAAGAACCCCAAAGGAAATAGTTGCGACACTCAACAAGTACAGGAGTATATGTCTGCCAGCTCTCATGAGGGTTTCTTCCTTATCTCCAGTGACCACTTAGGTTAGAAGCTTACTGCCAGAGAAACCCGATGCCTCGATAATTGAAGGACAAAGAATCTACTACAACTACGTTCGCCCACATATGCGACTAGGAGGAAGGCCCCAACAGAAGCGCCAGGTATCAAACTCGGCCTAGATCAAGACAAATGGCAATCATTTATCAAGAAAGCCGTAGACCAGCCACAAGTTAGCGGTGAGGAGTCCATGAGTTGAGCTCCTCAATCAAGTTGACAGAACCGTTGACCGTGTCTTCCAGATGTACAAAATAGTACGCTAAGGGATTAAATAAGTCATCAATGTATCCTAGAGACCTGAGTTTCGGAGATCGGTCAAAATGGGGTATCGTCTTTGGGCTTGTTCGCGGTTCGAAGCAACGGGAAGCTAAGCTTAAGCTTAAGCGATTTCCTTTTGGACGAACCCCTCTAGAAACATTCCAGAAAATTCAAAATGGATGCGATTTCGCCTATCTACTTGAGTCTGTTCAAGGGCCGAAGAAACTTTCTCGCTTTTCATTCGTTGGTTTTAACCCTATGACAGTACTAACCGCAAAGGATCAGCTCGTACAGACTACTAATCTGGAAACTGGAGAGAGAGCTGTCAAGAAGCATCACGACCCTTTAGAGGTTGTTGAAAGCCTCGTCAGCCAGAGACCGATTCACTATAAGGGAATGAGCTATGTTGGAGGAGCGGTTGGATACATTTCCTACGATTCGGTGAGATACTGGGAGAATCTGCCAAGTCTATGCAAGGATGATCTGTCTTTTCCAGATATTGAGATGGGAATGTACGATGATGGCATAATCTTTGATCATCAAAACAGAGAGGCTTTCTATTTCTACACGGAGAAGGATCGACTAGCTGAGATTAATGGACTGTTGAAGAATTCAATCGACGATCATGAACTCTCTTATTCAAGCATGTCCACGAATCTTTCGAAGGAACGTTTTGAAAGAATCGTTTCGGATGCTAAGGAGCACATAATGAATGGAAGAATTTTTCAAGTTGTGCTATCCAAGCGCTACGAGTTTGAGCTTGAAGGAAACCTACTTCGTTTCCATAACGCTCTCAGAAAGATCAACCCTTCACCTTACATGTACTTTCTCAAGATGAAGGATAGAACAATCATAGGCTCAAGTCCTGAGACGCTTGTAAGGGTTCGACGCAAAACTGTTGAAACCTTCCCTATAGCCGGAACTCGCCCTAGGTCCAATAACCCTGCCAAAGATCAGAAGATGGCACGTGATCTTCTGTCAGATGAAAAGGAATGTGCCGAACATGCGATGCTTGTGGACCTTGCGAGGAACGATGTTGGCAGAGTCTCCAATTTCGGAACCGTAAATGTAGCTGAATACATGAAGGTCAAAAGGTTCAGTCATGTGCAGCACATAGTTTCTAGAGTCGTGGGAACCCTAAGAGACGAATACAACAGCTTCGACGTGCTACGAGCTAGTTTTCCCGCGGGAACGGTTAGTGGCGCACCAAAAGTCAGTGCAATGGAGATCATAGAAGAATCAGAACCTACTAGAAGAGGACCATATGCAGGAGCTGTAGGCTACTTCTCAAGAAATGGAGATTCCGATTTCGCAATTACGATTCGAACGTTGGTCGTTGACGGAAAACGTGCCAACATACAAGTCGGGGCTGGAATCGTAGCCGACTCCCAGCCTGAACGTGAATGGTACGAGACAGAGTACAAAGCTAGAGCCCTAATGAAAGCGTTGGAACATTCGCAGGAGATGAAGAATGAAAGTCCTAGTTATTGACAACTATGACTCCTTCGTATACAACCTAGTACAGTATGTAGGAGAACTTGGTGCTAATCCGGTAGTATTTAGAAACGATCAGATCTCGTTGACTCAAGTTAAGCGACAGTCTCCAGACAGGATAATAATCTCGCCTGGCCCAGGAAGTCCAGACAATAAACGATACTTTGGAATTTGCTCCAGCATTATTCGGGAGATAGGTCCAAAGACACCGTTGCTAGGCGTATGTCTTGGTCATCAAGGAATCATTCAAGCATTCGGTGGTGAAATTAATCGAGCCGCGAGGCAGATGCATGGAAAGACAAGCCTCGTAAAACATGACTGCCGAGGAATCTTCAGAGGGGTAAAGAACCCCATTGTTGGGGCAAGATACCACTCACTTGTAGGCAATAGAGAATCGATCCCAAAGTGCCTACAGGTTTCAGCCGAATCTTTAGACGATAGAGAGGTCATGGCTGTTCGCCACATTAACTATCCGATAAATGGGATTCAGTTTCACCCTGAATCGATACTGACCAGTGACGGGAAGAGAATTCTCAAGAATTTCTTGGACGGGGCCGAGTAGAATGATCAAAGAATCGATTGGTAAACTTGTTGAAGAGTTGGACTTGTCCCATCAAGAAGCTTTCGACGCCATGGCCGAGATAATATCAGGGTCGGCAACAGACTCACAGATAGGAGCATTTCTAACGGCTCTGAGAATGAAGGGCGAAACCGTCGCCGAGCTGCAGGCTATGGCAGAGGCCATGAAGAGTTTCTCCATCCAAATTCATCCTAACATCAAAGCAAGATTGGTCGACACATGCGGTACGGGAGGAGACCGCTTGAAGACGTTCAATATCAGCACAACCTCAGCTTTCGTTGTAGCTGGAGCAGGAGTATACGTTGCAAAACACGGAAACCGGTCCGTCACAAGCAAATGTGGAAGCGCCGATGTATTGGAAGAGCTAGGTCTGAACCTCGATACGAGCCCGGAACAGGTTCAAGAATCAATAGAAAACGTTGGGATCGGATTCTTATTCGCACCGAAGTTCCATCCAGCGATGAAGCATGTCGCCGCGCCGAGAAAAGAAATAGGCGTTAGAACTATCTTCAACATTCTCGGACCTATGACGAACCCTGCGAATGCATCTGCCCAAATCATAGGTGTCTATGATGAGAATCTGGTTGAGAAGATCGCGTACTCAATGATAGGACTGGGTTGTGTGGCGGGCGCCGTAGTTCACGGTTTGGATGGCATAGACGAAATATCGACTGTTGGAAAGACAAAGATCGCTTGGTTGACTCAAGGGACAGCGAAAATCTCTATGAAAGTTCCTTCCGACTTCGGTGTACCGGTCGCGAGGATAGAGGATCTTGAAGCATCGACCAAGACGGAGAATGCGAGGACGACCGTTAAGATACTGCTTGGAATGAATGGCCCCAAAAGAGACGTGGTTTTGGTAAATGCGGCCGTAGGGATCTTACTTGGAGAGATGGCTAGCAATCTCGAAATGGCGATGGAGTTGGCAAGAAGATCGATTGACGATGGGCAGGCTTTTCGAAAACTCGAAGGTCTAATCAAAGCATCTGGTGGATCCATGTCGAAACTGAGAGAGTTGGAAGCAGAAATTGACTGATTTCTTAGAAATACTCGCCAACGAGAGCATAGAACGAACTAGTAATGGATATTACGATGTTCAAGACCGAGTCGAGAGGGAACCGGTCAGTCTCGTCAAAGCGATAATCACATGCAAGCAGATTCCCGTCGTGGCGGAGATCAAGAAACGTTCTCCATCGCTCGGTAACATCCGTGACGAAATAGATCCACTGCAGGTCTCCATGGCCTTCAAGAATGGAGGCGCGGTCGCCATCTCAGTGATTACTGAACCTAACAGATTTGGAGGATCACTTCAACTGTTGCGTAGAGTCCGAGAAACGGTCGATCTGCCCTTATTGATGAAAGATATTGTAGCCAGGAAAGCTCAGGTAGAAGCGGCTTCAAGAGTGGGAGCGGACGCAGTTCTGCTGATAGCTGCGCTATTTGAAAGAGGTTACTGCGAACCATCACTTCAAGATATGATTAGCTTTGTCCATTCGAAGAATCTGGAAGTGATACTAGAGACGCATAATGAGGAAGAGTTCTCCCATGCTCTGGATACCGATACGGACATAGTAGGAATAAACAATAGGGATCTACGCGATCTTAGCGTAAACCTTGAAACAGCCCGCAAGATTCTGAAAAACCGCAAGCCAGACGGCAAGATTGCTATCGTTGAGAGTGGCATACAGGATAGGAACGATCTAAATCAACTTCTGGAAGTTGGCGCTGACGCGTTTCTGATCGGCTCATCCCTCATGAAAGCCAGAGACATCGAAGAAAAACTGAAGGAGTTCACGACGACCAATGAGAACTGTTAGAGTAAAAATCTGTGGGATCACGAATGAGACAGATCTAGCTGATGCCATCGATGCTGGCGCGGATGCTGTTGGATTCTTGATCAGAGTTGAATCGTCTCCAAGGACTCTTTCAGTGGAACGTGCGCAGTTGCTTTTGGCAAAGGTTCCACCTTTCGTTTCAAGTGTCATTGTCACGAAAGAATCGAATCTTCAGAATCTCAAGCAACTGAACTCAATGTTACGACCCGATTTGCTTCAAATCTACTGCGACATCAACGAGTGCAAGAGCACTCTTGAAAGGTTGAAGGACGATGTGGCAATCATTCTTGGCGTTGATGGAGAGACCTGTTCTGCTCAAGACTTGATTAACATCTCAGGATTTTGCGAAGCCGTATTATTGGACACACTATCGGTTATGAAGTGCGGCGGAACCGGCCTTGTGCACGACTGGGCTTCGAGCAGACGATTGAGACAAGCTATCAATCCCAAACCGGTTATTCTGGCTGGAGGTTTGAATCCTGAGAACGTGGCAGAAGCGGTTAGGACCGTCGAGCCGTACGCGGTCGATGTCGCCAGCGGCGTGGAGTTAAGCCCAGGAAAGAAAGATCGTGCGAAAATAGTGCAGTTCATCAAGAACGCTAGAAGTGTTCAACTTTGAGAGAACTAGCAAGATATCCAGTAGGTGGCAAATACGGTCGATACGGTGGACGATTTGTCCCAGAGACCTTAATGGCAAATCTAATAGAGTTGGAGAAGGCTTACGCGGAATTTCGTCACGATAAAGATTCACAAGAGGAACTAAAACATCACCTTTCCGAATTCGCGGGTCGACCAACCCCACTATACTTTGCGAGCAAACCTGACCCGCAAGACTGGCGGAGCAAAGATCTACCTAAAACGCGAAGATCTTCTTCACGGTGGAGCGCACAAGATCAACAATACTTTGGGTCAGGCCTTGCTTGCAAAACGGATGGGAAAGAAACGTGTTATCGCGGAGACGGGGGCAGGTCAACATGGGGTTGCGACCGCCATAGCCTGTGCCAAACTAAACCTGAAGGCTGAGATCTACATGGGATCCGAGGATGTGAAGAGGCAGAACCTGAACGTCTTCAGAATGCGTCTGCATGGGGCCGAAGTTCACGAGGTTTCAACCGGGTCTCGGACCCTAAAAGATGCCATAAATGAAGCATTCAGGGACTGGGTTGCCAACGCACCCACAACCTATTATCTATTAGGATCAGTCGTTGGACCACACCCATATCCACAGATAGTCAGAGACTTCCAAAGCGTCATCGGGCGTGAAATAAAGCGACAGTTCAAAGCCATAGAAGGACGGCTCCCAAACGCATTGGTCGCATGCGTCGGAGGCGGAAGCAATGCGATGGGCACCTTCCATAAATTCCTTGGGGAGAACAGGGTAAAGCTGTACGGTGTAGAGGCTGGCGGCAAGGGGCTAAATTCTGGAAAACATGCGGCGCCACTCTGCGCAGGCCGAGAAGGGGTCTTTCATGGAATGCTCACCTACCTTCTACAGAACGACGATGGCCAGATAGGAAGCACACACAGCATATCCGCTGGCTTGGACTATCCTGCAGTTGGACCGGAACATGCACAACTTCAGACGATGAAGAGGGTTCGCTACGTGACCGCGACCGACCGTGAGGCCTTGAAGGCTTTCACAACACTTTCAGAGACCGAGGGAATAATGCCAGCTCTAGAATCTGCGCATGCCGTAACTTTTGCAACCAAACTGGCTCGAACCATGCCTAAGAAACAGTCGATAGTGGTCACTCTCTCGGGGCGTGGAGACAAGGACGTTCAGATAGTTGGTCAAAACCTTGGTGTTTCTCTTTGAGCAGGATTGAAGCAACCTTCAATGAGCTTGGTGGCCGCCAAGCTGCCACTAGTTACGTATATGATGGGGGGATACCCAACGCTAGAGCGGTCGCTTGACATTGCAGGAGCTCTTATCGACGGAGGCGCGGATATACTCGAGGTTGGTGTTCCATTCTCAGATCCAATTGCTGACGGCCCAATCATCCAATCAGCAGCCAAGAAAGCTCTTGAAACCGGCGCGTCTCTAAGGGGGATCCTAAAACTTTGCAGGGCGATCAGAGAACAGCACTCGATACCAACCGTCATGATGAGCTATCTTAATCCAATCTATCAGATGGGATACAACAGGTTCTTTGAAAAAGCCAATGGCTCCGGTCTGGACGGCGTAATCATTCCAGACCTGCCACTGGAAGAATCAAATAACTTCAGAGCAATAGCCCAACCAAACGGGATAGATGTAATACTTCTAGCAGCCCCGTCGACGTCTCCAGCTAGGCTCAACGAAATCGCCTCCAAAACCTCAGGTTTCCTGTACCTAGTCTCAGTCTACGGCGTCACCGGACCGAGACAAAAGATCTCCGCGCGTTCTCTGAAGTTTATCAAACGAGCCGTACACACTCTATCAGGCCAGGTTCCCCTAAGTGTCGGGTTCGGCATATCAAAACCAGAGCAGGCAAAGAAAATAGTCAAAACAGGAGCGAACGGTGTAGTCGTTGGGAGCTCGCTGATAAGCGAACTCTTGAAATCACCTACATGTTCGAAAGATGTGCTAAATCGACTTAGAACCAAAACAAGAAAACTGAAGAAAGCGACGGTCCTGCTCGGCTAAGAAATTGTGGTGATGTGTGTATCTCTCGGTGCGCGCATACACACACAAAATTCATCAAGAATTAACGGTGCGGTTTTGAGTGGCCGTACAAAGAGATCACCACCACGACCCTGTTGTTGTGGCCTACATGTTTAGCGAAACCAGTCATACATAACAAGAACATGGAAGCAGATCTAGCAGAGTAGAGAGATTGGGGATTCCTCCCCTAACGTGATGCCCAAGATTTTTGTATGTGAGAAATCTATCTGGGAAGGTGGAACCGATATGTCTCTAAGAACGCGGAAGAGTTCACAGGTTGCTCTCGTTGCTGTTCTAGCGGCTCTACATGTGATGCTGTCGCTTTTCCCAGGAATATGGCGGAGATGGAGTATTGTAATGATACCGTTCGAAGGGATGATAGGTGGACCTATTCTAGGAGGATCAGCTGCGATCATTGGTGTCTTGGTTGGACGTCTCGCCAAACCGGAGTTCTTTTTTGTTGAGAACTTCTTCGGCATCGCCGAGGCAATAGGCGCATGTGCTGCAGGATTACTTTTCACCAGGAGATGGAAGGTGGTGGTGGCTATCTACGCATTTCTGCTGGGTTTATTCCTGTTGCATCCGCTTGCGAGAGTGATACCTTTGTGGACTCTTTGGAATGTCTATCTCGCGTTCCTAGCAGTTTTTCCAGCCGCATATTTCATGAGAAGACTGCTTCAGGACAGGATTAATCCCAGAGTTCTCTTGCCTGCGATCGCTCTAACCACCTTCATCTCGGTCGAGTTAGATGTGATGGTCAGAATATTCATGCTAATCGTTTTGGGGCTATATCAGGTCTACCCAATTCCAATCGAACTGTTACCAGAGATATTTGTTGCGGGAGCGTTCACAACTCCGGTGGAGGCTGCGTACACTATCATAGTCTGTACCATAGTAGGTGTGCCGCTATTGATCTCACTTGAGAAAAGTGGTCTCTTGCACTGGCCGCTCGCATAGAGGCAATACATCGCAAGTTCAATTGCAATGGCATCGGTACACAAACCGCAAATCATGAATGTCTCGTCTTGGTTGTTAGATCGGCGAACTACTGCGCGATGAAGTTATACCTAAACATCTTTGCTGATGCGCTGAATATACCTCTCGTGGGGATTCGTCTTCGTGTTGAGGCACTGCTATTCAGAGGTTATGAATAGCCCCTTGGAGTCAGCATCTTGCCTTGGGAAGTAACTGTGGAAGAGTTCCCAACTATGATTGTGGTCGTCATGTCTATCTTATGGTCTAGCATTTGCTCTAATGTTGTGACAACAACTCTCTCCCCTTTTCTTGCAAACGCGGATACGATGCCGACTGGTGTAGTTGGTCGTCTATGTCTCATAAGTATCTGATGAGCCAGTCTCAGGGGATCTTTTCTGGTGTGGCTCTGGGGATTATACAGGACCAGCACGAAATCTCCCTTCGCAGCCATCATCACTCGTTTTAGAACTTCTCTTCGGGGCGTCAACAGGTCGCTCAGACTTATAGTTGCAAAATCTGTCATCAGTGGTGCGCCTAGACTTGTAAGCAACTGCCGTTGCAGCCGTCACTCCCGGTACAACGTTAATATCGATGTTGATACTCGATCTGCTTGCCGCTTCAAGAACGGGGCCTGCCATTCCGTAGACACCTGGATCACCGCTGCTAACTACAGCCACCCTCTTTCCTTCCGATGCCAGTTTTAGAGCAAGCAACGCACGCTCAACTTCATGACTCATGCCCGAAGAATAGATTTTTGTCCTTCGTCGAATTACTGCTCGGATTTGTTGGATGTAAAGATCGAATCCTATTATGATGTCAGCGGATTTGATTTCAGTCAGAGCCCTATTCGTTATATGATCCAGACCACCGGGGCCGATACCAATAACAACTATTCTTCCTCCGCGAGAAACATTACGGCCGCTCTGTCCTTTTGCGAAATGTTTCACCGTCGCTCTCGTCACGCATCCTGCAACCTCTTGTAGGTGATAATTCGAAATTACTCACTTCATTCTTTTCAAGGAAGCTGTGGAATCCTAGGGGTTAGAATCACCACAGGTTTGGCTATTCCTTTAAGCGATAGCGTACTCGAAGCAATAACTATGCCCGCATCATAGTGTATCATGCTCTCTTTGAGCTGGTCTGCATCTGACATGGACCGCAGATTGGTGTTTTTCAGCTCTATCTTGGGGCAGGCTATGCCGACTGTGGCTATCAAAACCCTCTTCTCGTTTACTATAGCGGAATTCACCATAACGAGGGTCTCAGAGTTCACTATGCTTAGATCATGTTCCTCGGCAATCTCTTCGACACACTTCTTACCAAGAAGCTCTGTGGCCGTTGTTATGACAGGTACGGCTTCGATTCCGTTAGCAATGATCCTGGCGAGTTTGTTTGCCCCGCCGATATGACCTGACAGAAGACTGATGACGTATTTTCCAAGATCGTCCACGACGACGATGGCAGGGTCTGTATGCTTGCTGACCATTAGGGGTGCCAAGCATCTCACGACGATACCGACCGCCATCACCGCAGCTACTGCATCATAATCATTGAATATCTTCCCAAATAGTTCACCTAATTCCGCATCGAAAGGCGCAACGTTGCCAGAACAAAGTTGCCGCGGTGCATATGCAGTGCATCTAATCTGAGCACTCTCCAAAGCCTTTGCAATCTTGGTGGATGTGGAAACACCCCATTTCGTGAGTGCGACTATTGCAACGCCTCTTTCAAACATTCACCTGTGCTCCTTTCCTATAACCATGGGTGAAAAGAGGATCGTATAGCTTTGACTGATCATAGCCGTCTTCTGCAAGGATTCCTCCCACAATCACAATCGCCATCTTCGAGATCTTCGAACGTTCGACTTTGTCGGCTATGTTGTCAATCGTCCCTCTGATGGTTTTTTCCTCAGGCCATGTAACTCTGTACAAGACGGCGACGGGGGTGTTACGCGGATAGCCGCCATCAGTCAATTCCTCACATACCCTTTGAATTTGCTGAACTCCGAGGAATATGACCATCGTCGTTCTATGCTTTGCCAAGCTCCTAATAGCCTCTAGATTCGGTGTCGTTGTTCTACCTTCAGGCCGAGTTATTATGACAGTCTGGGATATGCCGGGCAAAGTTAACTCACGCTTCAAACTGGCTGCCGCTGCTAGGAAAGAGCTGACGCCGGGAACCACCTCAGACTCGATCCCCAGCTTCTCCAGTCGGTCTATCTGCTCCTGTAGTGCACCGTAGAGACTTGGGTCTCCGCCGCATAGTCTGACCACACGCTTACCTTGTTCTACAGTCTTCGCGATCAATCCAACAATCTCGTCAAGGTTCAAGAGGGCGCTATCGTATTTTTCGACGCTTGACTTTGCAAAAGCAAGTACTGATGTATCGACAAGCGATCCCGTGTAGACTATCACGTCTGCGTCCTTAAGCAACCTTAGGCCCTTTAATGTCAGGAGTTCCGGATCTCCTGGACCAGCTCCGACGAAGTGTACTTTTCTCATCTCAATCTTCCTTAGGCTTGCGTCTAATCATTAGCAGATCGAAGTAGTCTTCTGAGAATTGGAACTGGAGAGCATCTTTCATATCTCCTTTCCAAGTTCGCTCATCGGCGAACGAGCATTTCTTTGCAATGAAAACTTGTGACCTGTCTGAGAAATTGGCAGATTCCTTGAGGGTTCTGAGAATCTGAGGGAAGCTATTGACGACCTTCATGCACACTATGTTATCAACCAAGCCTGCGACTTTTCTTGCTAGTTCCCCATCGAACTCTGGCATGATGAGAAGAGACTCCCGTCCGATGGCGAGTGGCATGCCAGCTTTCGCGGCACAAGCGGAAGGGGACGTGACTCCAGGAATGACCTCAATCTTAATTTCTGGATATTTGGATCTAAACGTTCTTTGAATATAGGTGAACGTACTGTACAGACTCGGATCTCCGATTACAACAAATGCAACCAGCTTTCCTTCTTGAGCCTTCTCTGCAATCACATTCGCATTCTCTGTCCACGCTTTCTCAAGTTGTGTCTTATCTTCGACCATCGGAAAGACCAATTCCATGATTTGAGGAGCTTGTTGTCGATGGTCAAGCACTGGTCTTACGATGGTTAGCGCAAGACTGGGTTTAGCTAAATGCCAAGTTGGAGCACAGATCACATCAGCTTCTTGTAGTATTTGAACCGCCTTTACGGTGAGAAGGCCAACATCCCCGGGCCCTACGCCTACGCCTATTACCTTTCCTTCTTTCATTCTTGGTTCCCTATTTCGTGCCGGATACTATGGTGATTGGGTTCCTCGATATCATCATGGTTCCCTTTCGAGTCCATCGACCTTTGGAAACAGTGACCTGTGTTGCTTCAACATTTCTAAAGCCAAGTCTCGCCAGTTCATTTATCGCGGTGTAGCATGTCTCAATCAGAATAGCATTTATTACGATGCGGCCTTCCGGTTTCAGTTTCGTGTACGCAAGATCAACTATCTCAGTTAGAAGCTCGCCGCCAGCGCCGACAAGGATTGCGTCAACTGCTGGAAGTTTCTGTAGCACAGCGGTCGCCTCGCCATGTATCAGTTGAACTATGTTCGTGAGGCCAAAGTTGTCGAGGTTCTGTTTCGTTAGTTCAATCGCTCTCTTCTCTTGATCGATCGCGTAGACTCTTCCTCCAGGCGACACCTGTACTGAGGCTTCAACGGTCAAGCTGCCTGTTCCACATCCTATATCGATCGTGCTGTCACCAGGCTTGAGTCTGGCTTTACAGATGCTCAAGGCTCTGATCTCTTCTTTCGTCATCGGAATTTCGTCATCACGCTGAAACAGCTCATCGGGAATTCCTGGGGTGCGATATTTCCACATGCGAAAACACCAGTTTAGCGTGCTGGTCCGCTTGCTATGGTTCCAACCACCATTATGCACATCGGTGCGAATTGCTTGATTGAAAGGGTCGACAGATCGCCTTCACTGATTTTCTCGCTTGGATAGGTGAGGTTCTCACATACTGCTCGCTGGCGTCCTGCGATCAATGCCCGCCTTCATTAGGTACTCCGCTATTTTGTTCGGTTGAAACGATTTTGGATCTGGCAAGATTATGACTATCTTCTTTCTTCTGATAGCCCCGACCAGCTTGTGCTTCTTTCTGGCGGACAGGCTGCCCGTGAAAATCGGCGTATTCCACCTCATCCAAGCAAATCTTCAAGCGTGCAGCGCATACTTGGATGGAACTTATTCCAGGCACCAATTCGATCTCGAGATCTACTGGAGATCTTTGGAGTAGTGGTCTTAGAAGTCCAAAGAAAGTTGGGTCTCCTGTTGATAGGAGGGCAACGGGCCTCTCTTCTTGCGCTGACGCCAAGGTACGCTGAAGTACTTCATCAAGGTTCTGAGCTCTGAGAATACATGTCTCTCCTTTGATGTCTTCTTTGAACAGTTCCAGTGCTCTCTGAGCTCCGATGACTAATGTGGCCTTGCGGACGGCTTTCTTTGCCGCAAGTGTCACATATTCTTTGGATCCGGGTCCAGCGCCGACCAAGAAAACTTTTTTCGCCAAATCTCCACATCTCTTATGTTAGAGTCAAATCCAAGGACCTCGCCGTGCAGGGACACGATTACGACGTTGACTTCGGCTTTGCCAGATATTCTCTCGAAGACACGGTCTCTGACGGCGTCAGCGACAAGACTGAAGGTTACCTCGGACAACTTATGCTGCTTAAGGATCTTGGCCATCTCTTCTGTTGTAGTCGCTTGAAATATCGTCTCAACGGTCGATCTTGATGCTCCGGCCAAAGCCGCGTAGGCAGCTACGACTTCTCTCCTGGCGTCCGCGACATTATGGTTTGTATTGAAGATTCCAGCAGCAAGCTTGACCAGCTTGCCTGGGTGACCTAATATGACAATATGCTTAACGCCTTTATCGATAGCCTTTTTGATCATGTAGCCGAAGAAGTCTCCAGTCTGAATGATAGCGTCTGTCGGCGTTCCGAGCAGATGCTTGGCCATTCTCTCACCGATGCTGCCAGGAACAAGAATCAGCAGTTTGTATCCTTGAGAGACGGCCACATCTATCTGAGTAGCAGTTGACTTGACAAATACCCCAAGGGAACGCGGTTTCACCACCCCCGTAGTTCCGAGGATCGATATTCCTCCTATGATGCCAAGTTTTGAATTGAAGGTCTTGTCAGCGATCTTGGCTCCATCGGGAACAGTTATGATTATCTCTGCTGAAACATCTCGAGGAATAATGTCTCTCACGGATTCAATAATCATCTTTTTTGGGATTGGGTTGATCGCGGGTTCGCCTACTGGAACCTGTAATCCAGGCTTAGTGACTACGCCAACGCCTTCTCCGCCTCTGACAACGATTCCATTGCCGTTGTGAAAACGCACTGTGGCACAGACTTCAAGACCATGAGTAACATCAAACTTCGCATCGTCGCCTGCGTCCTTTATGACACTGGCTTGGGCTGTGTTGGAGTCAAGCAGTTGGCACTTTTTGATTGGAATAATGATCTCTTCCCCTAAAGGACAGGTGACCTTGACCGTGCTTGGTGGATCGCCAGATAGTGTCAAAACTGCGGCCTTTGCCGCTTGCCGATGCGCAAGCACCGGTCGTGAAACCGCGTCTTAGACCGACTTGCATGTTCTACACCCAAAGGAAACTGACGCCTTAGTGAATCATCGACAAGAGTGCATTCAGAATTGAAACGGCGACAGCGCTTCCCCCCTTCACGCCACTTACCGTTATGAAAGGAATGGGTAGTTTCGCGACCTCGTCCTTGGATTCCTTCGCCATAACGAACCCAACGGGGGTAGCTATCACAAGAGCCGGTTTAACATGATTCCGTCTCACAGCATCCACGAAAGTCAGAGTTGCCGTCGGTGAATTCCCGATTACCACAATATCACCATCCAATCCCTCCTCAGCAGCCACCAGCATGGAAGGCAGCAGTCCTCGTAATACCCAAATTGTCTGCCATCCGGATTGTTCTTTCGTCATCGACATATGTTAGAACCCTACCTCCAAGTGCTCGCACAGCTTGGCCGTTAATTCCACTCTCAACCATTTTCACGTCAGTTATTACATCAGCACCATTCTTCAGGACCCTGATTCCAACCTCAACAGCATCTTTACTGAAAATCAACAATCGTGCGAATTCAGGGTCTGCGGTAGCGTGAACAACTCTTTCCACTATTGGAACTAGTGGTCTAGGCATCTTCTCAAGATCCTTTGCCAATAGTTGCCTAATGATCGTCATGCTATTCTCGAAAACATTCTCTCCAGCATCATTCCGAAGCTCCCTTCCCCCTCGATCAGAGTCGCCAAGCGCCTCAGCGGCCCTGTCAAGTATTATGTCGGCCAGTCGAGCATCAGCACCAATGGGCTTGCAGTAAATGATCTCAACCTTATCACCTTCCTTACCAAGAAACGTTCTTTCCGTCTGTCCGTTTGGCAGCCCCAGAATTCTCGGAATATCCTCAGTAGTGTGCTGACTCTGAGCCAACAAGACTGGAACAACAACCAGCTTCTCTACACCTTCTTCAACAGCACTCGAGACCGCATCTTCAATCGATGGACTGTTCTTCTCCATAAATCCACACCCAACGATCCTGAAGACCGAACGCTGCCTTATGATAGTGCCAAGTTTCTCGATTGTTTCTTTGTATGAGCTCAACTCACTTCCGTGACCAACGAGGATTATGCCTATGTTGCGCAAGGGTATCGGATGGATACTCCATCCAAAGTTTTTTTAGCTACACCTATGATTTAACGTTTGTTGCCTATCAATTCGAGTTTAGCTTTGAGTTCAGATACATGACTCTGGTGCTGCCCGAACAAATGAGAATACCTAGAGTTATCATAGCGTCGCCTTGGAGCGAAGCGGGAAAGACGACCGTTGCTGTGGGACTTATCGGTGCATTTGCGAACAGAGGACTACGTGTTCAGCCCTTTAAGGTAGGACCAGACTTCATCGATCCAAGCTACCACTCGGCCGCGGCTAAGGTTCACTCAAGGAATCTGGATACATGGCTCACATCTCCGAGGGCTGTACTAGAAATCTTTCTGAGAAGCGGTCGCACGTGCGATCTTGCAATTGTTGAAGGCGTAATGGGTCTTTTCGACGGGGTAGCAGGCTCTGACGATTCTGGCAGCACAGCAGAGATTGGCAGAATCCTCAATGCGCCAATAATCCTTGTTGTCAATGTCAGCAGGATGGGTAGGAGTGTTGCTGCTCTCGTTCACGGTTACACGACTTTCGACCATAGGTTGAAGGTCAAAGGCGTGATTCTCAATAATGTTGGAAGCAAGAGACATATGGATCTGACGAGGCAAGCCGTCGAACGAGATGCTGGAGTTCCAGTAGTCGGTGTTCTGCCGACTGACACTGATGTTTCCATACCTGCACGGCATCTGGGCCTAATCCCCGCAGTCGAACAAGATGATTCTTCAGACTATCCAGCTAAGCTCGCAGCATTTGTGGGAGAACATGTGGATCTTGATCAGATACTTGAAATTGCGCGAGAGGCAGACCAGCTGGAAGAAGAAACCGCCCCACGTCGCTCAGGAGGAGACAAGGGTATTGCAAGGATCGGAGTTGCTCAGGATGAGGCTTTCAACTTCTACTATCAAGATAATATCGAGTTGCTAGAAGAGTATGGTGCTGAGGTCGTGCCCTTCAGTCCGATCCATGACTCCAGTCTTCCAAGCAGTCTAAACGGCATGTTTCTTGGCGGTGGATTCCCAGAGATCTTTGTTAACAAGCTCGAAGAGAACGAAGACATGCGGAGAATCGTGAAAAAAACGATCGAGGATGGCATGCCCGTCTATGCCGAATGTGGTGGCTTGATGTATCTAACGAAATCGCTCTTGGACATGGAGGGACATTCACACCAGATGGTCGGAGCATTGGATGCAAAGACTATCATGGGGAGAAAACTCGAATCGTTGAAATATACACTGGCAGATGTGATTCGGGAAAATATTCTCACACATGTGGGCTTCACTCTTAGGGGTCACGAATTTCACTACTCGAAGATTGAAGACGTACCTGCGGACGCAAGATTCGCCTATGACATGAAGATGGGAAAGGGAATATCTGGGAGACAGGATGGTTGGACGCAAGATAACGTCCTTGCATCCTACATGCACATTCACTTCGCCTATGATCCACAGATCGCCCAGAATTTCGTTAGAGCATGCGAAGAGTATGGACGGAAATGAGCTGAAGAGCTGAGGTAATTAATGAACGAATTCGCTGATGTCGTAATCGATAATCGCTTCTCTATTGCTAGTGACCATATGAGAGATGGAAAGCCATGTTAATCGACGTAGATGTTAAAGGCAAAACTGTTCTCGTTGTCGGCGGCGGAAGAGTTGGTCAAAGGAAGGCTTTGAAGTTCCTTGCTGCTGGAGCAAAGGTGACTGTGAGTAGCAAAGAATTCATTGGGTCAATCAAGCGATTGAGCGATGAAGGGAGACTTCGCCTGGTTCGCATCGATACTGACACAAATCCACTTTCAGTCGATCCTTTGATATCGAGAGCGGATTTAGTCATAGCTGCGACCGACAAACCGGAAGTAAACGAGTTGATTGCTAAGAAAGCGAAGCAAAAGAGGATTCTTTCAAGTGTCGTTGACAATCCTTCGTTGGGTGACTTCACACTACCGGTCACATTGAGACGAGGTGGGTTTCATATCGCAATCTCCACAGGAGGCAAGAGTCCAGCTATGGCCAGTCTCCTTCGGAAAAAGATTGAAGGAATTGTGAGCAAAGAAGATATTCTTCTGGTTAGATTGCAGGCCTATGCAAGAAGATTGGCGAAGCTTAGTATGGCCAATCAGGAATCTCGCAGAAGAGTGTTGTACAAGATAATCGGGGATAGCAGGATCCGACGTCTACTCAAACGTGGTAAGTATGGGGAAGCGAAGAAGCTTGTCAAGCACATAATCGAACAATCTTGAAAGATAGGGAAAGGTTCCAGAAAAGTTGACCAAATCATCTTACTGCTGTGAAGCTGGGAAAACTACTATGGTAGCTGACTGCCAAATCGTCAAAACAGCACGGAAGCGGCATGATGCTGAACTGAATAGTGGAAGGTGAGACCATTTATCCATATCTTCGAATGAGTAGATTGCGACGCACTCCGAAAATTAGAGCACTCGTACGAGAGACCCATCTAACCATCAATGATCTGGTCTACCCCATCTTCGTGCGAGATGGGGCGAGGACCCGTGAACCATTAGAGGGCATGCCAGGACAATTCCGAATTCCACTCGATGACATCGCCACGGAGGTCGATAATATCATGTCGCTTGGAATCCCAGCGATAATTATTTTCGGCCTTCCACTCGAGAAAGATACGGTCGGTTCATCCGCCTTCGATTCAAATGGCATCGTTCAGAAGGCCGTCAGGGTGGCTAAGAAACGGTCAGGAGACAACCTAGTCGTCATGACGGATGTATGCCTTTGCCAGTACACGAGCCACGGGCACTGCGGGATAGTTGAAGAGGGCAATATTGTCAACGACAAGACCCTGGAGATCTTGCAGAAAATCGCTGTCAGCCAATCTGAAGCTGGAACAGATGTCGTTGCTCCTTCCGGAATGATGGATGGTCAGGTTGCGGCCATAAGAAGTGCGCTTGACAATGCAGGGTATCAACATGTTTCCATAATGGCTTATTCTGCTAAACATGCGTCGTGTTTCTACGGCCCATTCAGGGAGGCAGCTGAATCTGCGCCATCCTTTGGAGATAGGCGAAGCTACCAGATGGATTACGGAAACGCGAATGAAGCTATGCGGGAAATAGAAGCTGACATCAAAGAAGGTGCTGACATTGTAATGGTGAAACCGGCCCTAGCATACCTTGACCTAATCTACCGTGCAAAGAAGAGGTTCGGTTACCCTATCGCAACGTACAACGTCAGCGGAGAGTACTCTATGATCAAAGCGGCGGCTGCTGGGGGATGGGTGAATGAGAAGGAAGCGATTTTCGAAGTTCTCACGGCCATGAAAAGATCGGGCGCCGATATGATTCTGACATATTTCGCTAAAGATGTTGCAAGGTGGCTTGCTTAGAAATGAACGTCAGTTCCCACGATCTATACGAGACGGCCAAGAAGCTAATGCCCGGCGGCGTAAACAGTCCGGTAAGAGCATATGAGCCATACCCATTCTTCACTTCAAACGCCAAGGGGTCCATGATCTACGATGTCGACGGTCATGCTTACATTGACTACTGCATGGCCTATGGTCCCCTTATTTTGGGTCACGCTCACCAGAAGGTAATCGATGCCGTCAAAAGAGCAGCTCAGCAAGGGTACGATTTATGGAACCCCCACAGAAGGCGAGGTGCGGCTGGCAGAGTTGGTCGTCAAGGCATTTCCGAGTATTGAGATGATTAGACTCACGAATACAGGCGCAGAAGCTACAATGCACGCCCTAAGAACAGCCAGAGGCTTTACCGGCAGAAAGAAGATCTTGAAGTTCGAAGGGGGCTACCATGGCGCCCACGATTCTGTGCTAGTCAAAGCAGGATCTGGCGCCACAGTTTTGGGGATACCTACGTCTCTCGGGGTATTGGAAGAAACCTCAAGAAACACAATCGTGGTTCCCTTCAACAATACACAGATTCTCCAAGAGACAATGGATCATTACGGAGAAGATATTGCGGCTGTGCTGATAGAGCCTGTCATGGGCAACATTGGACCTGTACTTCCAAAAGAGGATTACCTTCAGGCCGTTCGAAGGATGACCAAAGAATGTGGTATCGTCCTGATATTTGATGAAGTAATTACAGGATTCAGATTAGCATTTGGGGGAGCCCAGCAATACTTCAAGATCAAGCCAGACATGACAACTCTTGGAAAGATCTTGGGCGGAGGCTTGCCATTGGCGGCTTTCGGTGGCAAGAAAGAAATAATGGCACAAGTATCACCTCTTGGAAAAGTCTACCATGCCGGAACGTTCAATGGAAACCCCATATCCGTAACTGCAGGCCTCGAAACCCTCAAAATACTCTCAACGAATGAGAGCATATATGAAGATCTCAGGAGGAAGGGCGACCGCCTGAGAAAAGGTCTGTTGGATATAGTTCAAGACAGAGGCACAGTGGCACAAGTAAGCGGTCTTGGATCTATGTTCCAAATCTTCTTTACAAAGAACGCCATTCTCGACTATCAGTCGACCCAAACCTCAAACACAAATCAATTCATGAAGTATCAACAACAACTCATCGAAAGAGGCGTTTTCGTGCCACCAAGTCAGTTTGAGACTTGCTTCGTTTCATCAGCTCATACCGATGAAGACTTGTCCAAGAGTTTAGAGGCTATTGATTCTGCGATAGCATCGTTGTGAGACCAGATCTTCTTATGAGACTCATCGTTGGAACAAGGGGAAGCAGACTCTCTCTTATACAGACAGAATCCGTTACTCAAAGACTCGAGAGAATCTGCCGGGACATAACTGTTGAGACAAAAATAATCAAGACTGCTGGAGACAGCAACAGCTCACTCCCTTTACTATCGATCAAGCAGAAGGGAATCTTTGAAAGGGAGATAGACAGGATGGTTCTTCGAGGGGACGTAGACTTCGCGGTTCACAGCCTGAAGGACATCCCGACAGATCAACCACGCGGAACAGCTGTTGTTGCAGTGCCGAAGCGTGACTCGCCTTACGACGTTCTCGTTTCAAACAGCAATTTGCCGCTGGAGAGAATGCCTTTCGGTGCGTCTGTCGGAACGAGCAGCCCGAGAAGGATGGCCCAACTCTATCGCGCAAGACCTGACTTGAGGGTCAAGCCAATTCGAGGGAACGTGGAGACGCGGATAAGAAAAGTCGACGAAAACCTGTACGATGCCATCGTGCTTGCCGAGGCAGGAATATTACGGTTGGGAATGAAAGATCGCATAACTCAGCGTCTTCCGCTGATGGAATTCATGCCTAGTGCAGGTCAAGGAGCTTTGGCTCTGGTCACGCGAAAAGATAACAAGAAATTGATTAGTATTCTTGAACGTGTTAATCATCCAGCATCGATGGCCGAGGCTCAAGCGGAAAGAACCTTCATGGATAAGATTGGCGGAGGTTGTAAGGTTCCTCTGGGTGTCATCGCTCGAGCCGCCGGAAGAACTATGAATCTTCATGGGTCCATGCTCTCACCGGACGGAAGGACCAAGATGGAGATCCACCGCTCGGGGGATGCGGCAAGACCAAAAGAACTAGGCGAAAGTGTGCGGCAGACATGATGAAGCTAGGGGCAACTTCTCTAATTTCCAGTTGGAGAAATCTATGAACCGAGGCAAAGTCTATCTCGTTGGAAGTGGCCCTGGGGACCCAGATCTATTAACTGTGAAAGCCTTGAAAATTCTAGGACGGGCGGATGTGGTTGTCTACGACCGTCTAGTCTCACGACAAATCCTGCAACGGCTATCCAGACACGTCGAAAAGATCTATGTTGGGAAAAGCCCAGGAGTCCATACTATTCCCCAATCTGATATTGACAGGATCTTGATTGCCAAGGCAAAACAGGGGAAGACTGTTGTGAGACTTAAGAGCGGCGACCCATTCCTCTTCGGCCGCGGTGGAGAGGAAGCTCAGGAATTAAGAAGAGCAAAAGTGGGATTCGAGGTGGTTCCTGGAGTAACTTCTGCGCTTGCAGTTCCCGCCTATGCTGGAATTCCGGTGACGCATCGAAACTATTCTTCGTCGATAGCGATAGTCACTGGACATGAAGATCCAGACAAGAAAGAAAGACTCGTCGAGTGGGAAAAACTTGCGAAATCTGTTGACACTATAATTGTCTTGATGGGCGTAGGAAGGCTGCAATCAATCCTCAGAAGCTTACTCAAAGGAGGTTGTGATAGCAAGAAACCCGTTGCAATAATTGAGAGTGGAACGACAAAACATCAGAGAATCACGACTGGGTCGATTGGGAACATAGCGAGGAAAGCTGCAAGGAACAAGATCAAGCCTCCAGCCGTCATCGTCATTGGAGATGTGGTTAAACTTCAAAAAGAACTCTCTTGGTTCAAGAGGTAGACGTTTGTCACTCAAAGGAAAAGTTGTTGCGATAACTAGGCCCATGGGACAGGCGGACGAACTTGCCAGCTTAGTCACCAAACTTGGTGGACGCCCATATCTGGCTCCAACCGTTGAAATCAGGCCTGCTAGAAACCTCAAGCCCGTACAAGAGTTCATCAGAAAAGCTATCGCGCGGCGGCTGGGTTTCACAATATTCATGAGTCAGAATGGCGTGATCGGCCTGGTTGAAGCTTCAGAGAAACTGAAGTCAAGGCCCAGTCTTTTGAGAGCCCTGAAATCAACGACAGTCGTAGCAATAGGACCAGAGACAAGAAAGAAGCTGCAATCCTACGGGATCAAAGTGAGTCTGACACCTCCAACCTTCACCTCTCAGGGAATAGCTGAAAGCCTACGATCGAAGGTTTCAGGCAAGACCGTCGCGTTACTCAGGATGAAGAAAGCTACGAAATATTTGAAAGATGAGCTCAGAAAAGCTAACGCAAAGATATTCGAGGTTCCAGTCTATGAATCAACTGCTCCAATAGATAAATCCGAAGTGCGCCTGCTGATACGTGACATCTTGAACCAAAAGATCGACATCATAACATTCACCAGTTCCGCCACCGCATTGAATCTATTCAAGATCGCCAATGAACAACGCCTGCGTACCAGACTCAAAGATTGTCTGAACGAAAATGTGACTGTTGTTACCATAGGCCCTGAAACCCAGAAGACGCTGGATAGGATGGGCGTGAAAGTGGATGTTGTCCCCCGTGAGTATACTACTAAGGATATGTTTGACACTTTGATACACCACTTGAATACACGTTCTTTTCAATAAAGGAAAGCAGAGAATGACGAGAAGGTGTTGGCTGTGGCTGAGAACCATTCCAGTTCCTTGAAATATCTTCCAAGGATTATCTCATGGAACACGACGTTCAGGTGCAATTTGCGTTGCGCTCACTGCTATATCAACGCCTCTAAGAAAGAGGAAGGGGAACTGAGCACAGATGAAGGAAAGAAGATCATGGATCAGATAGTCGAGGTGAGCAAACCGATCCTGATCTTGAGCGGAGGTGAACCGCTACTCAGACAGGATATCTTCCAACTAGCCGAGTATGGCGTGAAGAAGGGATTGAATGTTGTAATGGGCACGAACGGAACGCTGATCACCGATGAAGTGGCAGGAAAGTTGAAGAATGTAGGGATCCGCAAGGTTGGAATCAGCCTCGACTCGACTCGGCCAGAAAAACATGACAGTTTCCGTGGCGTGAATGGCGCTTGGAGATCGACGATGAATGGTATCGAAGCTTGCCGAAGAATGAATCTCGACTTTCAAATTCAAACAACGGTAACACAAGACAACTACAGTGAAGTAGAACAAATCATAGAGCTAGCACAGCAATCTGGAGCTAGCGACTTCCACTTGTTCTTTCTGGTTCCAACAGGCAGAGCTAAGAGGATCAGAGACATCACACCGACTATGTGTGAAAAGATGATAAGTGATATCTTGGAAAAGAGAGGAAAGTACACGTTTGAAGTAAAACCCACCTGCGCTCCTCAATATACACGCATCGCAAAAGAGAAAGGCTTGACGTCGAATCGTTGGGGCAGAGGGTGCATAGCCGGCCTGAGCTATTGTCGAATCTACCCTACAGGAGAAGTGACCCCTTGCCCATACCTGCCTATCAAAGTGGGAGATCTACATGAGAAAAGCTTCAAGGAGATCTGGTTTGGATCAGAGGTGCTTTGTCGCCTCCGTGATTTCAAAAGTCTCAAGGGAAAATGTGGTGCTTGTGAGTATAAAGAAGTGTGCGGAGGCTGTCGTGCACGAGCCTATGGACTTAGTAATTCCTCAATAGGCTGCGGAGGATTTAGAGCACTAGCCGAGGTGACCGGCGACTATCTGGCCGAGGACCCATGGTGCCTCTACCATCCGAAACGGTGAGTCAAAATTGAAACCCGCAGTTCGCCTCAACAATATAGACAAGAAATTACTACAGCTGGCTCAGGACGAATTTCCATTGACAAATCGACCTTGGGCAGACATAGGCAATAGGTTAGGGATCACTGAAGGCGAAGTCATGAAACGTTTGAGCAGTCTGTGCCGAAGAGGAATAGTCAGAAAGGTGGGCCCCGCTTTGGATGCCCGACGTGTGGGTCTCAGAGCTTCAACCCTCATCGCGATGAAAGTGCCGGATGGTAGGATTCGAAACGTAGCCAAACTGATCGGCGAGTATGAAGGGGTATCGCACTGCTATCAGCGTGAAAACGAGTATACCCTGTGGTCCACCATGGTCGCACGTGATGAGATCGAGTTGAAGAAGATGTTGGAAGAGGTAAGACATAGAGCCGATATCGTGGAAGACGATATGCTGGATCTTCGTCCTACCAAGATATTCAAGATAGACGTTCGTTTCCAACTTGTTTAGCTCTTGTACTTGATATAAAATGGACAAACTGGACACTAACATTCTGCTTGCTCTGCAGGACGGCATCCCAATAGTAAAAGAACCATTTGCTATCATAGCTGAAAATCTTGGAATCGAACCAGACGATGTCATAGAGCGACTCAAGAGACTGCGAGAGAAAAATGTCATTAGAAGATTTGGAGTATTCATCCGAAATAGAAAGGTCGGTATAGTCGCAAATGCTATGGTGGTCTGGGCAGTTCCAAACAACCGTATTCAAGAGGTCGGCGAATTCATCTCCAGATTTGAAGAGGTAACTCACTGCTACCAGCGTCGGACCATACCCAACAAGTGGAGATACAACCTCTACACGGTAATTCACGGATTCAAAAGGAAGACCGTGGAAGAGTTTGTTAGAAAGTTATCCGATGCGATTGAAGTAAAAGACTATCTGATCTTGTTCAGTGTGAGAGAATTCGTCAGACGTAGCAGTGGCCGAGTTAGAGCTGGTGGCGCATCCAATTGATACGCTTCACTGAGCTAGTACATGGGAAGGGAACGGTTAGCCAAGCTATCAAGTACACCGGGGAACAGCCATGCGAAGTCCCTAGCCGATACTTGGCTTTCACGGAGACTCGACGGCCACTAGTCTTTTGGAACGTTACAGGCCTATGCAACCTACACTGCAACCATTGCTACCTCGACGCAAGACTCATGTCCCAGAGAACTGAGGAACTTTCAACTAGAGAGGCGAGGGCCTTCATTGATGACCTCGCCAACATGAAGATTCCCTTGCTTATGTTCACGGGCGGCGAGCCGTTGGTGAGACCAGATTTCTGGGAACTGGCAGACCACGCTAAGTCTAAGGGTTTGAAGACTGCCCTAAGCACAAACGGCATCTTGGTAACACGGAGTGTCGTCGAGAAAATACGGCACTCAGGAATAGAGTACGTTGGCATATCCTTAGACGGTGCATCCGAAGAGACTCATGACCGCATCCGGAGTCAGGCGGGGAGTTTCAAGAAATCGATACAGGCGTTGAGAGATTGTGTAAACGGAGGTGTGAAGTGCGGTGTTAGAGTTACGGTCACAAAAGAGAACTTCCAAGAACTTCCGAAGATGATTGACCTGTCACTCGGACTTGGAGTCACAAGATTCTGCGTCTATTGGCTTGTACCCAGCGGAAGAGGCAGAACCATATACTCGAAAAAGAAGTTGGACCTTCAGGACGTATTAGGTATACTTGATCTGCTCTACAACAAGGCTAGAGAATTGAATGATGGTCGAATGGAGATTTTGACAGTTGATGCTCCACAAGACGGCGCATACCTTCTGGATAGGATAAGAAGAGATGATACTGAGACGTATGAAAGTGCCTTAAAACTTCTTCAGCTCACCGGAGACTGTTGCAGTGCAGGCGATAGAGTGGCGAACGTCGATCCCGCCGGAAATGTCTATCCATGCCAGTTTGCTCAGTTGGATGAGCTGAAGCTTGGAAACGTTAGAAAGAACAGTTTCAACGAGATTTGGAATCATGACCGAACCCCCATTTTAACAGCGTTTCGAGAGAAGACAAGGAACCTGAAAGGAATCTGCAAAACCTGTTTCTATGAGAAGTTCTGTAGGGGGGGTTGCAGGATAAGGGCATATGTGGAGTCCGGAGATCTTTGGACAGAGGACCCACTCTGTCCCTACATCAGCTCTGAGCATAAACGGCAAAAAGAAACTGACCGTGAACTTATCGTGAGATAATGAGAAGCTTTCCGAAACACTTACTGGACCATTTCAATTCAGCGTATTGACGAATTCTATTCAAGTTCGAAATCTCGAGGGAGCGTATCGCTCAGCCGGCAATCTTCAACTGTGCATTGTATCTCGCATGAATGGCGAATATTGACTTTCTCAATCTCCTCTAGAACGCGATTGGTCATCCTGCCAGTGCTGAGAATGAAGACGTTCAATCCTCTGAGCGCGGCCATGGCCGCTGATCTGGTAACGCCAAATTCAAGATCAGCCTTGAGATTCAGCTTGTTCATGACCGCCCTTGCTACGGTGCCCATCACAGCAATTCTATCAGGATGGAACCTCGCGTATATCTTCCGAACCTTGGCTATGTCTGTATTTCTTGATCCACCTTGGTTGATGCTTGGGAGTTTCACGACCGCTACAGTCCCTCGTTCAATATCTATGGTTCCTCTCATATCTCGAAGGGCCACATCTTCTCCAACAGAAGCGTCCGTCACTGCTACTCCGAACGCCTTAGCACTTCTATGGTTTCTGCCAACGGCATATGCCACACCGTTCTCCATCACAAGGCCTACTTCCTCTCCAACGCTTACTGGTTTGGAGGCAATTGCAGGCCAGGGTCTCTGAAGCCTCGAACAGCTGAACGCCTTCTTTACTTGGGTTTCGAGATATTTCGTATATTCAGCTAATTTCTCGATACCGTGGCTAGTGAGAATGTACTCGACACCTCTCAACTCAATCAATCCTTCGGCGCGTAGCTTCTTGATGTGCTTTGAAACTGCCTGAACCGTTACACCCACTGCGTCGGCCAAATCGCGTTGTCTCATTCGAGATGTTGTTCAGCTAGTTCCACCAGGATCTGAAACTCCGTAAACCATCCTGGCTTCCGAATGACATCGGAGAGTGAGTGTCTCATTCCATTCAACTCCAGTTGAAAAATAGTTCACGAGGTTTTAAATGCTTGGATGGTTTATCCGACCATGGTTGCTGATGCCTCATGCATATTATGGAGGGTTTTCTACCGCTTCCATGGTGCGTGATGTGGTTTGCAATTTCTATTCCCGTAGTGGCCTATGGGCTTCATAGAATATCGAAGATGGCCAAGGCTCATCCGGAGACGAAACCTCTCCTCGCAATGGCGGGCGCCTTCATTCTAGTGCTCTCCTCTTTGAAACTCCCATCCGTTACCGGCAGTTCCTCGCACCCTACTGGAACGGGACTGGCGGTTGTATTGTTCGGGCCAGCTATTACATCAGTTCTATCAATCATGACATTGGTGTTTCAGGCATTGTTTCTGGCCCACGGAGGGCTCACAACCTTGGGTGCAAACACTTTCTCGATGGGCATATCAGGACCAGTAGCCGGTTTTGTTGCCTTCAAGGCTCTTCGAAAGGTAGGGGCATCAAATTCTGTCTCAATGTTCCTGACTGCGACGATAGCTGATTTGTTCACGTATGTTGTAACGTCAATCCAGCTCGCCATGGTTTTCCAGGGTCCTGGCGGGTTCTGGGATTCCTTTGTGAAGTTTGGAACTATCTTCTCGATTACTCAAATTCCACTAGCTATCGGTGAAGGTATCCTATCGGTTCTCATATTCGATTTTCTTGTTAGGCATAGAAGTGATGTTTTGACGCGAATCAAGGTTATTCATGTGTCAACGTTGAGCGTGGAAACAAGTTGAAAACTAGGTGGAAGTACTTTCTTCTGATCGCGGTCACGGTGGCGCTTTTCGCAATGCCTTTCTTGCTGGTTCCAGGGCACGAGTTTTCAGGAACCGATGACCAGGCGGAACAAATGATTCAGCAGATTCACGCTGGCTATGAACCCTGGACGAAACCGATTTGGAAACCTCCTAGCGATGAGATAGAGACTCTTCTATTTTGCGTCCAAGGAGGGCTGGGCGCGTTGGTTATTGGATATTGTATCGGCATCATGAGATCAAGTCAGAAATCGAATACGTTCGACGCTTCGAAGGATTAAGTTAACCTTGGGATTCATTCATTCACTTGGCTATCTTGATGTTGACAAGTGCTCCTACATAAACGCGTTTTCCAGATGTAGCCCAATTACAAAATTATGCTTTTCTTTGTCGGGGATTCTGATCTCGGTCTCTGCACCTTCTCCGTTTGTGCCAATTATTGTTTTTGCTGTGGTTACTGTGCTGTTGCTTATTTTCGCAGAGGTGCCAGCGAAACTCTATTTCAAGTTGATGATTTTTCCTATGTTCTTTGCTATCATAAGTTGCTTCTTAATCGCTCTTTTCTTTGGCTCTGAAAATCCCATCGCGTATCTTAGGGTTCAAGGCTACGAGATCATCATTTTCGGAGATGCCGTCAGACTGGCTACTACATTGTTCTTTAGGGTGCTGGGGGGTGTATCATCTCTCTTCTTTCTTTCTCTAACAACACCGATGATGGATATTTGGATTGTACTTCGCAAGATAGGGATTCCAGCAGTTTTGGTGGAGGTATCCATCTTAACCTATCGATACTTGTTTGTTCTTTTGGAAGTTGCATCTAGGATGCACCTTGC
The DNA here is from genome assembly GCA_963760485.1 of Candidatus Bathyarchaeota archaeon. Lineage (GTDB taxonomy): Archaea > Thermoproteota > Bathyarchaeia > 40CM-2-53-6 > CAVXDP01 > CAVXDP01. The sequence continues at coordinate 97,873 of CAVXDP010000011.1, read as the reverse complement.
GCAAGAGCTTCGACTAGGGTATTCAACTATGAGAAGAACATTCCAGTCCCTGTGTCTGCTCGTAACGAATCTGTTTATCGAAACCCTGCTCGCAAGGAGAACGAACTTTCAACGCTATGACCGCGCGAGGTTACGACGGCACGATCCGCGTGGTAGATGAGGTTCCCAAGCCCGGACTGCGTGCAGTTGTCGGCATTGCCGTGTTCGATGCTCTGATGGTCTTCTTAATTCTTTTGAGAACATAACAATGAGTGGACTAGAATGAGCTTTCGATTCGATCAGGTTTCGTATCGGTATTCAGATGGAACAGACGCCCTGAAATCAATTTCACTTGAACTTAGTAAAGGCAAGAGGGCAGCACTAGTGGGGGCGAACGGCTCAGGCAAGACCACGCTTCTTCTTCATCTGATTGGAATATTGAAGCCAACTTTCGGGAAAATATATTTTGAAGCCCGTTCCCTAGATTACGGACAGACCTTCCTGACCGAGCTTAGAAGACGGGTTGGCTTCGTGTTCCAAGACCCCAACGACCAACTGTTCGCAGCTACGGTCAGACAAGACGTTGCATTTGGACCATTGAATATGGGTCTGCCAATCGATGAAGTTAAGGATCGTGTCAAGGAAGCTCTTGAAATCGTTGGAATGGCAGAGCACACAAACAAGCCACCCCATTTCCTAAGTATGGGTCAGAAGAAGAGGGTGGCTATTGCAGGCGTCCTGGCAATGAAGCCGGACATCATCATAATGGATGAGCCGACTTCAGAACTAGACGGCATGATGGCCGATCAGATAATTACCCTACTGACAAAACTAAACTCAGAGGGAAAAACTATAATCATCTCGACCCATGATGTGGACGTTGCCCTTGAATGGGCCAATGAAGTTCTAGTATTAGGGTCTGGAACATTGTTGGCTCAAGGAGCTCCGATGGAGATATTTGGAAACGAGACCATCCTAGCTCGTTCCGGATTGAAGATGCCTCTCCGTCTGAAATTTCTCACCCAAATTAGGAAGCATGTTGACGGTCTTGAGGAATCATTCACTCTTCAGGACTTGATCACTTGGCTATTGCCAAGAAATAATGATTAGGTAACTTTTGGCCTAGACTGTAATATCTGCAGAAAACTAAGGATAATGAGCATGAACACAACCGAGACTTTGAATAAGGAACGGTTCCTGAGCATGATACCAAAACCATTTGACTCTGAGGCGGATCTTCGAATCGAGGTTTTGAAGTGCTATTCATTCGAAACAGCAACGCAAATGAACAGATCATTTAGCCACTTTGTCTATAGGCATTGCAAATGTTGAGTCTCTACAAATCTAACGGCTACGTCTAACAACTTTTCATCTCCCGGTCTCATGTACTCGAACTTTGCTTGTTCCAAGTAGGCAGATACTTGCTAGCCTTTTCTTTTTTGGAACGGTCATGCTCGCGCTATCGTTACTCTTTTCAGTTGTCCACCCGAGAGTTGATTGTGGTAGGATTTGGTTTTCTCTGACATACCTACTAGTTCAAGGAGTTCTTTCGCTCGATCGTCCAAATCATAAGAGTTGAGTTTGCAAAGCCTATGAAACTGCTCGAGATGATGTATGCTGTCACAATCGCGAACAAGGACTTGGCTCGCTTAAAACTAGAGCATCCTAAACCAGATACACCCATTGCTGGGAGGACATATCAAAAGAAGATAAATAATGGCTCTCAAAAGCCCGATATGTCCGAAATGCGGCAAAGGAATGACATTCTACAATAGTGAGAGTCTCTCACAAAGTCTCTATTTCTATGCTTGAAATAGAGAGGGCTCATTATGCCTTTGAAAAGCTGGGGGTGATTGGTGTTTCTAGAAGAATGAGTGAAGGAATTGCCAACCGAGATTTCCCTGAGTAACCCAATTAACTAAAATCCACAACCATTTTGGAGCGGTCCCACTTCTGAACTTTTTCAGCGATTTGATCATAATCCGGGAGTCGCACCGAGAAAGTAGCCGATTAGGAAGCCCGCGATACCGGCGGCTAAACCAATTGCCGCCATTTGCAGGCCGTTTTTCCATAGTGATCCGGTGGTGGCCTTGGCCCCAAACCACCCGATTAGGAACAGAGCTGCACCACTGATAACGACCGAGCCTACGGCTCCGGCCATGACATTGCCTCCAACAAACAGAAACGGTATAATGGGAATAAAGGACCCCAGTAACGTTGATGCTAGAACGGTTAGGAAGCTCCTTCGAGCTTCATTCTCTCCAACCGGAGCAAGCTCAAGCTCATATGACATCATGAACTCCAGCATCGCTTTTGGGTTCGCAGCGATCAGACGCATCATCTTGTCAAGCTCTTCTCCCTTGTAACCCCATCCCTTCAGGATTTGTAGCACCTCATGCTGCTCCTGGTCAGGAACATCTCGCATTTCGCGCTTCTCGCGTTCCACCTCTCTCAAGTATAAGCGGCGCCTTGAGGCGGTAGACGTATACGCGACTGCACCCATGGACACCGATTCCGCTCCTAACGCAGCCAGAGTCGCGACAAAAATCAACCGGAGATTCTGAGTAGCCGCAGACATTCCCAGAATGATACCGAGAACATTCACAAGACCGTCTTGACTTCCTAAGATGAAATCGGAAAGTAATGTACGTCGCGCGTGTTGCTCACTCTCGACTTTCACTTCACTGTACTCTTCTTTGGATTTCAAAGGTCGCCATCACTCCGAATGATTGCATTTTGTGACAGATGAGTCACCTGATCTACTTTTAGATTTTTACTTTCATCATTTCTCCGCCAACCCGTAGGACCCCATGTTAGGGAAAACGCTTCGAATTCCGCACCATAGAAGAACGGAAGTGCCTGCAAGGATATTATCATCCCTGTCTGAGATTTGTGACCTAGGTCGAACGGTGGGAGTTACCTTTGACCATGTACCTTGTCCTCCGCAGTTTGCAAGAGGTAACAGTGGCGGCGACAGTTGCTTGTAACCTCGCCACGTCTTCCATGAAAGACTGAAACCTTCGTCAAGACTGGTTTCTGAATCTTTAGGATAATTCCTCTCCGCCACAATTCGTGCAGGTGATTCTCACAGGTCTTCGTATGAACCTCTGCAGCCTTCGCCACTTCACGCATGAAATGAGGCTTGCCGTCAGCCAACACTTCTAGAATCCTATCCGCGGCCACTGGTTTACCATGATAGAGCCTCACACTCAATCACCATTAGGGTTCTTGGAATCGTTTAAGAAACCGCGAACGCCAAAACTGGGGAGGGTCAGTGTACGAAAACCATCCCATCCACCCAAAATCTGGGTGTGTAAACCCAGAAAACATGTCTAACAACTTTACAAAAACATCAACGCAAAATCGAACTTCCTTCAACAAAACAAAGAAGAATCCATGTATAGAAAACGAAGAGAATTGGCGGGCGGGAAGGGATTTGAACCCCTGTCACAGGCTCCGGAGGCCTGCGCCCTATCCTGGCTATGTTGCGTCACTTTCCGTATTCTTCTCCATCTCTTCTAACCCAAGCATTACTGGGATCGGCGCAGACCACAATTATCAGTGGAGCGTTTACAAACCAATTCTGCCCATAGGAAGCTCTCAAGCTTTCTCTCACCGAAGGGTCTCTGACAACTATGAAGTGCCAAGGTTGTTTGTTGACTGCTGAAGGTGACAGCCTTCCTGCTTCGAGTATCCGCTGAAGTTTCTCTTCCTCAACAGGATCGGTCTTGTATCTTCTTATGCTTCTTCTAGTACGGATTGTTTCGAAGGCATTCATTCAGGACCCCCCTGACAGGAGCATGCTTTGTGAGTTCTTTTTTTGTCCTCTTGTTCTTACATCCTTACGCAAAGTTTGTATTCTCAGCGAAGGAAACCGTCCCAATACTTTAAAAACTTCGTTCCAAAGCTGGCTAGTGCCTTTTCAACCTCTGCATTGCCATTACCAAAGACTTCAAACCTTGTGACTTTTGCCGCCTCCGAGTAGCTTCTGCAGCACTCAGCAACATTGTTCTAGGTCGGCTCTCGCTCCAGAGTCCTTATACAACTCGACAAGATGACACTTGTTCTCATCACCGTCAAAATACCATTGATAGCCCATTGCTCCAGACTCCTTCGATGTCTTATCAATCAGTTGATGCGCTAGACTCTTGAATGCATCATTTTTTCCGGGAGTAATAGTGAACTCTACGGATAAGTACGGGTAAGTCTGTTTAGTTGATGTCATATGTATCTCCACTCAAAGTAGCGTAATCCCACGCTAATATCTGCTTCTAAGAATCCGCAATTACCTTTTGAAAGTGAATTATTGGGTCACTGGTAATCTTGTTGTACACAATTATTGTTCGCCCTAGTTAGTTTGAGGTTAGCTTTTCCTTGTTTTTCCAAGAACCAGTCTATCAACTTCCGAGCGATGCTCATTTTGCTAGGGAGGGAGGGCAAGTTGTCAGCCGTGAACCAGCCCGCATCTAAGTTTTCTCCATCACCTATAGTGATTTAGCCGGAGTCATAAGTGGCCGTCGAATCCAATCTATTAGAGAATGTGGAAAAGGCCAGGATTGGCTCCGAAAGTAACGGATATCCTTCACGCCAATACCGGTCTCTTCGTAGACCTCACGAATGACGGCTTCTTCTAGGGTTTCGCCAGGTTCAACGAAACCGGCTAGAACGCTGTACATTGCTGTTGAAAAACGGCGAGATCTAGCCAGCAGCATTTCTGAACCACGTTCGACTAGGACAATTATTGCAGGGTCAAGGCGAGGGAAATGGAGAAGGCCACATTGCGGGCATTTTCTGGCTCGTTCCGTAGAATGAATCTTCGTTCTTGCTCCGCAGCGACCACAATACTGGTGGGTTCTATCCCAGTGGATAATTTGTGCCGCCTGACCAGCCACCCAAAACAGATCTTCATCCATCACGCCATAGACTTGACGGAGACCTTCAAAAGTCATCCTCTCTGGAGCTATGGTTCCTTTGGCCACTTCTACCGCATAACAGTGACGGCCACCTAGACGACCAACGTAATGCTCGCCTAAGATGGGAAACTTGAGTTCAGCAACGTCCTGAAGACAAGGTACCTTTGTCTGAGAAGATTCTGGCTCAATGAGCAGATCATCCTCTCGAAACACAAACCACCAAGCCGGCTCCATTCTCGCCTTTGGAGGCACTACGCCAGATGTGAATTTCTTACCTTCTGCCACGGAATTAGACCAACCTGATTCTGACAGCGTTAGTTTCGCTTATGTCCGTTGTTTAAGGTCATCTTCAATCCTATGTTTGCTGGGTTGAATGCTCCTCTGACGAGGTTTCAACCTGAGCGGGGAATACTTGCAGAATACTATTCTCTCTCTAGAGAAGAGGCTTTGCGGTGTGCGACGTAGCAACCCTGAAACAACTAGATTCTGAAATTCTGGACAAACTTCCAGAATGGCAATATTTCAGAAATCGTGAGTGTTGACAGAAGCTTTCCTATTACGTAGGGTATTACTGTTACGAGGGTTCCGGCGGCAACCATTTCCAGCCCAGATCTCCGCCAACTCTTCTTTGTGAAAGTCGTCTTCCACGCACCGATAAGAAATAATGACGAAAATGTGATTGCGATGGCCCCGAGAAAACCGTCTTGAACCTTTGGTGTCACTATGTACGATGCAAGGGGCACTAGTCCACCAATCGTTTCAGCAATCATCATGATTAGAGCCACCTTCAATGGATGTACAAAACGTTCCTTAACGACTCCGAGCTTCTCTTTAGCCATGGTATCCAACCAAGTTTTCTTGTCGGACGTTATGCGGTTTACGATAAGACTCAGCTCATCCTCCGTGAATTTGGCTTTCTTCATGTAGATTTGTCGGACCTCTTCACGTTCCACTGGTGAATTCTTCTCAACCTCAGCGTTTTCACGGTTGATCTCGCTTTCAAAGTACTCCAATTCCGATTTGGAAGAGACATAGTCTCCTATGGCCACAGAGATAGCGCTTGCGATAACAGCGGCAAGACCAGCCATCAATATCTGACCACGTTGGAGTGAACCCCCAGTCAGCCCCGCAAGCACTGCGAGAATAGCGATGGAATTATCTTGGAATCCAAACACTATTTTGATACTAAGTTTCTTGTGCCAACGTTCTCCTTTCTCAAGGTTCTGTCTGGCAATCTTCTGCAAATGTTCTGTCTGCAATCGCTATCCCTATACAAGCCGTGTAGGTTCCACATTCTATAAGGTTTCTCAGAAAGTAGATGAAACGTGTTAATCTGTGGGCTAACGTGGTCCCAAGACTCCAGATCAACCTTTGCTCGTTCAAGAACTTGTTTCCAAAGGTAGTCTGCCACCAAATTTGGTTGGGAAACCGAGAACCAGGAAATGATAGTCCTTTGCGCTTAACTTCTTTACGTCTTTTACGTAGAAAAGATCAACTTCTACTCCAGACTTTCTTGGTGTTTCCGTAGGAGGTGTCATAAACAATTATGCCCTTCATCTTCAGACTCCTTTTGTAGATGTGTGCTTTTTTCTCCTAGCACTAGTTCCCTATTAAGACAAGATAACTTCTATGTATCAACCTACCTTTGGTTAGTATTTCATGAAATTTAGGAAGACTTGATTTTGTGGCGGGCGGGAAGGGATTTGAACCCCTGTCACAGGCTCCGGAGGCCTGCGCCCTATCCTGGCTAGGCATCGATGAAAGATGAGCTCTCTCATACCCGCCCCAGGCTCCGCCCGATCCAAGTAACCCTCAAGATGATTTGTTCAATACTTAAAACCGTATTCAAGCAACTTACCATCGCTGAGATCATGATCAACAGCTCGTTTAATGATCTGAGTCAATTCAACATCCGTAAGGTATATTTTGCTCCCAAGGTTCTCGTATACCTTCTGGGATAACTATGCCTCAGAAGATTGTCTGCCAGGAATGTGGAGCCACTCTTTACGACGATTTTGAGCTCGAGTCACCTACTGAAATCATGCAGAGGTATAACGGCTACTGTCCAAAATGTAACAAGAAACTGAACTTTGACCCGAACAAGGTCAAGATAATTCCTCTCTAGATTCGACAAACACGTCTTTGTCTGAAATGCATCTTCATTCTTGTTCAATCGCGTTCTCCAGAGTCTTCTACCAGCATTCTTTTAATAGTCGCTTTTGGCGTTAAGTTCGAGAAGGTTGCAGAGAATGGGGGAAGTCACAATAGAAGCTATGGTTCTAACAGTTTCACCGCTTCAATCGCAACAAGGTCTGACGATGATAGAACTAGTAATTGGAGAATCCTTCAAAGGCCCTGTGGCAATTCCCATGGGCGTTGAAAGAGAAATGGCGGGTATCACGATTGCGGTCCAACGGTCTCTAAGCCAATTGCCAGGCTTCACACAGTATGCAGGAAGCCCAAGAATTACTCTTAGACTCACAGAGGACGAATACAATGAACTGGGCAGACCAAGATACCCTGATCGTGTCTTGTTGAACGTGAAGGTTACTACAGAATAGCAGTTTGGAAGCAAGAGTCAAGAAGAATCGAAGTTCTACTAGTGTTTGAAAACAGAGCTGCCTGCGCTTCTGAAGCAAGCTAAAAAGGCCTAGAATGGAACAAGGATCAAGTGCCCTCAATCTTGCAGCATGCAATTCATAACAATGTGTTCGACGATTTTAGAAAGCAATCCGAGAAAATACTGCGTCAAGCCTTGGAGACAACTTTCTCAGACGTTACCGTAGAAAAACTCCTACTTGACTTTCCTCCATCATCCAGACTCGGAGAACTCGCATCATCAATCTGTTTTGAACTTAGCAAATCGCTACGTCTGAAGCCAGGCGAGATCGCGAGCAAGATCGTTGAGAATGCCGACACATCGAAAAGTGACCTTGTATCATCCGTCGAATCGGCTGGCGGTTACATTAACTTCCGGCTGAACTACGACCGAGCGCCTCAGAGAATCGTAGATGGCATCTTGAAATCTAATGAATCATATGGGTATCTCCAGACGGCCAACCCGAAGAAGCTTATTGTCGAACATACAAGTGTCAATCCTATCCATGCCATTCACATCGGTCAAGCAAGAAACCCTATACTTGGTGATGCTTTGGCCAGGATCTTGAAAGCGCGCGGCCACAACGTCTCCCGACACTACTACGTTGATGACATGGGGAGACAGACCGCTATCATCGCCTACGGATACGAGAAGATTGGAAGGCCGACTCCCGACATAAAGGCGGACCATTTCATGGGGCAGATCTATAGCATCACAGCATGCCTAATGGAAATTAAGAGGATATCAAAGCAACTAGCCACACAGACAAATGTAAACGAAACGGAAGAGTTGAAGAAAGATCTTGAGGAATGGACATTAGTTGCTTCAGAACTCGAAAACAAGCACCCGAAAACGTTCAACGAACTCAAGAAGGCCATATCACTAGATCCTGACCCTGAAGAGAGTGTCAATCAACTGATTAGGAACTACGAGAGTGCACAAAAAGAAACAATAGAACTTGTCAGACACGTAGCAGAAATCTGCCTTGAAGGATTCAGGCAGACTCTCTCAAGACTCGACATACACTATGATTCATGGGACTGGGAGAGCGACCTCATATGGAGTCAGAGAGTCTCCACGGTCATGAAAGAACTATCGAAGACTCCTTACGTGCACGAACTTGAGGGAACGCTGGAACTGGATGTCGAAAAAGTTGTTGACGACCTTGGGCTCAAAAAGGAGTTAAATTTGAGCTCCAGTTACAACCTTCCGTCTTTGACACTGGGACGATCTGATGGAACCACCCTTTACACTACACGAGACATGGCGTATAGCATTCAGAAATCCGAATCAGCTGACAGAGTAATAAACGTCATTGGCGCAGAACAAACGTTACCACAACTGCAACTCAAGGTAGGCCTCTACGCGTTAGGAAAAGTCGAAGTCGCATCCAAGCAAGCGCATTTCGCATTTGGGCTAGTCGAGCTATCAGGGCAGAAGATGTCAAGCCGACGTGGACGATTCATTGCACTTGATGACGTGATCGATGAAGCAATATCGAAAGCAAATGAAGAGGTCTCAAAGAGAATGTCAGAACTGTCGCAAGACGAGAAACGTTCCATAGCCAACAGTATCGGCATAAGTTCAATGAAGTATGCAATGCTCTGTGTTGAACCAACGAAAACCGTGTTGTTCACATGGGATCGTGTCTTAGATTTTGAAAGAAACAGTGCGGCATTCATCAATTATGCATACACCAGAATCTCAGGGATCCTAAGGAAACTAGGCGGTTTTCCAGCATCAGCCGACTACTCGAGACTTACTCATCCACTGGAAAAAGAATTGTTAGTGCTCCTTTCGAGATTCCCAGAAGTATTTGCAAAGGCTGCAGATAACATGAGACCAGATGACCTCGCGAACTTTGCTAACAAGTTGACTGAGAAATTTCACGAGTACTACGAGAAAGTAAAGGTCATTCGAGCGGAAAGCCCGGAAACTAGGGATGCCAGAGCTAGACTTATTGAAGCGACGAGAATCGTGCTCAAGAACTCCATGAACGTTCTAGGCATAAACCTCCTGGAAAGAATGTGACCCAGTACTTTATCTGTTGGTTCCAGAAATTTCTGAATAATGTGTTATCTGCCATGTGTGGCATCTTTGGATGTACCTTGAGAGAAGGTCGTGCAGCTCAGATAATTCATGAGGCACTGAAGAGGCTGGAGTACAGGGGATATGACTCTGTTGGACAAGTAACCGTAGCAAATGGCAGATTGATCTTGAAAAAGAAGAAGGGTCGGATAGAAGAAGTTCATGCAAGTCTAAATCTTGACGACATGGAGGGACGCATTGGAATCGGACATACGCGTTGGGCCACTCATGGGGTACCCTCTGATGCCAATGCTCATCCTCACACCGACTGCCGAGATGAGATAGCGGTCGTTCATAACGGAATCATTGAGAACTTCTCGGAACTGAGACGCCAACTTGAAGAAGAAGGCCACAAATTCAAGTCGAGAACGGACACAGAGACTATCGCTCACCTTATCGAAGACCAACTGAAGCAAGGAGGGAACTTCCGCGAATCTGTACGACGGGTACTGAAGAAACTCGAAGGATCATATGCTATCGCTGTCGTATCCGCGCTTAACCCAGATGAGATCATATGTGCAAGACGAGAAAGCCCACTGATAGTTAGTTCAAGCCCAGACGCATCATATTGCGCCTCAGATGCGACAGCTATTCTACCACTTTCAAAGACTGCTATCGCACTTGGCGAGGGTGAGATAGCTATTCTCAAACCCGGTCACGTCGATGTGGTTAGAATAGTTGACGGTGAACCTGTAACCAAGGAACCTTTCGAGATAACTTGGTCGTACGATGCGGCGCAAAAAGGGGGATACCCCTATTTCATGCTTAAAGAGATCCATGAACAACCTCAAGCCATCCGAGACGCTCTAAGGACTCAGCAGATCTATCACGACCTAATAGCAATGAATCTCGCAAAAGCTCAGAAGATCTTTCTGCTGGCTTGTGGTACTTCCTATCACGCATGTACTGTGGCAAGCTACGCCTTCGCGAAACTTGCGAAGGTCACATGTGACGTGGTAGTAGCATCAGAGTTCTGCGAACAGTTCAGAGAAATCGTAGATTCCAATACAGCAGTGATTGGTGTTAGTCAGTCAGGGGAGACATCAGATACACTGACCGCTCTCAGAGAAGCCAAAAGGAGAGGCGCAACTATCATGAGCATTACGAACGTCATGGGGTCGACGCTCACCGCCCTTTCAGATGTTTATATTGGACAGAACTCAGGCCCAGAAATTGGGGTAGCCGCAACAAAAACCTACACTGCCCAAGTTGCAGTTCTCATGAAACTAGCAATTACCCTAGCCCTGAGGAAAGGCACAATCACGAACGAGTTCGCCAACAACCTCATAGAACAGTTGGAAAGAATTCCTCTGTTAATGCAAGAAACCATCGAAAGAACTGAGGAACTCGTCAAGACGATAGCTCTTAGGTACCATAGAAAAGAGAGTTTCTGCTTTCTCGGGAGAGGCGTGAGTGTTGCCACAGCCCTTGAAGGGCGTTTGAAGCTGCTTGAACTCTCGTACATCCCTTCACTTGCGTATCCTGCAGCAGAGAGTAAGCATGGATTCATAGCAGTGGTGAGTTCAGGCTATCCAGTAGTATTCATCGCACCCAAGGATGAAACCCACAGGAAGATCATAGGAAACATAATGGAGATGAAAGCTAGAGAAGCATCCATCATCTCTGTAGCCGAGTATGGAGACACTGAAATTGAAAAGATCTCGGACGAATTTATTCCCGTACCAAACGGCATTCCAGAATTCTTTTCATCTCTGACGTATATCATACCGCTCCAATTCCTAGCCTACTATGTTGCCACAATTAATGGAAACGATGTCGACCATCCGAGAAACCTGGCAAAATCTGTAACAGTCGAATAGGAATTGGACCATTTCATTCAACTGAAAACTTTCAGGAGAGGTGAGCTTTGTCAATTAAGGTAAAGGAATGGCTTAAACGACTTGGCATTGAGGTGAGTCATGAAGAGAGGGTCCAGATAGATAGAGAGATAGAATATCTGACTGGATTGGCATGTGACGTGGGTATTGGCCAACTTAGCGAGCGACAGTTTCTTGATATAGTCGATAAAGTCAGACGACGAAAGAAAAAAGGTAATGAGCGCTCTCAAGTGCTCGCGGAAGCTCTGGCGTAGTTCCAGAGCAATTCGCCCATAGAATCGCGAAGCGTAATATCCACAGACGTATGAGTCAGATATTGTTATAAACGAGCTAACGTTATCGCTTCTCATGACGAATGAAGTTCACGCAGCCCACGTTCTTGTGAAGACGGAGAAAGAAGCGAACGCAGTTCTCGAACGACTGAACAAAGGAGAGAAATTCGCGAACATCGCAAAAGAAGTTTCACTTTGCCCATCGAAAAAACGCGGTGGAGACCTCGGCACCTTTGGAAGAGGGAAAATGGTGAAGGAATTCGAAGAGGCTGCATTCGCTCTGCAAAAGGGACAGACCTCATCTATTGTCAAGACGAAGTTTGGATATCACGTCATAAAGCGACTATAACGCTATGTTATTAGAGCGTCTTGATTGAAATGCGATAATCAAACATGGACCCTGCGATTCGATCTATGGTTCGGGGTTTTGAGGCCTGGTGTAAGGCTAGGGGCGTCTTTTCTAGTTTAGACGAGATGGTGAAGTTTCAAGATACTTCTGAGCGGAGAGATCGTTACAAGGTTCTCGATTGTCTACTTGACTATGTGAAAGAGCGGGGTGGCACCTATTATGGTATGCGAAGTCGCTACTCTGCTGTGCGCTCGTATTTCTTGCATAAACGGTGTGAGCTGCCTCATGTTCCAACTTCGTTTGTGCCTACGAAAGATGCGTCTGTTGCCAGAATGAATTTTGACGTGTTTCATGTCTTACTGAATGCAACGGGTCTACGCAATCGAGCGGTTTACCTGAGTCTGTTTCAGGGAATGATGGATCAGAAACGTTTCTTTGAAATCTTCAATGCACATGGTTACGACCTTGGGTGTCACATCAAAGAGAAAGGGGCCGATGAAGCATATCGAGTTGACTGTCTGCGGGGCGAAAAGCGAATCGACATCCCTTCAATACTTGGATAGCCCACGAGGCTTTGGAAGCATGGAAACTCTACTTTGAAAAGAAAGAGGCTACCCCAAGAAAGATGAAGCTCGCAGCGTTAGATGAAAAGGGAAACCGTTGGCGCAGAGTGCCTTCTTCGCCTGAGCGTGTTTATAAAAGCATATGATAAATTTCCACGAGGCCTTCGTACTCCGATTTCCATGGGCGCATGAACAAGCTCTTCCTTGCTTTTGATGGCTGAAAGATCCTTCCAGCGTCAACCTTCCATCTAAGGAAAGCGTCAGAGTTCAACCGGAAAGTAGGTAGAATGCTCTCAAGAGACTTCAAGGTTGGAACTAGAATGAGAAAGAGAATCCCCACTGGCTTGATCTGCCTTTACGCAATTGTCATGAATTGAGGTTTTTACAAACAATTCCAAAGGAGTTTAAATGCAGTTTTGCCTATTTGGCTAATTTCGAGCGTATTTGTTCCTTTAGACCTTTCATTTAGAAAGCTTCCAATGCAAGATCAGCCCCTTTATGATGACCATCAAGAGACCTCAAGCCGAAGGAGAAGTTCCAATGGCGCGTCGTGCTTGTTTAGGGGGAAAAGAGCGTATTGGTGAGGGTTTATAGTCTTCTTCGGGGGCTTTGCGGCATTTGGTCATTCTTTGAGTCTTTTGGTGTTCTTTTGGCTTTCTTGGAGCTGCTTTGATGTCTTCTTTGCATGCTCTTTGAATCCTTGCTAAAGGAGCTTTGCTGTCTTCTTTGGCCCTTCTTACACTTCTTCTAAAGGGATAGATATTCATTGTAATAGTTCTTCGAAGTCTTTCAGACTCTATTAGAAGCTTAGTTCTCCTGCTTTATTGCCCTTATTCACCTTCATCAATGCCTTTGTCGCTTTCTTTGGTATTCTTCTGCCCATTTGTATCTATTCACTCAAAGCCTTTCTCTACTAGAGTAATACTGGCTGAAGGAGTAAAGAGCCTGAGAGGCCAAGGTAAAACCCTCAAGGAATGTCACCTTCTTCTCCTTCACTATCGAGACTGACAAATCTGCGTGACGAGTATAGTGAGGACCCTGGAACGTCTTGTAGAACGCAAGAAAGGCAGCAGAAGAAGAAGGAACGCATCATAGAAGCAGGTAAAGGCCTTTCAAGGAACGATAGAACATAAGCAAAGCCTTCTAGGAAAGCAGTATGAAAGAGCTAGGCATATCAAGGCATAGTAGAAGAGAGCATAAGTAAAGAAGTCAAACGCTTTCAGCGTACTCCTAAGTCAGTACAGTCCCCATCTACTAGTATCATATCATGTTTTCTGGCCTTTGTATGCTTGTAACCATATGCTACTTTGCTATTTTAGGTCTACCTTGAACCTTTGCCCTATCTTGTCTATGATAGGCGTCGTAGGGCCTCGTTCCATCGAGAATCCAACGATCGCGTCCGGCATTGAAAAAAAGACGATTGAGGCTTTCTGATACTTCAGTCTGATAGTTTTGAGGTTTCCGAGGTGCTTTTCGAATTTGCTCGATGCCCCCAGAATAATTGGCTGGATCAAGCCAAAAAATTCTTCATCTGTTTTTTCTTCCGTTAGAGACTTGACGCCTGGTCTCTGCTTCATCTCAACAAGTTCAAATTTCTTATCCAGGTGAGCAACAAACCTTATACTATTATCGATCGCTAGTATTTCATCGCATAGAGTCAAGGTAATCAGCTCAAGGGATCTTTAGGTATTTGAGTAGAACCCCATTCTTAATAGTCTTCTCTATCATATGTCAGCGCATGATTGCGCCTTGATATTCTGACGATGTTTCCCTCACTTATCGCTGGCTCAGTTTTCTCTCAACAGCACTGGCCGGCGCTGCCGGATCCCCATATACGTTTCACATATTCGCTAAAATGATTCTTTGAGCAGAAAGTCTCTCCAAAGCTACAAATTTCCTTGCCCCCCGTAACTTCCACTCCACATATTGGGCATTTCTCTTCAGTTTGGCAGGTGCATTTCTTTTCCATTCGGAATCGCCAAACAATCTGAAACTGACTCAAAAACTAGAACGGTATCGTAGGAAAAAGGGAAAAAAGGAAACGAATTAAGGCATTTCGTTTCTCTAAGGGATCTCGAGAAAGAACTCAAGAATACGCCATTCTGGTTCTACTCAAGGCTTCCGAACCTTGATCTCGATAGTCGAGACGTTTCTTGTATCCCCGCCCTCGCCGATGACTTGTGTTCCAATGGCTACGCCGCTCACAGACAGCTTGCCTTCAAAGAATCGCCTGCGAACAACCTCGACCACGTCTACGGCCGTGCTGATCGCTCTACCACGGGCCTTGATCGTGAGCTCTTTGGATCCACCACTGAAGTGCATCATGACAGCCGTAGCGTAGGCCATCACTGGCTTCTTTCCAATCAGTATGGTGTCTGGGGGGATAGGAGTTCTCGGGCCAACAGAAGCTCTCTCTGCTGGTACAGGTGTTTCATATGGCATTTCGGTCATTTGACGTTCACTAGGACCCGCATTACAGCTAGCAAACGACTTAAACTTTACTCTAGAACCAGGTCGAACCGAGCCAGAATCAGCTACGATTGAAAAGTTCGGTGTCCAAGAATCCTTGGTCTACAACTCTGGGGAGGGTGTAGTAATCAGATTCGATGTGAAAAATCGTTAAATAATTACTCAAGCAATTTAGATACATGGATAATAAATCAACTGAAGGTTATGTGACAGTTCAAGGCATAAAAGTGTACTACCGAATGTTCGGTGAAGCCACAAAAGGGACAGTGCTAGGTCTTCACGGCGGACCAGGCGCAACTCATGACTACATGCTTCCACTTGCCGATCTTGCAGAATATGGCTATCGAATCGTGCTCTATGATGAATTTGGATGCGGAAAAACCGAGCTACCAAAGAATATTGCATCACTGACGATAGAGTACGGAGTTGAGGAACTGGAAGGAGTAAGGAAAGCCCTCGACCTTGGCAAGATTCACCTCATAGGGTCAAGTTACGGTGGCTTGTTAGCCATAGCATACGCACTGAAGTATCAGAAGAATCTGAAGAGCATGGTAACGATAGGCGGCCTTCACAATGTTCCACTGACCGTCACTGAGATGGAAAGGATGAAATCTGAACTGCCACTCGACGTGGTTGAGGTCTTGACAAAATATGAAGCGCTGGGACAGTACGACAACCCGGAGTACCTAAAGGCCGTGGATGTATTCTACAGAAAGCATCTTTGCAGACTGCAGGAATGGCCAAAGGAACTAGTCTACAGTCTTGAGCACATAAGTAAACCAGTCTATTTCGCTATGAATGGGCCGAACGAGTTCACGATATGTGGCAACATCAGATATTGGGACGTGACAGATCAACTAAACAAAATACGCGTACCGACTCTCGTCACCGGCGGAAGATACGACGAAGTCTCCCCGAAAGTCGCAAGAGGCATCCACAAAGGAATCAAAAGGTCAAAACTCGTTACATTCATGAATAGTGCACACTTGCCCATGTGGGAAGAAAGAGAGAAATTCATGGCAGTGGTTCGCAAATTTCTCGACAGCATGAAATGAATAGCCTTCAACCGCACGCAAGACGTAACTTCATTTCTGATTTATTTCCCGAAAGAATTATAATACTTCGGACTGAATGGTTACTTCCTGTAAATGTGAAATCTAGACAAATGCTACATTAGGACTAGCAGGACCAGCGCTTTTAGAAGAATTAAATCTCATTGTGCTCCGTCTTACATCCCGCATGTTCGAAGGTTGCCCGTATGGGGCATACTGCATTGATAGCATACGTGAAGACGATCGTTAGGATCATGTGTTCTTGATATTCGCGATTGCGGGCTGGTCTCTTGACAAGAAAGCCGAATGGTAATTCGGTGATGTTTTGTCCATTCCTCCGATAGGTCCTCTCATGAAATTCGTTGCGACACTACCTCTTATGATCACATTCTACGTCGGACTGCGAATGAAGCATAATAGGCCGCAAGGAGAACATTTGAAATCCTTGAAGAACTACGTTCCTCTCAGCATTGCAGGAACGATCTCAAGAATTGCGATCATGACACTCGCAAACATACTG
The DNA here is from genome assembly GCA_963760485.1 of Candidatus Bathyarchaeota archaeon. Classification (GTDB taxonomy): domain Archaea; phylum Thermoproteota; class Bathyarchaeia; order 40CM-2-53-6; family CAVXDP01; genus CAVXDP01. The sequence goes on along the minus strand of CAVXDP010000011.1, from coordinate 81,231 downwards.
TTCTTCACTTATGTCATAAGTATCAACTATGCACAGTTCAATGACTGGAAATGTCGTCATAACTTTCCATGGAGCTCCGTGATTCTTGGCTCAACATTGCTATACAATGCGGTCCACGAAGTTTCTGACTCGTTGCTTCAATTGACCGCATCACATTCATATCTTGTAATGTATAAGTTTTTGACCGGTGCCGACTCGTTTAAGTTGGTCGATGCGGTCATCGTTGCCTGCTATCTTCTATCCACTACATGCTTCAGAATCTTGGGCCTGTCCCGATTAACGAAACGGGGATCTTGATTTCTTCTCCACGGTTTCGATGAATTGCTTTGCAGCAGTCGGTAGTTCTTCATATCTTTTGCACCTTTACATCTGGGAAAACATACATCTAATTTCGTTATCGCTGCCTTGGTCGCGCCGTTCAAACGTACAGTCTTCTTGCAAATTGAAGTCGAATGGTGCCAGCTCTTCTTTCTCTTCGAGTTACGCTTCCATACTCGAGCCAGCCACGTTTCGTCAATTCCTCTCGTGGTAGTTGCCCTTCTAATGGTCCTTCACCAACGCGAGTAACAAAAGCTTTGAAGACTACGATGACATCTGTCACTTTCGTTGGGCCAATTCCGACGTCGGAGCAGATGGCGGAGGCGCAGACATCTTTGGCTGTACAGTACGGGTAGGTTCCATGGTACAAAGAAAGAAAGGTCCCCTGCGTTCCCTCGACTAGAACGTTAGATCCTTTTTCGAGTGCGTTATTGACCTCAGAAGAAACGTCGGCGATGTACTTGGACAACTCTGGAAAGTCACGAGCTAACTTTGCTCTTCTGAAAACTCTGTCTGAGCTCGCATGTGCCTATGCCGCTCTTTGTCGAGCCTATCTTCTGCGTAAGATGCGAAGATTCTGTTTCTTCCTTGATATGTCTCTCCTCAATTATTGCACATTGAGGGTCTACGCCAACTCTTCCCTCGCATCCTGTCTTAGCGATCTCGTCAAAAAGGACTTTGGGATTTACCAGCACACCAGGCCCGATGAGCAATCTCGCCTTCTCATAGACAAATCCGCTCGGAATCATTCTGAGCGAGTAAGTCTTTCCGAGATGTTCAACCGTATGGCCTGCATTTGGCCCAGCTCCTCCTCTGGCAATAACACTGGGTTTGTCAGCTAAAGCTAAGTGCGCAATGAGTTTCCCTTTTCCTTCATCACCGAAGAATCCGCCAACTACGACCGTGCATGTCATGAAGATCGCCAATCAGATAAATCCTAATCTGTATAAAACTTTGCTGGGGCGATCGGGCGAGGGATTCAGTTCGCCCGTCGTTTATCTTCACAGCGTGGGCTGAGCACGCTCTGCATTTTGATAGAATTCATCATCGTCTCAAGTAGCCTTCTGCATTCATATAAACAGATCCTATGAATTGAGTCCTGCAAGGGTCACTGTGCAAAAAGCCTGAGTCAAATGAACTTTGGAAAGGAAGATTTTAGTGTATGAGTCGTTCTTCTAGGCCTCGTTGTGGTTGGATAACAGAATGACAACACGAAAGATTGTCTCGGCGAAGGAAGAGGAGAGCCTCGACATTGAGATTGGAAAAGACCTCATTCAAATGAATGAGAAGATGGCTACCGAGAACCTTGAACTCCTCAGTGAACGCGGAATATCTGCCATTGACGTTATGGGGTCTGTAGGAGCGGGCAAAACTGCCTTGATCGAGGCTATGGTTGACAAGGTCAAGGGAAGGCGAAAGGTAGGTATGATCGCCGGGGATGTTACGACTACCATAGACGCTGACAGAGTGTCAAGACACGGAATTCCTTCCGTTCAAATCAATACGGGTAGGGAGTGTCACTTGGACGCTAATATGATTCGAAGGGCTCTGGCAGAACTCGATCTAAACAACTTGGATCTGATATTTGTTGAGAATGTTGGAAACCTGATTTGCCCAGCTGACTATACGCTGGGATGCCATCGAAGGCTTGTGGTAGTGAGCATAACAGAAGGTGAATGGATGATTGTTAAACACCCGCTAATCTTCAAGTCAGCTAATGTCGCAGCAATTAACAAGCTGGACCTTGCCGGAGCTATGGGTATTGACGTTGAGAAGTTAGCTGGAGACGCGAAGTCAATCAACCCGAGAATACTGGTTGCCAAGACAAGTGCCAAGACTGGTCAGGGCGTTGACGAACTGATATCACTTCTAGGCATCTGACTAGGTTCAGAATGAACTTCGGTCTAGCCCTTTTCAACCTTTATGTCTCGGATGTTACAGCTTCTGCCCTCGTCAATCTCTGTGTCATTGCTTCCACACTTGGGGCACTTCAATAGAGAAACAACATCCGAAGACGTCCTCAATCTTATCGATGGGTACCTGCCCAACGAACCTACAACTCTCACAGACCAGCTTCATTGATGAGTATTTGATATTGAGTTTCGCATCTTTGGCGATAGTACCGTTCGATAGTGCCTGGAATGAGAAGTCAAGCTCCTCTGGATTGAGCATCGTCAGCGGGCCCAGCTCAAGATTAACTTCGGTTATGCGTTTGGCTCCATGTTCTTCTGCAACTCTGAGGATCGTGTCCATGATCCCTTTCGCGGTTGAAAATTCATGCATTACATATTGTCCCTGGTCTAGATGCTTGTCAGCTATCTCTTTTCCCTCTCTCCCGCTATCAACCTAAGGCCATCATCTTGGATCTGTCTAACATAGGCCAGGCCTAATGGTGTCATTGATGCGACATCTTCTTTGCCATGATGAAAAACTTCAATCAACAACTTGTTTTCTAGGTTCTTCAAGTAACCGTTGTAATTCTCTTTCACTTCGTCACTGAGTCTTGCTCTGAGATCATCAAGTGAGATTGCCCTACTACCAATTGCCTTTCTTTTCCACATGGAAAGTAGTATCTGCCTTTCCTGAGAAGGCAAGTCGTTCTCCAAGGGCAAACTCTGCATGATGCTCTACGTGTTCCAATTAACATTTAGCGATTTGCTTGGAACCCTGGCGTATTCAAATGGGAACATTAATATACCACATAGGCTCAATCTTAGTAGCCAGGAATTGAAATGAGCCACGACAAAGAATCATCGGCCTTCATAGAAGCTATGACCAAGTCCCCTCAACTCAGAGTTCTCAGTGTTCTTGCCGAAAAACCTGAAGAAGAGCTGACCAAGACTCAGATTGCTCAGAAGGCAGGAATCGGAAGAACAACGCTGTACAGGGTCTGGGAAGAACTTGAGAAGATGAGGGCCCTATCCCCGTCCAGACAGGTCGGAGCGGTAACCCTCTACAGATTGAACCTCGAAAGTTCAACGGTTCAGTCTATACTGAGCATAAAGAAGAGGCTAAGCACGCTCAAAACGGCAGTTGAAAGAATAGAAGACATAAAGACCTTAGAGAAAGTTGGAACCGAACAGTTTGGTAATGTGGCTCCCGCAGCTCCGAACATATTGGTGAAACTCTACGAACTTGACGCGTTATCAGAAGAAAGTGCAGTCAACAAGTCTTCTTTGAACTTGAGTACGGATGAAGTAAGCAAGTTGTCAGGACTCATCGAGGCCAAGCTTGTAGAGACATCCGAAGATCGCTTTAACCTGACACCACTAGGCCAGATAACAGCGAAGGGGGCTGTCCAGATATGGAAGGGTAAGGAGAGAGAAACAATCGACGAAGCTCTCTCATCGATAAAGACTGCTCTGAGACTGTTGGGCCGTGACATGCAAGATGTCGAAGGCAAAATGGGAAAGCGACGATAGGTAAATCTGCTATCCTCGCATTTTCTTGCTTGAAGGCGGTTATAGATAGCTCTCGCAATATAGCAGACCCAAGAAATTTAAGCTGGTTTGGTGAACCGTCTGCATATTGTGGGGTTACTCGAGTGGTCAAGTACGTATTTGTAACCGGCGGGGTTATGTCTGGAATAGGCAAAGGGATAATCGCAGCATCCATTGGCAAGATCCTGCGAGCTACGCGGATTCTCTGTTACCGCTGTAAAGATCGATCCTTACCTGAATGTTGATGCTGGGACGATGAATCCTATTGTTCACGGGGAGGTCTTTGTCACTGAAGATGGTGGGGAGATCGATATGGATCTCGGAACCTACGAGAGATTTCTAAACGTAAACCTCTCCAAAGATCACAACATAACTACAGGCCAAGTCTACCAGTCAGTGATCAGCAAAGAGAGACATGGTGACTACTTGGGAAGATGCGTTCAGATAATTCCTCACATAACAGACGAGATCAAAGAGAGGATTGTCAACATTGCTGACAGAAATAAGGTCGACATCACTGTGACGGAGATTGGAGGAACGGTCGGTGACATAGAGAGCCAACCGTATCTTGAAGCCGCCCGTCAGATGAGTGCCGAAAAAGGTTCTGACAATATACTCTACACGCACGTTACGCTAGTTCCCATGCTAAGTGTGGTCGGTGAACAGAAAACCAAGCCGACGCAGCATAGTGTCCAAGAGCTGCGTCGAATCGGTATCCAACCAGACATTATCATCGCGAGAAGTTCCGTGCCCCTCCAGTCAGGCCCTAGAAAGAAAATTGCACTTTTCTGCAACGTAGAAGAGCGTGCTGTGTATAGCTCACCTGACATGAGGTGTGTCTACGAATCTCCAAGGATATTGGATGAACAGAGCATGGGAGACTATATTTGTGAGAGATTGAAATTACCCTGCAAATCCTCTAACTGGAACGACTGGCAACGAGTAGTTGACGGGTTCATATCTCCAAAGCACGCAGTTAAGATCGCAATATGTGGAAAATATGCAGAGCTAGCTGATTCATACGTTAGTGTGAACGAGGCACTCAGACATGCTGGTGCCGCATGCAACTGCAAAGTCGAAATTGACTGGGTTGAAACGGAGCTCTTCGAAAACGACCCAAATAAGATCGATATGCTGTCACAACACGATGGCATACTCATACCTGGCGGATTTGGATCACGAGGAACAGAAGGAAAGATCAAAGCCATTCAGCATGCGAGAAGCAAGAACATACCTTTTCTAGGAATATGCTTTGGTTTCCAACTTGCGGTTGTTGAGTTCTCAAGATCTATAGGATTTGAACAGGCGAATAGTATAGAAATCAACCCCAAGACCCCTCATCCTGTGATTAATCTCATGCCTGAGCAAAGAGGGATAAATCAAATGGGGGCGACTATGAGACTCGGAGCTCACGAAGTAATAATCAGACCCAAAACACTAGCGTATTCACTCTACAAGACTGGATCAATCTATGAAAGACACCGCCACAGATACGAGGTTTGCCCAGAATATGACAAGCAACTAACCGAAAATGGACTGGTGTTCTCTGGAATGAGTTCTGACAAAAAGAGAGTTGAGATACTCGAACTACCATCACAGAGCTTTTTCTTGGCAACTCAGTTCCATGGAGAATTCAAATCAAGACCTGGAAGACCTTCCCCGCCTTACTACGGTTTCGTGAAATCCGCTCTGGACAGAAAACATAGTTCACAGGAGAAGTAGTACACATTTTGGATCTAAGACCTATGTGTAGGAGATTATCCTGAGCGGCGGAAAGCAGCAACAGTGGACGCGCAGAATAGTCCTTGGGATAGACCCAGGAGCGTCTACAGGTCTAGCCGCGTTAGACCTTGATGGAAACCTTCTTTTCGCAAGAAGTGAGAGAGAAATCAGTCTAGACAGAATCATCCAAGAGGCCTCACAGTACGGAAAAACAGTTCTTGTTACGACCGACGTGACTCCTGCACCCGATCTAGTGAGGAAGGTTGCTTCAAAGCTCAAAGCTGCCTTGTTTACTCCGAGCAGGTCAATGGAGGTCTCTGAGAAAAGAGAACTAGTCAGTAGGTACAGTCAGACGACTGCCACAGATGTGAGCGATGCTCATGTAAGGGATGCGTTGGCGTCAGGCATAAAAGCCCTTCAGAGATACAAGAACAAATTCCAGAAATTGGAGAGTCAAGTCGCTGACAGTCTACCAGCTTCTTCCAAGGAGCACACGAAGGAACTCCTTCTAAGGGGATTCTCCATAGCCCGTGCAATCAAAGAGTCTCATCATAAAACCGACGCCCCGTATGGATATTGTTTCACAGCCGAAGCGATCGGAACTGATGCGAGACACACAAAAAAGGATAATTTTGGAAAAGGCTGAGGTAATAGCGAGGTTAGACGATCTCGTTGAAAATCTGCAGCAGGACATCAAGAAGCTCAAGGCGCAGAATCTTGACCTTGCAATCCAACTTGAGAGAGAACGAGCTAGATCTTTCACAGAGCTTCGCAAAGACCGCCTATGTACAGCTCAAAGAAATCAGATCGCTGAATTGAGAAAGCAAGTTCACGAACTGAAAGAGAGACTGGATCAATATCAACGGAGAAAAACGCACGGAGAGAGCTCGGATTCATGTGTGACCGATTCTGATCTAACACTGCTTAAGCCCATCGAATCTTTCACCTCGGAAGGATTGCAGAAAGCTGTGGAGAACTATCACATAGAAGTCGGAGATCCCGTAATCGTCAAAGATGCCAGTGGAGGCGGGGCTTGTACTGCAAAAGCGTTAGTTCGGCTAAGACCTTCCATCGTAGTAACGTGTACAGCTATGTCAGACCAGGCTCAAGAGGTGTTATTCCAGAACTCGATCCCAATCGTGAAGTCAAGTCTTCTTTCGATAAGAAACGTACGCGAGAAATCTTACGTTTCAACAGAAGAGCTTGATTCACTGGTAACTAGATATCTCATTGAGGAAACTATCGAAGAATATCGCGAAAACAAAACGTAGGTATAGTTCTGTAGTTACTTTTTCTCTTCAGCATGTTCTACGCAGAGGTAGAGTATGTTACTTCCCCGAAGAATTACATTGCCAAGATTCGTTGAGGGTGTATTGTTTCTGAACTCAGTCGTGCCTTCAAGGATCACGTTCATGTGACTATCGCAGTCTATCATCTTGCCATGGTACTCTACGTCATTCTTCAATCTGATACTTACATCGTTGTTGATTCTCTTAACGAGAAGATTGAGCGGTTTCCTAGACGGTTCCAAAGAAACTCCTGCTATGAGGTACATTGTCATCGACAGGCATCATATAAAAGCCTTTTTCAAGGGCTCATCAATCACTAGCAGGAAACTTCACGAACCCGATGATTTGAACGAAGATCAAATTGCTCAGAAAGGGTTTTAATCGAACAAGCGGGGATTCAGATGATTTCTATCCTCTCGAGACGATTCGAAGACGACTTCGAAAGGGGGTGATTAGATGGCAAACACGAAGAAAGTCGGTGAAGTGTTTAAGTGTGAAATCTGTGGCAACATAGTTGAAGTGAAGGAAGTTGGCGGCGGCGAATTGGTTTGCTGTGGTCAACCAATGAAGTTTGTTGCTTGACTTCCATGGATCTGATGAAAGTGTCAGGAATGATCTGGAAAAATGTGTGAGATTTGACGCGGCATCTACTCGAGAATCCGACCCTAGAAGAAGCTCGTAAAGTAGTCAAGGAAGCACTAGAACATAGACAAGTAGTCCTAGTCATAGGAAGATGTTCAGTCGACTATAAAGGAAGAGCCAGGTCAACCCTCGAGCTAGGCGAGAGAATACTCATAATCAAGAAGGATGGCTCATTACTTATTCACCGCGCCTCTGGATGGAAACCCGTCAACTGGCAGCCTCCAGGATGCCAAATCGAGATTTCTACTGAATCAAACCAACTTCGAATCAGAGCCGTCAGACAAAGGCCGCCAGAAACAATAGTCGCAACTTTCGACCAACTCATTTTGGTTACTGCTATGACCTTGATGGACTCTGGACAGTTCTCGTTGGACGCAAGCGAAGCGGATATGCAGAGAGCGATCATACTTCTGCCAGAAATCGTTGAACGAGGATTCCGAGTAGTCGAGCACGAGAGAAGGATCGAACCGGGTTTCGTCGACGTTTATGGAATAGATAGCCAAGGCAGGTTGGTCGTGATCGAGATCAAAAGAAAACCTGCTGGCAAAGAGGCGATCTTTCAACTCTTGAAGTACGTTAAAGCCACGATGGAATCATCGGGAAAGCCAATTCGTGCTATACTCGTAGCACCATCGATTGCACGTGGTACCCAGCGGCTTCTCGAGACCGCTGGAGTGGAGTTTCGAAGACTCAATCCCAAAGAATGTGCAAGAATCCTGGAGGAGGCTGGCAAAGAACAAATTGGTCGACTTAACGGATGGATCTGAAATCGACTTGAGTAGTTTCAGCTATCCCTCCTCTCTCCAAATGTGATTAATCTGCCACAACTTATATAATCAACAGACAGAGAAGCCTCTGTCAGTTCTTACTTCGAGGACTAAATATTGTCAGAGGAAATTGAAAAGAAAAGGTTCGAGTCAATAGAAGACATACCTGGCGTCGGACCAGCCACAGCAGAGAAACTGAGAGAGTTAGGCTTCAGCACAGTCGAATCATTGGCAACGGCAGCAGTGAAGGAACTTGTTCCTGCTGGGATAGGTGAAAAGCAGGCAGCGAAGATAGTATCCGAGGCCCGAAACAGCATCGCACTCACATTTGTACACGCTGACGAACTCGTCAAACTGCGAAACAACGTCCAGAGACTGTCAACCGGAAGCAAATCCATTAACGAACTCTTAGGCGGAGGCCTAGAGACCCAGACCATAACAGAATTCTACGGAGAATACGGTGTTGGCAAGAGTATCATTTGCCACCAACTGTCAGTGAACGTACAACTACCTCCTGAAAAAGGCGGACTGGGAGGAAACGCCCTGTACATAGACACAGAAGAAACCTTCAGGCCAGAATGGATCGTTAGAATAGCAGGTTACCTCGGACTAGACCCTGAAGCAACTGCGAAGAACATACTTTATTCAGAAGCTTTCAATTCAGACCATCAAATCTTGCTTCTAGAAAAAGCCGACAAAGTCATTAGAGAAAACAATATTCGTCTGATCATTGTCGATTCGCTAACTGCACATTTCAGAAGCGAATACCTGGGACGAGAGATGTTGGCTGAACGTCAACAGAAACTGAACAGTCACATGCATAGACTTGTCAGGCTGGCTAGAGCTTTCAATGCTTGTGCTGTGGTTACAAACCAGGTCATGTCTAAACCAGATGCTTTCTTTGCAACGGTTGTTGAGGCCGCGGGCGGTCATGTGGTTGCGCATGCGTCGCATACTCGTGTTTTTGTGAGAAGAGCGTCCGGAGGCGTTAGGATAGCACGCCTGGTCTCCAGTCCGTATCTACCGGAAGGAGAAAGAATCTGGAAGATTACCGAAGACGGAGTTGTTGACGTATCCGAGGATGATGAAGTAAAGAGGAGACGATAGAATGATAGGCTCCGAGGTATCTGCAAAACTCTTCAAAATGATTGCCACGAGAAAAATCCCTGAAGCCGAACAAGCACTTGAAAAAATCCGCGCCAAACTGGACCAGTCTAAAGACAACCTTGGATATCTAAGAGCTCTCGAAGGACTAATCCTTACAGAGAAATCAAGTGACGAGCACCTCTTCTTGAACAGAGCGAACTTGAACGAGAAGTCGATAAAGGAAATGAGACAAGAGTTCCATGACCACGCGTCGAATGAGTTGCATGAAGAATACGACCGTGGGTATTTCCGTGCTCTAGCTGACTATGTCAAATGCTTGGATGACGAGAAGATCTGGGAACAGTTGCCGCCGCCCACACAAAAGAAACTCGATGAGATCGAAGAAGAAATAGGCGCATCAGAATCCTAGAATCTGGCTGAGTGTAACTCAGCACCAGAGTTGATTGATTCAGGATCTGTCAATAGGGGTAAAGTGTGTAAAGGAGTACCCACACAATGGCCCAAGAGAAGATGTAAGTGCCGATGCCGAGCGTTATGGCTTTGTTCTTTCCCTTGAGGTCAGTCTCACTGTACCGTAGTCCATACCGAACTATCAGATAGGAGAAAACGTAGACAACTATCATCGCAACTATCCCTATTGAACCCTTCACCTGTAGGGCGATTAGTAGCAAAGCTGTGGTTGCACCCAAGGCAAATCTGAACCAATAAACTATAGTCGAGGGGCGAACCCTTCCCAATGCTTTCACCCTATGCTGCTCCGTTGCCTGTTTCAACTTACTCATTCATCCTGCTTGTCAGTCAATCACGAGTCAGACGCTGCCTAGATTGCAGGTTGTTATTCTCTCTTCCCCGCATGCAACCGGCAATGTCGGCTAATGAGAAGCTCGTTTATTTGAGTCTTCCGTAGCTCATTGATTCACGCAAACGAATACGACCTCAATGACTAGAGAAGCCCGGCGTGTGACGGTGTCAGTCAGGGGCCGTAGCGCCGTTAAGAAGAAAGAGCTAGACTGCAAGAAATGCTTGGGGATTCTGAACCGACGGAAGAGCGGGAACAGACGTGATGAGATCCATCGGTTCGCCTTAAAGAGGAAAGAAAGAACCTAGCCTAGGTAGGCGATTTTTTCCTAGCTTGTCTCTTTCTGTATATGTAGTATGCTGAACCGCCGATCACGAGGAGTGGGAGTAACGATATTGACAGGATTATTAGCCCACGCATCACCGCGAACAATCCTTGAAGCGCAGTCTCGAAGGTTTCTTTCCAATCCATACCATGAGGCGTGAATGGTGGTTGAGGCTTCACTAGCGAGACCGTTACAACGGACATAGCTACGTTCCGCTCTAGGTAGTTTATCTGACCTTGCAGACCTTCTATCTCACCCCTTACTCTCTCCAGCTCCCTCTCTACATTGAGAACATCATCCACCGTCTTTGCCATACCCAATATCTCTTGAAGCCTGTTCTCTTGTCTCTGCAAATTTTCCAGTCTAGCCTTAATGTCAATGTATTGTTCTGTGATGTCCTCGCTTGAGGTGCGCTCGTCTAGGACTTTGCCATAGGCTTCGATTTCTTGTACTGCCAGGCGAAACTTGTCTTTTGGCACTCGAATAGTAATCTCAGCCGAATCTTGTGTTCGAGATGAACTGGCCACGTAGCCGCCATAACTCTCGGCCAAGGATCTGATCTTGGTCAGCTTACCTTGAAGATCACTTGTCTCAAGTGAGACATATCCATTGTAGATAACCATGCGCTCTACAGCTGATGGGGTCTGACTATGTTCAGCACCCATTTTGATCTGGTCAACGGTGGGAATTGACGGCGGTCTAGATTCGAAACTGGGATATGTTTCGGATCCAATGCGTGAATTGTAGAAGGCGCCGACAAAGAAAGATCCTATCAGAAGTACTGCGACAAACATTGATACTACAACAAACTTGTTTCTTGACATTTCTGATCAATAGGACGTCCATATCATGAGCGCCTAATGATGCTATGGATTGAAACAGACCGTCTACCAATTAGAACAATATCAATGCAAGTAGACGATAGATGCCAATCCCCTTCGAGGGATGGGCCACACACAACTTCCCCAAAACACAAAATGGGAACACCAAAGGCTGTGAGGTTAGTTTTGGTTTGGTTTCTAGATTCGTGGATAGGGGTGTATTCTCTTTTTTGTTGCTAGTTGTGGTGGTCGTTTCAGTGTTGGCTATCCTGCCTATCCAGTCTAATGATGTGATGGGTTAAGGTGAATGTTGATTTTCATCTATTCCATAATCAACCTATCCAGTCTATTGACTTGAAAAGAAGGAATCAAGTTTGGTTTTCAAGTTTTATATGGTGAAAACTTGTCTTCGAGTCACGCCAAAGCTTCAGGACTAGCTATGTGGTTTTCATATTTGAAATTGGGGTAGCGTTTTCAGTCTTGAAAATAGTATCTTGTTTCTCCCATAGCGTGAAAATGAAGCGGTCTGACATCCACTACTATGGGAAGATTCTTCACAACATCGCCTATCACAAGGCAACGTTGTGAGGGGAGTTCTTTAGTTATCTGACGGATGCTCTGAGAGTCAATTCGTGAAGCTCTAGCGATGGCGTCGAGATCATGTTCGTTTATGAAGTTGAACAAGAAGATGTTGTCAGCTTGACGATAGATGCCGTCACGAATGGTGTCAGGTTGATTTGTTACGAAAGTTGTGAACAGTCCCAGATGTCTCATTCTGGTCACTATGTCGTCCCAATAGGTCTCTCTAAGGTACAAATGTGCTTCTTCGGCAAACAGAAAGACCGCGCGTAGCTTCCATTGCGAGAGAAGCTCTGCGAGTTCACCAAGAGTCAGCTCGACCATCATCCTTCTTGTTGCTGTACCGAGATCTTTCATGTTTAGGACTATTGCGCCACCATTTCTGATTCGACTGATGAGGTCAGCATAACTTGCGGTCTCCTCAACTCGATCGCTGAAGATTCCAGAATCAATTAGTGTGTTGCATCTGGCGATTATCGCATCTTTTACTGCGTCATTGCAGGCTGTTCTAGCTACCGTGTCGACAAGGGTGTTCAATGAGAGTTTGCCTTCGTTTTCTAGGCCATGCCAGATTCTCGTGAAGACTCTGGATGAAGTTGCAGGAAGATCCAGAGCATGAATGAGCATGTCTAGAGCTCGCCTTGAGGCCGATCCCTTGAAGTGATAGTTTTAGATTCTTGCCTGGATCGAGAACCATGACTCTTGTTCGAGACTTATCTTCCTGTGTTTCCTCGACACTTGCCAGGTTCACGTATTCTCCGTTCACATCAAATACTACACATGGAGCATTGTATTCTATCAGGCTTGACACTAGCAGCTTCGTGAGATGAGATTTTCCAGTTCCTTTTCTTCCAGCGATTATGTTCAACCTTCCATCAAGTAGCTTGGCATCGATGATCAATTTGGAGTCAGAGTTCGTCAATCCAATGATTACAGGCCTGCTTCCCCCGTTGAGGTTCGCCAGTCTTTGAATGTTTACCGGTGATATCTTTGAATCTGTTCTTGACGGAAGTCGTGAAATGCTGAGACTCAATCTATTCGCTTCTAGGCTACCGCGAACTTTGCAGACTAGAATGGTTGCATCTTTCAGAAATTCGATTTGGGAGTGAGTGTTAAGTGGGTCATAGTCTTCGCCTTGTACGTTTTCTTGAGTTATTCCTTCGCGTAGAATGTCCTCAAGTAGTCCTGGAAGATTTGCAAATTGAACATCTATGACCTGGACTATTACTGCTGTAGGGGAGTTGTCTTCGATCAGAAGATACTCTCCCTTCGTGACAACCTCTCCTGGAAAACTGACTATGTAGAATATGTCTTCTTCTTTCTTCAGGAGTTTCAGCTAACTGGCCTCCCATGATGAGCCGTATGGTCCAAAGAGAGATCGTCGTAAGTTGAAGGATGGTTCTGCTCGTAACCCATGCCTGCCATGGAGAAAGCTCTGGATTCCAATGACCTCGTTTGCAGTGAACGTGGAAAGAATGTGTGCAAGACGAAGTGTCTCGGGATAACCTTGACTTACAATGTCAGATCCCATGAGTCTCCTGATGGACGCTATGGCCGTATCTCGATCTATTTCTCGGTCTACGTCCAAACGGAATGAGAAACCTTTCTGCAAGAGTTTCGCGACGAATATTCTTCCGAGCAACTGCATTGGGTAAGACGGAAAAGATCTTCTGACAGCAGAGTCCACGTCTATCAGGCAGGCTGAGTTGATGTGCTCGGTGAGTTGTGTTATGTCATTTCCCATCAACCGGAGTTTTGTAGACTTTGATATGGCTAGGACCATATCTTGATTTCTTCTAGCTGTGTCGAGCATGGATTCGATGGGTTTCACAGGGTTATCCGGGGTTCCTGCTGTGAGGGATCCATCTAAAAGTATCAGTGAGTCTTTGAAGGATTGGCAGACAGAACTTTGAATCCATCGTTCCAGTGCGTTTCTCAACCTCCCTAAAACTCTATTGGCCAACGGAATGTCGGGGGCAGACAATGCCGATGAGAATCCTAGCCTTTGAAAGATTGAGTGGATTGTTGCATCAGTCAGATGGAAGATCAAAGGTCCGCAGCGAGTATAACCGTATTCGCCAGATTTCCTCCATACCACCGCGCCACGAAGAGCGCACAAGGTGCCGGCAGAAGTCTCACCAATTCTTATGCTTGACACGTCTACCGCGACGACGGTGCAACGGCTGGTCCAGGGTTCGACGAGTATTGGTTCAGCCTCTGACTTTGAAAGTTCGAGAGATATGGATAGGTCATGGTCGCTTCTTGTTTCGATCAGGTTCTGAGGAAAGGAAATGTCTAGAGGATCGTACTCTGTGTTCGGTTTAATGTCCAACGATTCGTTGCTTAGCCGAACGAGAAACGCGGGAAGTAGGTTGGATGTGTCATCAAGTCCAATCTGTGGTGGTGGCTGATTCAGCAAGGTCGAGGTCATTTTCGAATCTCCCATAAAGAATCAAGTTTTCTCGTTTGTTGTGTTCTGAGTTTGCGGAATGGGATTATTGCTTGAATTCTCATTCTCGCTCAGTTCTTTGGCGGCCTCTTGGACCTCTATGAGTCCGTTCATGCTAATGCTGTAGGTTCCCCTGCCCGTTCGTTCCACCAGTCCGGCCTTGATCATCTCAACCAGAGTATTTCTCACGGTCTTGATGGCTTTTCCAACCGCGGAGGATATCTCCTCAACAGACACGTCGTCATCTGTTCTTTTTCCAAACTTGTGAGCTACGTGAGCACAGAGAAGAACTAGGCCTATCGCTTGATCGGATGAGAGCACAACCTCTTTGATTACAATCTCACCAGACGGTGAGATCTTGGCGAGCTTCGAGATGTCCTCGAGCATTTCTGCATAGTCGGGTGTCCACACCAATCGTGAAGCTATGTCAAATTGTGGGCATACCTTTGAGATGAATTGAATAACCTCACGAATGACATGGTCCGAATCGCCCTCCACGACATGCCGCAAGCCATTCAATTCAACCTGAACCTTGATCTGAGGCACTTGGATCATTTCGAATCGCTTCCCTTTTCGGTCTTGACTTTTGATGCAACCACGGTGAGGAAATGATCGAGACCGACAGTCGTAGCTCGATATTCACCCTTGCCCATCCGTTCAGCAAGTCCTTCAGAACACAGCTCACTTAGTCTTCCGGCAATCGTTCCTGCTCCAGACTTCGTTCTATCGATGAGGTCACCGATACGGACAGTGTCGCTCTGATACTTCTTAGTCAAGAAGCCGAAATGAGCTCTTGCAAGATGCAAGAGAACAAGTTCCCTGTCGGATAGTGTTTCAACTCCACCTATGACGGCAACTCCTTCAGGGGTGACTGCGAAGATGCCTTGGCATGACTCGAGAAACGTCTGAGTGTCTACAGTTAGAGATATCTTAGTCTGCAAGGCTGAATGCTGGAAAAATGCCTGAGAAGAATGCGTACAGTTCTCTTGCAACAGTGTCGACGTCGCCAACTATCTTCTTCTCCACGCCGCGAAACTTGACCAAAACCTCCACGTTTCTATCGTCTGTCAAGTCTTCGACCCTCCATATCTTCCCGAAGCTACAAGATCCTCAATCCACTTCTTGCCAGCCACAGTAAGCTTGTAGGCATCTGCCTCCTTGTAGGCAAGACCCTCCCGTTTCAATTCACTAATCCTGCTTGCAAATCCAACAGACAAAAATCCGCTAAGGCTTAGAAGCCGACTCATCTCCTTCGGTTTCAGCCCTGCAGGATCCAAGGCGTACAACAATACGCCAACCGCCTCCTTGTCGGTCAGTCTATCCCTTGGAATAACGATAACAGGACCATCAGCGGTAGTCTCAACAATTCCTTTGAGAACCTCCTTCTCTCCAACCACTGCTGACTGAGTTGCCACCAAACCGTCGATAACCTCCAACCACTCAGGAAATCCTTTCATATTCTGAACAATCTCGTCGAAGCTCTCAGCTTCCACTTCTACGTCTCCGTAGCTTCTATGCAAGACTAGTCGCACCTTCAAGAAGCGTCGCCGAGTCGTGAATCTACCTACGGCATACTTAAGATTTCCGCACAAAGTATAGTGTATACGTAACGTTTAACGTAGACGGTATTCGAGCGTTACTCTAATCCATCAAGATATACGCTCAGTTATTACTCTTTCAATCGCAATAAGTCTGAACCTTACCATGTTTAAGCTAACAACGTTGTTTTCGCCTTTAATGCTTACGCTGCATTCCAGAGATGCGCAACCCACGTTTTTTCTACATGATGTAGGAAAAAGTATTATATCGGTTCTATAGGGTGTCAAGGCAATTGAGGTAATAGTGTATGGTCGAAATGTTTTGTGTGAAATGTAAGAAGAAGGTCACCGTGAATGACACTGATGTGACGCGAGATAAGACAGTTAAAGGTAGAAACATGCTCAGAAGTGTCTGCCCAGTCTGTGGCACGAAGATGACGAAATTCACAAAGTAGAAAGCTGGACAACGCGCACAAGAATCCTCTCAATTTTTTTTATCCAGATTTCCTTTTGCGTTTGGCATGCTGCCCAGCCAAATGCGTCGGAACGAATACTTCGATTAGGTAATGCGCCGCACATCGAGACGACTTATCAAAAGCCTTATATGGTCTTTCTAGACCTTCTTGGTAAGCTCGTTCTCCGCGAGGCTACCTTTCTCAGGTTGTGAAGTTTGTGGGTGGCGTCGCTGGTTTGAGGATTGTTGAAACACGTATGATGAAAGAGGCTAGACATTAGGGGTCAGAAAAGTTGCCGAAGGAGCAAACTAAAACTAGAGAGTCCGTCACTGTCAAGATCGGTCCGAGGAAACTCACACGATTTGAACGAGCAAGGGTTGTTGGGGCGAGGGCGCTGCAGATATCAATGGGAGCGCCGGTTCTAGTAGACTCTGCAGAAATTGGATCGCCAATAGACATAGCACTTCTTGAGCTCGAGCAGAATGTCCTTCCCATGAGCATAAGAAGGGCGCTTCCTGATGGAGCCTTTCAGAACATACCTTTGAGGGTTCTAACTCAGACGGGTTAGTAGTGTCCTTTTGCGTCTGAAGGCCGGATGGTTGCTATTGCAGGATGATAATAGGTCATGGCTGTATGCCACAAGCATAATGCTAGTTGTCTCATTGATTGTGCTCATATGCAGGATAGGTTCTATCGTCCTGTTCACATTGGAATTCGAAATAGCGCTAGTCTACATCCCAACAATAGTCCTGATTGCGGTGTCTTTGCACCTCATCAAAGCAGGCGAACGTTCCACCGGACCCAGCTTGTAGATAACCCTCAAACTGTATTATTCGGTTAACTTCCTGGACATGACGTAGGCTTCGGCACCATCATGATAATAGTATGCAATTCGTCGGTATATACCAAAACCGAGTTGCTTGTACAACTCTATCCCAGGATCGTTCGTAACTCTAACCTCCAAATAGAATTCCTTTGCACCACGCTTTGTGACCGCGTCGATTGCTCCACTCATTAGAGCACGAGCGACGCCCATTCTGCGATATTCGGGTACGACAGCTAACGAGACCAAATGAGCCTTCTTTACCATCTTCAGCCGGCTCATTTCAGAGAATCCATGTTCAATGCGACACATCATATAGCCGACAACTCTGCCTCCGCTGGCAGCTACTAGAAATGCCTCGGGACAGCTCTGATGAACCTCCAAGAAGAAGTATGAATTGTAATTCTCAGGCAGACAAGTTCTGTTAATCTCTATGACGGCTGGAAGGTCGTCAGGTGTAAATCTCCTGAGTTCGAACTTTCCAATCGTCACCATATTCGATCAAGACTGAATCTCTCTCCAGATGCAGTATAATACGTTGTCTCATGATCAGCTCGATCATGAGGCCTTGATTGGAATCGCGGAAGGTTTTTAGCAGACACATCATGCGATTAGGCTTCATCTAGAGGACAAGATGAATGAGTGGTATTCCACCGTACTTCCCTCCACCGAGCTATGGCCCGGCTTTCGTAGACCTGAGAAACGTGATTGCAGCGAGGTTCACAATCCTTGACGCTTTCATAGATCAAAACGGTACTCCATCGTTTGTAATAGCTCCTGGGGAGACAGAGAACAAGTTCAAGGCGGTCGTGGAAGATTTTTCCAAGATGAACTTGGTTGCATTTCTTAGGCGTGATGGACAACGCCTTCTCATCAGGGTTTTTCCGAAATCGCGAATGAAACCGAGTCGATCGGATGTGAACCTTGTTCTCTTGATCGCTACTCTTGGTACCATCTTTATTTCGGGATACTTCGGGTTCATGAATACCCCAATTCTGCGAGAAGTTCTTCTGAAAGATGCAAACCCATACATTCAGGCTGGACTATTTGCTATCTGCCTTTTCGGCATAATAGGTCTGCATGAATCGGGGCATCTGTTAGCATGCAGAAGATACAACCTAGACTTCACGTTGCCATACTTCATTCCCGGCCCGCCACCCTTTGGAACATTTGGAGCGGTTGTATCTCTTAGAAGTGCACCAAAAAACAGAAATGAGCTCTTCGACTTGGGATTTTCAGGGCCATTTTCTGGATTCATCGCCACTCTGGTAATATCGCTGCTCAGTTTCCGACTCGCTTTCCAAGTCACGCTGCAACAAGCCATGGCGTGGGAGACCCAAGGGCTTGTCCAACAAGCTTCGTGGCCTATGTACCCCTTTCTCTTTGATTTAATTCAACCATTGGTACGTCCCACTTTGGAAGG
This sequence comes from Candidatus Bathyarchaeota archaeon, assembly GCA_963760485.1. Classification (GTDB taxonomy): domain Archaea; phylum Thermoproteota; class Bathyarchaeia; order 40CM-2-53-6; family CAVXDP01; genus CAVXDP01. The sequence continues at coordinate 62,734 of CAVXDP010000011.1, read as the reverse complement.
ATACTCTCTGATATTAACTCAGATCGAGCTTGCGGCATGGGTAGGAGCCCTTCTTACATTCCTCAACATACTACCGGTTTGGGAACTGGACGGTGGCCACATATCTCGCGCAGTATTTGGAGCCAGAGGTCATAAGATCGCATCGGCAATAGGAATACTTGTCCTCTTTGCAACAGGTTACTGGTTTTTCGGCCTCTTCATACTCTTCTGGATGTTCAGTAGGAGGCGCGGGATGGCTGGAGCAGAGCCACTCGATGATGTCTCACCATTATCCAAGTCACGAAAGGCTCTGTACTTGGTTATTCTGCTCATAACCGTCCTATGTTTCGTTTCGCTTTATGATTTCACAGGTTTGATGAGATGATGATCCACGGCAATTGTCATCCAGTGTCATCGCTGCACAAGAGTTGACGATCTTCAACTTTGTTCTGTGGTTCTCTTCTTTCGTGCGAACACGATCACTCCAAGAATTATCGCAATAACGATCACGAGAGCAGCCTCCAAATGAAAATCTTGTTCGCCTCCAGTCACGGAGACCGAAACAGCTGCCGTAGTTGCTGATATTGCGGTCGTTATCGCAGTTGCGTTCACTGTGGTCACTCTTGGAGTAGCTGTGATGACACTAACCCTCGTAGTATTTGCACCGGAGTCCAAATAGGCTGCATTTGCGTATGTGTATAGCAACGTATCTGAATTTACGTTCGAAAGAATGGCTTGGATTTCATAGCTGACAGGGCCCACAGAAATGGCGTTCGTCGTTGGCAATGAATACTGAAACAATAGAACACATATCATCAGCGTGAAACAAATCAAACCGGCACTTCGCAATTCTGAGCACTCTCGAGGAGACATTGATGCCTCTTTCGGATGATACTAGAGCCCGAGGACATAGATAAGCCTGAGTTATGGTAGCATCTCAAATAGTGAATCATATTAGTTCAGGCACTCATTGTATGAGGTTGATCAGAGTAGATTGATCTCGCGGGAAGTTCTGTTATCAATTCTAAAAGCTACGCAGACGGACCAAACTATAGGATTTGATGAACTTGCCGAATTGTCGAGAACTCCAAGGAGTCTTGTTCAAACCTACATAGAGAAATTGGCAGCCAAAGACTCCGTGTCGATAGTTGATGGCGTGATATGCACCGACGATGAGCAGCGTATTGCCATAGCTGTTGAGGCTTTAAAAGACGGCGCCGACCCAGAGAGAGTTTGCAGGAAACTGAATTGGAAAGAATTTGAAGAAGTCACCTTGATTGCTCTTGATTCAAATGGTTATGATTCGAAAAGACATTTCATTTTCAAGCAGAGGGGAAAGAGATGGGAAATCGATATTGTTGGAGTCAAGGGGAGACTCGTGCTCTGCGTTGATTGCAAACACTGGACGTATGGATGGCAGAGAAGCAGGATAACAACTGCGGTGCAAGCAGCAGATAGTACGAACGAAGGCGCTCGCTGATGAGATTTCGAATCATATCAAGAGACTTAGGCTTTCAGATCGAACGGAATTCACATTCGTGCCGATCCTAGTAACTCTTGCGGATGTATGCTCAAGGAATATCATGAACGTGCCAATCGTTCCGGTTCTGAGGATGAGAAGTTTTCTTGATGGGTTATCTGATCAAGTTTCGCCACCTTTTCTGAGCTTCGTTGGAAATGCAACTCGCATTACGAGCTATCTTGACCCATAGAAAACTGAGTCGTTCATTGTTCCTGATATGATGCTTTGTCTGGAACGATTCGAATAGCTCCGTTCCTTTGTTTCCGTAAGAATTCACATGGAAAGTTGTCTCAATATTCTATCAGCATCTTGTCGACTCGGATGACGCTTGTGCAATATCGTGTATCTTTCTTTTCTATACTCCCATGCGTCCAAGAAAGCTTGGATCGCCAGTCTCCTCTCGATACCTATTTCAGATGGTGTTGCAGGAGCGCCAGCTCCTTTGAGAAACGACATTAAAGCCTCTGCTTGGTAGACGGGATGCTGCGTACAACTCCACCAATTTTGATCATAGAGCTCATGATATTTCGCCATAAGGCATGTTCCAATACCTACTTGTTCACCATGCTGCCCAAATCTGATCTTGTTCTCATCAGCATAGTGGTCAAGCCAATGCGACCAAAGGTGTTCTGACCCAGAAGCGGGTCTTGAGGATCCCCAAATCGTCATTCCAAGTCCTGATCTGATGAGAGCGTTCACAAGGATTCTGATGCCCGCATCGTTTCTCGATTTGATCATCTCAATATTGGCTATCACATCGTTAAGAGCCGATAGCTCTAATTCGGCTACAGAATTGCAGTAGGGTTCTGACTGCTCGTCTCGGCCGAGTTGCCAGTCCTTTATGGCAGTTGTCTCAGCTACCAAATCTCCACATCCAGCCGCCACCATCCATGTTGGAGCATCTGAAACGATTGCGAGATCAACGATCAATGCGTCAGCAAGGCTCACAGGAATCGTTTCTTTTTTCCCCTTGATGGAAATTGAAGCAGTCTTTGAGCTCATTCCATTGTTGGCAACTCCGGTTGAAACAATGACGTATCTAACCGAGGCACGGTAAGCAGCAAGTTTCGTTATGTCCAAAACGCTGGTTCCTCCCACCCCCAACAGAAAATCGCCTTTTCCAACTCTTTCAACGACTTTCTCCACGTTTGCTTCGTCAGGTCTCCCAACCACGACTTCTGAAACGTGGCAATCGTCTCGCTGCAACGACCTTCTAAGGGAGGCTCCAGCAACTTCTCTTGTATTCACATCATCTACGATCAGGCAGCTTCCGCCGAGGCCAAGTTTTCTTCTCACTTCAGGAAGCTTCTCTAGAGCGCCTTTCTCAACAATGACTTCTATCTTTGGCCAACTATGCCTTCCGCAGGAGCACTTCCAAGACTCCAAATTTGGAAACGTCATCTCGTTTTCCCAGAGTACATATTCAGCCCATGCAAGAATAGGCGCTGATTCGGGTGGGCCTAGAGAGCAGTTACTTCACTTTGATGAAGTGCCTCTATCTCTTTTCTATCGCGTTCAGCACCGTATTGATTTGGTCCGTCAAACTCCCGTTCGGAACGAACTTCTTGTCGAAGAACGCGCTTCCGATAGTGAAGCTCCACACACCGAGGTCGACCATTTTCTGGACTCTCTCAAGTGAGTCTATGCTTCCTGCTACGATTAGCGGTATCTTGACCGTCTTTAGCACGGACTTAATCATTGGTTCCGGGTCGCGGTCATATCGATAGCCCAACAGGTCTATTCCGGCAGCTCCTAGACGCTCCACCATTCTTGCGTCTCTTGTGATGTTTTCAACTGTACCTCTAAGCAGACATGGGTGGCCAACAATTTTCCCAATATATGGGAAGTATCTGATGTTCGCGCCTTTAAGCAAAGTAAGAGTCTGCTTGACTGCGACGCCACCAATGAGATAATCAACACCCAGTTCTGCTGCCATCTTCGCTGACTTAATGTTGTCTTCCTTTGTGGCCGTGACAACTTCAAGAAATGTAGTCTTGCCCGCTTCTTTCATGTTCGAATGTAGCTGCTTGAGTTTCTCTTTGGGTAGGCCTACGTCCTTGAAGCCGAAATACTTCACATTGCTGTTCTTTGTCTCTTCAAAGACTTCGATCGCGTTGTAGACAGTCACGTCACTATACGTTAGAAAGAATATCAGATCAGTCATTTCGTCCACCTGCGTTGGCTATCATCGGTTGCTTATTTCAGCCTTTTCTTTCGGGGGTACATCTACTTTGCACTGGAAAGAACGGCTCAGCGACAAATGTTGCTCCAATACTGTAACGAGAAGTATATATCAATCAGCTCGCCCTATTGAATACAAATTTCGTGTGTCTTTTCGAGCGATTTGTTTCGCACATTTCAGGTGGTGTAGCTGGGTTGGCTGGTGCAAAATTAACGTTGATTGATACTGATCTGTGCGTAGGCTGCCAGTGTTGTATGTTTGCCTGCGCGCGGCGCTTCGGTAATGCCGGCCTCGAGAAGTCAGCAATTAGAATTAGGTCCGCAGGCGGTATGGAAAGAGGGTTCGTAGTTATTGCGTGCAGAGCATGTCCAGATCCACCATGCATGAAAGCCTGCCCAACTAACGCTCTCACCATTAGAAATGGGGGAGGCGTAATACTCAACCAGGCCAAGTGTATCGGATGCAGAATGTGCGTGGACGCTTGCACAATAGGCGCAGTCTCGTGGGACAGCTCGAACAATAAGCCAATAATCTGTGTTCACTGCGGATTTTGCACGGATTTCTGCCACTACGGTGTAATCAAGATCAGGCCTAGCGAGGAGTGGGAACGTGATCGGTAAGGACCCATTAGCCAACGTTCTTTTCGTCGATCTATCGTCACGCAGATACTGGGTTGAAGAACGACAGGAGCTTTTCGAAAGATATGTTGGCGGAGCCGGCGTGGCGATCCAATTGCTCAAAGAGAAATGTGAGCGTGGTACCGACCCTTACGGTCCCAGTAACCCGATTGTGTTTGCAGTGGGACCTCTCAATGGGGTATTCCCAATCGCTTCGAAGACTGTTGCGATGTTCAAGTCTCCTCTGACAGGAAACCTTGGCGAAAGCCATGCCGGAGGAAGAAGTGGCGTATCTATCAGGCTCGCAGGTTACGGGGCAATCGTAATCTTAGGGTCAAGCGACATGCCGATCTACATCGCGATAGAAGATGATAAGGTGAACTTCAGAGATGCTTCCGCCCTCTGGGGTATGGGAAACAGCTACTCTGTAGGCCGCGTTATTAGAGAACGCGAACCGGGAGCAGGTATTCGAACAATCATGCGGATAGGTAGGGCTGGCGAACGTCTAGTTCCATACGCCAGCGTAATCACAGAAACATACAGACACTTCGGAAGGTTGGGACTCGGCGCGGTCTTCGGTAGCAAGAAACTGAAAGCATTGCTGGTCTCCGGAAATCGTATGATCAAGGTACGTGATTCCAAGACATACCGGCAAATCTACAACGAGATCTTCACAGCACTTACGGCATCGCCGCTTATGAAGAAGTATCATGATCTAGGCACACCTATGAACGTGAACCCGCTAAATGAGATCAAAGCTCTTCCCACAAGAAATCTTCAGCAGACTAGTTTTGAAGGGGCAGAATCAATTTCGGGAGAAAGTTTTGCGAAAAACCATTTGGCGCGAAGAATCGCTTGTTCACACTGCCCCGTATCTTGCATCCATCTCGGATCTCTTCGAGAGGAGTATGAGGGTGACCCATATTTCTACAAGACGAAAATGATCTCGTACGACTACGAACTGATCTATGCCTTCGGATCGATGCTGGGCATAAGCTCAAGCACGGAACTCCTCAGACTCTTCGAAGAGGCTGAAATTCACGGCCTCGATGCTATGAGCACAGGAGTCGTCTTGGCTTGGGCTACCGAAGCTCAATTGAAAGGCTTGATCTCAGACAAAGATACTATGGGGATCATTTTCAACTGGGGAGACGCTCAAGGATACATTGAAGCGATCCGACTAATAGTGAACAGGAGTAACAGTTTCTATCGGGACATAGGCCAAGGTGTTGAATATGCCTCAAAGAAGTACAGTGGATCAGAGTTTGCACTGAGCTTCGGAGGAAATGAGATGCCTGGATACCACACTGGACCCGCCGCGCTACTAGGACACTTGACGGGTTCAAGGCATAGTCACCTTGATTCGGCCGGATACGGTATCGATCAGAAAGCAATTGCGAAAGGAGATCGGTTGGACCCTGAAAGGACAGCTGCATTGTTGATCGATGAGGAGAGATGGAGACAAATACTATCGAGTCTTGTCATATGTTTCTTTGCCAGAGCAATTTACACACCAGAAATCGTGAGCAAGGCACTCAACGTTATGGGATGGGATCTTGCCCCCGATGATTTAAACAAAGTCGGTGTTGAGATACTCAAAGCAAAGTACGAGTTCAAGTTGCGTGAAGGATATGACTTTAGAAAGATCAGGATACCTCAGAGGGTACTCGAAACTCCGACACCTTTCGGCCTTGTGGCTGAAGAATATGTTAGACAAGGTATAGACGCCTACATGAACCAACTTGGCTTGTCTTCTGAAAGCGCTAAGACTTAGTCTGTGAGTTCCTGACCGCACAACTAGTGCTTTTCTCGAAAGGCTCTTCTATCTATCTTTCCAGCAGATGTCTTTGGCATCTGCAAGATGAACTCCAGTTCTGACGGAACTTTGTAGTCTGCAATTCTTTGCTTGCAGAACGAGATGAGCTCGTCAGAAACTGTTTTTTCTTGGGCTCCCGGCTCCAAGACTACATATCCCTTTACTCGCTCGCCTCGGTAAGGATCCGGAACGCCCACCACACATGCTTCTCTTACCCTTGGATGCTCGTATAGGACTTCCTCAATTTCCCTCGGATAGATCTTCAGTCCAGACACGTTGATCATGTCTTTCTTCCGATCAACTATGTGGAAGTATCCATCGGCATCCATTTTCGCAATGTCCCCGGTATGTAGCCAGCCACACTTCAACGAGCTACAAGTCTCTTCGGGGTTCTTCCAGTAGCCCAACATCACCTGCGGTCCACGAATCACGAGCTCGCCCGCTTCTTCTGATATGAGATCTTTCTCACCAGTTTCAAGGTCTACGATCTTTGCCTCGGTGTCAAAGATTGGGATTCCTATCGATCCCATTCTATTGTTTTTCGGATCGTCTAGCGGGTTCACGTGCGTTACAGGACTGGCTTCGGTTAGACCATACCCCTCAGCCAACCTTCCTCCTGTTATCTGCTCGAACTTTCTCTGAACCTCAGCTGGTAACGGTGCGGCTCCCGAAATACACAGCCGAATCGACCTGAGGTTGTGCTTTTCGATACCTGGGTGGTTCACGAGCGCCATGTACATCGTGGGAACGCCGCAGAAGACTGTGGGCTTGTACCTACCAATGGTCTCCAATAGACGAGTTGGTTCGAATCTATGCACGAGCACCATCGTCGAAGCAGAGTAGATTGGGGCGTTCATCGACGTTGTCATACCATATATGTGGAAGAGGGGGAGCGCCGAAATGTGCACATCGTCATGTCGAAAACTGAGCCAAGTAGAAAATTGAATCGCGTTGACAACAAGGTTTCGATGGGTTATCATTGCCGCCTTCGGAGTCCCAGTAGTTCCACCCGTGTACTGAAGGAGGGCGAGATCACGTGATGGATCAATTTCTGTGTCAACAGGTGAGGAATCGGTTTGGAGTAGATCACTGAACCTTAGGCTGAGACCATCATGTGATTCAACGGAAATACCGTCACGTTCATTTGCACTCGGTAGTTCTGTCAATAGATCCTCGGCATCTACCGTGATGACGTTCTTAATCATCGAATCCTTCAGAACATTCTCGACTATCTGTTGGTTCGATGCAAGACAGATGATTGTTCTCGCTTCGGAGTCATTCAACTGATGTAGAAGCTCTCTTTCCTTGTAAAGAGGGCTGCACGCGACAACGACTCCTCCTAGTCTTAGAATCCCATAATAGCTGATTATGAACTGTGGCGTATTCGGAAGATATAGCGCTGCTCGATCTCCCTTGACAATCCCAATCCTTGCCAGAGACGCTGCAAGCCTTCCTGTATATTTATCAAGCTGCGCGTAGCTTATCGCAATGTCGCCGAAAATAATCGCAGTTCCATCAGCGTTGTGTGATGACGCTTTTCTCAGCATATCGCCCATTGACATCTTCGGATAGATGAGGTTCTTCGCCATCTCATGGGGCCAGAATCTCAACCAGGTTTTCTCCATATCCAACTATCAGCTAGCACTATACCTGACGCTGTTGGTTTCTCGTCGCGTATGTGCCAACGAATATCCTATGATGAGGCCTGTAGCCAAACCCCCGAAATGAGCTAGCAAATTGACCCCCGCACCAATGTTCAGAACAAACAGGTAGAAGACATACATCAAAGCACCAGCAATAGATTGACCTACCGACCTTCTCATGTAGATTACCGATGCTCCAAAGAGTCCAAATATCGCTCCCGAAGCTCCCACTGAAACTACATCAGGTCCCATCAAGAGGCTGAGTAGATTTCCAGCAAGACCTGATGCGAAATAGATTGCTAGATACTGGCGACTGCTAAACAAATCCTCGGTCCTTACGCCGTAGATCAAAAGGAACAGCATGTTTCCAAGGATGTGAAGAAGGTTCGCGTGAACAAAAAGAGACGTGAACAACTGCCAGTACCATCCATCGTTCAGAACTCTTGCGTTATGCTGGCCGATCAAAGCCAAGACTGAACCATCTATCACAAGAGGGTTAAGGCTCAAAATGGCTGTTCCAGCGTAGACGAGTGCGTTTATGATAATCAGAATGTAAGTAGGACCAAACCTCCTAATTGATGGCCTTCCAACCAACAATCCGCATTACCTCGCGTACGTAGTGTTCGGGCACTAATCGCAAAGCCTTGCTTATTTCGGTTTATGTTAACGTAGTTGACCACTGCCCTTTTGTTTGAGCATATTCCACTCTGGAGCAGGTGCTAAGATGGATCTCCTTGACGCTCTCAAAAACAGGTGTAGCATTCGAAAGTATACTAGGAACCAGATTCCAGAAGGAAGCTTGAGAATTCTAGAAGCTGCATCTCAAGATCCATCTGCTGGCAGCCTGCACCCCTAGTGTTTCGTTGTACTAAAAGAAACCGCACAAAGAGAGACCTCACAGAAGCCGCGCTAGGACAGTCGATGGTTGCAGAGGCACCCGTTGTTATAGTAGTCTGTGCCGATCAACGTAGGTCGGGAAGATACTATGGAGAGAGGAGTCAACCTCTTCTGTATCCAAGATACTGCAGCAGCTGTTCAAAACCTCTTGCTTGCCGGTCATGCTCTGGGTCTTGGAACATGCTGGGCATGATCCTTCAATGAGAAATAGGTTTCTGAAATCCTAGAATTGTCAGAAGGGGTACTGCCAGTCGCAATAATCCCATTGGGGTACCCGGCAGAACATCCTAAACACTCTAATAATCGACATGACTCGAAAAAAACTCGTAGAAGACACTTGGGGCAACCGTTATGTCGAATCGCGCCCTGGAAAAGAGAAAAAGGCTAGTCTGCTATAGATGAGATTGCGGGGTAGATTTTGAAGTACTCAATGCTCGCTGAAGCCTACGAGAAGATCGAGGGAACAACGAAGAGGCTGGAGATGACTGATTTGCTAGTCGCCATCCTCAAACAGTCCCCAAGGATCTCTATTGACAAGCTCATCTACCTGACTCAGGGCAAAATCTATCCTGGTTTTGTCGGGATTGAACTGGGCATCGCTGAGAAGCTTGCGATCAAATCAATAGTATCTATCTCGGGAAGATCTGAGGAAAGTGTTGAAAAGAGCTTCAAACAGACTGGTGATCTAGGAAAGACAGCCGAAATCTTCGCCGCAAAGAAATCTCAATCAACACTACTTAGAAGGGAATTGTCCGTTGAAATAGTCTATGACTGTTTCGAGAAGATAGCTCACGCAACGGGGAGTGGATCTATCGATGTCAAGACTAGATTTCTGTCGAGTCTACTCCACGATGCTTCACCGCTGGAAGCTCGATACATTATGCGTACCGCACTTGGAAGACTAAGGCTTGGGATCGCAGACATGACTATCCTCGACGCTCTTGCGATCGCTTATGGGGGAGGCAAAGAGGCTCGAAATGATTTGGAGCGAGCGTACAACCTCTCATCAGATCTAGGACTGGTGGCGAAGATTGTTGCGAATGAAAGCCTAGAAACCGTCAAACAATTTAGAGTTAAGGTCGGTCGCCCGATAAGGCCTATGCTTGCGGAGAGACTCTCGACCGCTAACGAGATTCTTGAGAAACTTGCGAGGTAAGGGAGCGGCAGAGTACAAGTATGACGGGATAAGATTGCAGGCACACATCTCGCCACGTGAGTCGTGTTTGTTCTCTAGGAGATTGGAGAACGTGACTGAACAGTTTCCCGACGCGCTGCAATATATCACAGAATCTCTCAATACGAATGAGATTGTGGTTGAGGGTGAATGCGTTGCCGTGGACCCGAACACAGGTGATATGCTGCCCTTCCAGATGATCTCGCAGAGGAGAGGTCGAAAGTACGAGATTGAACGAATGGAAGAAGAGGTTCCCGTTCATGTGTACCTCTTTGATGTACTCTATCTAGATGGAAAAGACTGCACGATCGCCCCATATCCAGAGAGGCGACGGCTGCTTGAGCAAATTGTGAAAAAGAATCCACATGCAACCCTGTCAGATCAACTCGTGACAGACGATCCAACCAGACTTGACGTGTATATGGATCAAGCTGTGGCCGATGGATGTGAAGGCTTGATGGTCAAGTCAATTGGCCCTGACTCCGATTACAAGGCTGGAGCGAGAGGATGGACTTGGATCAAATACAAGAGATCGTACAAAGCGGAGATAGCTGACACATTCGACTTAGTTCCGATAGGTGCATTCTATGGACGAGGCAAGAGAGCGGGGTCCTATGGAGCGCTTCTCACAGCCACCTACGATCCCAAACAGGATCTGTTCGAAACCATATGTAAACTCGGAAGCGGTTTCACAGATGAGGATTTATCGAAACTCCCTGGAATGTTGAAACCCTATGAGATCCAGCATAGGCACGCACGTGTCGTATGCCTAATGACTCCCGACATTTGGTTTTCTCCTGGGCTAGTGCTCGAGGTCGCTGCAGACGAGATAACTCTTTCTCCTTTGCATACGTGTGCAAGAGATACCGCGAAGAAAGATGCAGGACTAGCTCTTAGGTTTCCAAGATTCACGGGGAATTGGCGAAATGATAAGGCTCCAGAGGATGCGACGACGCGAGATGAGATTCTGGAGATTTACAGAAGCCAACTAAAAAAGATCGGCTCAGAAGGGTCCTCAAACATCTAGCAAATGCATCAGTCAGCGTGAGAATCATAGAATTATACTACTTCACTTCTTTGGATCTTTGGACAATCTCTTGTGATATCTGATCCTTGGTCTTGCCTTCTGTCGATATTCCCAGCTCTTTCGCAGTCTTGATCAGAACATCTTCAGTCGACACGGGTGCTGTCTGTGTGGCCTCAGTTTTGGCCTGTTCAAACTCCTTCTTCGCCAGGCCTATTGATCGAGCCAACTCAGGAAGTTTCTTCGGTCCCCACATGAGGAATACTACGATGACTACTGCAACAATAACCAGTTCCATTCCACTTAGAGGCATCTGGTATTACCTATCCTGCTTACACTCACAGTCTTCTTTTAAGGATTTTCGCTAGCAGAACCCAACATTGAAATCTTTCATGTGTCGCCTTACGTTGCGTATGAGAGGTTCAAGTGAATGAAGCGATCAGTATTTCTAGCCGGCTCATTGATGCTCGTAATTGGCTTCATATCCTATCAGTTTGGATTGTCATCCGAACTTCATCCAACAACTCTGCTCGGTGCATGGCTGGCTGAATTTGCGAAGCCCATGACCTCGTGGGGCCTTTCACTCGAGATCGTCGCCGTCATGCTCCAGTTCGTAGGCGGTCTCATAGCTATATTCGGACTTATCATATGCTTCGCCGGAGCTCGCCAGCGCAACAAAAATCATTGCTAGACCAATCGAATCTCAGAAAAAGGAATCGAGCACGAACTGTAGGTTCTGCGGAGCTGAAATTGAGGCAGGCTCGTCATTCTGCCCCAAATGCACAAAATCGCAGAAGTAACGCGACCCTTAGCTTAACGTCCGTGAAGAACCTGGACTCGGAATCTTCCAGCGATTTATTGTGGCCTTCTTTGTGAGGTTAGGTTTGAAAGGGTCCGCGTGCCACACCTGTCGCAGAATCTGTCGCCTTTGCGAATCTGTCTCCCACACATACTACAAAGCGCCTGCCGTCCCCCAGACCATCCTGTATGCGAACCTCCCTGTGGGTAGTATGGCGTTGGTGCTGTGCACTGTGGTAGTTTACCAGTTCTGAAGAGGCAATTCAGCTCCCAGTTGGCACGAGTAAATTTCTCTTTGATACCCATATCCGATCACTCCTATAATGCTAAGCGCAAGAAATCCGTTCTGGGCTCGAACACTCTAACATGTTATTTGATAGAACATGTCAACCGCTGCGGTTCCTCGATGTGGGACAGGCGAGCTTCATGATCACCTGTCACTCAAATTCCAGTTGTTGTGGGCATTATGACATCATTTATTGTTGACCGATGCTTAAATAGCGCCCTGGTCTAGACTCGTAGCTAGACTAGAAGCCTTACGGAACCCCTTGTGCCGTTCAGGCGGTGTGCGAGTCCGTGCAGCACACGTCGACGATGATCTTCGGTTGGTTAGTTGCAAGGGCAAAAGCTAACTTTCAATTAGATGTGAAGCTATTAGGATCCAGGGAGATTCCATGAGGGCGATAGTGGTCATCGGTCTTCTAGTCCTACTGGCATTGTCGATGGGTTCGGTGAAGGCAAGTCCAGCTCAGGTCTTCTACCTCCATAAGTGGACTTTTGAGAATCCTTTTGAATACCTGATGGATGAGAATCAGCCGACGCAGTACTCCTATCCTCTTGACTTGGGCTACGTGTCGTACTATTTCAGAACGGGCGTACTGTCTTCAGATATATCAATAGATGTGAGCACCTGGACAATATCTCTCTGGCTGGGGTATACCGTCATGTCAACATCATTGCGTGTCGCTATTGGCTATCTGTCTGCGGGGAGTTTCCAAGTAATGGCTCAAGGTAACATTACTGGCATTAGACAATTCCCCAACGAGTACAGTCTGAACCTCTTCACGAGCACATTTCAAGTGCCGGCTGGAGGGGCGCTTGCATTGCAACTAACGCCTGTGAAGAACACTCTGATTCCTGACCCCAATGTGGTATTGTACATGGATTCGGCGGCTACGCCTAGTCACGTATCAGTTGAACCTTCGACTCCAATCCCCGAGTTCTGGATCGACATGCCAATCTACGTGGCGACTGTGCTGATGAGCATTCTCATTTCTTCTCATGTGGCAAAGCGACGTCTGCCTATTTTGACATTCTGATTAGCAGCGAGCTGTACTCGTATGGTGAGGCACCTTTCTTCCTGAGTGTCTCGGCAGTGTCTAGAAGCTTCTCTACACTCCTAACGTTGTAAGAGTAAATGTGGTAGCTGTCCGAATCGTCGACGTACTGGCCGACTTTCGCGCCAATTGTTTCCGCGAAGCCTTTCTGGAGTTGAATAATCGCGTACATATTCATGAAGGCCGCGTTGTAGGAGTCACGGCTCCTCCAACTCGTATGCATTTCCAGTTCATCTCCAAATCTCTTGCACCAAATCCTCTGAAGACATGGAGGGCCCTTAACTGTGGGATGCTTCCAAGGCATCCACGTAGTTGCTTGAGCTCTATTCGAGAATGGTGTGGCGCTGAGTTTCTCGATGACATACTTCAACTGGTCTACACCAGGTTTGTCGTAGACCTCATAATTCCTAAGAAGCCTATGATAGGTGTAGTCCCAGAATCCACGGTCCACATAATCATCTTTCGATCCGTCCAAGACCTCGTCCACGTATTCCCTCAAGCTGCCGAGACCCTCACATCCCATGTGTAGCATCGGCTCCTGAAGAGGGTCCCTCACAATCATCTTCATGGACGCCTCTACGACTTCAATCTTCTCTTCAGCATGTCTGTAGGATTCCTTGTAGGATCTGATTCCCTGATGAAAAAGAGCTGAAAGGCTTTTCTCCCATACTTCGGGGAGAGAGTCACCTTCAACAACTAGTTGTGGAAGCTTTGCCATAGCCGTGATGAAGTCAAAAACTGCTAATAGCGTTTTCCGTTCCAGAATGTTGAGTTTGGCTAACTAGGCTTTGAACCACTTAAAGACTAGATAGTCAACCTTCTTCGAACGTTTATTCGGGGCGCCTACTATGAACTGTTTTCTAACGGTCGTGGCGAGTCTGCCAGCTCTGACAACATCGAACGGTCCCATGTTTTCTTTCATCGTCTTGACTGAGATGATGAAAGGTGCGTGGTCTATGCCTGGACCGTGTTCGTAGACTGCAAAGTCTGCTCCAAACTTGATTCCAGGAGTTACTATGTACCCTTTGTCCCTGAGATCTTTGTACACGATGTAGGCAAGGTCGAATCCGCTGTATGCCCGTTGCGCCAGATTAAGAAGTGTCGTCTTCTTGAGGATTTTCTTACTCCTTGGCTCTACGATCTTGATTTTCTTTTTCTCATGCAGATAGAGACCTTCAATAATATCGAGTATTAGTGGTACAGCGAAGTCTTGGTCAGGTTTCGGTTTTGGAATTCCGACTGGTTTGCCGTAGAACCCCAGTCTATAGAGTTCAGTTCCGTCGCGTGGGTTCCAGACAACAAGTCTCGTTCCAATAAGCTCCGCGGTCGGCTTCTCCTCCATCGTTAAGTCCTCTACGAGTAAATCGCCAGAACTCTTATCATGTCAATCACGTTTACACCTGTGTCAGCGATATCTTCCAGGCGACCCAAGATATCTCGGAGAAGCAACATGACTTGGATCTGCAATCTGCTCGAGAGTATCTCCATGTCAATGCTGCGGTGTTTTGCATCTATCTTTTTCTCCGCGTCCTCAACAGCCTTAGAAGCCTCGATCGCTCTGTCAGGGTTGAAACCAAGCGAGATCATCGTCTCTCTTACTTTCGTTATCTCGTCCAGAATCATTGACATGAATTCTGCAAGGCTTTTCATGAACTTGTTCTCAATCTTCCATTTTCCTTCAATCATACTCTCGAGTCTGTAGCCGACGGCCTCTGCATAGTCGGCTATCCTTTCAAGTTCGAATATCAGCCTCAGAAACCCCTCTCGGCTGATTAGGAGTGACCCTACTGCTGCAACTTCCTCTAATAGATTTGTCTTAAGTTTGCTTACCGACTCAAGGAGCTTAAGCATGTTCTCGTAGTGCTCTTTCACCTTCTTCGGCTTGTCCTCTGCGATGCTATCAATCATCAGTGTAAGCTCCCGTACAACATCAACCACAGATCTGGCGTGGTCTTGGCAAATGTTAAGCATTCGTCTTCTGATATTGGCTTCGGCTTCGAGTGGGAATGTCACTTTGAAACACCATATTTTTTTGGAACACGCAGCCACATATGCTCGGCTACTAGACGCTACGCTGACTTCAAATAAAAACGTAGCTAAGGGTGTTTGAAAGGTCCGGCAAGCTACAGGCCCTGGAGTGAAACCGTGCTGGACATGTATCTGTGGAGGGTGTTAGCGATCTCAGATACCTTGAAACGTTTCTGCATCCAAGTGTCTCGATCTCGCAGTGTTACAGTGTCATCCTTCATGGTCTGATAGTCAATAGTTACTGCCAATGGGATTCCAGCCTCGTCGGCTCTCGCATATCTCCGTCCTATGGATCCTGATTCATCGTACTCTAGATCGAACTTCTGTTGCAGTAGCATCTTGTAGATTTGCCGAGCCTTGTCATCTAACCCATCTTTGTTGACTAGGGGTAGAATGATGGCTTGAATTGGCACGAGGTCTCTAGGAATCTTCATGACCACTCTGTCTTTCACAACTGTGTAAGAATATTCGAGAACGGCGTAGACAAGTCGCTCGGCTCCAAAGCTGGGCTCTATTACATGCGGAATATATCTTCTCCCAGACTCGCTGGTTTCTCTTTCATCAATCTTGACATGTTTAGGCAACACCTTGAAACCGTCTATTTCGATAAAACCATCTTGTACGAATGCTTTTTCAATCAGACTTGCATCCGTCTCCGATATCTTTCTCGCAATCTTACTAGCGTGCTCCTTGAATTCCGGTCCAATTGTCGCGCTGATCGGTACAACAACCTTCAGTTTCCTCTTGACTGGGGCGTCGTAGGCTTTGAAGGCGGTTAAGTCTACCCCAGAGGTTTTGATGTGTCCTTGAAGATCGAAAGCGGTTCTGTAAGCGTTACCTGCGAGCTCCACCCAACCCCATCTGTCAAGTTCGACCTGATGATCGTATGTTTGCGCAGAGTAATGTGCTCGCTCCGTTGTAAGTTTCTCATGGAATCTCTGTTTCCCTTCAGGAATTCCCAACTCCGTTAGGAACTGCTTAGACAAGGCCATGAAGTAGGCTGACCAAGGCTGTTTCACATACTCTTTATCCAATGCTTCGGCAACAGACAATTCAATCGGTTCCTCTATTCCTTTCTCCCGAAGCTCTATCGGAACTAGGCGTAGCTTCTCATTTTGAACGTCTGGCAGGCGGTCGCATCTTGGGTCTTCTGGGTCGAAGAAGAACTCAAACTCCATAATCGTGAATTCTCTAAGCCTCAATGGGCCTTGACGCGGTGAGATCTCGTTTCTTAATGCTTGGCCAATTTGAGCTATACCCAGCGGCATCTTTTCTCTGGCCACTTCGTAGATGCGTCTGAAGTTAACGAACATTCCTTGCGCGGCTTCGGGCCTTGCGTATCCGATGGCATCGCTGTATGGGCCTATGGTCGTCATGAACATGGTACCGAAGTACTGAGGGTCCGACAGGTCTCCGCCGCATTCCATGCAGTGAACATTTTTCTCTCTGATCAACCGATTGAGATGGTCAAGATCAAATCCCTCAGTCTCCATGCCGGTTGCATCGGAGAGAATGTGGTCGGCTCTGTACTTTCGTTTGCATTTTGTGCACTCGACCATGGAGTCCTTGAAGTGCTGTATATGACCTGAAGCCTCGAAGACTTTCGCCGGCATGATTACTGGAGTGGCGATCTCAAGTAGGCCTTGTCGTCTGATGAAAAAATCTCTCCACTTCTCTATCAAGCGATGTTTGATGGAGATGCCCAGCGGACCCATATCCATGAATCCGCCAACTCCACCATAGATCTCGAATGAAGGCCAGAAGAACCCTCGTCTTCGAGCCAGTTCAGCCAAGATCTCGTACTTGTCTACTCCACTCAATGCCATCAATTCCTAGTATCGCGGAGTTCTATTCACTGATGCTCTCAGCTTAAAATAGTTGTCAAATGTCTATCTTGAAGTCATTTGTTTCGAAGCAGTTCTGAGCATTTCAACAAAGAACTCGGTGCTTAGCAAGGGGCCTTGACCAAGTCCAGGGCATTTCTCGCTGGTCAAATCGAAAACGATATTTCCAATTGAATGTTCCTCGAGATAGAACGGGTAGAACTTGCATGTCAGTGGTCGTTCATTGTAGATCACGCAAGAGGGCCCTTTAAGAAATATGCAATCACCTGAGGTCTGTTTGAGCATCTCAAATCTGTAAGGCTCAATGCTATCGAGTGTGACACAGAAACTTCGTGGATTGAGGCCAGTCAAACGAGAGATGGCTTTGACCTCAGTGTCGAGCATTCTGACGTGGCGAGTGTGTTGCTTCGTATCGCCGGAGCATGTATGGCATCTAATGCATTGCCAACGGATATTTACTGGATATTGGATTTTCACATGTTCAGACTCTCTTCTAATCCGGCCAGAATAGACGAAATCAACTTGAACAGGATCCTTGGGCTTCAACTAGTCATCGTCACTGTGTTCCATGGATGTCTGTTCCAACAATTTCTGAATGTCGGATTCGAATGACTGTGTATCTGGCGAAGATTCTATCTTTTTTCTCCTCTTTCTTGCAAGGAACTCTAGGTCCTTAATCATCTTCTGAAGAAGCTGTCTTTCTTCAGCATATTTTCCCAACTTCGCTTGTAGTTGATCTTTTTCCTTGGTGACTGAGTGATAACTGTAAGTAAGTTCCTTGTTTTTCTTTGATAGTATCTCCACGCTTTCAGACAGTTCTGATACTCTCAGCTTCAGCTTCTTAGCCTCGGCTTTCGATTGATCTAGCGAGTGCCCTAGCTCTTCGTATTTGCTCTGCAACTCCATGAACTTCTCTTTTGAGACAAGGCCCAAGGGCGACATACATGACACATACCCTTCGAGTTTCACATAAGAGTTCTAGTGTTCAACTCTAGGAACAGTTCGATACTCCATGAGCTCCTCGAGTGGAATCTTCCCAAACGTTTCTTTCAATATCAGTAGGGCCGCCTGGGGAGGTATTACACCTCTCTCGGTGACTATGGCGTCAATATATTCAGGAGGCGTGACGTCAAAAGATGGATTTCTAATCCTGGTCATTTTCAAGTGTCTCTGGTCCTTCTTTGAGAGGATCTCGCAAGCATCTCTCTCCTCGATCTCAACAAGCTCGCCTGTCATTGTGTCGGGGCTAAATTTGTAGGTCTCTGCTGCCACCAGGAATTGAGTTCTCGCTTCATGAGCAGCCAGAGCCATAAGCGATGTTCCAATCTTGTTGACGACCGCACCGTTTGCAGCCACTGCATCCGCTCCCACGACGACTTTGTCAACCTTATTCATGAAAAAACGTACGGCGCTGTCGACGATATATGTGACTGGTATCTTCAGTCGATTCAGCTCTCCAGCAGTAAGTATCCCCTGTTGGAACGGGCGGGACTCCGTAACGATCACTTCAATCCGTTTTCCATCTCTCTTGGCTGATTTCATTATGGCCAGGGCAGATGTGCTGTGGCAGTGGGTCATGATCACATCCCCGTCGACAATTCTCCTCGATCCCATCTCTCCAATCCTCTGAACGGCGGTCTTAGAGTTCTGAATGAATTCGTTGGACGATCGGATTACCACCTGTCTCAAATCATTGACGTTCAAGTTACTGGTCTCGGCAGCTCGGGCTCTATGCATCACATACCTTATTCCATTGGGAAGAGAGACTGCTGTAGGCCTCGTCCTCAGAAGGACGCAAGCCACCTTTTCGAGTTCTAGAATCAGGTTGTTTACATTCCTCGCTTTCGAGTGTCTTGCTGTGATCTTCAAGGCTTCGACTGCTCGCCTCGCAATTTTCCCAGCTCCTCGTACTTTCATAGTTTTGATGTCCTTTGCGAGGTTGTTCACGTACGAGTTTATATCCACGGTAATTATCCTCCTGCAGAGATAACTTCATAATTCACTCCGGCGTGTCGCTAGGAGGAGCAGTTTTGATCAGAGGCCTTCAGTTGGCTTTTATGTGCTTCACTACTGGTGGGCGTGTCTTCTTGAGTACTCTATATCCACAGTATGGGCACTTTATCTCAGGTATCATAGACAACTGATCGGACGTTATCCGCGATCCGCAGCTTAGGCACTCATATATGATGCCTACGCTTTCTGGCTCCTTTTTCTCTTCGGTAGTGGCCATGGTTGAAGCAGAGTCGAGGACTTGGCTATTAAAGGTTGAGTCGGTCTTCAGCTCAGACTGTTCGCGGGACATATGTTAGATTTGAGCGTCGTTGGATAGTCTGTATCACGATGAAGTTGTTCCGATTCGAATTGTTTTTGTAGGAACGGCATGAATAAGAACTGGATAAGACTGCTCATGGTGGTTGTATGTTACCGAAAGCGCACATCTCTGAGGTCTTCGGTCTATTGGACATAGTCAAGAGTTACGGGGGAAAGACCGATGTCGCAAAGATAGGTATGGACTTGAGAATGGATATCGATGATCTTCTCAAAGTTGTTGAAACTGCGGAACTGTTCGGTCTAGTGTCTGTGGATAAAGGAGACATACAACTCACGAACGTTGCGCACAAGGTTATGGCTAGTACCATAGCTGGAAGGAAGAAAGTTCTTCACGAACAGTTGGAAAACGTGGAGGTGTTCTCTTTTATTAGAAACCTCCTTCTCAGCGGAGGAAGGCTTAGCAAAAGACAGATTACTCATGTGCTTCAGAGCAGATTCGGCCCAAGCGAAAAGATGGGGAACTCGGTTGATTTGATAGTCGGCTGGGGGTGCTTCGCTCGCTGTTTCGACTACGATGGTGACTCGCAGAGGGTCACCGCCAAAAAAGACCATCGGCATACGGCGAAGTTTGTCAACTGATCATTGAAACGATTGTATCCGCGTAGTTGAATAGCTCTGGGTCTCTGCTGTTCCTGGGTCTTTGCAAGTTCACTCTTACGTCTCCGACGATTCTTCCAGGCCTGGCACTTAAAACTAGGACCCTGTCTGCCATGTACACTGCTTCCTGGACGTTGTGTGTAACCATCACACACACATTTACCGGAATGTCTGGGCGAGCCCACATCTCAAGAGTTTCTCTCCTCAAGTTCTCCGCTGTCAATGCATCAAGGGATGAGAATGGTTCATCCATCAATAATACTTCTGGTTCAAGTGCCAGAGCTCTCGCGATGCCAACCCTCTGTTTCATACCGCCGGAAAGCTCCCGAGGGTAGCTCTCCTCAAATCCTTCCAACCCTACATCATGAATGAATGTTTTCGCCGTCTGTTGAGCTCTTTCCCTAGTTTTCCCTGTAGCCAGTAACCCCATCTCCACATTCTCAAGGACTGTCTTCCAAGGGATAAGGGCGAATGTCTGAAAGATCACTCCAATTTTCGGATCGGGGGCTGTCACTTTCTTATCTCGATACAGAACTTCACCTTTGGTTGGAGGTTCAAGTCCGTCTAGTATTCTAAGCAGAGTGCTCTTGCCGCAGCCCGACGGCCCAACTATACAAACAAACTCACCACTGTGAATTTGGAAGCTTATTTCTTGAAGGGCCACGATCTCTTTGCCGTTATGTCCGAAACTCTTCCAGACATCTATGGATTCCATGATCATCTTCTGGGTAGTATTTTCATTTTCAGTACTCAAACTTGAACCTCTCCGAATTCGCCATTAGTCTACGCCAGACAAGTCTGTTAACGCATAGGATAATGCCTGTCATGGTCGCCAAGGAGAGAAGCACCATAGTTGTGCTTCCCCATTGCCATGCAGCTTTATCGAGGAAATATCCCAGACCTGGCAACTCGTAGATCTTGTCACCGAAGTTGATGTATTCTGACACAATCGAAGCGTTCCATCCGCCACCCCAAGCCTGCATACTTCCAACAATAATTGCTGGAAAAATGGCTGGAAGAATAATCTCTCTAACAAACCTAAAGCCTTTGTAACCAAATGCTCTCGCGGCCTCAGTAACATCATTCGGAATCGTGTGCACTGCGCCGATTATGTTGAATAGCAAGTACCATTGCATTCCAGTAAGCAGCAGAAGAATGGATGCAATCTCTTGGCCAAACCACGATCCTCCAAAGAAATCGATCACGTACACGACTATGAACGGGAAAAGTGCGGTTGCCGGAATGGATTGGCCCAGGTCGAATAAAGGAGTGAAAATGTTCATGAGTCTAGGGCTCCTGGCTGTCGTTATTCCCACTACCAGAGTCCATCCAAGAGCTACTGCATAGGCGATGGATAGCCGGGCGAGAGACCTAAGAGAATAGTAGGGAAGATTGAGTGCCTCAGGATGGAGGTGAATTTGCTGCACCGCAATCTTAGGTGTTGGTATGGGCGTCCTTAGGAAGATGGAAACGATCGTCATTACTATGCCAATTGAGATGATGGTGGCGATGAAATGGTTCCAATGGGGACGCTTGATTCCTATGTCATGCAAGTGCGGGCGACCCGGCAAATGTACTGTTGGATAGATTCCAGTTGCCTTTAAGCGCGAGACGAGATACGCACGTTCATGTGCCACAAATGAGGCCACAAGCGACTCCAACCTGTTTTCATATTTTCTAAATGCTTTCACAACTCGAATTTCGTGAACACGGGCCACAGATGACGCGGATATTGTATCGTATTTGTACTTGTCTGTCTGTTCCATTAACGGATGCCAAACTATGCGATTTATGAATACGATAACGACAACCATCGCAGTCAGTCCGAGGAAGGCTCGGGGCATATCTCCTTGATATGCCGCGCTAGCCAAGTAGAATCCTAGGCCTGGCAATGTGTACCTTTGGTTTCCAAAATTCATGTACTCGCAGGCAACCAGGAAATACCATCCTCCTCCCCACGCGAGAATGCTTCCGGAAACAAGTTCTGGGAATATTGCAGGAAGTACAATCTCCTTGACGTATCCTAGTCGTCTTACACCGTAGGCTGTTGCGGCCTCCTTGATGTCTCTTGGGATTCGATGGACTCCTGCTATGACGCCGAAGACAACGGCCCAAGCCATGCTCGTGAATATGAGTAGAATTGAAGCGACTTCTAGGCCCAATACCCCCGGAAAACTGTACACGAAGAACAGAATTGCTGCCGGAAGAAACCCTAGGACAGGGACTGACTGCAGAATATCGAGAATAGGAATCATGATATGCGAAGCTCTTTCACGCGTAGCCGCAACTATTCCGTAGGTGATTCCAAAGAGCAAGGACAGCGTGTATGCTACAAACATCCTTAGTAGGGATCGAAATACGTAGTATGGAAGCACAAACAGATCTTGCAGAAGTTGCGATGAAGCAGAAAGGTCGAGGAGGCTATGGGATCCCTGTATGATGGTTGGAAATATTCCGATGAATACTACAAGAAACGCGCCGCCATAGAGATAGAGATGTCTGGTGGCAGTCATTCTAGATCAGCTCCAGACGTATCGTGGATCTCTACCCGTGGCAATCGGAAGGAACAAGTCCTGATATAGACTTTTTTGTCATGACCCACATATTTCTAACAGATCAAAGCGCACGCAAATCAAGATTATGAAAGTAGCTGATGATTTCTTTTGAAGTACATTGCAAGAGCTGTCCAAACTTCGTATTGGAAGCCGATGGATGAATGGATGGAAGATCTATTGGTTCACGTTTCCAAGATTATTCATGAAGGTGACTTCTTGGTAGTATCTGAGAAGGCGCTTTCAGTGGCCACTGGACACGTCATTGATGAGGCGCCTATCAAACCACGCTTCTTGGCAAAGCTGATTGCAGTGGGTTGGATGAGGGTTGTCTGGGGTCGAGTTCTGGGTCGGCTGTGCCATCTGAGCCCAACGAATATCTCACGGCTGAGAAACTACCCAATTCTAGAAGGTGCAGCTCACAAGCAATTGGCGATTGACGAAACGGGCTTCATTCAGGCTCTGAGGCACGGATCAGAAGGGGGAATCGATGCAAGTAACCTTCCGTTCTCTCTGGTTGCCTTGCCTCTTGATGATCCAAAGAGAGAGGCGACAAGGATTCAAGAGCGACTCTATGTCGAGACAGGAAAGAAGACAACGGTATTGGTTGTCGACTCCGATAAGACGTATAGTCTTTCTGGGTTCCACATGAGTGTTAGGCGTACAACTGTTTCTGGAGTTAGATGTTTCGGGCTATTCGCCTACGTCTTTGGAAGATTGTTGAAACTGACTCCAAGGTCTACTCCTCTAGCTGTGGTTGGAGAGAATCTAGGTACTAATGAAGCTCTGCAGATCTCTGCCGTAGCGAACAAAGTTAGGGGTTCCGGAGCAGGAAGAACTGTTTGGGATATGGGTGAAACCTTTCGTGTGGATCCGCATCGAGTCACGTGGGAAATGCTCCAGAACGTTAAGCATACTCCGATCGTGATCGTGAGAAGATTGAATCATGAAAACATGCGTGTTTCACGACAGGCTCTAGGGCCTAAGTCCTTGTAGGAGCGCGAGAGCAAGAGCCGCAGAGACCAAGTCTGCCGTTGTTCCTGGGTTAAGTTCGTGATTAGGAGTTCTCAGGTCTTGGTCTAGTCTATTGACTAACCTGAACCCTTTCCTTGTTGCTAGTCCGCCGGCATTTAGGCATTCCCTGGCTCGTGCAGAAACATAACGTGTTTTCTTGATTCCAACCTTTCGTGCTATCAGTGTGTCCGGGACCGTCGAAAGGATCTTGAGAAATGTATTGACTGTGGCAGTGTTTATGTCCAAGCCGTCATCGAGGGCGCGTGCGAAGTACGGATAGCCGATCTCGAAAGTTGTTCTATAGCCGCTGATCCACTCAGATGCAATAGAATCGCGTCTAGCTGATATCTTGAAAGTTCTCAGTAGTCCGACATGGTTCTTTTCAATATGATCCAGTGATTCAGGTGACATTACGTCTAGTTCATCACTTGATCCGATTCCACCAGGTGATGCTCTTGAAATTGCTTTGTAGACGTCCAATGAATCAATGTGGGTTGCGGATTGTAGTAATTTGATCAAATTGACACGCAGTGTTTTCATTTCTAACTTGCCGCTTATCAACGTCAACGCCGCTGAAGTTGCAATAGGGGTAAGTAGCAGAATGGTTCCGAGACTTGTGTTTCCACCCTTCTGCCATCGCATCATGTTCTCGACTCCAAGCCGGATGGCTTTCCCAAGTCTAGCGTCATCCAAGTTCAAGATGCCTTTTGAGATCAATATCCCTCTATGGGCGGCCCATCTGTAAGTGGAACCAAGTGAAGCGGATGATGCAAGAAAGTGCTCAAATCTAGTCTCCGAAAAATCTCTAGTTCTGTGAACATTCCCTGGTTTCGGATAGGCGCTGGTTTCCAGTAGCATTGCGAGCTGAAGACAAGAGGCAATTTCATCTTCTAGAATAGTCAATACACATCCTTGTCTGATGCGATCTCATGAAGGAATATTCAAGACTTACTGGACATTACCGCGTTTGGTGCCTTGCTAACTTCAGTTACCTGCAGGATTAGACAGCAAATTGTTTGCAAAAGGCTTTTCTTGATTTTCAGGTGTAAATAGATTCCTGCGCCTTCTTGGAATGATCACTTTGGACATATATGATGTAAAGAGTCTCATTGATGTCGCTCTTGGGCGGAGAAAGGCCGACCTTGTAGTGAAAGACGGGCGCCTTGTGAACGTCTGTACTGCAGAGATTATTGAGCACACAGGACTTGCGATAAAGAATGGTCGAATAGCATTCGTCGGGAACGTTGAAGAGATTCAATGTGATAGGTCGTCAGTCATCAATGCCAAGGGATCGTATCTGGTTCCGGGATTCATAGATGGACATGTTCACATCGAGAGCTCGATGCTTACCATAACCCAATTTGCTCGAGCAGCACTTCCAAGAGGAACAACAGCTGTCATGATGGACCCGCATGAAATTGCAAACGTACTAGGTATCAAGGGTATCCAATTGATGCTGAGAGAGGCGAGCAATCTTCCACTCAAAGTCTTCGCTGAGATGCCGTCATGTGTACCATCTGCTCCTGGCCTAGAGACTACCGGCGCAACAATCAATGCTAATGACGTGAAGAAGGCAATGACTTGGAAAGGCGTTATCGGACTTGGAGAGGTCATGAACTTCCCGGGCGTATTTGAAAAGAGCTGGAAACTACTGAAGGAAATCGAAGAAACAGAGAAATCTGGAAGGACGGTTGAAGGCCACGCACCAAAACTAACTGAAGCCCAGCTCAATGCATACGTAGCGAGTAGAATTGAAGGAAACCACGAAGCCACCACAGCAGACTATGCACTTCAGAATCTTCGTCTTGGCATGAAGCTTGAACTGAGAGAAGGTTCAACGATGAGGAATATGAACGAATTGCTTAAGGTACTTTTGAAGACAAAGGTTGACCATCGACATTGCCTTTTTGTGTCTGATGACATAACTGCAATGGATCTTGTCAACAACGGCCACATGAACCATATTGTCAGACGAGCAATCGAGGAGGGGCTTGATCCGATTCGAGCGATCCAGATGGCAACAATCAACACTGCTGAACATTTCAAGGTGAGTAAAGAAGTTGGTATGATAGCGCCGGGTAGAATCGCAGATGTACTCATAATGAAAAACCTCAAAGAGATGAAACCTGAGAAAGTGATCGCCAACGGCCGTGTTGTCGCGGAAGATGGAATTCTTAATGCGAATATTCCCAATCCGGAATACCCGGGATACGCAAAGAAAACCATTCATGTTGGGAAGCAGCTATGTGCCCCTGATTTCGACATCAAATCTGAGGTATCCGACGGGCCAGTCAAAGCTCTGATCATCGACGTCACAAAAGGCGGGGCAGTCACCCGGAAACTCGTGCTTACCATTAGGGTGAAAGATGGGATAGTTGAGTCCGACCCGGCGAACGACATCATCAAGATTGGAGTCGTTGAAAGACATAAAGCGACCGGAAACGTTGGAAAAGGATTCGTCAAAGGTTTTGGCATGAAGAAAGGCGCGATAGCGTCGACAGTTGCGCACGACGCGCACAACATAGTCGTTTTGGGAGTCCGCAGCGGAGACATGGCGTTCGCTGCTAATATTGTGTCCGACATGGACGGAGGTCTCACAGCCGTAGAATCAGGTCACGTACTGGCCAAATTAGCTCTCCCCATAGCGGGTCTAATGTCTGACAAGCCGGCGGATGAAGTGGCGAACAAGGCCGAGGCTCTGAATGCAGCGGCTAAGAAACTCGGAGCAAAACTGGACGAACCGTTCTCTGTCTTATCTTTCATGTCATTGGCCGTTCTTCCAGAGCTAAGAATCACTGACAAAGGTCTAGTAGACGTGAACAAGTTGAGTATCACGAGCGTCTTGGTTGCGGACTGACGGTCATGAGCCCTCCCATGTGCCTAAGCAAGCAGCGAATTATTTTAGCCTCATCTGACTTCGGAGAAACCCTGTTAGTCAGTTCTCCGTAATATTTCATGAGATCTATCAGCCTCTTTGCACCCCTTATGTCTCCTTCCTTAAGTAGTTCTTTGACTCGGGTCGCGTGAATGATGCTCTCTATTGTCGCAGACGTGCTTCGGCAATAAGGCGTGATTCCCCTCTTGGTGGAATCTACATGCACGACTTTACATCTAATCAGGCGGCGTGGACCATGACACAAGATGTCCATAACATGGAACTCAGCGTAGGAATCGGATGACCTTAGGCGAGGAGCCATCACTTGCTTGGCGTGCTCAAACCAGCTGCTTGGAGGAGGTCCGACCCATGCTTCATTTTTTAGGGCAGTCCTAAAGAACCTCCAAGGATTTGAGGTCACATTGATGACTCCACATTTGGATACTTTTAGCGTGTTCAGAGTCTCTGTTTCCACAAAGGGACGTAGAATGAACTCCCTGGCTTTGCTGACAGTGACGCCCATGGGCGCAGCGTGAGGTCGTTTTTGGGCGTCGAATGTGGTTACTATGACCTCGTAAATTGACCCCTTCCGATAACCGAGGCTAGAAAGTGACATGAGAGGTCAGGTGTTGAACACGTTCTACAAGTAGATAAGCGCGTTGATCATTCAAAATGCGTGGGGATAACAATTTGACAACGGGTTTGACGAGAGGCAGGGAAGGTGATTTCATCGAAACCATTGAAGGTCTTATCTTTGACGTGAAGGGGCTTATTCATCCCGTTGATCGAATCATATCCTTTCTTCGGTACGTTCCTTCCCCCGATGGGGACAGAGAACGCAGGGGTGTGAGATACAAAAAGATCTACGATCTAGAACAGAGATGGAATTTCCTGCGAAGATATTTTCCAGGATACATACACTTCGACGATTACTTCGGCAGAGAACTTCAAGCAGTGCCGTTGGAAAATGTGCACTCACACTACGATCCTAGAAGAAGACTCAGTGAGCCATCGAACGATGAGGTTGAACGGGACGCTATTCAATTGGCTCGAAGATTGATAGATGTCGCGGGAGTCAGGACAACAAGTGTCGGCATTTCTGGATCAGTATTGGTCGGTTTGCAGGAGCCAGAGTCAGACGTGGACATCATGATTTATGGAGTAGGCAATTCAAGGAGAGTCTATCAAGCTTTAAGAAATGCCATGTCGTCGGGGGATATGTTCGAGGCCTATGATATAGATGACCTAGGCCGACTGTTCAAGTCAAGATCTATGGAGAGAGCGATGAAGTTCGATGATTTCTGTACTCATGAACGCAGAAAGGTTCTTCAAGGAAATTTCAAAGGCCGCGATTACTTCGTCAGATGCATCAGAGACTGGGATGAGATTCGAGAACCGTATGGAAGCTTTACGTGTCAGAGGCTTGGAAGAAAGAAGATCTCGGCTATTGTATCTGATGATTCTGAATCAATATTTACTCCTTGTACATACGAAGTTGAGAAAGTATCTGTGATTGACCGTAGTGATCCAGCACCCAAGCAGATCCTGTCTTTTCGGGGACGTTTCTGTGAACAGGCTAAGACGGGAGAGAGAATAACTGCGTATGGTGATCTGGAACACGTTTCAACAAAGAATGACGAGTATTACCAGTTGGTTGTAGGGGAATCCTCGCTCGACTTCATAGTGTTCAGTTGATTTCTCTGGCGTATTCGTATCTGAGTGGTTGATGTATCGTACAATTGCATGTGAGACTCCTACCTCGTCGCTACTTCAAATCTAGTCCCATTCTGTATGCCTGAGTCATTGCCTCCTTGTTGTTTCTTACGGCACCTTTCTCTCCGGCGGTAACGAGCAGTGTTCTTAGTAACTCCATTTTCAGATACTTCGCAGATCTACTAATCATTTCAACTAGGGCATCGGATGCGGAAATGTCAGTCTCCTCGAATGGAGCGACTAAGATCATCTTTTTTCCAGTCATTCTGTTGATGAACTCTGGATGTGAGAATGCGAACCATCGATCAATGAAGGCTTTCAGTTGAGCGGATGGGCCGTACCAGTAGACCGGTGTGCCGAGGATTATGACATTACTATCGTAAAGTTCGTCGTAAAGAGGTGACATGTCATCGTCTATTGTACAGTTCCCCGTCTTCTTGCAGTTTGCACTGCATGTAGACTGGCAGGGTTTGATATCAAGATCATTCAAGAAGATCTTCTGCACAATAGCGCCAACATCTTTGGCGCCTCTGAGCACTTCGTCTATCAGGATAGAGGTGTTCCCATCTCTCCTGGGGCTACCGATGACTCCAAGCACTTTCATTTATTATGGTCCACCCGTGGAATCTTGTGATCTCATAACGCTCCCAATATCTTACATGGGATTCATATGATAATGTTCTTTCATTTGAAGTCGATATTCTAATGTCAAGGGGGAATCTTTTGTATTCCGGCTCTCAAGTTGCTTGAGGTAAGGGAATCCTATGAAAAGGGGATACAGAAATAGAGATTACATAGAAACTGTCGAAGGCCTCCTTTTCACTGTGGTTGGCGACGTTCATCCTGTCGACAGAGTACTAGCATACCTCAAGTATGTACCTAATCGTAAAGGTGCCTGGGGATTCGAAACAAGAAGATACGATCGAGCACTCAAGTACTACTCGACCTTACATGTCAAAGGAACTTTCGACTATCTGGAAGAGTTCTATCCTCAGTACTTATACAACTCAGAAACGCAACATCTCCTCATATCTGCAGTCCCTTTGTATAGTATTCGAGTCCACTACTGCCCCGAGTCTAGACTATCAGATCTACTTGGGGCTGAACATCTCGATCCCCTTGAAAGAAAAGCGGTACGCCTTTTGGAAACGGTTTCCAAACAGAGTCGTGTCGATCCGAAACAATTTGGGATAACAGGCTCAATATTAGTAGATATTCACAATCCGGCGTTCTCAGATATCGACTTGACGGTTTACGGAAAAGAGAATAGTCTGAAGGTCAAGACGGCGGTTCTAGATATGCTGCACAGCGGCAACCCGAGCCTTCGTTCATTTGATGAAGCCGCTGTCAAGAAATGGGTGACATCGAGGGCGTGGTTGTATCCATTAGACCGCTCAGAAGTTGAGCGGATATATCGTAGACACTGGAATCGAGGAATCTTTGAAGGAACCGACTTCTCAATCCACCCTGGGAGGGTTGAAACAGAAATAGGCGAAACGTATGGTGACAGAATCTACTCGCCAGAGGGCATTGTTGATGCAGAAGCAATCATAGATGATGCAAGAGAATCAGTGTTCATGCCAGGTACCTATCGCATTGGTTCAGTACGAATCCTCAACGGGCCATCTGTAGCTGACATCAAAGAGATAGCGACTTACGAGGGGTTCTACTGTGATATAGCGTCCCTTGGCGAAAGGGTTCAGGCTCGAGGAAAGCTAGAGAGAGTGTATGACAAGAGAAATGGAGATGTCTACCACAGGATAGTGATAGGGTCAATAGAGGCTAAAGGTACGGACTATCTGAAGCCTAAGGCGCGCTAGCCTCTCTCACTTTTCCGGTTCTGTATCAAGCGCTTCTTTGAGTTTGATTTGGATGGGGCCGAGTTTTCCACCAAAATTCACGGCTGTTATCTTCCTAACGCCGGGAACAGTTGCTGCCGCTCTTATCCCCCTTGCAGTAGCCCTCTTCAGAAGAGTTGGCGTAACTCCGTTGAAGACCAATTCGTAGACACTTGTCACGCCGTCTGGCACTAGAGAATTTCCCGTTATGCTCCTTAGCTTGGGACAATATGGATCGTTCGTTGAAGCTCTCAGCTTGTATTTGTTTGATGCGACCTTCGATCCAGATCTGCAGATCCCTCCAGGAAACGGCAAAACCACGCCGCTAACAGTCGAAATTGCCGAAACTGCTTTTTCAGCCGCTGCAAGACCTGCTTTCTGGCTATCTGCCATTATCAGAAAGTTCCCGCCAGCTCCAGCTCTCCTAACGCCGAACTTGTCTTCTATGATGAACTCGCCCTCCATTACAGGAATCCTCCAGATCTTGCGGCCACCAAGAGTGTCTTTGGACTCAAAACCGTCGCCAAACATCCTGATCATTCGACCGATCTTGAGTCTCTTGACAGCCTTTGGCATAGCGTCAAATGTTGCTGTGGTGGGGCAGGTAAGGACACACTGACCAATGCGGCCAAGCACCTGTAGCTTGAGCTCCATTCCCGTCCTGTGGTAGATTTGAATATGAACTCCTACCCTGCCGTCCGGTGTCCTCTCGGGTGAAACGACTGGGCCTTCAACACCCGCCTCGGCGGGAGACATTATTATTGAAGAAGCGAACCCAGTACTTGTATGGGCGGCTGTTCTAGCCCATTTCTCGTCCTGAGCAGTTATGAGTGCTCTACATGCCCACATAGGAAATGCTTCTGCGAAATCGTTGTCGTCAATTTCTACGTTCCCAATTCTCATGACTCAGACCACACTCAAAGCTTATCAAAGCAGACTATCCGTTTATTGTCGCTAAAAGCTTCGTGGTGGTATGGCTGATTCTACATCAGGGCTACGCATGTTCATTGTGAAATGCCTTCGGTGAGCTGGGACGCAAGAGACTAAACAGCTTGAGATGTTAGAAATAGTCCTTGGAGTTGTAGATCAGCGGGGCTTCTTGGGTCTTCACGTCTGCATCCACAATTTCCCCCACGAATATCGTATGGTCGCCTACGACGATTGATTTGTGCACTTTGCAATCTAGATATGCGATACATTCCTTCAGAATTGGAGAGCCAGTCTTCCTAAGCTCATATTCAATACTGCTGAGCTTGTTTACTTTTCTTCCAGTCTGAAGACCGAAATGCTTAGCGTTGTTCTTCTGTTTATCGGATAGAATGTTAATCGCAAACGCTTTTGACTTCTCTATCAATTCGTGGGTATACTTGGTTTCTCCAATAGCCACCATGACAAGGGGAGGGTTTGTCGAAACTTGGCTCATCCAAGCCACAGACAGACCATTTATCTTGTCGCCACTTCTTGAAGTTACTACGGCCACGCCGTTGGTTATCTTCTCTATCGCCTGCTGCATTCTCGTTCAATCCTCTTGCCTGATCTTGATCTAGAGTCGATATTTTATACTTGTTATCCTCGGTCGTAGTATTCTGGAGATAGTAGAATGGTAAGAGTTGTTGGAATAGACCCCGGTACACGCAGTTTCGATTTGTGTGGGATAGATAATGGGAGGGTCATTCTAGATAGTACGATTCCTTCTACACAGATAGCTGAAAACCCTGAGTCAGTTATTGGCATTCTGAAGAGCGTGGTGCCTCTTGATGTGGTGGTAGCACCTTCAGGATATGGTTTGCCTGTCACCCACATAAGCAAACTCGGGCAGAGGGAACATTTTCTAACCATTTTGGTTAGGCCTGACGACCTGAAGATCAGTGTTCTGAAAGGCCTTCGAAGACTGGTCAACATGCTCAAAGACGAAGGATTTAACGCGTTCTTCATACCTGGCGTGATTCATCTATCCACTGTGCCCGAATTTAGAAAGGTGAACAAGATCGACATGGGTACAGCTGACAAACTCTGTTGTGCAGTACTCGCGATTCATGATCAGTCTCAACGCCTAGGAATTCCCTACGATCAAACTTCATTCATCTTGGTTGAAATGGGATTTGGCTACAATGCTGCGATCGCAGTCGAGAACGGGGAGATCGTAGACGGAATAGGTGGAACCACAGGTGGACTTGGGTTTCTGACATTAGGAGCAATGGACGGAGAACTGGCATATCTACTCGGAGGTTTCTCCAAGGGCATGTTGTTTCAAGGTGGGGCTGCATACGTCGCGGGCAATGGCACCATCACACCCGAAATACTTGTGGATCAAGCTAGAACAGCTCCTAAGAAAAGAGTTGCACTCGATGCTTTCATTGACAGTGCCCTGAAGAGTGTGGCAGCGATATCGGTCTCAGTCGACCACCCTAGAGAGATCTTGGTGTCTGGAAGAATATCAAGAGTAGAGGGAATCTGCGAAGCAGTGAGCCATAAATTGTCTAGGTTCGGCAAAGTTCGAAGAGTCGGTAGATTTGCTCAGGTTAGTAAGGAAGCGGCACAAGGAGCCGCCCTCATTGCTGATGGACTCGCCGGTGGTCAGTTCAAAGAGTTAGTCGAAGTCACAAAGATAAGGAACGCCACGGGCACGGTTCTAGATCATATATACCTGCCTGAGGCAGATACTCTGAAAAGGAAATACGGTCTTTGAGCCCAGAATAGTCACGCATCTGAGGTAGTAGTTCGAGCTCCATCGTTGTTCGCTTTCGCAACAAACACCGAACCACCGCCTCTCTCGTTCAAAAATCCTTCAAGGCGTTGCTTGAGCATCTCCGCGCGAGAGGAGCTTTCCGTTATTCCGTACATAGCAGGTCCCCATGAACTTTGACCAGCTCCATAGGCGCCAGATCTGAGCATAAAGTGGATTGAATCTTCCACGAGTGGACTGAAGAATAGTCCTCCCTGAACTCTGCTGAAGCTTTCTCCAACGAGGTCTTGCACAGTTGTTACGGACTCGCCAAACTCTCTTATGTTCTGTTCGATGAGCGATGGAAGCATCCTCATGATTACTATTCTACAGATTTTGCCGACAAGTTCTGGGGAGGCTGGGGGCAGAGCCGAGAATGCTTCCTGCTCAGCCCGTCCGAATAGGCCTTTGCCGACATTTGGTATAGCCACGACAAAGCGCCACTCTTCCGGGAACTTCCTCTGAAACACTGTCAGGGACACACTTGATTCGACGGATTGAGTCTCGGGCCCGTTTCTTCTTCCGGTGTCCAATATGAATCCACCGTGTTCAAACGCGCCTACGCCAATCCCTGACACTCGTCCTCTTCCCAAAGCTGACGCAATCTCTCTGACGCTGAGATCAAGTGCAGAGACTGCTGCGATAGCCTTTCCAACTGCAAGCGAGAGTTGTGTTCCTGATCCTAGTCCGGCATGCTCTGGGATCGTCTTCGTGACATTAATATCGGCATTAGTTGCTTTGGGAAATCTTTCAATGAATCTTCTAGCTATTCGAATTGTTCTCTCGGCATCCAGACCAGTTGCTCCTAGAGTGCGTGAAGGAGTTGCCTCCAATTCGACATTGGGCTTGTCAATTGTGATCCCGATGGACCCGTAGATACGTCCCAGCTCGCCACAAGTGTCAATGATCCCTAAATGAAGTCTTGCCGGAGTCATGATACTTACTTTCAATCTTGCACCCTCACCTGTAGTCGGTGACAGCTCTTATGAAAGATTGACTAAATGATACTTATTATGTGCCAGTGTGCGGGTATTAATGATCGAACTGGGTCTTTTTGTGTGATCATACATGAGATCGATTGACGTTCAAGATAGAAAGCTGGACGTAAGAATATCACTGACAAAGGTGGGTGCAATCGGGATAAAATGCCAATCGGTTTCGTGTCGTTCGAAGGCAAACCCCTAACTGTCATGTCCTTGTGCACAGGAGATTCTCAGAGAAAAGTCAATTTCAGTAATTGCAAGGAATACGAAGCTTGGAAAGGAATTGATCGAACGTATTGTAGCTCAGGTTCCGGTGGCTAGGCACATGCAGAGAACATATGGAATAGTCACAATGGGCGTGCCTGAGGGTGTTGACGTGGATGCTATGAAACTGGTCAAAGTGATAGAGGAGTCAATGAGCGCCTCAACCTTCGAACTGTTGAAAAGACAAGATGAAGGGGAGATAGTAAGGGTGGCGGTCTCGCGACCACGTTTCGCCGAGGGTAGCATACGGTACATGATGAAAAACATGGCAAAACGGTTCCGGGAGTTACCAGATAGTGCGAGGCTTGTATTCACTGCAAGAAGCAGGGAGAGTATTCACAAACACGATTTCTATGCGCAGAGATCCATCACAATAGGGCAGATAAAGAAGGAACTGAGACATTAGCTCTTGGATTGGCTTTCGATTGGCTACTGCTAGAGTCGTTATCTAATGGATTTTGACAAATGGCGCCCTTGGTACGAAAGGATTCTCACTGCATTCTCTTTTGATTGGTCCGAGGACGCGAAGTCAGCAGATCTCCTGGAGAAGTTGTTAGAGGGCAAAGCAATTCTTCCCTCGGCTGTCCAGAGAATAGTCGAGCGTGAGAACGCAGTCGTATTCGGTTGCGGTCCCTCGCTTGAGAGAAACCTCAATGAGTATCTCACATCGGGGCTGAAAGGCAGGTCGATATCGATTGCAGCAGACGGTGCGACCACTTCACTCTTGAGGGGCTACCATCTTGTTCCGGAAATTGTGGTAACGGATCTAGATGGTGATGTTGGAGATTTAGTGGATGCAAGTAAGAAAGGGTCGGTGGTGGTTATTCACGCTCACGGAGATAACGAGATCTCTCTTATGAGGTATGTTCCAAAGTTTGGGAGTGTACTTGGATCGACTCAGGTAGAGGCGCGTCCCCACGTGTACAATTTTGGAGGTTTCACAGATGGTGACAGAGCTGGCTTTCCTGGCGGAGGAGGTTGGGGCCAAACGCGTAATCCTGTTGGGAATGGATTTTGGCACGGTTGCGGGAAAATATTCTAAGCCGGGTCACATAATGGATTATCGTGCAGGCTCAAAGAAGATAAGAAAGCTTCAGATGGCAAAGGAATTGTTAAGTTGGTTGGCTAGTTGGGCTAGAGCAGAGATATTGAATGCAACTGGGTCTGGAGAAAAGATTGATGGAGTCGATAATGTTACTCTCGGTGAACTCTAGGTGAATTGTTGATGGGAGATGTGGAATCGATCGCGAGAAAATACTTTGACAAGACTATGACAAACCGGGAAAGGGCAATTTTCGAGGGAGCGATTGCTCTAGGAGCGACATATCATCAATTCGTTGGAACTCCCATTGCAAAGAACGAGATGATTGTGAAGTCTCTTGAGAATGCTGTATCCAATGTGATGGCTCTTCAACCATACAAGAAATCTGTCAAACTCAAGATAGACAGGAGCACTTTGAAGGGACAGAAAGCTAATCCATACGACTACGAGACATTGAAGGGGCGACATATGGACCTTCAAGTCGTGGCAGAGTACGGTAATGTTCGAGCTTTGCTGAGGATGAGATATGTCCCTGATCTGAAGTATACGCTGATGTATGTGGAGAAGATCGAAGAAATCCACGAATAGAACTACGCGTCTTGAAGTTGAGTTTTCGATTTGAAGATTCTACTTATCACGGGACAGTTGGCAAAAGGTCTTGTAGAAAGATATGCTAAGGAAAGTCATGTTGACTACGATGTCGTCGCTTTGCCATCACCTGTAGCAGCGCTATTGACAGCTAAGGCTGTCGCGGAGGCTCTGAGAGAGATCGCGCCGAAAGGATACGATGCGATTCTGACACCAGGTTTCATATTTGGTGACGTCTGGCGTATCGAGCAAGTAACCAGAATACCGACGTTCAAGGGGCCACGTTATGCTCGCCGATCTTCCCGTTGTACTCGACCTATATGAAAATGTAAAACTATCAAAAGTGGTTCCAGCATGTGAACTGTTGAAAGAGGAGCTTAGAGAAAGGGCTCTGGGTGAGCTAGAGTCATCGGAGAAGAATCGTGACGAACTTTTGAAGAAACCGGGAAACATGCTGGTGGGGTCTCTTCCTGTTGGGAAAGATTTTCCTATGCGTGTTATTGCAGAAATTGTTGATGTGCCTTTTCTTTCCGATGAGCAAATAGCCGAGAGAGCGAGATACTACGTTCACTCTGGTGCAGACATCGTCGATATTGGAATGACCGTTGGTGGCGGTAGAGAACAAGATGCGAGACGAGCTGTTAAGACTGCAAAAGAAGCCGTCAAAGTCCCGATAACTATCGACACCATGGATCCAGCTGAGGCTAGGGCAGGTGTTCAGGCCGGCGCTGATCTGGTACTGAGCGTTGACGCAGGAAACGCTGAGTCCATGTCGGACTTTGCCAGTCAAGTAGCTGTGGTTGTGATACCGACAAACCATGAAAAAGGATACTTTCCTAAGGATTCGGGCAAACGCGTGGACATGATGAAAGGAAACATCAAGACTGTCAGAAGCCTCGGTATGAACCGTATCCTGGCCGATTTGATATTGGATCCAATCGGCTCTCCTGGCTTTGTGGAGTCTATTGTGAGTTACCACAAGTTTCGCGTAGCTGAACCTGAGCTACCGTTGTTCGCCGGAATCGGAAATGTCAGTGAACTATTGGATGCTGATACACCAGGCGTGAATGCTCTCGCAGCGGGGGTCGCGTCAGAGCTTGGGATAAACCTTCTATTGACTACTGAAGTAAGTAATGTCTGTAAGGGATGCGTTAAAGAACTTTCAATGGCTTCAAGAATGATGTTCTTAGCCAGAAGAAGAGGGTGCATTCCAAAAAGTCTGGGGATCGATCTTCTCTTTTTGAAGGAGAAACGTTTCTTGGAGGAGCCGTTCAACCCAGGGTATGTTGAGGGCGCAAGACAGGTTCAGAGATCAACGCGGCAGCAGTTGCAGATGGATCCAAAGGGCTGTTTCAAGATAATGATCGATCGAGGAGCCGGGCAAATGGTAGCAATTCACTACCCAATGGGCAAAAGAGAAAAAGCCGATTTTGTCGCGAGAGGACAGACTGCCATCGAGATCTACAGCTCAATAATTGACTTAGATCTTGTATCAAACTTGAAGCATTCTGCTTAT
The DNA here is from genome assembly GCA_963760485.1 of Candidatus Bathyarchaeota archaeon. GTDB lineage: Archaea > Thermoproteota > Bathyarchaeia > 40CM-2-53-6 > CAVXDP01 > CAVXDP01. The sequence continues at coordinate 25,835 of CAVXDP010000011.1, read as the reverse complement.
CTTGGTTACGAACTAGGGAAAGCTGAGATTGCTCTAAGAACGGGGAAGAGCTACGTTCAGGATTCCGTAATGTTCAGTTGACAAATCAGACATATGTTATTCTGGGCTTCTTGGACCTACAGATGGTTGTCATGTACTCAACGGTAAGGACGGGGTCAGAAATAACTTCGTTTTGGCCGCACTTATCACAAACAATCTTTAGCAGAATTGGAGTGGCGTTCTCTTCCTCGTATTTGTACAAAGCATATTGACCAGGTTCCGTCACTGTTATTCGCTGCATCTTTCCAACCTCGAATTGGCCATCTCTGAGGAAATCTACGAATTTCTTCCCAGGGGTTCCACACTTACTGCAGATTACTCTTCTGCAGAGCCTGGGATTCTTGTCGAATGATCCTTTTGCCAATTCTCTTAGGATCTCTTCCATCGTGAGGACCCCGAACTGAGCGGTTCTGCAAAGGATATCCGGAACTGCCACGTCACTTTGCTATTCAATAGAATTGACTCATTATCCAATAGGCCACTCAACCAAATTGCTTGTGTGAAGCGCCGACAAGACTGCCACGACTGCAACTCAAAGACTCCTTCCTAGCTTGGGCACGTCAATTCTACCTGCAGGATTGACCATACGCGCAGACAATCAAACCTGTAATACAATATAACTACATAAAGTGGCTCTAAATGACAAGTTTCCAGAATGAAGCAAATCTTAAGAATGATCAATCCTTTGACCATATGCAACGTTCCGGATAGGATTCGCAAATTGGCTCTCGTGAAAGTCAAACTCATTTCTGGAAGAACCATAGGGCAGGGCAGAGGTAAGGAGCTCGGCAAGTTTTCGGAACAGTATTTTCAAAGCGCTGCGATGTGCGAGTTGAATTCCGAGGACATAAGCCTCCTAGGCATCTCAGAAGGTGCAAACATCAAGGTGAAGACAGATTTTGGAGACGTGGTGGTGAAAGCCTACACGGCAAAACAGACATTGCCAAAAGGCATCGCCTTCATTCCATACGGTCCATGGGCGAACCGTGTAACGGATCCTCAAACTCATGGCAGTGGTATGCCATCTCTGAAGGGTATCGACGCGGAAGTTTCTCCTGCACTCGACCAAGAAGTCGCAAGACTGGAGAGTCTTATCAAGAGGTCATATGGCAGGAAGTGGGTCCCATGAGTGAAAAGACAATTCCTGATGTTGTCTGTACAATCTGCGGGACGGGATGCGATGACCTGCAGGTGAAGATCAAAGATGGGAAGATAACTGAAGCAAAGAACGCGTGCGCTGTTTCGATGGGCAAATTCCTAGGACAACATGCAGAACGTTACAGCTCACCCATGATAAGACGTGGCGGAGAGTTGCACCCAGCTTCGCTTGATGAAGCAATATCGGAAGCTGCAACCATACTTTCAAACGCAAAGTACCCAATTCTCTTGGGATGGAGTCTCACGAGTACAGAGGCAACTTGTGTGGGTGTGGAACTTGCTGAACTCGTAGGGGGAGTCGTGGACAACAATACCAGCTTCTGTCATGGCCCAGGTCTAATAGGTGCTCAAGATATTGGAATATCAACATGCACTCTTGGCGAAGTCAGGCATAGAGCTGACGTTGTTGTCTATTGGGCAGCGAACCCTGTTCATGCTCATCCGCGGCACATGGCACGGTATACGGTACTTAGCAAAGGAAGATTCAGGCAAGACCGAAAAGAAAGAAAGATGATTGTTGTTGATGTGAGAAAGACGGATACTGCCAAGATGGCTGACCTTTTCATTCAAATCGAGCCGAATAGAGACTATGAACTTCTATGTGCTTTGAGGATGTGCGTGAGAGGCGAAGAGCTTGAGCAACGGGTCATTGCAGGGGTGAGCTCCGAGGAAATCGAGGATCTGGCTGATTTACTCGTTGGCTGTGAGTTCGGCATAATCTTTTACGGTGTTGGCCTAACGATGAGCCAAGGCAAGAGTAGAAACTTGGACGCGGCATTGTCCCTTGTTCGAGATCTTAACAAGTCAACAAAGTTCTTGATAATGCCAATGCGTGGGCACTTTAATGTGTGTGGAGCAAATGAGGTGACGTCGTGGATAACGGGGTACCCTTATGCAGTGGATATGAGCCGGGGATATCCATTCTACAATCCAGGCGAAACTTCGGCAGTAGACATACTGTCAAGAAAGGAATGTGACGCTGCACTCGTGATTTCGTCTGACCCCGTAGCTCACCTTCCATATCAAGTCGCAAAATATCTGTCGGAAATTCCATTGGTAACGATAGACCCGCATGTTTCAGCAACTACCATGGTCTCCAATGTCGTCTTTCCAACTGCTATTATGGGTATCGAGGCGACAGGTTCGCTCTATAGAATGGATGGAGTCGTTCTGGAATGCAAGAAACTCCTAGATCCGCCTCAAGGCGTGAAAACAGACGTCGAAGTCTTGAGAGCCATACTTGACCGTGTCAGAGATCTGAAAGGAGTTTGATTGATTGCCTGAACTCTTGGTGAGGAACGGGTACGTCTACGACCCTTTGAACAACGTGAATGGAGAAAAGATGGACATCGCCATAAGAAACGGGGTCATTGTAGATAGCGTTGGTTCGTCAGCTGAGATAGTTGACGGCTCTGGCATGATCGTCATGCCTGGTGGAGTCGACGTTCACTCTCACATCGCGGGATCAAAGGTAAACTTAGGCCGAATGATTCGACCCGAAGACCACGAAAAAGACGTAGAGACAAGAACGTCTAATACAAGATCTGGTGTTGGCAGATCAATCCCATCAACCTTTACCACCGGCTATCGGTACGCTAGAATGGGGTACACAACTGTTTTCGAACCGGCCACGCCACCAATGAAGACCAGGCATACCCATGAAGAATTGAATGACACTCCGATGCTGGACAAAGGATGCTTTCCACTGCTTGGAAACAATTGGTTTGTCATGGAATACTTGAGAGACGGAAAATTCGACGAGTGTGCGGCTTATGTAGCATGGATGATGAAAGCTACAAAAGGCTACGCGATAAAACTCGTCAATCCGGGTGGAGTCGAGGCCTGGGGCTGGGGAAAGTATGTTACAAGTCTAGACGATACCGTACCCAGATTCAACATCACTCCAAGAGAAATCATTCGTGGCCTATGCAAAGTAAACCTCTATCTGAAACTACCTCACTCAATTCACGTTCACACAAACAATCTAGCAAGAGCCGGAAACTATGAAACCACAATAGAGACAATGGACTGTGTACGCGACCTATACCATGGTGGAAGACCGATTATTCACATAACCCACGTTCAGTTTACAGGACGAAGTGGAACCGACTGGATCAACGTCGGTTCTGGCGCACCTGAGATAGCTGACTATGTAAACAAACATGAGCACGTTGACATAGACCTAGGCCAGATCATATTTACAGATACAACGACTATGACCGCTGACGGAGGCTTCCAATTCCTTCTCTACCTGATTTCAGGAAACAAATGGGCCAACACAGATGTGGAAGTGGAAGACGGAGGTGGAATAGTCCCATTTCACTACAAGAAGAGCAACTATGTAAACTGCATACAATGGGGCATAGGGCTCGAACTTGCCTTGATGATAAAAGATCCTTGGCGCGTCCAGATGACAACAGACCATCCGAACGCGGGACCGTTCACAGAATACCCGCGGGTCATAGCTTGGTTGATGAGCAAGGAAGCAAGACTGAAGATTGTCGAGAAACTGAACAAGAGCGCACACAGACGGCTAAACCTCCCAGGGCTCGATCGGGAATATTCCTTCTACGATATTGCAATCGCAACCAGAGCTGGCACAGCCAAAACATTGGGGTTGAAGCAAAAGGGCCACCTAGGACTGGGAGCAGATGGGGACATCTCCATATACGCAATCGATCCAACCAAGATCAACCCCTCGAAACAATACAAACTTGTACGACGGGCTTTTCGAAAGGCTGCATACACAATCAAGGAAGGAAAGATCCTCGTCAAGAATGGCGAGATTGTAGACACTGTTCCTGGAAAAACACTCTGGGTAGATCCGAAAGTACCCCGAGACATCCATGAAAAGATGCTCACTGACCTCAAGGGAAAGTTCGAAGACTACTACACAATGCAGATGAGCAACTATCCCATCGACGAGCACTATCTCTTGGCATCAAAGAGAATCGACACTGTGGCAGGGTCTTCTAGTTGACAGAGCTCACAATTAGACTCATACGACCTCTAACGGTCCCCGTGGATGGTTCATGCATCACACCTGACATTCTCAGCGGCAAATCGAATGAGGAGATTCTCTCACTTGACCTCTGGGAAGGAAACAGGAAAAGTCGGCTGAAGGAGATCTTCTCTCTGGAAGGTAATGCCGACACTTCACCGAAGGATCTTGGAATAAGAGTTCTCGGAGATCTGAAGAAGATTCGAAGAATAGGTCATGGAATGACAGCTGGCGGCATTCAAATTGAGGGAGACGTGGGAATGCATCTCGGAGAAGGAATGTCTGGTGGAACAATTGTTGTCGAAGGCGACGCAGGGTCATGGGTAGGATCGAGAATGAACGGCGGAATTATCGAGGTTCATGGAAATGCTGGAGATTTTGTTGGTTCAGCGTATCGTGGAAGCAGAAATGGAATGAAAGCTGGATCCATTGTGATTGAAGGTAACGCCGGGGTAGAAGTTGGATGTTGGATGAGAGGCGGACTGATAAGAGTAAAAGGAAACGTCGGAATGTATCCGGGAATTCACATGACCGATGGAACAGTTCTAGTCGAAGGAGACTGCGAGGGAAGGGCAGGCGCTCAGATGACTGCAGGCAAGGTTGTTATGCTCGGAAATCTCATATCAGTTTTACCAAGTTTCGTCTTCGAAGACATGCGAGACAAGGTCAAGGTTGCAGAAGAGAAACTTCTCGGGCCATTCTACTCATTCTTAGGCGATATTAATGAGAATGGAAATGGGCGTCTGTCAGTGAAGGTTTCGAGCAATCCACAATTGAAGTGGTGCGAGTCATATATCGACAAGTTGGAGGACTAGTAATCCATGTTAAGCCTCAACGTGTCTGCCATGAGAGTCGTAGAAAGAATCGTGAGGGACAAAGAGCGCCTCGGGGTAACCGTTGAAAAAGATTCTAAGGGTGCAACGATTCTTGACGCTGGTGTGAAGGCACCAGGAGGATACAGCGCTGGCATCGCTATGACGGAGCTATGTCTGGCTGGACTAGGTAAAGCTTCAATTCTATACTCCAAGTACGGAGACATTTCATTGCCAAGCATATTTGTTGAGACTGCCTACCCCGCTATCTCTACACTGGGTTCGCAACTTGCTGGATGGCAGATAAAAACTGAAGACTACTTTGCAATGGGGTCGGGCCCCGGACGAGCACTTGCATTGAAACCCAAAGAAGTCTACGAGAGGATTGAATACAGAGACAAATCCGATAGAGCTGTGCTGGTCCTTGAATCGAATTCAAACCCGACAGAATGTGCGATCGACTACCTGGCCAAGAAATGCGGAGTTACTTTTGAGAACTTGGTTTTGATGGTGGCCCCGACAACATCGATCTGTGGATCCATTCAGATCTCGGGAAGAATCGTAGAAACAGGAATTCACAAGCTCATGCAGATCGGCTTTGACATCAAGAGAATTCTCTATGGTTGTGGATACGCACCGATAGCCCCAATCCATCCCAAGGATCAGAAGGCAATGGGGCGAACCAACGACGCCCTCTACTATGGAGGAGAAGCCTACTACACAGTAGATTTTGAGGACGATGAGAAACTGAAGGACTATGTAACAAATGCTCCATCCTCAACTGCCAAAGACTACGGCAAGCCATTCTACGACATCCTAAAAGCCGCCAACTACGAATTCTACAACATAGATCCAAACCTTTTTGCACCAGCTGTTGTTTCAATAAACAACATCCGAACTGGGGCCACATATACATCCGGAAAAATCAACGTAGACGTTCTCAAAACAACTATGGGCCTCCACACGCTCTAGAATCCTGTGATAGTGATCCTATACGGAGAAGTAGCGGATTGCCTGATCAAGAACGGAATGTTCAAGCAGATTCTCTGCAGGCATTCTGTGTACGCGTTCTAGAACGATTGGATGTTCCACATGATGAAGCTGAGATAACAGCGAATGTTCTCGTATCAGCTGATCTGAGAGGAATCGAGTCGCATGGCGTCTCACGATTGCCCAGGTATGCCAACCGGTTGATGAACGGGTGGATACCGCCCAAAGCTAGACTTACAATAAGAAGGGAGACTCCTGTCAGCCTACTCATAGATGGAGAAAACAGCCTCGGACAAGTGGTTGCCTATAGAGCTATGGAGCGATGCATCGACAAAGCCAAGAAAACTCATCTGGGATTTGCTCCCGTTACTCACAGCAATCATATTGGAATCGCCGGCTATTACGCCATGATGGCATTGAAAGAGAACATGATAGGACTCAGTACGACAAACGCGTGGCCACTTGTCGTTCCAACCTTCGGCATAGAACCCATACTCGGAACCAACCCAGTGGCTTTCGCCGTACCCACGAAACACGAGCGCCCCTATGTATTGGACATGGCCACGAGCGTCGTTCCAATCGGAAAAATGGAAGTCTACAGAAGACACGGAAAACCAGTGCCCACAGGGTGGGCAATAGATGAAGACAATAACCCTGCGGTCGACACAGAGACCGTTATGCGCTCCATATACAAGACAAAACGTGGTGGACTCCTACCGTTGGGGGGATTAGATGAGACCGCCGGATACAAGGGCTACGGATTATCTATCCTCGTCGACATACTCTCAGGTATACTACCCGGAGCAGCTTATGGACCTCACGTGGGAACCCCAGAAGATCCCAAACCATCTGATATCGGGCACTTCCTAGGAGCCATAGATATTGACGCTTTCACGCCACTAGAGGAGTTCAAAGAACGAATGGACGTCATGATCAGAACTATCAGAAACTCAGCCAAAGCAAAGGGCCAAGAAAGAATCTACATCCATGGCGAAAAAGAATGGGAGTTGGAGGAAGACTACAGAAAGAATGGGGTACCTCTATACTTCAGGGTCTGGGAGAGCCTCCGGGATCTGGCTAAGAATCTGGACATCGAATTCGACCTATAAGAACCGTGCATCTATCTGATTGTGGATATCACGTAATCTGCTATCTTGCCAGCTATGTCGACTTTGGTTATTGATTGCAGTCCTTTCCATCCTGGCTGAGAATTAACCTCATTTACGATAAGGCTTTGACCGTTTTCCATGACATCCACTCCTGCGATGTCACAACCTATCGCCTTGGCAGCGTCCACAGCTATCTTTCTTAACTCTTGGGAGGGTTCAAACTCAGTCGGTGTGGCTCCTCGACTCACATTCGTCTTCCAGGACTTTGAATTTCTTCTCATAGCAGAAACAACTTCACCGTCAATCACGAACGCTCTTATGTCGCTTGTTCCGTGCGGAATGAACTCTTGAACGTATATTACATGCTTGTAGAATCTAAGAGTTCGAAAGACCCTCTCAGCTACATCTATGTCAGAAATTCTGGCAGCGCCTATCCCACGTGAGCCAAACACGGGTTTGACGATAGCTTCTCCTCCAAAACTCTCAAACGCTCGTACCGCCTCACTAACATTCTCAGTGACTATCGTTGTCGGAACCGGAATTCCTGCACGGGTCAGAAGTTCGAGTGCCCGATATTTGTCCACGGCTTTCTCGATAGCTGAAGGCGCATTTATTACGGATACGCCTTCCTGCGATAACGTATGGAGAATGTCCAACTGGAATACTATCTCGTCTAAGGATCCTCTCCCAATGGGTCTCACGAACAGGGCAGACAATTCTGATGTTAGATCCGCATTTCCAAAAGATATGGTCGGAGTCTGTCGAACCCTTGCAACGAGATCTTGGAAACCGAAGAAGTTAACATCTTTGTGCCTGTCCTCAAAGGCCTTTCTGAGTCTCATTCCACACCAGGAGTCCTCTCTTCTAGTAAGGATTCCAATTTGCAAAACGAAACGCCGTCCCTACAGGTGAGCAAATAAGCTATTAAGCTTAAGACGGGCCACGAGTGGGTTCAAAGAATCGGTGCAATTGTGTGCCTTCAAAGTGCCCGCTGTCAGAACATGTGGACTGGACTAAAACATGAGTCTTGATGCAAAGCCTTTTAGATGGTGCAGGTACACAATTGAGATTAGAGAGGATAAGTTTGGCTGGATCCGTTCCACCCAGTGAAATAGTTTCCGCGATAATGTCCACGAAAGTCGTAACAATCAAGTCGACGGAAAAGGTTAGCAAAGCTCTCCGCACCATGGTTCGGAACAAGATCGGGAGTATTATTGTGACTGAGAAAGGAAAGCCCGTTGGGATCCTAACGGAACGAGACATCTCGACAAGGACTGCAAAGGGACAGAAGGTTATGGGTATGATTGTAGGGAAGATAATGTCCAAGCCCCTCATTACCATCGTGCCCACAGCTCAGGTTTGGGAGGCCGTTGAGCAGATGATGAGAAAGGACATACGACGACTCGCTGTTGTCGAAAGTGAGAAACTTCTTGGAATGGTCACCGAGAGAGACGTCTTCCGCTGGGTTATCAAAGTGGCATACGAACCGAACATACCGGATGATCTCAGGAAGCTCATCGAAACACGCGCTCATGCTCAAGCACCTGCTCATTGACCAAAGGTAGAGTCCGGACTTACGGTCACTCCGCAGAATCTCCCACGACCTCGTCTCCCCTTTCTTTTGTTGTGGATTATTCAAGAAGCCCTAGCGGTGTACTCGCACGCGGATACGAGCACTACCTGATCGACCCACGATAGAGATCTCTTGATGTCGGCATGATCAGCTCAGTTGATTTGATATCATTATCCGATTCGACACTAGCTAGACCTTTAATTATGGCCACGGGGATCGCTTCTGTACCCTGGCCCATAACTAGTTCAGCAGCCGCCGCTATCTCATCAGCAGTCGCAACCAGTTTGAACTTAAGCTGATTTCCGAAGAGATCGCATGTACCTCTGTAATCCTTGAATGGCCTTACGCCGGCCAATCCGATGGCGAAATCAACTATCCCATTTCTGAACGGCCGACTATACGTATCACATATTATCACGCCCACGTTTTTCCCGGTAAGCTCACGTAGTTTCGATCTTATCTCATGAGCTGAGCCATCTGGGTCTCTGGGCAAAAGTGAATAAGTGTCTTTGCCGGAGACGTTTGACTTGTCAATTCCTGCATTCAGACACACGAGCCCAGCGTAAGTTTCGACAACCAAGGCTTGCTCTGCAATTCCCAGAACTCTCTTTGACTCTTTCAATACATACTCGACTAATCGGGCGTCCTTATTCGTAAGCTTCGCCAATTCCTCAGCGCGTTTCGATGGCCTCAGTTGTCCCAGATTGACCAGTCTGCCCTCGGCCTTCGAGACAATCTTCTGGGACACGACCACTATGTCCCGATCTTCTAACGTCATGCCATTCTTAGTAATGCAGATGGCAATCACCTCGCCGACATCATCGCCGGGTTGCACAAGAGGCAGCCCTTCAACACCGATCACAGTGTACGACCTGGTCAAGTCCATCAACTTCAGAAACTACGCGCGGAAACTCAACAATTATGATGCGTTGTGATCGACTTATCTTTGCACTTATCTATTGGTTCGTTCTGAGTCCGGTATTATTGATCAGAAGTCGTCTTTGGCATACGCAGACTCAAGTTGTTGATAGGTCCATACCCCAATATTCGGCTGGCGAACCCAATTCCTCTTCAATTCTCAAGAGCTGGTTGTACTTGGCGGTCCTCTCTCCTCGGGCGGGGGCTCCGGCCTTTATCATTTGGGCTCCGAGGCCAACCGAGATATCGGCGATCGCTGGATCCTCAGTCTCGCCGGATCTGTGGCTTACAATCACGCGGTAGCCATGCTCGAATGCAAGCTTAGCAGCAGCCACAGCTTCAGATAATGTTCCGATCTGATTCACCTTAAGTAGTAGAGCATTGCCTGCACCCATCGCAACTCCCTTGGCCAGTCGTCTGACGTTCGTTACGAACAAGTCGTCGCCTACAATTTGTACGCCTGAAAGTTCACATGTGATTTTCGCAAACCCTTCAAAATCATCCTCGTGAAGCGGGTCCTCAATGGAAAGAATGCTGTACTTGGCACTCAATTCTTTGTAGTAGTCGATTATCTCGTCACATGTCAAAGCTTTGCCATCGATCTTGTACTTTTTTGTGTCTGCATCGTAAAAGCTACTGGATGCAGCGTCTAACCCCAAATAGATCTCTTTCCCAGGCTTGTATCCCGCCGCTTCCACTGACTTTGCGAGCGCTTCAAGTGCCTCGTTCGTATTCTTCATCGATGGGGCATAGCCGCCTTCGTCTCCAACATTCACCGCAGAAGCGCCATACTTCTTCTTGAGTATGTCTTTCAACTGTTGATAGGTTTCCACTCCCATTCTAAGGGCTTCCTTGAATGACTGCGCATGAACCGGCAGGATCATGAACTCCTGAATATTCAATTCGTTTCCTGCATGTTTTCCACCATTTATCACGTTCATCATGGGAACTGGAAGTTTCCTTCCTTTGATTCCTCCCAGATACCTATGAAGAGATATGCCTAGCGCGTGTGAAGCGAGCCTTCGATGTTGCGATTGAAACTGCTAATATCGCGTTCGCGCCTAACCTTTCTTTGTTTTCTGTTCCATCAATCTGGAGCATAGTCCTATCGACAAGCTCTTGGTCCATTGAGTTAAGGCCCACGAGCGCCTTGGCAATTTGGCCGTTTACATTCTCGACAGCTTTTGAAACCCCCTTGCCCCCATATCTCCCCCCATCCTTGTCTCTAAGTTCGAGCGCTTCGTAAATTCCTGTTGATGCTCCTGAAGGGACCGCTGCCTCTTCCCAAGTATCCTCCCTTGATAGATACCTCAGCCTCGACGGTTGGGTTGCCTCTTGAATCAAGAATCTCTCTGGCGATTATCTTTTCTATCTCGTATGCTTGACCACGCATCTTCGTACACACTGCCAGTAATGCTCTGATTGTTTAGTCGTACCTTGGAATTGATTTCACTTATAACGTTTAGAGCCGTTGGAATGGGCCATGTTTTGGGGTATTGGGCCCCTCCAAACCAGGCTGTCTTGCCGTGTTCTGCTATTGAATCTTTGTGAATGCGCCTTCTCGCTTTCCGTACCAGACCGCAATTCCAATTGCCACTACAAACACAATGCCGAGAGGTACGGAGATCAGTGGTTGGCTGGCGAGTTTGATGATCAGTGGCGCGAAGATGAGCGAGATCAGGTTGATGACTTTTATCATGGGGTTCAGAGCAGGGCCAGAAGTGTCTTTCAGTGGGTCGCCCACAGTGTCGCAGGTCACTGATGCCTTGTGGTTTTCAGAACCCTTTCCGCCATAATAGCCATCTTCAATCTTCTTCTTGGCGTTGTCCCAAGAGGCTCCTGATGATGCCATAAAAACTGCTAGTAGCTGGCCTGTCACGATTATGCCTGCTAGAAAGGCTCCTAGTGCTCGCCTGCTTGAGCAAGAGTCCGATCGCCAGTGGCGCGAGTATTGACATGATCGCAAGACCTACCAGTTCTCTCTGGGCTGCTGAGGTGCAGATTGTTACGACCTTTGCGTAATCAGGTTTAACAGTTCCCTCCATCACACCGGGGACTTTGAACTGCGTCCTCACTTCTTCGATGATAGATCCTGCAGCTCTACTTACCGCACGTATCGCGCCTGAGCTGAACAAGAACGGTAGAGCTCCTCCAACCAGTAATCCAACGAAGACAATTGGGTCAGCAATGTTCAGTCCAATCGTTTGCAGCCCTGTTGTCTCGGTAAACGCACCGAACAACGAAACAGCTGCTATTACAGCCGATGCAATAGCTATTGTTTTCGTCGCCGCTTTGGTGGTATTCCCAGATGCGTCAAGATCGGCCAGGATCTTCCTGGCGGCAGGCTCCACACCAGCCATCTCGCCTATACCATTGGCATTGTCTACTATGGGGCCAAATGCATCCATTGAGACGTTATTACCGGTTAGGGTAAGCATGCCTATTCCAGAAAGAGCGATGGCATACATCATGAATACGATTGTTGAACCCGAGAAAACGGAGACTGAGATTAATATCGTGATGCATATTATCAACAGGTTCCAAACGGTTACCTCGAACCCCAGTGACAAACCGCCGAGTATCTCTGTTGCAGCGCCTGTTCTTGATGCCCGTGCAAGTTCATCAATGGGTTTCTTATTGGGATTTGTGAAGTGGTCTGTTATCTTGTTGAATCCAATCGCTAGGAATATTCCAACGGCAGTTGCTACAAAAACTCTGAGATCGTGAACGTAGAATTCTGCGAGTAAGAAGAAACTCACAACGGATATTGCCGCGGAGAGGTCATATGACAAGTCCATGGCTTTGAAGGCATCACCTTTAGTAAGACTCTGAGGCCACAGAGAGACAAAGTAGGTTCCAACTATCGTACTTACTACACCGATAGCTCTGACCATAAGTGGAAACATGATCCATTTCACGTCGAAAGGCAGTAGAGCTAGGGCAAGTATCATGGCTGATACTATTGTGACCTCGTATGACTCGAAGATATCCGCCGCCATCCCGGCACAGTCGCCTACATTGTCTCCTACTAGATCAGCGACTACGGCTGCGTTGCGGGGGTCATCTTCAGGAATGCCTTTCTCAACCTTGCCAACAAGGTCAGCTCCAACATCTGCAGCCTTTGTGTAGATTCCTCCACCAACTCGCATGAACAGGGCGATCAGTGTACCACCTAAGCCAAAGCCCAATAGAACCTGTGGAGCATCCTTGAAGTATATCATGAAGATCAAGGTGCCTCCAAAAAGCCCTAGGCCATCTGTCAACATTCCAGTTATTGTTCCTGATCTGTAGGCGATCCTTAGGGCATCCCGAAAACTTCTGCGTGAGGCCTCGGTGACACGAATGTTTCCTTTGACTGCCATATTCATTCCAAGATAGCCGACGAGTCCAGAAAAAGTCACACCCATCAGAAACGCTGCTGCTCTTCCGATAGAGATCGAAGGTGACCCTCCCACGAGAGCGGCGGAAGCATAAAGTGCAACTGTGAGAACAGCGATTATCAGAACTATTGACCTGAATTGCTTCTTGAGATAGGCATTAGCCCCTTCAGATATTGCTTTCCAAACTTCAAGCATTTTGCCAGTTCCAGTTGGCTCCTTTAGAGTATGGCGTGCCAAAAGCGCAGCGTACAGAAGCGCACCCAGAGCTGTACCGATTATAACCCACAACACGGTGGTTTCGAATGTCATTTTCCTCACGCTCCCGAAATTGCGACTGAAAGCGTTCCTTTCATATAAAAAACTTGCTTGAAGGTGGTCATCAGGCGTGGGAACATCAGACAATTCTGGCAATCGATATCAATCGGACAAACTTTATATCAAACAATCCGGCTTCGCTAGAAACGAAGTTAGGTACGAAGGGGAAGAGCTAGCGAGCCGTTTTTGAATCCGCCGCTATTGTATTCTCCCGTAGCTAGCTATTCCAAACTGAGCGAGGTGAGACGTATGAGTTTTGAAAGACGAAGTTTCAGCGACGCACCATTTGAGAAACCTGTGGAAGAAGGTAAGGAATACGAAGTTGACGTAAAAGAGACGAGTAGACGCGGTGAAGGGATCGCGCGGGTTCAAGGATTCGTGATTTTCATTCCAAACACAAAACCTGGGGACCACGTCAAAGTGAAGGTTACTCGTGTAGGAAATAGATTTGCTACGGGAGAAGTCGTGCAGTAACGGTTTCTTAGAACCTGCGGACTCTCCTTCCTTGTTTTTTCGAATGAGGCTATCAACATGTCCTCTTGGTGGCGACTATGGTAATGCGTCTCCTTTGCAGTGGGCTGTTCCCTTAAGTCTTCTGAGGAAGTTTTTGCAGGCGAAACACTCAACAAAACAGACTGTCTTGGCCATGACTGGGCAGTCCACGGCCTCTTTTTTCATCCGCGCAATCTGCTTACCTCCGGCGACGCCCTTCAGAGACTGAAGGCTTTCCTTGGAAGCTTTCAAAGGCTTCTCAGCTTGTTTCACTTCAAGTATGTGCTTTGCGTCATCAGACAAATGCTGTATACCCTCGTCCGGATGGGTATTTCTCTGCAGTACAAATATATCTTGTTGCATCAAACGCTGTAAAAGGCTCAAGAGTGAACGCCCAACAACAGGTATGTTTTTAAACACAGCTTCAGCACAATCTGCGAAAACCGGAGCGGACCCGAGACGAACAGAGAAAAAGTCATCCTCATAGTCTCAGTGGTCGTAGTCTTGGCCATCGCCCTAGCCCTAGAAACTCTGGCGATGCCAATCATGTATAAGGGAATTCCAGTCCCATATGGTGGTGGCACAAAACCCATTGGTGGAGTTCTATTCGTTGCCACATTCTTCCACCTAACCCTGCTCGCTGCAAGTGCGATCGCAATTCTCTATGTCGCGAGACGACTGGGCATGGCACCTGGAGAACTGCTCCCGAAATCTAGAACTGGATGGATTGACATCGTGTTCCTGATGATACTTCTGGTATCAGGCTTTGTCTCCTGGTTCGCACCATTAGCCCTGATTTTCTTCATCATTTCGGGCGTCTACCTAGTAGCATCAGAACTGGAATAGACCCATACATCCTCCCGGCTCTCGTTACCTACGTTCAAGTCCAGCGAATCTGCGTCTACGAGACTTGTTGGAAGTGTCACCCTCAGATATCGGCAGGCGCTTTCCATAGGCTTCTCCCGTTTTCTTTCGATTTTGAAGTTTCGGCATAGAATTTTTGATCTTCTGTTTTCTTGATTGCGACAGGTGTTCAGCGTGGGCAAGCCTTTTATAGTCATAAGTAAATGTCTATGTATAAGGTAATGTAAATGGTTACGAAGATCATTACGAAGATGGCGGTCGCTAGAAAGCGTGGGAACAAAGGAATTGTTTACCGTTCTCCTAGAATCTATCTTCCGACAAAACTCACGGATGACTCCAGCTTCCCTTTTTTGGAGGGGGACGATGTTGCTGTGAAGATAGCTGGAGAGAGACTCCTTGTGGAGTTGTCTTGGCGCAGGGGGAAGTTTGGGACAAAACGTAGCGTAAGTATGTCTCGGAAGCTAGTTCGTGGTAGGAGGAGGAAAAAACGTTTGGGGAAGCAAGGTTTAAAGCGGGTGGGTACTCGTACGAGGCGGTAGATGACTCGGGATGTTGACTGTGAACGTTTCTGTTACGAACTTGTCGGGAGAACGCTTGTGGGATGTAAGCAAGCCGATGCCGCCTCAGATTCACATTAATGTGAATATCAATATCATGGGGTTAGAAGAGAAATCAGACGTTGCGGCTGAGGCTCCGTTTGTATTTACCGTCAACTTTGTTCCATCAATCGCTCAAATCAGTGTTAGGGGGCGAGCGTATATCACAGGAGACAGTGCCGAGATCAAGAAGATGATGGATGAAAGCAAGGCAGCAAAAGCCGCCTCCCATAGCTGTAGTTCAAGCAGTTTCGAATGCGTCCATGGCCGAAGCTATTCTTCTATCTAAGACTCTGAATATACCCCCGCCTCTCCCACCTTTGCCAGCCCAGACACAACCAATGAAGCCCCCTGAGGGCAGATACACGACTTGAGTGCGATATATCGGACTTTTTTTGTGGGCGACATATCCACCCTATGGGATAATTCATAGGCATTATTTGTTTGGCTCGTGGGTTAGCTAGATGTTTTAGTGGGGGAATGGCCCAATTACCACCATGTGGGACAAAACCTAAGATATCCCACCATACCACACCATGGGGTAAGGTAGGCACACTTGGCTTCGCGGTTTAGTGAGACGAAGAAAGACAAAGAGTACTGGGCAGACTATATGAAAAGGAGAGGATACATCACCGCAAAGATCGATGCCCAGAGAACCAGCATAGGAGACCTGAGAGTATTCTGTACTATGCTCTTTCCGTTTAATCCTAGGAAGGCACAACTCGCCGAAGCGATTCTCCGTGAAATGAGCCGTATGAAAACCTATCGCGTCGAGTTGTACAGGGACTTGGCGCCTAAGATCATAAAGGAAAGACATTGTTCAGCGCGGACACTAAGTCAAACCTGGCAGGCCATGATGCGAAGTGGGCTCTTAAGCCGGGTTCGTCGAAATGAACCAGCCCAGCTCAGTGACATCTTCTCAAACAAGCTCGAAATGCTCGCAAGCTACTGGCGTGAAAGGATCAAAGACATTACAAAGGGAGAATTGGCATAACTCGGCATGCTCATTTCGCTCGATAACAAATTGCTATATCACTGTCTCCAATAAATTGGAGTGTGAACGATGTCAAGTAACGACATAATCGTTGTCGACTCAATTGTTAACGACATTATTGTTGCGGGCATATGCTTACATAGGCATTTACGTACGTAAATGGCGACGACATTGCAACAAGAATAGAATATCGCGTAATCGAGAAACAAGATGATTTTGGACATTTCTTTATTGGGTTGAGAATTAATGGCGATCGCCATGGCCTGAACTTGAGAAGGGGGTGGATACTTGATCCGCAGATCGAACTCGAGTATCTGCGGTATTCCTCATCCCACAGTCACTCATTCAACAAGAAGCATCTTCATTCAATATTTTCCAGCGCATATGGTCATGTGGTAGAGGCTGGAGCAAGCTTAATCGCGTAGGCACTTGCGCAATCCACCAAGCTTCCCATATGAGGGTGGGTTCAATGAACCTGAGAAATGTGATCTCTACCTCAGCAATACGACGAATGACAAATTCTGTTTGCCGGTCGTTTAATCAGAATCTGAAGGCACATCTGGGACAAGACATTGCTTTCGGCGTTATGACTTCCAAGAGAAGTTTCTCAGCTAGTTTTGAAGCTGAGACGCCTTCTTTTTGAGCTTGAGCTTCAATTCTCTTGTAAACTTCCTCCGTAATCGTAATCTTATGCACCATGGATGCACCTCTTTCCTCGAACAACACTTGATGTGTCATATAGTTGAGCTGAATGTGACCTGCGGGAAAAGGGGAAGGTGACAGCCTCGCAAGCAGGAAGTATATGAATGACTCTAGTAATGAGACGGTTCTGAAAGAGAGCTTGCTTTTACATTCGAGATCTGTGGCAGTGTGCCTAGTACGTTCCCCATTTCAAGCTGACTCTGGCAATGATCATGGACCTTTTCTCATTGAAACCGGCCAAGCGTTCTCCTATTGATGGTGTTGCACGTTCCCTTGGAGTAGCAGGAGAACAAGTAAGAAAGCTAAAGAAAAGGTATACAGACATGTACTGAGTACTATGTTTAGGGGCTTTGTATGCTACATAAGAAAGACCTCTTCATGGGCGTATACTCTCCCAACAGACGGCTAGTTGAGTTTCAAATTGAAATGAAGAACGTAAAAGGGGCACTGGCAGAAACCTCAACCGAGCTAGCAAGACTCGGCATCAATCTATGCTCTGGATTTGTAACAGCGTATCCTGAAAAACCTACCGCCCTCTTCAGCTTCATTGCTGACATCACTGAGGCCGATATTGACCCAGAACGCTTGACTGAGGAGGTTAGTAAGCTCAATGTGGTCTCACAAGTTAAGATTCATGAAGCGAAGATTGAAGGCCTAATCGTGGATGAAGTTCATTTCCCTGTCCTAGCCATAGACGAGAGATGTATCATCCTTACAGTTCGGACAATATCTGCCATGTTTCATCAACTTCGCGAAATGTTCGGTCCTCCTGCTTCTTCCGTGTTGTATCATATGGGCCTAGTTGCAGGGACCAGTAAGGTGGAGGCTATCAGAGATAAGTATGGCTTAACAGGAAAAAATGTGTTAGACGTCTTCTTGTCGGGAAGGGTGGCTAAGGGCTGGGGAATACCTGAGATACTGGAGTTCGATGAAACTAGGGCAACTGGCAAGATAAGGGTGCACGATCTCTTCGAATGTCTTCGCATAGACGGCAAGATGACACAGGTTGGAAGCCACTTCTTCAGAGGATATCTGGAGGGACTATTGAGTAGCGTGTTTGGTCAACCCACTCTCGTAAAGGAAGAAGAATGCATGACCAAAGGACACGAGTATTGCACATTCATTTTTCAACCACGTCAGTGAATAGTGGTCCGGAACTTGGACCATGTTGAGAAGGTTTTGCGTATTGTGACAAATGTCGTTGGAAGAACCGTTGCTCAGCATCCAAGCAGTAACTCATCGATAGTGTGAAACTTTGCTCTCTGCATTGGAATGTGTCCGAACCTATCAATCATTTTGCATCTAAGGTAACTCTTTAGGTCCGTCATGATTATCAACTCACACGTGGAACATTAATGTACCGAGCGGATAAAAAGGATTATTCAAAAAATCGATATATCGACTCTCGTCATAGATCGTGGGTTTGCGGAAGATGATTTTGTCCGTTGATTCTCCCGTGGATGCATTTAATACCTTGAGTATATGGTACCATAGTCCGAGAGCTCAATTTTCATGACGGAAAATACGGAGAAACCTGTGTCGAAGTTGGAGATCGACAGGCCGAATGATTTCAAGTTCCGTGTTGCCTATGATGTCTATTCTCGAGCTTGGGATGAGAATGGTTCTGACGGGGCTAGATTGAAACTGAACGAGCTGATTCTCTCCCTCTCGAAAAGTGAAAGCGATTATTCAGGTTTCTATGCTCAGATTCATGAGTACCGAAGGGATCTGCAGTCATTCAAATCTGGAAGAGCGAGAATCGAAACACAAAGAAAGAGAGACTGGCAAAAGACTGATGCTCGAGATAGGAGAAACAGTCGCCATAGATGAACAACTAGACGGCTTGGAGTACTAGCACAGTCAAAGCTCAAAAAGCCTCATGTGAAGGTCGCCTATTCGTCAATGTCCATCTCCAAGAGTATACCACGCTCTTGAAAACCACAAGCTCTGTAGAACTCTATCGCTTTTTTGTTCTTCTTTTCAGTACTCACCTCAATTTCGCAACACCCTAGTTGTTTACATTTCTTAAATGCCGCCAAGAACTAGCCGTTTTCCAATAGACTTTTCGCGATATTGCTTTGAGACAACGACTTCATCGATCAAGCCAGATGGCCCATCATGCAAGAGTGTTCTTCTAGTTGTGAAGTGTATGAACCCGACAATGGCTTCTTCTGATTCTGCGATCAAGAAATTCGAATTAGCACTGTCTTAAAAGAGCGAAGCAAGTTCTTAGTAAACAGAGAGAGGCATTGATTCCTTCAGTATTATCGATATCCTCGACAAGTTCTGACGCTAACTTCTCGATTGCTGGAAATCTGATCTCGTTGCATTTCTGATGGTAATTTCCAATACTTTGTACCACTACTGAGATAGCCTCTTTGATCTTTAGTTTGTTTGGTTCTGGAATTTGGATGATGCGAATGTTGTAGCAATATCTCACCGCTATTCAGACGCCGATTCGACTGCAGAAATCCTGGAGATTCTTAAGTATGAACTCGCTTGATAGGCTTCTTGTCCTGTCAAGGAGATACGACTTTACTCCCAGGGTTCTCGGAACCAAATAATCGAATTTGCGATTGTCACCTACATGAGCTAACTCGTCAGGTGTGACTCCCAACCGCTCGCATACCAATTCGTAGAGGCGAGGTGAACTCTTCAGCACCTTGAAGTCGCTTGTAGCCGAGAAAATATGCGAGAAGTAATTCTCAATGTCCTTAGTTAGAATCTTCGCGAATTCCTTGGCTGCATTTGTAACTACAATCAAAACGTAATGGGGTTCCAGTTTCCTCAAGACCGAGGGTACTTCAGGGTAGAGGTGTACTTCATGCTTGTAACTCTCCAAGAGCTCTCTCCAATCTTGATTAAGCCCGAAATGTTGGAACCAATATTGTATATCATACCACTCGAGTCTTTCTTTCCCAATCTTGGAGTATTCTTTGTAAACATGTCTCTTGCCACTTTCCGCATCAATGTTTTCTTTCCGTGCATAAATCCTAGGAATCACTTCTTCCCAAACCAGGCGACTGAATCTTTCGTCAGCTAGAGTTCCATCAATGTCAAATGAAACGACTTTCACAGGCTCGCGGGAGTTCACATCTGGCAATGGAAGATCATAAATGATGGGCCTTCACAGTATTGTTTAGCTCTTTCTATTTCTTTTCTCTTCTCTCTTCTCTTCTCCTCCTTTCTCCCCCTCTCCTTCCCTTCCCCTCTTTTCTCTTTCCTCCCTCCCTTCTTCTCCTTTCTCTTTCTCCTTCCTTGATCTACACCGCTTTACATTGAGTCAACTGTCCTGGGCGTTCATCACACTTCTAGCGCTGTCCCAGCCGCTTCTCGTATCTAGTTTCACATGGAATTGACCCGTCTTCATTCAAAGCTACTTGGCAGGTTTCACCTTCCATTTTTCAGGTTGAATTAGACGCTGCAGTCTTCTATTCGCTAGAAAAGTGCATCTAAGGAACCGTTCCAGAGTATTGACCATTCACACGTCCGACCCGTACTAGTCAGTGCGCGCTCGGGCTTACCACCCGCGGAGAACTCTTCTCACTACAGCACCAGAGATTGTCCACCTCTTCACACGCAGAATAATCTCCTATACATTCAGGGAGAATCCCAAAAACCCCTCTTTACTCAACTACCGGCTCGTTAGGGTCGCGCAAGATGTCTAACGGTAGCTTAACCGTGAACGTTGATCCCTCGCCTACATTACTTTCAACACTTATTGTGCCGCCATGGGCTTCGATCAAGCGTTTACAGACTGCCAAACCGAGTCCCGCACCTTTAGCCTTCGTAGTGAATAGGGGGCTCCAGACCTTGTCCAAGTTCTCTTGGGGATGCCTTCTCCGTGTCTTGGACTCTGATGAAGACCGCTTCATCTGCTTTTGATGCTCTCACGGTGAGTTTGCCTCCCTTAGGCATAGCCTGAATCCCATTCCTAATCAGGTTTGTCAAGGCTCGCCTCATCAACCCAGGATCCACCATCAACTCTGGAAGGTTCTCGTCAATCTCCCTGCTTACTTTCACGTTGGCTGGAACTGGAATCGTTGAGAATGTCTCATTGACAAGCTTGTTTATTCTCTTACTGACCAGCTCAGGCGTTACTGGTTTCGCGTAATCCTGAATGTCAGAAACAATCTTATTCATGTAACTTGTCTGATACTCAAGCTCAGCAAACAATTCCGTCAAACCTAGTTTCTCTGCAACCTCAGAATAGGGTGAGGATAATTTCTCAACAGCTCTCTTTCCCAAGAACAATCTGTTAACAATAACCTGCAAAGGATTACGCAGGTCATGTCCAACCATCGGCAGCCGCCTCACCAATTCCCGCAAACCGTTCAGCTTTTCGAAGCTTCTCCTCCATCTGTTTCCGCTCAGCAATGTCAACGGCAAAACCTCGCCGACCTACCAGTTTACCATCACGAAAGATGCGCGTTGAGCCGACGATCATAGGAAACGTTGTGCCATCTTTTCTCAGCCCCTCGTATTCAATGGGTCCAGATGTTCACCACTCATTCCCCTTCGAATATCCTCTTCAGCTCTTCCTCTATCTTCGGGGGCAACCGCTTGAAGTGCATTGATCCATTCGCAATTTCATTCGCAGTGTAACCAAATGTTTCGACTGCAGTCTTGTTGAAAAAAGTGATATTGTCTTTCTCATCTGTTTCGAACACGCTTTCTGGTAGGAGTTCAGCTATTTCCCTGAATCTTCTTTCGCTTTCCCTAAGCTTCGCAGTGCGTTCTTCAACTAGTTCTTCCAGACGCGCGATGTGTTTCTTCAGCTCTTCCTCCAATCTCTTTCGCTCAGTCACGTTTTCCATGAATCCGTTGATTCCAGTGACTTCTCCATTATTGTTGAGCATAGGTGACGCTTTGTCTCTTATCCACTTGACAGAACCATCTTTCGCAATTATCCGATACTCTATTTCGAAAGGAGTCTTGTTTCTCAGATCTTCATTCAATTGTTTAAGAACATGTTCTCTATCGTCTTTATGAATAATTTTGGACCATAATATTGGTCTTTCACGTAGTCTTCTGTCGAGTAACCTGTCAGTTCCTCGATTCTTCCAGCAGTGAATGTGTTTGTAGAGTGTTCATCTGGTAACGCTGCATAAACCGCCACCGGGATATTCTCGCTAACAATCCTGTAATTCTTCTCACTTCCTCGTAGTGCATCCTCAGCCTTCTTGAGCTCGGTAACGTCTTTGCTTAGCACTGCCACGCCTATGTCATTCTCGTCTGTTTCACTGATGGGGTAGTGTGAAACTTGGAAATACCGTCGGGACAGCCCTTCCTCTCCAGAATATGCTTCCTCCACCAGACTCTGTCCAGCGAGTGCACGGTCGAGGTTTCGCTTAGCCTTCTCACGATCTTCTGGCACAGTCATGTAATCCAGTAGGCTTCTGCCCATTTCGATATTCTTGCCATAAATCTTCTTCATCACAGTAGCATGAGCACTGTTAAAACTCGTATAGCAGTATTGAGTGTCCACAGAAAAGATTAGTGCATCGGCGCTGTCAATTATCGCGCGAAGCGTTGGGTACTGTTCCTTCAGTGTTTTCTCGGTTCGCTTGCGTTCATTCACGTGACTGCTGCGTGTAGTATGCACTGTGATCTTTTTCGGTCTTCGATATTGATTTGACGTTCCATGTGGCACTTTCAGTTAAACTCCATCATCAACTTGCTAGGAGTCTGCTTGCAACCTTCTTGTATACTTTCCTTTCTCTTGGATGGACCGTGCCAAATCTCGAAGCTCATGTGAATTGCGAGCCGTATCGACTTGAATGTCTGCCATATCTATGTCTTAGTCGTAGGCGAAACAGTCTCTAACCAACGTTCCACCAAGCACATGATGCCATATCTGGTCAAACAAACGTGACATGAGAAAATAGATGTAACATCTACGGCCTGTAGAAAATGATGGACCTTCACAATACTGTTTAGCTCTTTCTATCACACCTTGAGTTCACCTTAAAGCCTCAAGCATCATCTACATTCATCTGAAGGGTAAGGAATCCAACAATTGGCCGGGAGTCATACGTTTCACGTATCGAAAGTAATCAACGCTCCTCTAAAGTTCGTTTACGATTGGTGTGTTGACTTCAAAGAGGATGACAACAAGATCTGGGGTTCAAGTATCAAGAGAATCATTCTGCAGAAGACGGCACGACGAGTCATCTACGTCTCCACACACAAACGAAAAGACAAGAACATCAGTGCCGTTCGTATCGTGGCACTGCGCCCACCGAACGCTTGGCACTTGGATCTAGCTGGACAGGAAAATGATGAAATTGGTGATTACAGGTTAACGAGGCTCGGCCAGAGAAAGACCAGATTAGACATGACATTCAAGGTAAAGTACAAAATTATTCGTGCACCAACCAGACAGCAAGACTCAAAGCAAACCAACGAAGTCTGGGACAAGTACGTAGGCAGCACTCGAAAGAGATTATGCACGCAGCAGGTAGTGATATGCTCTCCATCGAATGTGTATACCCTGGTGCGCACACACACAAAATAATTGGCCTACACGTTAGGGGAAGAATCCTTGGAATCTCTCTCCTTTCTACTAGTTGCTCAGTTCGATCGCAACAAGAACTCAAATTGGCTCATATGTTAACTATCTAGGCTTCAATTTCGGTATTAGAAGTCCTACAACTACCCCCGGGATCATTGAAGCGCCTGCTGCAAACCAAGCCATAACCCATCCGTACGTTGCTGCTATGGATACAATCAGTGTTCAACAGTGCCTAGTATCCCTACATGACATGAAACGCGCGAAGGGAATGACTTGGGAGAAACGCTCATATCCACTTGGACCATTCGGGTTCATGCACTTATAATACATTACTAGATAGATTACGCACTCGTCCCCAACTGCAGCACCTGAAGGAAGACCCCAAGAGTTGGTCTTGGCATCCGCCGCCTCACTCGAGTGTGCGCTCGCTTCTATACGTATACAGGGCCGCCTTTGACAAAATAATCAGAATATCGTCTTATCCAAAACCTGATTCTTAGTCATCTGATCTTGCGTTTAACCCATTTCGAAAGGTCATCCAAAAGATCTGGCCTGCTTGACCTCATGCCGACCTCTGCCTGACCTTTTCCATCCACAGTGATGGTTAGGAGCAGCAGAGAGTTCGGGGGGGCCCCTTCACGATCGTCAATTTCTTGAAGATCTTGGAAGATCTTGATCATCTTCTTAGCTTTCTGCCGGTTCTCTCTATCAATAACTTCCTGAAATCTGGAAAGGCAGCGCAATTGTTGGCCTCCCAGCTTGCACCAAAATTTGTCAGATGACTGTGGGGTATGCACAAGCTTAATCCATCCTGCTTCCTTCAGGTAATAGTACTTTATCGGTTTTCGGGCCCTTGATTTTCCGGCTACTTTTTCATCTATGAGCCTTGCCTGAATTAGTCGCCTTATCGTATCGTACACGGTTTGTCTGGCCAGACTCGTTCGCTTCTCGATCCAGTATTTGCTTCTCTCGCGATCCTGTTTCACCGTGGCAAGGTAGCCAAGCACTTTAAAATCAGAGTTTCTAATCACCCATCTGTCCATGACTCAACATCTATAGGTTTCCTATAGATATGTCTATTAGTAAGACATATATCAACCTTCTCGGATAAGTATCAAGAGAGAAAATGGCTCTGAATACGCAGCAAACCTCGTCACCAGTGAACTGGGGAGAGTATGGTGCAGTCCTCAGTCAATGCAAGAGTATCGTAGAGGAGATTAGGAATGGGGTTGTCAACTTACTGTATAGATATCATGGGCTGGGCAAGATACTCGTCTGCAGCCAATTTCCATAGAGACCAGATGAGGCGACTAGCAAATGACCTTGGGTACGACTTTTCCCAATCGACCTTATACAGGTGCATGCAATTTGCCCAGCAATTTCCTGACGTTGAAGCATTCATAAGAGATTATGGGTGGCAGAGCTGGCGGAATGTTACCCGTATTCTTGTTACACGTCCTAGAAATTCGCACACGTGCGAAATCAAGATCAGCAGTCTTCCTCCTGACTGGAGAACGCTTAGTCGCTCCTACTGCCGCAACCTGATATTGATGCACCAGACGTTGAAAGGAACCGAGCTTATCGGTTACTATGCTAGGAGAAACGTTGCAGCACCTACTGGCCCTTGATCTTACCTGATTACAAATCTTCAGAAGCCAAGTCAGGCAGGTGAAATCTGGTTCCAACAAACAGTAAGCATGGGCGCTGTCAAGATGGCTATTCTTGATCTCTGATAAGAAATATGACAGGAAACCGTTGAGCGAGATACTGCGCGAGTATAGTGATCGGACTCTTGTCGCCGATTGGATTAGGACGAGCAGGTACCCTAGTAGAAAACGCTCCATGAAGGCTATCGTCAAAATACGGCTTCACCAGGGACCGAAACTCTCTGAATTTGTGGAAATGGTAGATCAGGAAAATATGCGAGAAACCCTCGATGTCACGAAGACCCTGAACGTACTCACGGAATATCTCAACAAGGCCTTCCATATCAACAGCGACAACTGACTGTATCGGCATATTATCTGTTTCTTTGAAAGGTGAATGAATGATCCCTATTGGCCTATACGTTACGTCATTCATAACCTTACTTCGGCTTCGGTACATCTAAAAGATCTTTTTGTAGCCGAAGAGATGACGTGTGAGGTTATTTTGTGGTGCTTTGAAAGAGATTACGTAAGTATCCCTTGCGTTTCATAACCCATTCATAGTTAACATCCGTTGCTACTTGGAAGTGGTGCGGCCGCTGAGAACCACCATTCAAACATGGTTCCCACGGTTCGGCCTAGGTCACAAATCTCAGGCAAGACTATCATTTCCTCCGGGACTATTTTTGCCTTGTCCTAGGCGAATTCGAATCTCCCGGGGGAGACCTCAGT
>CAVXDP010000010.1:0-77482 GCA_963760485.1 Candidatus Bathyarchaeota archaeon | reverse complement strand
AAAATGTCCCTTCATACAAAAAGAGATCACTCAGAGTAATTCCTTCTCACCAAACAGTCTTGAATGTTCCTTCATCATACATCTGTTCCAGACAACGTTGATCCCATTCTTGATTGCATCTTCCTCGCTTGCTGGATCATGGATTCCCTGCTGTAACCAAACAACTCTCACCTTCTTCTTTATGGCTGCATCTATGACTGCTGGCACATTTCCTGATGGTCTGAACACGTCTACAATGTCGATGGGCTTCTCAACGTCAAGTAGGCTCTTGTAGCACTTGAGCCCAAAGACTTCTTGGGCAAAAGGGTTCACAGGCAGACACGTTGTACCCGTGCTCAATCAAATATCTCGGAACATAGTGTGATGGTTTCGTCGGGTCTCTAGATATTCCAACGACGGCCACGTTTCGAAGTCTGAGAATACTCATGATCTCTTGGTCTGAATGGGCATCCCTTTCACGTGTTCTAGAGTCCATGGTGAAGAATCAGTCTGTTCAGTGAATGAACCTTCTTGAACGGTCCGGCCTAAGACTGCGATTTGTTGCTAACTGTTGCCTCTAAGGTATGGTCGGTGAGTGGGAATAGGCAGGTGTGCCACCAGTGTAACCGTCTGTAGGACTTTCGGTATGCTTCTGATCTTCATATTCGCGGCGTCGATTGCGCCAGGGTTTCCTTTTAGTATGGCAAAGAGATCCCATTCCCCGTAGCAAGTATAGGACTCCGCTACCCCATTCACCTTCTTGATTCTCTCAAGAACGCTCATGTCGCTTCCGATAGTGCATCGGACAAGCATAACAGCTGTTCTACCTTCTTTCTTCAATGTTATTTCACGATCTATGTCTTAGGGGGCAACCTTGTAGACGACATCGCTAGGTCTGACTCTGTCTTTGACCTTGATTCCCACCGATTGGCCGACTCCTGCGCTTGCAATGGGTTTCCGGTCGATTTCCATTGTATCTATCTTCTGTGTGAGGTCAGTTGTAGAGCCTTTGATTCTGATGGTATCGCCGACCTTCAATTCTCCGGAGGTTATGGATATGGCTGCTACGCTTATCTTCGAAAAGAAGTTGGAGATTATACCAATCTTCTCTTCAGGCATCTAATCACCTTGTACGAGTAATCTGTGGAGTAGTAGACTTATGGCTTTCGCTCATTCGAACAGTTTGATAGCTACTGTGCTATCACGAGAATCTCCATGCTCTTGATTACTAGGACCGCGTCTACGGGTACTATGCTTTCGAAATGCAAGTCAATCCTCAGGATCTCTCCTGCCTCATAGTTGATCCGATAGTCATCCCAGTTTAGGATCAGTTGAGTCCCTGTGTCATTGTTAGGAATTCCAATCATCTGAGTTCGATCAAACCTGCCTTGCAGGTATATGTCAAGTTTCCAAAGACTTCCAAAGTGGGTGCTGTTGGGAGACCAGATGTTGAACATCCAGAGTTGTATATTCCTTATGCGTGTAACATTGAACTGTGTTCTATTGTAGCTGCTGATACGAAGCCAAAGAGTCAGGTTATCAGTGGAGCGTAGAACGGTTGGTATAGGTTGATCACTGGAAGACTCGAAACGATACCATCTGTCCCTGACCGGTTCAGGGTTGAACCAGTCAATGTCAACGTTTCTTTGAAGATTCGGCTTGAGATAGATAAGTTCAGTCTTCAGAGGTATCGGTTTCGGTTGCAGCCATATCAGCCAAATGTAGGGGAGTTGGACAACGACCAGTAGTAGGATGACCAAACTCAATAGATAAGGTCTTTTCATATCTAAGGATCCTTCGGAGTCTCTTTTCGCTTGCTCTAATTCAATAGTCTTCTGATGCTTACAATATTGTGACATTCGGTTGGGCTAAGTTGTGCATACCAGCAGCTAGGAGATCCTCGGCATTTCCATCCATCTCTAGCAGTTTCGGCAGCTTTCCAACGATGCCGATGAAACGATCTCTTATGATCAGGGCGCCTCTGACATGCCCTATCTTTTCAACAGTTTCAAGCCCCGATTGGACTGAGGCTTCAAAATCGTCGCCTCTTACAGCGTTGCTTGCGGCTTTTGCTACGGCATCTGCCATTGAAGCGGTGTTTGCCACAACCACAGCTCGCATCTGTCTGTCCGAAGTTCAATGCATGACTGACCGTAGTCGAACTCGTTGCTATGCCAACAGGAAAATCCAGAGGAGACAGAAGGAATCCAGTGCGTCCTGAGAGTGCAGATCTTCCGGCATAAATCCCAATCTTCACTGGCGCTGTCGATGCAGCGAGCGATCTCTCCACCATTTTCTATGATATTAGTTCTAGATCCTGTCGCAAGCATGGCCTCCAAAGCGAGTTCTGCCAGAGCGCCTGGAATCGCCGCCATTGGGCCGACTCCGGCGATCTCTGTCGCCCCTGCTGCCAATCGGGCAACTCGTGGTGCATCAATATCGACAACAACCGGGTCGAGAGCCCATTGGAACATGGGATGTGTTTGCATGTAAGCCTCCAAGCTACGTCTATGATGTATGATCGACGCGAATGCTGTTTCGATTGCTCGATGACTCTCACTTGCCACGAGCACGTTTGATTGTTGGATTCTCCTTCTGACACGGTACATATTCTTTCGGTCCAAAGAGAATTGCCTTGGCACCTACGAGATACTTATGACCCTCACGGGGCATGCGTCGATACAGACCTTGCATCTGATGCATTTCTTATCGTCGAACTCGATTGTCCAGTCGGGCTTCTGTATTATGGCAGCCGTAGGGCATGGTGAGACGCATGCACCGCAGGAAGTACACCTATTGAGGTCGAAAGTCAATGTAGAAATGATCTCTTGCACCTTAACGCCCTCCGCCTCGAAAGCGGATATGACATCTCTCAATTTTCTATTATCGGCTGGTACGTCTACTATCATTTGTCCCGTTTCTGGACTAACTTGTGCTTCAAGGATGTTGATGGGAATACCTGTTCTTATGATTGTGTTGGCCAGTACCGGTAGATTCGTGACAGAATGTGTGTATACTAGTCTTAGCTTCGTATTGTACACCCCCTAGGTTTTCCTCACATTTAGCGGCCGGAAGTCTCTGTAGTCTGGAACTAGCTCCACAGATCTGGTTAGAGAGAACCTTTTTTCTTTGATCCAATTCTTCAGTGTCTCAGCGATCTCTTTTGCGAGCTTGAAACTAGAGAGAGGAGATGTACGAACATCTTTGTCGTTTATTCTGATCTTGCCAGACTTCAGCTCCTCGTAGGATACTTTGCGAACTACTGGCCTCGCCCGCGATGGCACTCCATAATCCAGTATGTTCGTAGTGATTTGATCATCACTCAACGCGGCGGATTCAGCAACTCGCTCATTTACTATAGGTATCGGGATTCCGAGGCCAACGTATAGTGTCGTGCCATATTTGTGGAAAGTTGCACCCCTCAAGTACTTGGCTGTCATCTGTCTCAGATCGCCGCGAACCATTATCGTGGCAAACTGTTGTTGTGGGGAGTGCTGAGTTCCTTCACCAATAACGTATCCGATGCCTCCGCCAAGGAATATACGTGTTCCCAAGCCAATAGTCTCAAAATTCTTGTCTTTGTAGAGTGGACTTAGTTCGCCAGATCCCGAATAAGTCACGTTTCCATATTTCGGAAGAAGCGTCCCCATATACGTGTAAACCGTCTTTTCTGTTCCGTTTGTCGCCGCATTATAGCGTTCATACGCATTTCTTGGGTTGAGCAGAATAGCTTGGTTGATATCGTCGATCGTGAATGTCGTTTCAATCTGCTTCCTTGGATAACAATCCGTTCCGTAAGCGTCACCGCGTAACTGTATCTCTCGGTGACTTACCAGATCCTCTATTACGTGACCACCGCCGTACTCGAAACCTAGTTTCTCACTCATTGCCGTGGCACCGATGTAGACGTCCACTGCCGCTAATCCACGATATGCGGGAACTTCATTTAGCCAGCAATGAGACATCTTGATCGGAGGCTCTGAATGTCCAAAGTTGATGAATGCTCCAGAGCTGCACATTGCGCCGAATGTTCCGGTAGTAACGACATCAACATCTCGAGCGGCAGCGGATGTTCCGTGATCTTTGGCGTACTGCGAAAACTCATCTGCGGTCATGACGACGGCATCGCCCTTCTTGATTTTTGTGTTTATTTCTTCGTAGTTTCTCAGTTTCTCGGATCCTCGTTCTTCTGTCGTAGTTGTTACCTCCATTTTTCTGACGAAAAATGATATTCCAATATTAATACTTTGATGGGTCAAATATTCCAATAGGAATGCAATTTCAGAACAGTATCAAAGCAGGCTGCGAAATATCCAGCGGTGATACGAGTTCATCTAGGCATAGAAAAATCAGACTGAGACAAAGATGCAGAGAAGTCTTTCATGAGCTTCTGAAGAAGTATCGTGGCCATTGAGGCCATTCTTGTGATGTGTTCGCCTCGAAATCAACGATGACCTTCAAGCCTATCTTCAAGTCTTCGTGTTTTATGTTTCTGACAACTCCTGATATGCGTGCTCCCTCGTCCAGCTCCACTATGCCGACGGCGTACGGAGTCTGACTCTGATATTCAGCTGTCGATACGTAGACAATCGAGTAGCTAAGTAGTTTGCCGGTGCCCTTGAACTCGATCCACTTCATACTAGTAGAATGACATTTTGGGCATGTCGTTCGTGGAAGTGCGAAAATTGCGCTACACTTGGCGCACTTGACTCCCATGAGTTTCTTCTGACTGCAGAACTTGTAGAAGTTCTCAATCGTCGGAAGTATCTCATCATTTGAATCTTTTTGGAACACTTCGGTCGTTTGAGGTTGATTTGACAAGCATTCTTCCCCCCTATCTAGAGTAGATATTCACCACAGCAGTTGCCCCAGATCCGCCAATATTCTGCGTAAGTCCAATCTTGGCGTCTGAAACCTGCCGTTTCTGGGCTAATCCTGCAAGCTGAAGGTATATCTCGCAGGCTTGGGCTACGCCCGTGGCTCCTACTGGGTGGCCTTTGGATTTTAGTCCCCCGCTTGGGTTAACAGGTATTCTGCCATTGAGGAGTGTATGGCTTTCCTCTATGAGTTTTCCCCCTTCGCCTTTCTTGCAGAATCCTAGGTCCTCGTAGGCTATGATCTCAGCTATTGTGAAGCAATCGTGGACTTCTGCAACGTCAATTGCTGATGGTTTTATTCCTGCCATCTTGTAGGCTTCGCGAGCAGCGAGCTGAGTTGCGTGGATGCTCGTTAGATCTTCACGTTCGAAAAGGTTCAGTGTATCATTTGCTTGACCTGATCCCGCCACATACACTGGGGTGTCCGTGAATCTCTTCGCCAATGAAGGTTTCGTTAGTATCATGCAGCTTGCCCCGTCTGTGATCAGTGAACAGTCGTATAGTTTCAGTGGCCAAGCTACGGGTTTTGATGAAAGTACATTCTCAAGTGTTATCTCCTTCTGCATGTGAGCCTTTGGGTTCAATGCACCATTCTTATGATTCTTTACAGCTACCATCGCCATCTGCTTCTCTGTAGTACCGTACTTGTGCATGTGCGCGACAGCCATGAGCGCATAGAGCGCTGGAAAGTTCATTCCATTTCTTTGTTCAAACGCATAGTCTGATGCCATAGCCAAGTACTCAACACTCTTCTGAGTGGATACGTGAGTCATCTTCTCGACGCCGCCGACCATTACTACGTCGTACACTCCCGACATGATGGCTAAGATGCCTGTTCGTAATGCGCTTCCTGATGATGAACAGGCATTCTCAACTCTAACAGCGGGAATATCGCGTAGGCCGGCCCAATCGAGCATCAATGGAGCGATATGAGCTTGGTGTTCGAAAGACTCGCACATCTGCCCAATATAGAGGGCTTGTATGTCTCTTCCCGGACGGAGGTTTCCACAATTCTCAAAGCACTCGCGCGATGCTTCAGCAAACAGTTCTCTAGCGTACAATCCATCACGTTTTCCAAACTTCGAAAGACCAGCTGATACTATGGCGGCAAGACGTTTTGACAAAGAATAGCCTCCACAACTTAGCTCCAAAATGTTGAATGGTAGCCTCACGTCCGTGTATCATATAAAAGCTTGGCCCCTAATTGGCATGTTCTTCTTCTTTGGTCAAGCGAATTCTGGGCATCTCTCACTGCAGCATAGGGGCGTCCGTTCACGAGTATTTATGAGGATCCTGATAGGTCTTGAGTGCGAGGTTTCTCGGACTTGTCAGAAAGGATTACGATGAGCCATGGTGCAGGCGGCACTATAATGCAGGACTTGATTAGAAAATTCATAGTGCAGCACCTTGGAGGCAGTGGATTCGAGGTTCCTCTAGAAGCCCTAGACGATTCCGCGGTCGTTGAAGACATCGTTTTGAAGTCAGACTCTCACACGGTAAAGCCCCTGTTCTTTCCGGGCGGAGACATTGGGAGAATGGCTATCGCGGGCACCGTAAACGACATAGCAGTTATGGGAGCTGATCCAAAGGCGTTAGCAGCAGGTTTCATCTTGGAAGAGGGGTTTTCCCTGCGCGATTTTGAAAGAATAGTTGTGAGTATGGAAGACACTTGCAATGAAGCTGGGGTTCATGTTGTCACGGGAGACACGAAGGTAATGGAAAAAGGCGCGCTGGACAAATTCGTCATAAACACCTCAGGTATCGGTAGAAGAAGCGAAGTTTTGGATCATAACATCGAGGTCGTGAAGAAGTACAGGCTCTTCCATTCCAGGTGGTTGCTGGATTCGAACATTAGGGAAGGAGACAGCATATTGATTTCGGGCACCATTGGAGACCATGGCATAGCTGTACTCTCGTTTCGAGAAGGGTACGGCTTTGAAACAGAGGTAAAGTCAGATGTGGCCCCATTAAACAAACTCATCAAGAGAATCCTCAACATTGGAGGTATAGCCAAGATCAAGGACCCAACTCGAGGAGGACTCTCAAATACTCTGAACGAGTGGTGCGACAAATCAGAGACCGGAATTCTAATACGTGAAAAGGACGTGCCGGTCCATGATGGGGTAAGGTTCGCCTGTGAAATGCTAGGCATCGATCCCCTAGAAGTCGGCAACGAAGGCAAGCTTGTGATAGCCGCAGTTCCACAGATGGCCGAAGAGATTCTAGATGAATTGAGAGCGGCTCCTGAAGGAAAATCCGCGGCAATAATTGGTAAGGCCACCAATCAGTTTGAGGGCGTTGTGATGGAGACAATCGTAGGTGGCAGAAGAATTGTCTCGCCCCCCGCAGGCGATCCTGTGCCAAGAATCTGCTAGGATGAGATCTAAGGACTTCAGGTACAACACCCTCGTGTGAAACAAATGTTTTATATGATATAGGGTGCAAGAGACCGGCCCCTGAGGGAGTTGCATGGATCCCACAACTATCGTAACGTCGCCATTTGTTGTCTTCATCCTTGCGATATTTGCAGCAGGAGTCCTCTACGCCATTGGTGGAAAGATTGCCCCGCCCTTTTCAAAGAGCCCTGGCAAGCTTTCTCAGTATGCATGCGGTGAAGACCTTCCTCCTGAAAAAGCTCCATTTTCGATTGAGATTTTTGATTATGCGGCTCTTTTCATGGTGTTTGATGTTATCGCCATGACGATTGTGCTTTCCTGGGGAGTATCAATGAGACTCCATCCAGTGTTCTATCTCGTAGTTCTTTATGTCGGGTTGATGTTCATCGCGCTGCTCGTCTTGGTAAGGAGGCGCCTGATACCGTAAATCCAGATGAGGTCGGGTGGAGCAACTTGGCCAGTAATGAAGAAGTAATTGCAAATGAAGTCAAAGAGGCATTCAAGGAGAAGGTCTTAGAAGCAAGTATCCCACGTTCCAGAAGGATTTTTGTCAGTATTTCTCTCGACGCTTACAAAGATCTGGTACGATTCCTAGTGGACAAGGCGGGCATTGTCCACTTATCTGGAATTGTCGGTGTCGACACGGGAAAGGCGATCGATGTGATGCCTCAGTTCTTCGGCCGTGGTGTCGAGGTCACTGTTCGCGCCTCACTTCCTAGAGATAAGCCAACTATTGAAACGATAGGTGACGTGAGGGAATCTGCATACTTGTACGAAAGAGAGGTTCATGACCTGTTGGGTGTCGAGTTCACGGGTCACCCCAATCTAGCAAGATTCCTGCTGGCGGAAGAATGGCCTGAAGGGGTCTATCCGCTTAGAAAGGAATTCAAGACGAAATCACAGGAACCGATCAGAAAAACTTGAGGAGAGCTAGACTATGTCAATGTTGAGCTTCGTTGTCAGCCTCTTGGAACTGGTTGTCTTTCCAGGTTTCTTGTTCATCATCGGTCTAGCCTTCGTTTACGAGTGGCTTGACCGCAAATTCTATGCTCGACTCCAGAATCGAATTGGGCCACTCTACACAGGACCATCTGGTTTCCTACAACCATTTGCGGACTTCGTCAAACTGCTGGCAAAGGAGGACATAGTTCCACAAGCGGCTGACAGCTTGATATTCGGTCGTACACCCATCCTAGCTCTCACAACTATGCTAGTTGCGGTCACTTTACTGCCGATAATCTCAATGCGTGGAGTCCTCTCACTAAATGGGGATTTGATCATCGCAGTTGCTCTGATGACTATCTTCTGTATAGTAGTCTTCCTCGCTGGAGTATCTTCAAACAATAGATTCTCTTCAGTGGGAGCAGAGAGAGCTGTAAGTCAACTGTTGGGCTACGAGATACCGATGACACTGGCAATCGCAGGTGTCGCCCTTAGCGCTGGTTCACTTCGAATAGCAGACATTGTTCAGGCTCAGGCTCTGACGCACTGGTACGTTCTCGGGCCACAAGCATTGGGTTTCGTAATCTACCTAATTGCTGTGCAGGCTGAACTTGAAAGGATCCCCTTCGATATACCTGAAGCAGAACAAGAGATTGTGGCTGGTTGGCTGACTGAGTTCACCGGGAGAAAGCTGGCATTGTTCAGGCTCTCTAGAGATCTTGAAGTAGTGTATGTTTCCGGTCTGGCGGCTGCATTGTACTTGGGAGGCCCCACAGGGCCAATCATCCCGGGACTTGAAGCGATTCTGCTCCCGGTGTATTTCATCATAAAAACGGTAGCCGTATTATTTGTCCTAACAAGTATCAGAGCCGTCTTCGCAAGAATCAGAATTGACCAGATGGTGAATTTCTCCTGGAAGTATCTGGTACCTTTGTCATTATTCCAACTACTCTTGGTCAGGGTAATGATCTGAGATGAACCTACAAGCTTCTGCAAGAACGGACGTGTTTGGAGAGGGGTTGTTCAAATGTTAGTGGAAATCGTGAGCTACCTATTGATTATTGCAACAATAATAGCGGCTGTTTTCGCAACCCAAGTCAAAGACATCACACGGGCCATAGTCGCCTTTACAGTTATGAATGTCATGATTGCGAGCCATGTTCTACGTTCTCGGAGCGCCCTACATAGGTGCATTCCAACTTCTAGTGTATGCGGGAGCCGTGACTGTTCTGTTTCTGGCTGCGATTCATACAATGAGGAGGTCTTGATATTGGAACAAAGAGATGGCATAGCAGTCGCTCTCGTATCAGTCATGTTGCTTGTCGTCGTACTCGCGACATTTTCAATTGGACTGATACATTTCGACTTGGCAATCATTCCTCCAAGACCACCATTGCAAGAGTACCTGTGGACATACAGAGGACTAGACGTTCTCGTTCAGGCTTTCATCGTATTCGCGGCTGCGACGGCTGTCGCAACGCTCTTTCGAGTTGAGAAAGGCCCTGGTGCGGTAGAAACGACATATCTTGAACCAACCGACGACAAAGAAAAGGAGGAAACCTAGTTGGTCCAGCTTTGGCAGATTTATGTGATTGGAGCAGCTGCAATGGCAATTGTAGGATTGTACTGTGTAGCTTCCACACGAAACTTGATTCGAACAGTAATAGGCATCGAAATAATCACGGCCGCCGTCAACCTTAACTTCATAGCGTTCGGCTCCAAAGCGGGACAGGTTGATTCACTTGCACAATCTATCGTGTTCACATCAATAGTAATAGGCGCGTCTCTCGCTGCCGTGGCACTATCAATAGTCATGAATGTGTACAGACACTACGGAACGCTGGACCTAAGGAAACTCAGTAGGTTGAGGTGGTAGATTTGCAGATCCCAATAGTCTTGCAGCCAATAGTAATACTGCTCGGAACAGCCGCTATAATGCCAATAGTAGCCGTCATCGCGAGAGCAGCAAAAGCAGACAAATCAAGAGACATCATATCCATATCTGCGTTTGCAGCTTCTATGTGCTCCCTCATTCAGCTCTATCAAGCAATTACGGCTGAGGGCCCTCAAAAGTACGTTTTTGCAGCCTTCGGCCCTGACAGGGGAGGAGTAGAAATGTACGCAGACATGTACAGCGTATATTTCGGACTGATTTTCTGTGGCATCGGACTCATGGTAGCGATATACTCTTTCAGATATATGGAAGTAGACACCGGACTTGACAGGTACTATGCCTTGCTTTTGATACTAGTTGCAGGATTAATTGGCGTCGCGTTCTCGGGAGACTTCTTCAACCTATTCGTGTTCTGGGAAATGATGTGCATATCATCCTACACACTTGTCACTTTCCGAAAATACCGATGGGAACCCGTAGAAGCTGGATTCAAGTACCTTGTAATGAGTACACTAGGATCTCTACTTGCCCTCTACGGAATATCCATGCTATATGGTCTAGCTGGAAACCTCAACTTTGCAGCACTGCGAGTATTCATGTCAACAGGTGGCGCACACACTAGCCCACTGATGCTTTACTTCGTGATAGGCACCATAATAGCTGGGTTCGGTGTTACGGCCGCAATGGTTCCACTGCATACCTGGCTTCCAGATGCCCACCCAGCCGCTCCAAGCTCAATCAGCGCCATGTTGAGCGGAGTCGTCATAAAAGCAGGAATCTATTCAATGAGCAGAGGACTATTTACAATTTTCAACCCAACAGTATTCGATTATGGAACAATACTGATGATCTTCGGCGTTATCACAATAACTGTTGCAAACATAATGGCCCTGATGCAGAGGGACATAAAGCGTCTTTTGGCGTATTCCAGCATCGTCAACATAGGTTACATTCTTACTGGACTCGGCATAGGTGGGTACGTTCTCGCCCACTACTCCAAGGTTGCACCCGAGGCGAGCTATGAGCGTAGCAATATTCGCGATTGGAGGTGCCTTGTTCCACACATTGAACCACGCTATCGGAAAGAGCCTTCTCTTCCTTTGCTCAGGTTGCTTCGTACACGAAGCTGGAACGAGGGACATCGCTGAACTTGAGGGAATCGGAAGAAAAATGATGTTCAGTGGCACATCGTTCACTATCGGACTGCTTGCTCTTGCAGGTATTCCACCCCTAAGTGGCTTCTGGAGTAAACTCTTCATAATCTTGGCAGGTTTCAGTATCCCCGACGATGGTTTTCTGAAACTAATATCAGTAGTTATGGTTCTCAACAGCATCTTCGCAGCTTCATATTACATCTGGTTACTGCAGAGAATCATGCTCAAAACGCCAAAACCCGCCGTCCAGAAGATCGTTGAAGCCCCCTTCTCTATGGTCTTACCTGTTGTGCTTCTCGCAATAGCATGCGTTGTGATTGGCGTGTGGCCCGGAGCAATTATTCGACTCGCAACAGAAGCAACAAAAGTTCTATTGGGAGGTTGGTAGAATTGTCGGAAGTTGAATGGATCTGGCCGGCCTGGCTCTGTTGGGCTTTTCCGTTCATTGGCGCTGTCCTAACCCCTATTCTCGCGAAGATTCATCCAAAGGTTAGGGATTACGGCGCGGTATTATTCTCCCTGCTTGCGAGCCGTCATGAGCGTATTGATGATTCCTTACTTATTCGAGGCGAAACAGATTCACAATCAATATGCATGGGTGGTTCTACCAGGGGCTCCAGTGTTCAGCCAACTGAAGGCTGGTGTAATAGTTGACCCACTAAGCATAGTCCTGGCAAATGTCGTTGCGATAATTGGCCTCTTGATAATGATCTACTCTTTGGGCTACATGAAAGGTGACTCGAGCCTAACTCGCTATTGGTTCTTCATGAACCTCTTCATAGGAAACATGCTCCTGCTCGTTGTCTCCGACAACTTTGTTCAATTGCTGTTTGGATGGGAAGGCGTCGGACTTTGCAGCTACGGTTTGATAGGATTCTGGTATCAAGATTCGAAAAATGATTATCTGAAGTGCTGGGTTGGGGAGGGGAGAGAAGCCTATCCGCCATCTCATTGCGGAATGAAAGCTCAAATCGTAACGCGCGTCGGAGATGTAGGCCTTCTCATAGGCATCTTCATGCTAGCCGCATTCGCCGGTACCCTCAACTTCGTCGACCTACAGAATGGCGCCATCAACAAGGTTCCCTTGTGGGTTCTGGTTCCAGCGAGCCATACTACTATTCTTTGGGCCCATAGGCAAGTCCGCTCAGTTTCCTCTGATGGAATGGCTCCCTGACGCAATGGCAGGACCTACGACTGTCAGTGCCCTAATCCATGCAGCAACAATGGTTAATGCTGGAGTCTATCTTGTTGGTCGACTCTTTCCAATTCTCTACTCTGCAACTTGGAATGCTGGAGCACCGAATCTACTGATCAACTTCTTCTATCTTGTCGCATGGGTTGGAGCTTTGACTGCCTTCATATCTGGAACTCAGGCAATGGCATCAAGTGAAATCAAAAAGGTTCTGGCTTACTCTACTGTAAGCCAACTTGGGTACATGATGCTCGCTCTTGGTGTTGCAGGATCGACAGCCGAGTTCTATCTAGGATATACTGCCGGCCTGTTTCACCTAATGAACCACGCGATGTTCAAGGCAGCTCTCTTCCTCACCGCGGGCAGTGTCATACATGCATCCGAATCTCGATTCATGCGTGACATGGGTGGACTGAGACAGGCAATGCCAAAGACTTTCTGGAGTATGGTTCTAAGCGCGTTTTCGCTAATGGGCGTCCCACTCTTTTTCAGCGGATTTTGGAGCAAAGACATGATCCTGGAGACGACTCTAGTTGCGGGAGAGTATTGGATATTTCTCCTTGGCTTCTTGACAGTCGCCATAACCTCTTTCTATACAGTCAGAATGCTCGGTTTAACATTCTTCGGTACCAAAAGCCATCACATCAGGGAGCTTGAAGGTGAAGGGCATGCCATCCATGAAGCTCCTGCTTTAATGTGGGTCCCTTATGCACTCTTGGCAGCTGGCACGATCGTGTTTGGTGTTTCAGGATATTATCTGAAAGATTGGTTTGAGAAACTTGGACACGACTATCTAGTCTGGACCTTGATCCGTCCTATTGCTCAAGATGTTGTGTCAAAAGGTATCCCCGCCAGTCAAGCACAGATGGTTACAATAGTGGCATCTGTCACAATGCTTGTGTTGGGTGCATTACCGGCATATTACGTATACGTAAAGAGAGCTAAAGATCCTTCCAAGATAACGTCTCCTGGAACGTTCTTAGGAGCATTGTGGAAGTTCCTGAACAACCGCTGGTACGTGAATAGGCTGTACTACAATGTCTTCGTTTATCCTTTGATTGGAGTCTCAGGTTGGCTTCTCAAAAATCTGGAGCAACAGGTAGTTGACAGATTTAACTATGCATTAGCAAATGCTGCCGTCAGGTCTAGTAGTGCGTTCAGAAAAACGCATAGTGGAATATTGACTTACAATGTTGTCGGGATGATTATCGGTTTCACGATTCTCCTCATACTGCTAGCAAGGATCGCTATGGGGTGAAAGAAGATGCTTGATACAAATAATCTATTGATTCAAACAATTCTCGTGCCAGTCGTTATCTCAGTTTTGACCTTGGTAGTAGGCGATAGGTTGGGAAAGCGTACTGGATGGATTGCCTTCTTCACAACTCTGTACGTTACCGCCATATTCCTCTACGTGAGCCTCCGACTATTCATTGCTCCAGCAACTCAGAATCTAGAAGCTGCTTATGAATGGGCTCCATATATTGGCAAGTTCACACTCTTGGCAGACGGATTAAGCGTACCCGTTGCACTGACTATAGCCATACTAACCATGGTCATATCGCTCTATTCAATGGCATACATGGAACACGAGCATGGACTAGGAGGATACTTCACACTCTACCTGCTATACTCAGCCGGGATGATTGGAACAGTCTTAACAACTAATCTAGCAGCGTTCTTCTTCTTCTTCGAACTCATGCTTCTGCCATCTTGGGCGTTGATTGGAATATGGGGAACAGGAGAAAAAGAGAAGATTGCATTCAAGTACTTCATGTTCACAGAGGTCGGCGCCCTCGCATTACTCGCTGGGATCGTTACTGTTCGTTTTATGGTTGGAACTTTCGACATATTCAAGATAGCATCACGAACAACCGACGTTAGCCTAACAGTTCTCACAGCCATAGCTTCTGCGATGCTTATCGGCCTCTTCATTAAAATGGCCATCTTCCCACTGCACACATGGCTACCAGACGCTCACGCGGAGGCTCCAACTCCAATCAGCGCACTACTGTCGCCAGCAATGATCGGAATAGGAGGGTATGCAGCGATCCGAATACTCTACACAGCCTTTCCAAGAGTACTTGCGAATTGGCAGTTTACCATGACCATCACTGCGTTTGCACTTGTCACGCTCGTGTACGGAGGCGTTATGGCGCTTGCACAAGATGATATCAAGAGGTTGTTGGCATACTCCAGCATAAGCCAAATGGGTTACTTACTGCTCGGAATCGCTTCGTTGTCCATGATGGGTTTGGCAGGAGCAACTTTGCTCTACGTAAGCCACGGCCTCTCAAAGGCTGTTCTCTTCATGGTTGCAGGAATCTTCATCCATAACCTCAAGACCAGGAGCATCAAGAATCTTGGCGGATTAGGTTCTAAGATGCCTTATACAACTACAGCAGCTTTGATAGCATTCCTGGGTCTTGCTGGGACTCCTCCGCTCATAGGGTTCTGGGGAGAATTCTTCATCTTTGCCGGGTCGATGTACACGGGCTTTTCTGGAGCGCTCAGCCCTGACATGACGAGAGTTGCAATCACTTCAGTTGCAGTAGCTGCTTCGGTCCTAACGGCCGCCTATGGACTTTGGACGATAAGAAGAGTCTTCTTCGGTCCACTAAAGGAGAATCTCAAAGACGCTCATGAAGCGCCTTGGCTGATGCTCGCACCAATAATTGTTCTAACAATCCTGGCAGTAATTCTTGGAATATACCCGACACTCCTGACCCGCATCATTGGGCCGATCGCTTCGGCACTTGCCTCAGCATTCTCTGTCGCTTAGGTCGTTTCCTGGAAGGCTTCAACGCGTCAGCAACTATCTCAGAAAGTTCTCTGGCCACTATCGAAAGCTCTTCACCAAGACCCTCGCCAAAATCCAGGATCTTCGGCTGGATTGCGAGTAAAGCAATCTTCGCTCTGGTTCTCTTTCTCATGTATTCTGAAACTACGCTAAGGGGCAAATTGTGTGTAGACAGCGATAGCCCCTCAATTTCCTTCGGTGAGACCAACCTTGATTTTCCCGGTTGTTCACCCATCTCAGCAGCGTCCACCATCAGTATGTGGCTTGGGTGAGCTTTTTCCACTACGCCCAGATAACTCTCAGGAATTTCGCCCGTCTCGATCAAGCAAACGTCAGGCAGAACAGTTTTCTCTAGGTGCTTGACAACTGCTATTCCGACAAAATCATCTCTTCTCACCGGGTTGCCTATTCCCATGATCACGGTTTTTTTCGCACCTCGAAGCCAAATAGCCAGACGCTTTGCAAGGTCAGAATAGTCTTGAGAGAGCTCATCCAACGTGATACACCACATTGATCAGAAGGATGCAACAATGAGATGGAGAAACGCTAATGAAACTTCTGATCAAACCGCTCCAGAACAAGATTTAACTCATAGAGCTCTAGTTGATTCCGGCATTAGGCGTGCAAAGGTAGTTTGTTTGCTTAGTCTCCAAGATCAAAAAATCATGGAAGACGCAATTCGTATTGCGGAAATGGCTCAGAGCAAGTCTATTACTGTAAGACTTCTCGGGGCATTAGCTGTGAGCACGCATAGTCACAATTCTGCCGACCTCTTTGCCAAGTTGGGTCGGCTAGGTAACACTGACCGTGTTTTCACAGATGTCGATTTTGTCGGATATAGCAAGCAGAAGGGCAAGTTGAGAGGCTTATTCGAAGACGAGTTGAAGTTTAAAGCAGATATCTGGTCCTTGCTTCACATGAAGGACAGAATAATCTATCATCAGTCAGATGGAGCTTACAAAGTAGACATCTTCTTGGATAGGTTAGACTATAGTCATACGGTAAACTTTGGGCCAGATCCGAAAAAAGGAAGATTAGGCTTGGATTTTCCAACAATTTCTCTCGCGGATCTTATGCTGGAAAAACTACAGATTCACCAAATAAATGAAAAAGACATCAAAGACATCATAATCCTTCTGCATGAGCATACCGTCGCTTCGGGGCAGGAGAAAGAAGCAATCGACGCGAAGTACATGGCTTCCACGTTAGCTAACAGTTGGGGGTTCTGGTATGACGCGAATGCCAACCTAGACAAGGTCTTGACTTTAGGGATCGACTACGTAGCGAAAGGGATGATCTCAAACGAGATTCTAACAGATGTTCGAGACAAGATCACCCAACTAAAACAGTATATCAATGCTGAGCCCAAGTCGAAGGACTGGAAACTTAGAGAGAAGGTCGGCACGCAGAAGCAATGGTGGAAGGACGTCGAAGAAGTATCCCGATAAGAGATTACCCTCCCTAGTTGCGGCTAATATAATCCTTTGTTTAGCCAATGTTAAGCTCTAAATACTGATCAACGCATACTGGATGTCATGGAAAATCTATTCGTTAGGAAATCTTCAGGGCTAACACGCGACATCTCAGCAATGGATGCATTGATCTTCAATGTAGTTGTAATGTGTCCACAAACGGCATACATCTACGGTGTCTGGGCCGCAGGTTTCTACCCGGGAGTAAATCTACCATTAGCAGTTCTGATGTCAATTCCAATTGTTATCCTCATAGGCCTATTCTATGCGCTGTACAACGCCTCCATGCCACGCACAGGTGGAGACTACGTGTGGACCAGCAGAGTATTACACCCTGGAATCGGGTTCTCAATAGTCTTCTTCGTCTTCTTCATACTGATTGCATGGATCGGTACATTGCCGGTTTGGCTTGTCAACTATTCAATTGCACCAGTGCTAACATACTATGGTCAGACAGGCTTAGCCTCGAGCCTTTCCTCCCCCTTGGGATTGTTCGTTCTCGGCGTTTTACTGTTCTTGCTGTACGCTGTAGTTATAGGAAGTGGAACGAAATGGTTCGTTAGAGCTTTATGGCTTGCATCTGCCCTGCAAATAGTAGGAAACTTGGTATACATCGTCACTTTGCTTTCTACTGGTCCCGACGCGTTCAAAGCGAATTTCAACGCTATGTCTGGAATGAACTATGACAACGTCGTAACTACTGCGTTGGCTGCCGGATATCCAAATGGATTTACGGCTCAGGGAACGTTTTATGGCATAGTCTATACAATGCTGAGTTTCACTGGATTCAACCTGTCTGTCTATATTTCGGGTGAAATCAAAGAAGTTCGGCGTTCGCAGATAATCGCCATAATTGGAGGAACGCTAGTCTTCGCATTGTGGCTTTTCGTAATCTATTCCGTGACATACAGCGTAATGGGTGCCCAATTCGTGAATTCAATATCGTACCTTTCAGTCACAGCCAACCCCGCGTACACTCTCCCATTCACTCCGACATTCTACAACCTTCTTTTCATGTACGCAGCGAATAACATGACACTGAGCGCAATAGTCAACATAGGCTACCTATTTGGACTAACCTCAACTTTGACATACGCGTTTACATGTGTTCGAATGGTCTTTGCTTGGTCATTTGACAGAATTCTTCCCAAGAGCTTCGCTAATATAGATCGAAGATTCAATGCGCCATATGTAGCGATCATTGTGGTCATACTGACATCGATCGGCTCTCTCGCCCTTTGGCTATTCACGCCATTCATGAGTTACTTCGCGTACGTGGTTCCAGGATGGTTCATCCAGATAGCAGTCGTTGCATTTTCTGGCGTTATTTTTCCATTCAGAAGAAAAGCAATCTTTGAAAGCTCGCCGCCAATGGTGACAAAGAAAGTTGCAGGAATACCTATAATCAGCTTGATGGGAATACTTTCAATTATCCTATCTGCTTGGCTTGTCTACGCGGGTTTCATGCCTGCAATCGCCGGTAGCATAAACCCTGGATACGTAGCGCTGACTTTCAGCATATACATAGTGGGTGTCGTCATCTATGGATTCGCATCAGCGTATCGAAGAAGATCCGGATTACCTCTGGAAATGACTTTCGGAGAAGTTCCACCTGAGTAGCAGCCCTAGAACCAAACTACCCTGATGTGAAGGCGTAGTCCTTCACTTTTGTTTTATCTAACTCAATTACGGCTCCTCTTAGTACGCCTTCACCATACTCACTTCCTGGGTTAAGGCATAACGTGTTACCAATCTTGGCGGATGCTCTGGACTCATGAATGTGACCATGTAATCCCAGAAGCGGCTGATATTTCTCTATAGCCTTCTTGACTGATGTTGAGCCAGCTGGGCCCATCTTGAAGCCCCCACCGGGCTCCATCTGTGGTTTCAAGTTTTCGTCAAGCACGGGCGCGGTGTCCAGCAGAGTGTTGTACGGTGGAACGTGAAAACAGAATATGGAGCTGCCAGGGTTCTTGAGCTGAGAAGCCATACCCTCGATTCTCTTCTCAAGCTCTTCTTCAGATACGTCCCTTGGGCAGCGCCAAGGGGTCATGTTCGAATGACCAGTACTGATCATTTCATGGTTTTCATCAATCTCTTGGATCGTTCCCTCTGGATTGATTACAGTTTGAGAACGCTTCAAGACTTCATCAATCTCATATCGGTCATCGTTTCCAGGTTGGATGAAGCATTTTACACCTGCCCCTTGAAGTCTCTGATCTGCCATCTCAACCCATTTCTGTACTCGTTCAAGCATAAGCTTGAGGAATAGTTCATCTATCTTTTTTGGGTCCGCCTTGAACTCTTGCATCTGGCTCTCGTTTGTCTGAAACACATAGTAGCCCGATGAATGAAGAAGTTTCTCGAACTTTTTCAACTCGTCCTTTGTGTTCATTGATCTCTCTGAGCCCAAGTAGTATGCTTGGTATGTTCCTCCGGGGAGT
Source organism: Candidatus Bathyarchaeota archaeon (assembly GCA_963760485.1). GTDB lineage: Archaea > Thermoproteota > Bathyarchaeia > 40CM-2-53-6 > CAVXDP01 > CAVXDP01. Next base: position 58,332 of record CAVXDP010000010.1, on the reverse strand, counting down.
TCAACAATTGGGACTATCATTTTTCCCGTTATGTCGCCACCCAAGATGATTACATTGGCTTTGTAATACTTCGCCGCGTTCAGAAACTTCACGAATACGGTATCGGAACCGTGAGTGTCGGTTGTGAAAAAGATGCGGGTTCTTGACAAGCGTATCACTGATTTTGGAAATCTATAGTTAAGTAACTAATAAGCTGATTTTGTTTGGCAAAGGCCCTGTTTCTTCGAGCTTCTTTTGTTGTACCTATGCTCGATGTTGCATGATCCTTCGATGGATACCATGCAAGCTCCTATTGGGTGCTGTGGTGTACAAGCATTTGCGAAAAGAGGGCAATCGGGTGGTTTCACTAGGCCTCTGAGTATCTCTCCACATCTACATTGTTTAGATTCCTCGAACTTCATTTCCTTGACTTTTTCCAATAGATCCGAAAAGAGAAGTCTAGCATCGTACGCTGAGAATTCTGATCGGAGTTTCATTGCTGACATTGGGATCATGGGAAAGCCCCTCCAAATGATGTCCGATGGCTCAAACACATCCGAAAGGAGTCGGAGAGCCTTCTGGTTCCCTTCGTAGTGGACAGTACGAGTATACTCGTTTTCCACTTTCGTTTCTCCCCTGCTAATCTGTTTTGCGAGCATGTAGACTGCCATCATCATGTCTAAGGGTTCGAAACCGGCTACGACCTGAGGGATCCGATATTTCTCTGATATTTCCTCATATGGTTTTATCCCAATTATTGCGCTCACGTGCCCAGGCTCGATTAGACCTTGTATCCTCATCTCGCCGCTTGACAGGAGAGTATGAAGCGCTGGAGGGATGTATCTGTGACATGACAGTATGGAAAAGTTTTCGGGGAGTTTCTGAAGGATGGTGGCCGCAGTAGTCGGCGCAGTGGTTTCGAAGCCGACCGCCATGAAGACTACATTTCTATCTGTCTTGGAAGCTATTTTTACAGCATCCTCGATGCTGTATACTATTCTTACATCGCAACCCTCAGCTCTAACGTCCATCAGTGATCGCGTGTAACCAGGAGCTGCCACGGCATCTCCGAAGCCCGTTGCTATGCAACCATTTTCTGCAAGGGTGATCATTTCTTCAAATTCGGTGGGGGTCGTAACACATATGGGGCAACCCGGGCCTTGCCTTATCTCGATGCCACATGACTGAAGAAGCGAATCTAGACCATATCGAACAATAGTATCTTGGTGTGTGCCACAAACATGCATTAGAACAATGTTGAGTTTGAGCTTCTGAAGTCTATCAATGATCTTGTCTGCAAAATCTCGGTCTCTATATCTGAACATCATGAATGACCTGTTTTCGAGCCTTGAAAATGTTCATGCCTGTCTTCGTTGGCAATCGGGCTCTAGGCTGAGAGAATCTCCTGCCAGAGTCTCAAAGTCTCCATTGCCTCTTTTTCGTCTAGGACTTCAATTGCAAATCCCGCGTGAACTATAACGTGATCTCCTACGCTGACGTTGACTAACGATATGTTTGCCTCTCTGACCACGCCGTCGCCAAAATCTACTCTGGCGTGGTCGCCTTTCTTTTCCAGTATTTTTGCAGGAATAGCTAAGCACACTATGCAATAGCACCGCTAGGGTAGGCCAGAAGATCCAAGCATGCCCCGTCGTATAAATCCTTACTTCTTAGAAAACGTCAGGCTGGCCGCGCATGCTTGACCGAATGAAGAACCGCCATCGCCGCAAGGGGTCTGTACGGGAACCACGAAGTCCAGATTGTTGTGCAAAACGACTCTCTCGATAGTTGACAGTATCTGTTTATTGTAGGCTACGCCACCCGTGAAACCAACCGTTTTTATTCCAAAACTTCTTGCTTGGTTCACTGCAAAATGAGCTAAAGCATTCGCGAGATACTCTTGTGCTGAGTATGCTAGGTCACGGGGGGATGCATCCTTTCTAAGTTCGAAAACCTTCTGGACCATCTCTCGAGTGTCGATGGATTCACCGTTGATTGTCGGATCAATGTGAAGTACGTCAGTTCCACCTTTGGCCGCACATTCGAGTTTCATAGCGGGCTCTCCCTCGTAAGACCTCTCAAAAGATATTTCGAGAATGGAAGCCACAGCGTCCAGAACTCTACCACAGCTGGTTGTTGTGGGTAGTTTTGACGAACGATCCAGCTGATTGATTACCAATTCCACCTCATCTTCGTGATGCGGAAAACATGGCGCCTTAGACCGAAGCCATTCCTTCCAGCCATCGAATCCTTTGAGAATCGAGGCGGCCATTCGAAGCGGATACTTTGTTGCCAAATCTCCGCCAACCATGAGTTGTTCTTGCAGATGACCCAAGCGCTTGGGGCCTTCAGGGCCACTGTAGATTACCTCGCCTCCCCAAGCTTTCCCGTCAGTTCCATAGCCGTAACCGTCGCAAGCGATTCCTATGATCTCGGTCAAACTATGTTCAAACATTAGACCTGTAACATGAGCATAGTGATGCTGAATTGGTAGGAGCGGAATATTGTTCTCTTGGGCAAACTCGCTAGCGAAACGACTGGTGTTAAAAAGAGGATGAAGGTCGCATCCAATTTTCTCTGGCTTTGCATTTGTCATGTTCAGGAGATGCCGTGTAGCATCTTTCAGAAACTGGTAAGTCTCAGGAGTCTCAACGTCGCCGATATGTTGCGATATGAACGCTTTGTTTTCTATCAGGACGCATGATGTAACGTTTAGTTCTGCTCCAAGCCCCAATGTGATAGAGTTTGATGTGAAACCCAATCGTATTGGCGTGGGTGCAAAGCCGCGGGAGCGCCTTATGAAGCTCGTTCGGCCATTTATCATTCTCAAGACGGAGTCGTCGCATCTTTGGGCAATCTCTCTATTGTGGAATAGGAAGTAGTCGACTATGGATCCCAGTTTGTCTATTGCTTCTTCATTTCTGGTGATAATGGGGTCGTTTGGGGGGTTTGCGCTCGTCATAACAAAGGCAGGTTCTTTCGTACTATCAAAGAGCATGAGGTGAAGGCCTGTGTACGGAAGCATTACTCCGACTCTATCCAAACCAGGAGATACTAGCGGAGAAAGATAGTAGGAGTTGCCTTTTTCAACTAGGACTATCGGTCTAGCGGGAGACGTCAGCAGACGCTCTTCGTCTTCGTTCACATTGGAAAACGATCTAAGAGTTTCCAAGTCTCTAATCATGATGGCGAAGGGCTTCTGAGACCTGTGTTTTACCTTTCTGAGCTTCTCAATAGGATCCGAAACCGTCGTTGCCGTCGCGACATGAAAACCGCCATATCCTTTGATGGCGACAACACATCCTTCTTCAAGCATTCTTCCAGCGGTTCGGATAGGGTCTTGCTCAGGAAGTTGGTTACCGTTTCTGTCTGCAAGAAAAGCTCTAGGTCCACATTGCGGGCATGCAATAGTCTGCGCGTGAAATCTCCTACTTTGCGGATTTCTGAATTCTTTTGAACAGAACTCGCACATCGGGAACTGTGTCATCGTTGTGTTCGGTCGATCGTAAGGTAGAGCTTCTATTGTGGTATACCTGGGACCGCAGTCCGTACATGTGATGAAGAAGTAATCATGTCTTCGATTCTTGGAGTTCCTAAGCTCTTCTGTGCAAATGTCGCAAATCGCCAGATCTGCCGGAATCGTGGATCCTGCCAGAACTCGATCCTGTGAACTGTCCGCTATGACAAAAGACTGGAAATTATGACTGTCCGCTCCATATTGAACTGTTATGTCGTGGATCTGTGCTGGAGTTGGTTTGTCTCGTCGAATTCTGGCGACGAATTCTCTTACTCTGTTTTCCTCACCTTCAACAATGATCCGAACTCCTGCATCACCTCTGTTCTGAACATATCCGACCAGCCTGCATTCTGTAGCCAATCTGTAGATGAAGGGACGAAAACCTACTCCTTGAACGATTCCAATCGCCGTTATTTCAGCCCTCAAGTCACTAACCACCCCTGCACGGGTCACAGAGCCTTCATGATCTTCTCTGCTTTTCTTAGATCCGTTTTGGTGTTTACATTGAAGAATGTAAGAAGGTCATTATCCAGCTTCCGCATTTCTTCCACGTTCACGTACGCCACATTCCTCAACCGGTCAATCATGTGCGAGACTCTCAGTTGCCCCATCAGCAGTGTCTTCTCGGTCGCGGATTTGGCTTCCGCGACATTGAATGCTGAGTGAAGGGGTTCTATATTCCCATTTGGCCACTTTGGAACGGCAGCATCGAACTGCAAAGTCTTCTCAAGAAGAAAGGTCGCGACACGTTCGTTCACGAAAGGAAGGTCACAAGATAGCACCATAGCACGAGTCGATTTCACAGATCGCAAGCCCGTATACATCCCCACAAGCGGGCTTTGTTGTCGTGAACAATCCTTGACTATTCTTACAGAGTCCGAAAGGAACTGCTTGTACCTCTCGAATGAATCTGTATCTCCGATTGCTACGACAATTTCGTCAGAGAATATCGAAGCTAGTGCTATCGAACGTGAGAGGAGTGGCTCCCCATCGATACATAGGAATGGTTTACTTGTACCGAAACGTCTGCTCAGTCCGCCTGCTAATATTATTGTGGCCTTGGACATGTTTCGAACCTTTGAAGTCTATGACACAATATTATGTCATACATGAAGACTCGTAGCATAAAGACGTACTCTGGTGAAAATTCGAGGTGTGTATCTAGGCGATCACAGTTTTCTGGTTTGAGTCTTGTATCAAAACGTCAATTCTCTTGTAACCAACTGGAACTCCGCTAAGGGTTTCAACAAGGCTTCTGATCACAGAAGATAGAACGGCGCGTGGATAAGGCGATAGAGCCAGCTCTTTGCTGTCAACACTAACCCGAACATCTGATTCCAGTCGTGGGCATGTGCCGACTTTTGCTGTGCCTTTCTTCAACGCATTTCCGTATTCCTCGCATGTCTGGAACCCGCATTTTCGGCAGTCTTTCTTGGGCAGCCTGTCAACGTAGTAGTCAATGTACAGTTCTCTGAGTTTTTGATACAGTCCTTCAATGTCTTCCATGTGCAGTAGCAAAGCATCAGGATATAGCTCCCCTGCAACTTCATGGGCAGCTGTTGGACAAACAACAGCCTTGACCGTTTGTGGTCGAACATTGACGTTCAAGTCGTTCTGGTCTCTGGCTATGACGAATTTTGGATAATCACTAGACTTCTGTCCCTCTATCAGAAGCAAATCCGGGTAGAGATGGAACTTCTCAAACAGTTTTTCGATGGATATGTCAGAGTGTAGAAAAATAGCTGTCTCATCTGGCGATGTAAAAACCACCTGCTCAGCTCCAGCCTTCATCAACCTTTTCGTATCAGTTGATTCGAGATCCAAAGATGTTGATGATGATTTCACAGCTGCGACTTTGAACCCATCCTTCTTTGCTCTCTGGATCAGTTTCTCGCAATATGTCGTCTTACCAACATTATGCGCACCAACAACAGATAGGGTGTACATGGTACCGGTCTGCCAACCTGATGTATCGTCAAGGAGGCAAGATACTATTTAAGATCACGGGCTAGATTCCCTCTACACGCGAGGCATTTAATTCTTGAAGCATGTAATCAAGCAAATCACGATCTCTTGCTGGTGAACTGTTTGATTCCAAAGGCTTTTGCCGTTGATGTGGATGGTACACTGACGGATCTGAAATTATTATTAGATCTTGAAGCGGTATCGGTCATCAGACAACTTGAAGCAAAAGGGATTAAGACCATAATAACTACGGGAAGGAACTTCTCGGTAACGCGGGCGTTGGTGGGTTACTTGGGAACGTGCGGGCTTATGGTTGCGGAGAATGGGGGAGTCATAGGGGTGCCCCCGAAAACAAGAATCCTTCTCGCCGACCCCTTCCGATCAAGACGAGGCCTGGAAATCCTGAAGGAAGAGCTGGGTGAGGAAAATATCTTCCAGCTGGATGTGGCGTACAGGACTGTTGACATCGTGCTCGAACCAACCTTCGACTTAAGATCCGCAAACGACATACTCGCAAGGCGAGGGGTGAAAGCGCGACTCATATACAGTGGAGTCGCCTACCACATAATTGACTCAGATGTTGACAAGGGAAAGGGTCTGAAAGAGATCTGTAGAATGGCTGGGATCGGATTGGACAGGGTAGTTGCGGTCGGTGACAACTACAACGATATTGAAATGCTTGAAGTCGGCGGGATATGGGATTGCTGTCGCAAACTCCCCGGACGAATTGAAGAAAAAAGCAGATTTTGTTTGTTCCAAAGAGTTCGGAAAGGGATTTGTTGAAGCTGTCAATCATGCTGTCTCAGAGCTTGATCTCACGTAACAGAATTGCTCCCTGCCCCCTCTCAACTCCCAGGCTTGAGGCGATCGGTCTACACTTCGCTATCAGTACGTGCAGTATCGGCCGGTTCCAATTCCTTTCAGTCATGGTCTCATAATGTCCCATGCCTTTCGCAATAACTAGGTCAGACTGGTCTAGCGCCTGACGGAAATCATGAGAAACGCCGTCAAGAGTTAAGCCAACACATGCTTGTCCTGTAGTCATTACTCTGTCAGCAACCTTGTCCATTCCTGTCTGAATGGCGTCCTGCATTGTAGCGTCATTCATAATCGGAGCACTCTTAACTGCGACTGTTACAGAGGGCCCAATTCGTTTGAGTTCTTCTACGAGGGGCATGTCGAAAACTATCTCTCCAGCGTTGTCCGTTAGCAACAAGGCTTTTTTTGATAGTTTTGCCAATCTGAATGCCTTCTCCGAATCATCGATCCCAAATCTCACATTGTCAACTTTGTTCTCGAGATTATCGAGGTTGACGTTGTAGCCTAGAATGTCGAATTCTATGAGGTTCCCTATGGCAGATAGTCTGGCAGCCAATCTGAATCGCTCAATCTCATCTTCTATTTTCTGGACTCTTTCTGTCAGCATGGGCAGCAGGTTGAGTGCCTGCTTGTTTGATACGTACTTCTCTTGAGCGTATAGGTCGGAAGTATGCGTTTCCCGCTGAATAACTTTCTCTCTCAAAGTTCCGATTATTCCTGGCACCGCGTCAACGTTCAGATTGTCAGAGATAGCCTTCGATACGATGACGGCAGTCTTGATTCTCTTTTCATCATCATCTGTCGCCTTGCAAATCTCTATGATACCCCTGTGCACGAGACATTCAGGGCAGTCAAGTCCGATCTTCAAGATTCTACTCTCTAACCTGCCTTATTCCGAGCTGTGAATTGCTCTCTGTGACATAAGGTTGACGCGAAAACGCGAAGCCAATGGTCCAAGAAAGATCTATGGTTCCTTAAGACTTAGCCCCATTGGCTAAATCTGTTAATGCGGCTAGAGGATCTCGAGCTTTCACAAACCCACTTGACATGAGGACTCCCGAAGCTCCAAGTCTCGAAGCAGCAGCTACATCCTCACCTTTCGTTATCCCTGCTCCACACAGAACCTGAACTTTCGGATTGATCTTCCTTATGATTGCCACAGTATCGGAAACTATCTCAGGCCTCGCCTTTGAAACAGGTATTCCAGTTCCTATCAGCTCAGGCGGTTCTATCGCGATTACATCAGGTCCCAAGGCAGCCACTGCGGCGCTGACGGAAGTTGTGTTTGTGCATACCACGGATGTTAGCCCTATCTGTCGCATCTTCTGCGTTATCAGATCGATCTCAGAGAGTTTGAGCATGTGCTCTGAGTGATTCACAAGGCTTCCGATTGCCCCCGCCTCTTTCGCAGCTTCCATACAAGAGCTTCCAGTATGTGCGCCTGGATCATAGTGATCCACATGCTGGGCTAGTATCGGAATCCTGACCTTTCCCGAAACCCGATAGAGGTCGGAATACTGTGGTGCTACGGCTACGCAAACCCCCGTTCTCAGGGAAACGTCTTCAGCAACTTTGGCTAAACGAACGGCGCCTTCTCCAGTTGCTTCAACATACGTCTTGAAATTGATAGCCACTAGTGGATACGTTAATCCTCTTGTCATGAGTCTCTGCTCCAACAGTCAAAACGATCTTGGGCCTACTAAGAGAAAAAGAAAGCGGTGAAGCTTAGTCCAAACGTAGCACAGCCTTTCGACTTCCGAGATGAGCCTTGCCTGCATTGGTTCGACTTGCTTCTGAAACCTGCGAAAAGGTAAATACCTGGTCCAGAGATGAGTATGCCCGGTGTTTGATTTGAGTGCAAAGTCCAAGACAACTGTCTCATTGATCAAAGCTGATGTTGGATCAGTTGGTGGGCATCACAAAGTCCATCCAAAGCAGATTGAGGTTGCCAGGAGTTGTTTGGAGAAAGCTAAGAAAAAGAACGTCCTTCTTAGCTACCACGTTTTCAATTGCGGCGATGATCTTGAACTTCTTATGACGCATAGACTCGGAGAGAACAATTCCAAGATTCACGAACTTGCTTGGAATACTTTCAAAGAGGTAACGGAGAAAGTCTCAAAGCCACTCAAGCTCTATGGCGCAGGACAAGATCTCTTGGTAGAAGCTTTCAGTGGTAACGTCAAGGGCATGGGCCCCGGCGTTGCGGAGATGGAGATAGAAGAAAGAATTGCCGAACCAATAGTTGCGTTTGCAGCTGACAAAACTGAACCAGGTGCATTCAATCTTCCACTGTACAACATATTTGCAGATCCAATGTCATGTGCTGGTCTAGTAATAGATTCGGCGATGCATGATGGATTCACCTACCGAGTAATGGATGTTGTGGAGAACAAGACCGTTGATCTGGCGTGTCCAGCAGAGTTGTATGATCTAATAGCACTTATCGGTACAACCAGCAGATACGTAATTGAAAGAGTGTATCGAACAAAGGACAAACTACTAGGGGCCGTGGCTAGCACAACTCGATTGAGTTTGATATCAGGTAGATATGTCGGAAAAGACGATCCTTGTATGCTTGTGAGATGCCAACATGGACTACCAGCGGTTGGAGAGGCACTGGTACCGTTTGGATTTCCTCATCTTGTCGCGGGTTTTGCGCGGGGATCCCACATAGGTCCACTGATGCCCGTGGGGCTAAATGACGCTAGATGTACATACTTCGATGGTCCACCAAGAATAGTCGCTTTGGGATTCAATATTACCAATGGGCAGCTTGTCGGCGAGAAAGACAACGAACCTTCTGATCTGTTCGCAGATGTGGCATTCGACAGAGCTCGCAAAGTCGCAGGAGATGTTTCAGATTACATCAGACGACATGGAGAATTCATGCCTGCACGATTAGGTCCGGAAGAGATGGAGTATACAACGTTGCCGTCAACCTTGGAAAAACTGAAGCCCCGTTTCAAACCTGCAAGTTAGACACCAGTTTTTATTTGCGAACACACATAGAATAGTTAGAGAGGTCAATAATCATGATGGCGTATGTATGCGTGAAATGTCAACCAAAGATGGACAGTGATGTCGCTCAGGAAATGGTGAAAATCGACGGAATCATGGAAGCCGACTGGACCTATGGCTTCTGCGACATATTGTTTAAGGTCAATGTTCGATCAGTTGAAGAATTGAACGAGATTGTGTTCAACAAGATACGCAAGATACGCGGAGTCGAAAGTACAGAGACCATAGTTGTAAGTCCAATTCCAATATACGGCACTCGTCCTTCAAGAGCCACAGCTAGGGGCCGTGGTCGCGGAAAGAAGCACTCTAAACGTTAAAAACGAAAACAAAAAAAATCGAAAGAAAAGAATGGTATTGCAGACCCTTTTTTGAAAGGGCCTGCGTATCTTTTCACGCGGAATAGCCTTGTGATATCATCGCGTCGGCCACTTTCAAGAAGCCCGCAATGTTTGCGCCGAGTACGTAATTGCCCGATTGATCAAACATTCTAGCGGTGTTGTAGGCGTTCTTGTGGATGTCGACCATGATTTGATGAAGTTTGGCATCGACTTCCTCTCTGGTCCAGAAGTAGCGTTGGCTGTTCTGAGCCATTTCTAGTCCTGAGGTAGCTACACCCCCTGCATTTGCTGCCTTAGCGGGGCCATAAAGTACTTTGGCCTTTCGGAAGATCTCAAAAGCCTCCAATGTGCTTGGCATGTTTGCTCCTTCACCGACCGCCATGACACCGTTGTCAACGAGTGTCTTTGCATCTTTTCCATCCAGCTCGTTCTGGGTAGCACACGGCAGGGCAACATCACATTTGATTTCCCATGGCCTGCCACTGGTATGATATGTCGCCTTGTACTTGTCAGCGTACTCTTTGATTCGTCCTCTTCTAGCATTCTTTAGGTCCAACACATACTGCAATTTCTTCTCGTCAATGCCGTCTGGATCGTGTATCCAGCCGTTTGAATCGCTTAACGTGACTGCCTTCGCATTTAATTTGATACATTTCTCAGCAGCATACTGGGCAACGTTGCCTGAGCCTGAGATTGTAACGATCTTACGTTTCATGTCAGTTTTCTTTGTCTTAAGCATCTCTTCGACGAAATAGACTAGTCCGTAGCCTGTTGCTTCCGTTCGGATTAGAGAGCCACCGAATGTAAGGCCTTTACCTGTAAGTGTGCATGTCCCGTGGTTGTTAGTTATCTTCTTGTAAGCTCCGTACATGTAGCCTATCTCGCGGCCACCAACGCCAATGTCTCCAGCTGGAACATCGATAAACTGCCCAATGTGTCTGTAGAGCTCGTTCATGAAACTGTAGCAGAAATTCTCAACCTCAGCATCGGTCTTGCCCTTGGGGTCAAAGTCGGAACCGCCTTTTCCGCCGCCCATCGGGAGGCCTGTCAGACTGTTTTTGAAGATCTGTTCAAAACCTAGGAATTTGAGGATGCCTAGGTTGACAGTTGGGTGGAACCTTAAGCCGCCTTTGTAGGGGCCTATGGCCGAGTTGTACTGGACTCTGAATCCTCTGTTTACACGGATCTTGCCGTCTTTGTCTTTCCATGGTATGCGGAATTGGATTATTCTTTCAGGCTCAACCAGCCTCTCGAGGACTGCGTTCTCCTTGTACTGAGGGAACTTCTTTATGGCGGGTTCAAGAGACGCTAGGACTTCGTATGCGGCCTGATGGAAGACTTTCTGTTCAGGATCCTTCTCAACCAGGCTGTTGTAAACCTTCTCAATATAAGCGTCCAATTCTATTCCTGCCCTTTGAATCTGAGCGTCCTAATCAGAATAATCCACTTTTAAGTCTTGAGGCGCTGAACAAAAAAGGTAAAAACTTTATCTTTGCGGTTCAATTATCACCTTGAGAGACTCTGCCGCATTTGCTACAAGGTGAAACCCAAGTCCTGTCTCAGCCAAACCGAGCCTGTGTGTAATCATTTGATGTACATTGATTTTGTTGGAGCTGAGGAGCTTCAGTGATTCAACGAGGTCATTCGGGGCTGCTCCATATGAAGTCATCATCGTTATCTCGTTTCGCCAGAAGTCAGTCATCGGTACAGAAACCTGTTTTTCAGGTGAAGGTACAGCAAAGAGAAGAATCGTTCCTCCTCTGTCAACGCTTCGAAATGCCTGAGTAGTTGCCGAGACAGCACCTGTGCAAACCACTATTCTGTCGGCCAATCGACCTTCGTTTGCCTCTCGCAGTGTAGATGGCAGGTAGTCGTTTGCGTTTATCACGACATCGGCTCCGAGCTTTTTTGCTGTTTCAAGGCGGTGCTCGTTGACGTCTGTTGCAATGATGTGCCTGGCATTGCGCGCTTTCGCAAGTTGTATGTGTAGAAGCCCTGCAACACCACATCCGAGAACTAGTATCATATGTTGCGGTTCTATACCTGCGAGGCGCTGACCTCGGATAGCGCATCCCAAAGGTTCAATGAACGTTGCATCTTCGTAGGACAATTCGCCAGGCAATCGATAGGTTCCCCTTTCGACGTTTATTCTTGGAACCCGAACATACTCTGAAAATCCCCCGGGATCGTAGTTGGTTGTGTGAAGCGTTTCACATGCCGTGTGGTGGCCGCTCATGCAATACTGGCATTTGTTGCATGGAACGTGATGAGACACAAAGACTCTATCTCCAACCGCGAATCCTTGAACGTCATCTCCGAGTTCAGCGATCTCTCCTGATATTTCATGTCCTAGAACAAGTGGCGCTCTCTTGATTCTGTACCATTCCAGCACGTCACTTCCACAGATGCCGCTGGCTAAGACCCTTACAAGGAGTTCGTGCGGCCCGATCTTCGGTTTCGGTATGTTCTCTAACCTTACGTCATTATTGCTGTAGTATGTTGCTACACGCATGGGGATTTCCAGGTTACTTCTGCTTTCCAGCCTTGATGTTATTGAATAGTTTGAATGCCTCTTCTGCAGACGTTTTCTCATGGACGATAGATCGAACTGCTTTGATCATCGCCACAGGATGTTCTGACTGGAAGATGTTCCTGCCCATGTCTACACCCAGAGCACCTGCGTGAATAGCATTGTAGGTGAGTTGAAGTGCCTCTTGCTCCGACAATTTCTTTCCTCCAGCAATTACTATGGGAACTGGGCATCCTTCCACAACCTTCTCAAAACCCTCGCAGAAGTACGTTTTGACTATATGTGCGCCCAGTTCAGCTGCAATACGACAGCACAGACTTAGATAGCGAGCGTCCCGGTTCATTTCCTTGCCAACCGCGGTGACTGCCAAGACGGGAACCCCATATTCTTCGCCCTCGCTCACCAAATTTGCGAGATTTATCAGAGTCTGTTTCTCATGCTCTGAACCCACGAAGATCGACAAAGCCAACCCAGCAACGTTAAGGCGAATAGCATCTTTCATCGTGGTCGTAATCTCTTCGTTAGACAGAGTCCCAAGAATGCTAGTACCGCCTGAGACCCTAAGAACAATCGGAGTAGAAGTCGTTGAATCAACGGACGTTCGTAGAACGCCTCGTGTAAGCATCAGAGAATCAGCGTAGGGTAAGAGTGGCCCTATCGCCTTGCTCGGAACCTCAAGTCCGCTAGTAGGCCCTAGGAAGTATCCGTGGTCGACCGCCAACATGACAGTGTGACCAGTGTTAGGTCTTATTATTCGCGAGATTCGGTTCTTCATCCCCCAATCCAAATAGCCCACCTCACCTGCAAATATGACAGTATTCTACAACCTCTGTTTCTCTCGTCTAACGATTAGATAACCTTTCTCGATGAGCCAATGATGAAACTGCCAAGTGGTATATCTGCAGCTTGTTTGACAGATTTCCCGTACACTTTCATATTGTTTCGAGTGTTCGCCCAAGGAGTTGAGTTCGAGTTGTACCAGACATTTTACGTCCTTGCAAAACTCTCTTCTCTGGTAGTCAGAATAGCCTGCGATTGACATAGATTATCATAGATTCAAATAAGGTATTAAGCAATCTTGCTTTCGTAAATCGACCGATCAGAGAACTGTCTCTAGGAATCTGTCTGGGTCCTTGTAGAGAACGTTACCCACAATGATAGTGGCGTAACGCGCCATCTTCTCTGCCTTCTTCCTTGAGTCTATTCCGCCGCCGTAGAACAGTTTTGCCTGTCTCAAGCTCTTGCGGACACGTTCAACAATTTTCGGATCTCCGAACGTGCCGCTGTACTCAACGTACACTATGGGGAATCTGAGAAAACTGTCTGCAAACATAGCATACGCCTGCACTTCATTCATTGATAGATCCGTATCACACTTAGTCACTTTCGCAACCGCAGACATTGGATTGAGCACTATGTAGGCCTCGGGGACGATCTTTTTCCACGGAACAATTCTAGACATTCTTTGAAGTTTCATTAGCCAATCGATGTGCGCTCCAATAAGCCACCATCTGTCAAGCGAGTTCACCACTGCGGGAACGAAGAGATAGTTGACATCGAAAGTGACTGCTTCGGATCTTACTGGTTCCAATATAATAGGGATATCGTGGCCTCTAACTGCATCCAAGAGCCTTTCGACTTTCTTCGGCGTGATACCTTGAGTCCCGCTGATCATCAAAGCATCCGTTCCACTCTCAAGTACTGTTCTGACCAGTTCGGGTGGATTGTCTCGATCGGGGTCGAGCTTCGTTATATGCTTCCACTTGAGCCAAGGCTTGTCTGCAGACTGTAATCGTTTGTCTTTTGCCAGGTTCTTCACATCCAAATTCTATTCAAAATGCGATGATTTACCAGAGATTAGTACTTTGGGTGGATAATAGCATTGGGTATTGGAAAAGTAGGTCAAATCAGAAATATTCAAGTGTCCAGCATTGTAACACTTGACGCACTCAAGGAACATAGGTATGGAAGACGAATTTGTACTTGGAACCACTACTTCTTGCATCAATGGTACCAGCAGCTGCCTGCTACGTGGTCGCAGAGTAGTAGACTTGCGAGATTTGGACTTGGTTTCTACACGCTTTTTTCATCTCTCACGATATACGATATCGGAGAAGTGGCATCTGCGCTGGTTTACCTCATTGCCCTAGGTGTAGTTTTCGCAGCGATGGTTGCGTACCTCGAAGTCAAAATAGAAAGCCGCCCGAGTACTTGTAATTGCAAGGGCAGATCGCTCCTGGCATTTGTATTGGTCGCGGCTGCAGCTTTCCTAATGTCTTACCTAATCTTTCGGCAGCTGATCTATGCAGTACCCATTTCAGTTGCGTGCATGGCAACTCTTACGATCCAGAGACAGAATCTGTGCAATATGCTGATTCGGATGTCTATTATAGAGAGCGCGCTTCTTGTGGTCTTCGCAGGAGTAGGATGGTTTACGAGCGTGACTTCAATTCCTCTGTGCTTGTTGATGTTAACAAGTAGTCTCGGCATTCCTTACTTGTTGTTTTCTCGTGGGAATCTGCTTCGGTCTGTGAAGTCGACTTAGAGAAAGGGTTATAGGTCTTTTGCGGCAACAGACGGACCCGTATCATATTAGATTGAAGGTAGGCTGATTTGATTGCGAAAATAATTGTTTGCGATCCCGTGGAACCTGATGGCATCAAGATGCTTCGAGATGCGGGATATCAAGTGGATGAATTCCCTCAGATCACCCCGGTAGAACTCAAGGAAAGGATCTCCTCATACGATGGCATTATTGTTCGTGGTCGTACGAAAGTCACACGAGAGATTGTGCAAGCTGCCACGAAGCTGAAGGTGATCGCGAGGTCGGGAGTAGGCCTAGATAATATCGATCTTCAAGCCGCGAAAGAAAAGAAGATACAAATCGTCTCGACTCCTGCCGCACCTGCAACAAGTGTTGCAGAACTTGCGGTCAGCCTCATGCTCGCAGTTCTACGTCAAATAAGCTATTCTGACAAGACAATGAAAGAGGGAAAATGGATAAAGACTCAACTGCTTGGCAGGGAGATGCGTGGCAAGACGGTTGGCGTTGTGGGCGCTGCAGGGAGGATAGGACTTGCCGTTGCCAGCACAGTTAAGAACGGTTTCGGTGCCAGTGTGATTGGATACGATGTCATAGACATGAAGGACAAGGCTGCCCAGGTTGGATTTGAAATAGCTGAGAAACTTGAAGATTTACTCAAGAGATCCGATATAATTACGATACATGTGCCATATCTCCCAAGCACGCATCACCTCATCGATGAGAAAATGCTCTCACTCATGAAGAACCATGCGATCCTCGTCAACACATCAAGAGCGGATATAGTAGATGGGAAAGCTCTCTTGAAGACACTGAAAAGCGGAAGACTGGGCGGAGCTGGACTTGACGTTTATCACAGTGAACCTCCCAAGGACGATTGGGAAAAAGAAATCGTGAATCTTCCGAAAGGAATCAGCGTATGCACATGCCACATAGGCGCCCAGACCCAAGAGTCCCAGAGACTTGAAAGCACCATGATTGCAGACCAGATCATCGGCATCTTTGGAAAAACCTGACTGAACCATCTGAAACAGGAGATTTGAAACCGCAGGATATTTATCGGAAACAAAGACAATCTGATGACTCTTAAAATGCGACAGACATGGAGACTCTAAGTTGAAGGCTCTACCTTTCCTGCTATTGATCTTGGTGGTTCTTCCTTGCTTGATTCATCCCACGATTGCTTCAAAGCTGACCTTTGAGCTTCGGAATCGTGCGGCGAGTGTTACGATTGCCTCGTCGCTGCACCAGAACTTCACAAAACTTCAGGACCGGACAGTCACTGTAACAGGCCAAGATTTGGGCATCGCCAAAGAAGCCCTGGACAGAGCGATCAAGGCTAAACTGAACGGTGCCGTCGTTTCTGATCTTGCAATCAGAATAACCATGAGCCAGACCATGTTGAACGTAACTGCCACATTCAAGACGAGTAATATTACATCAGTTTCTGGAAACATCGCCAAAGCAGATTGTGTCTGGAAATCATTCGATGTGCCTGACGACCTTGCGAGTCAAGGCGTTTCATATAACATGGTTGGAAAGGCATACGTCGAACCAATAATACTTTCCTACGCTAACAGCTCATCGGCACGATTCTACTTGAACGAGACAAACCCAGTATTCGGTCCGACAGCGGCTAGTATAGCTGGAAACGCGACTCTACTTGATTTCTCTATTCTTTCGAAACCACTGGCATCGTGGAACATGACCATGAATCTAGAGAAACAGGAGACGGTGTGGTTCTTCCCTGCAGAGAAACTCCTTGATCTCAGAGCGACTGTTGAAGAACCAAATGCAACAAGAACCTACTATTCTATGATTGAAGTCTCTTCAGAGATAATCGGACCAACGTTTGCAGCTATTGACGGCAACATAATAACCATAAACGAAACGGGGCTTGAGGAACCACTCATGCTTTCCGCAGTGATAGTAATTCTCGCCATCACTCTTGGCATGTATGTATACCAAAGAAGGGTTCGAAAGAAAGAAGCTAGACCTCGGCGCTAGTATACTCGCACATATCCTTCTGCGGATTCTTCGAAGCTGCTGGACAAATCTTTATCTACGAATATACACCTACGTTCGGCCAATATCTGGCAGTTGATAAGTAATGATCGAAGTCACGGCACGAGCTAAGGGAGTAGAGTACGCGATTCGGGACGTGATCCTCAAAGCAAATGTACTTGAAAAGAAAGGAAAGAAGATTCTCTACCTCAACATTGGTGACCCAGGTAAATACGATTTTGACACGCCTCTTCATATCAAACAAGCGTTAGAGAAGGCTGTTAGGGAAGGCCACAACTACTACTCTCCGTCAAACGGTATCCCGGATTTGAGGCAAGCGATTGCTGCGAAGGAGAAACGGGTCAACGGAGTTGAAATAGATGCAAACGACATCGTGGTCACGACTGGAGAATCAGAAGCAATTCTCTTTTTGGCAGGCTCAATAGTGAATCCGGGCGACGAAGTCTTACTGCCTGGCCCCTGTTACCCACCATACATATCTTATGTTAAGTTCTTTGATGGAAAACCTGTAACCTACCGGACTGTCGAAAGCAAAGGATGGACTCCGGACATCGAGGATTTTGAAAAGAAGATTACTGAGCGGACGAAACTTGTTGTTATAATAAATCCAAACAATCCTTGCGGGGCTATGTACTCAAGAAGCGATCTCACCAAGATGCTAGAAATAGCGGCTTCTCATGATTTGCCGGTGGTCGCGGACGAGATCTACGATGGAATCGTTTACGATGGATCTTTCCAAGGAGCAGCATCGTTGGTTAAGGACGTTCCAATATTCGGTTTGAATGGGTTTTCTAAGACCTATCTGATGACCGGATGGCGCCTAGGATACATTTACATGAGAGACTTCGAAGGAAAACTCGAGTCAGTCTGGGACGGAATCAACAGACTCTCTCGTGTGAGACTTTGCGCGAGTACTCCGGTACAAAAGGCCGCAGTGGAGGCACTTACAGGACCTCAAGGGCACATTCCAGAGATGGTATCAAAGTTGAGAAAGCGACGTGACCTTTCGTGGAAACGTCTAAACGAGATCCCAGGGCTTTCAGCTGCCAAACCGCCCGGAGCGTTCTACATATTTCCAAAGATCGAATCCATGACAAAATGGAAGAACGATTCTGACTACGTTACAGACCTTCTGAATGAAACCGGTGTTCTCGTGGTACATGGATCAGGGTTCGACCCTGTATATGGAAAAGACCATTTCAGAGTCGTATTCCTTCCACAAGAAACGATACTGAACGAAGCGTTCGACAAGATTGAAGACTTCATGAAGAAACGGACGTGAATCATGTCGGCCTAGACGCTGCTCGAGCATTCGCAATCAACAGGACTTAAGACAAGGGGGATAAACACAATTGAATGAAATCCTTGGAATATTCCCCACACTTATACCGATTTGCGGAGCGGCCGCATCATTTGCAGCTGGGCTATTTTCGAAAAAGGCAAGAGATCTTGTCATATCGCTATCCCTGTTGACCACACTCTGCATCACGACTTACCTACTTGGCCTGGCAGTATCCGGCAACACGTTTTCCTACGGGCCGATCACCGCCAACGCCGCAGGCCTTTTCGTAGCCGAGATCACGCTCCTAGTAGGATTCCTGGCCGCCATATATGCGATCCATGAAATGAGAGAGGATGAGAGCGCCGAATTCTTCCACATGATCCTTCTGATATTCATTGGATCTATGACAGGGTTGACCCTCAGCTTCAATCTCATTACAATGTTCGCGTTCCTCGAACTCTCCACGGCAGCTGGGGGCGTCCTTATTCTGTTCAGCAGAACTAGAAACGCGATCTCAGCTGCTGTTGTGTACATCATTTTGAGCATCATAGGTGCCCTTTTCGTTTTGATTGGCATATTTGTCGCTTACACTTCTTCCGGAACTGTGCTAGTATCTGACCCAAGAATGATTCAGATGAATGCAGAAACGAAAATGATTGTTTCCGCGTTGTTCATGATTGGTTTTTCCGTAAAGGCAGGCATAATCCCATTTGGGCTCGTATGGCTGCCAAGGGCTCACTCAGAAGCTCCAACACCAGTCAGCGCTCTCCTATCAGGCATATTGGTTCAATGCGCAGCTTTTGCCATGATAAGATCGATCGCGCCGATTGCCTTGTCTGAATATGCCATAAGCAGCACAATCCTAGTTCTGGGGGTGGCTTCAGCCCTGATTGGAGCCATATGCGCAACTCTGGAAGTACTTGGGGTTAAGATTCCACTGTTTGGATTCAGACATGACTTGAAACGTGTTCTGGCTTACTCAACCATAAGTGAGGTAGGAATCATCTTCTTACTTGTAGGAGTGGCAGGACAACCTCAATTCTCCGTTACAATAGTGCTCAGCGCAGCTCTGATACACATACTCAGTCATGCAATCGCAAAGTCACTTCTCTTCTTGTCTGCGGGAAACGTGGTCCATTCCGTAGGAACTAGAGATCTGAACAAGCTAGGAGGTTTGGCTCGCAAGATGCCATTGACAACGTTTTCCTTCATCCTTGGAGGCTTGAGCCTATCTTCGATACCACCATTGCTCGGATATCGGACCATATTTGAACTATACGTAGAGTTCTTCAATGGACAATTGAATGCATTGACTTTTTCTCTCTTCATTGCCACAGCGATCACTCTGATATTTTACCTCATGACTTTTCATAGAGTCTTCTTCAGAAGGAATCCTGCTTTAGCCCCGACCGTCGCTGAAGGAAATGCTCTGACATTGGTGCCAATAGTTGTGCTAGATGTTATGCTACTTGTGCTAGGACTAGGACTCTTCTTCGGAATAATGAGTCTAGATCACAATTTGCTTGAAATGCTTGGTACATCTATCATTGGCACCTAGATATGTGAAGAAGAACTGGTCAAGATATCTTTTCGAGCAGCGGTGACAATTGTATCCGATGCAGATCCATGCCGATTTCTTCAGGCGTGAACCCCATCGCTAAGGCGACCAGTTCCACCAAGTTGACGATGGGTATCAACTGTTCCGGGTCCAGGAAAGAAATCTCAGCTTTCTCAAGCATGTCATAACACGCTGGGCAGACGAGTACCAGACAGTCAGGTCCTGCGCTTCTAACACCCTCAACCTTCCGCTTTGCTCTCTCGTTGAGTGCAAAATCAGGGTCATTGTACATCGAAGGCACTCCACAGCACATCGGCTGTGCTGCCCAGTCGATTACAGATGCGCCAGTAGCTGTGATTAGCTTGTTCATCTTTTCAACGAGGTTCTTCTCGTGAAGTATTCTGCAGCCTGGATGTGTGGCAATTCTGACTTTGTCCAAGCGTTTTACGAAATTGCTTCTCAACTTGTCTATGCCTACATCGTCATGCAAGAGTTCAATTACGTTGATGACTTC
Source organism: Candidatus Bathyarchaeota archaeon (assembly GCA_963760485.1). Lineage (GTDB taxonomy): Archaea > Thermoproteota > Bathyarchaeia > 40CM-2-53-6 > CAVXDP01 > CAVXDP01. The sequence goes on along the minus strand of CAVXDP010000010.1, from coordinate 38,245 downwards.
AACGTGATGGTTGTAGCTTCTGTTAACTAGTCCTAGTTTATTGTTTATCTCCCTTAATGTGTCCGGACTAGTGAGAGCTTTGTTGGCTTTTGAGAACGTAGCGTAGCAACCACTACAGATCAGGCACATGGTGTTCGTCTTTTGTTCAGCTATGGAGAGGTTTCTGGCGGCTACGCGAAGCCAAGCGTCGTAGCTCACGGTCTTGGAGATCTCGGGCTCCGGACAGCACGTGGCGCCCTCTACGTCAAAAAGTTCGATACCTAGTTTCTTTCCAATTAGCCGTATTGCCTTCTCAACGAATATCTGCGATGCAGGTATCGTGCATCCTAGAAAAAGTGAATAACGTTTATTCTGGGCTAGCATGGAAGCACTTTCACCGGTTGTCCTCCGAACTTTGCAACTTCATTGGCCTTCTTTGCAAGTGGGGTATCGTCGACTATCTTTCTCAATTCTGCTATTGGTTCAGGGAACTTGTATGCGGTTGGAGGTTTGTCCTCCAGTCCAATCCTTACGCGTTCCTCAATGAAGTAGTCGACTAGCTCTTGCACCTGTCCACTTTCATATTGGTTCTTGACTATTCCTCCCATCGTAGCCGGTAAGGGTGGTTTGAGAGTTTTTTCCAGTGGATAGAGCGGAACTTCGTTCTCAGTCATTTTCTATCACCCCGTATTTCTTCCTAGATTCTATTCTGTCCTCGTAGGTTATCGCGGCCGTTGGGCACTGCTGCACACACATCGGGTGTCCGTCGCATTGATCACACTTGACCGCTTGATGGAGATCTTCATCATAGAATGGATGTGAAATTGGGCATGCTGCTTGGCAGTTTCTGCACATTACGCAAAGCATTGCATTGACCCGTACAATTCCAGTTTTTTCTTCAGTGTACATTGCTCCGGTTGGGCAAGCCGCCACGCAAGCTGCTGTCTCACAATGTGCGCAGTGAGCTCCTATAAAGGTGAAAGCTTTGTTTGGATCATCAAGAATCTTGATGTAAGTTTTTTCGAAGCTCGCGATTCCATAGTGTTTGTATGAACATGCGGTCATGCAATATGTGCAGCCTGTGCAGAGCTGGGGATCATATACAAGAACTTTGGTTGGGCTCTTCCTCTCAGTCTCTTTTATGGTGGGTCTCAGTGGTTTTTCCATTGTTCTGCTCCTCCTATTTCTTTTCGGCTAACTTACTCACTGCCAGGACTGCACCGTGTAGTATTGACTCTGGCTTGGGTGGGCATCCTGGAACATACACATCGACAGGTATCACCTTGTCCGTCGGACCTGCGAGTGCATAGTTTTCTTTTCCATCATCACGCTGATACGGGCCGCAATCGATAGCGCAGACCGCCTACCGCCATCACAACTTTAGGGTTTGGGGTCTGGTCGTAGATTCTCTTCAGGAATGGTGCGGAATGTTTGGGAACCGGTCCCGTTACCAGTATAATGTCTGCGTGGCGTGGGTTATTCTTGAGTTGAATTCCAATTCTCTCTACGTCGAATCTAGGAGCGAGAACGGCTGCAACTTCAATGTCACAGTTGTTGCATCCGCCACAGTGAGCGTGAAATATCCACGGGGAGTACAATCTGCTTTTCTGCTTTAGATTCAAGGTTTCATCTCTCTTCAGTAGTACTTTCGGGTGTGAGTATTCATTACATAGCTGAGTTTCTTCCTGCAATCCGAGCAATAGTCAAGGTACGTTACTATATCTTTTTCAAACACTTTTCTCACTCTATCATCGATTTCAGCTAGAATGCGCTCTCTGGCTCTTTTCAGCTGTTTATCGGGAAACATATATTGGCCACAATTCTTGCACTTGGATCGTTCAACAGTGTTCTCCACATACAAGTTGTCGCGTGATGTGCTCGCGAACTCATATTGTGGAGTCAACTTGATGGCTTCTTCGGGGCAGTCGAACATGCATCTACCGCAGAAGGCACATCGTCCTAAGAACACCGCAACTTTTCTCTTGTCCTCATTATCTGTCACGTTTATTGTGTAGTTGGGGCAGACGTTGCGACACGCTTGGCAACCTGTGCACTTATCCTTGTCGAATTCGTGTTTTCCTCTTCCGTTAGGGACTATCTGGCTGAACTTGGTTCCCGGCCAGGTTCCGCCGGGGTAATCTATCGTCACACATTTCGATAGATTCCGAGTTACTTCTTCCAGGAGTTTCATTTTGCCGCCAATTTTTGCTTCCTCTTTTCTCTTGATCTACACAACTCCGAGTAGCTTGATCGCATAGGCCCAGACTATTGCGATTATGCCCATGATAAGGGGAACTGTGATGAACCATCTGAAAGCCTGGTCAACTCTGAACCTTGGACTGAAGACGTGTATGATCGCTGCAACTAGCACTATTATCGCACCTTCGACGAAGAATAGGACGGCTGATACCGCGGGATTTTGAATTGCGCTTGTTCCCATGATTGCGCCACCTAGGAAAAGGTCGATGAAGAGTGCTGGAACAAGGAAAGTGAGCAGTGTTTTCATGATCTCGAGAATGCCAAGTAGCCTGCCACTGTATTCTGTCAATGGCCCGGCGACGATCTCGACCTCAGCTTCTGATATGTCAAATGGTTTTATCTGTAGTTTTCCCATTAGTGAAATGAATACGGCGAGAGCTGCAAATGGATTAAGAATGATGAACGGGATTCTCTGGTTTTGGAATTGGACTAGGCTTGAGATTGAGAGTGTGTTTGCTGTGATGGCTAGTGCAAAGATTCCAAGGATTTGGGGAACTTCGTATGCTAGGGTTAACTCCGCTTCTCGTTGAGCTCCTATTGCTCCCCAGGGTGAAGAACTTGAAGATCCGCCCACTGTCAGGGCAAGAGGTATCATAAGTAGGAGATATGATATCACGACTATGCTGAATTCGAATTGGCCAAATACTGTGAATCCTGCTATGGGAACAAAGTATAGAGTTGCTATCAGACTGGCAAGAGCGATGTAGGGTGCAGATGCAAACAAGATCTTGTTGGAAGTGGTAGGGACTCTACTTTCCTTGTAAAGCAACTTCAGTATATCGTACATAGGTTGCAGCAATCTGCTTACTCCTAGAACGGAGCGGACCTCTTTAGGAACAATAAAATATGGTCCCCGCCTTCCCTGAAGGCGAGCTGCAATTTTTCTCAGTTCGTACGCGAAAACTACACTGAGTGCAAAGGCAACTAAGGGAAGTAAGACTAACCCTATTATTGTCCAGCTAATTGGATAGTAGCTTGCCATTCTTGTTGCTTCTCCTCGCAATTTCTTTCAGTGATAGTGTCGATACTCTGCTGGTTTTGACGTCCTCAATTCGGGCCAACCTATCGGTGCATGACATACAAGGGTCGATACTACCTATGATAATTGGAGCATCGCCTACTGAGTAACCTCTCAACATTTCGGGTAGTAGCGAGTTATTGCGGTAACTTGGTGTTCTTACTCTCACGGAGGATGGTACGTTTGTCCCGTCCGAGATAATATAGTACATGAGTTCACCTCTCGGGGCCTCGTTCTTTCCAAGTCCTTCGCCAGCTGGAATATTGCTCATTTCTAGAAGGTATGGCCCCGGCTTCTTCTTCAGATAGTCGATGCATTGATAACAAATGTCATAAGAAACGAGCAATTCCTTTAGTCGTACGACGGTTCTTGCCCAGCAGTCCTTTCCGCTGTCGAGCACGACGTCCCATGTCGTGTATTCTTCTCCATATGCCCCAAATGGATCAGACCATCGTACGTCTACCTTGTAATTGCTTCCTCGTGCCGTAGGCCCAACTCCGCCTAGTTTCATGACCGTTTCAAGTGGGAGAACTCCTATGTCTTGCAGCCTTTTTCTCACAACTGGATGGTCTTGTGCCCATTGAAGCATCTCTCTTGTTTTCTTCTCGAGGTGCCTTACTCTTCTCTCGATGTGTGTAAGGTCCTCGTCGGAGATGTCAAATCTGATTCCTCCGATCTGTATACAGTTGGTTGTTCTCCGGTGACCGGATATCTTCTCAAAAATGTCCATGACGTCTTCTCTAAGCTTGAATGCCAACATGAAGACGGTTTTGAAGCCTATCAGGTCCGCTCCCACTGCAAACCACAACAGATGGCTGTGTATCCGCTCAAACTCATTTAGTAGTGTCTTTAGGTAACGTGCTCTTGGTGGAAGGTCTACTCCGGCGATTTGTTCGACGGCGTTCGTGTAGGCGGACGTGTGGGAGATGTGGCAGATGCCGCATATTCTCTCGGCGAGCGTTAAAGCTCTCTTGTAATTCTTATCTTCGAAAAGTTTGAGTATGCCTCGGTGATTCCATCCAAGTTTTATCTCCGCGTCCAGTATCTCTTCACCATCAACTTTCAATCTCCAATAGACGCTTTCTATTAGAGAGGGGTGATACGGCCCAAGGAGCAACAGGGATTGTTGTGCTTCCATCGGGTTTTGAGATACAGTAATCGCTTTCTGATCTTCATCCTTTTTTTCGCTGTTGCTTTCAGCAAGATTTGGCCATTCATATGGAAGCCACAAGTGTTCTTTAATGGGGTTTCCATTGAACTTGACTCTGGTGAAATCCATCATTTCTCTTTCAGGCCATATGGCTTCCTCAGTTGTCTTGGCGAGTGATGGAAGTTCCGGGTTATCCCTGGATACTCTTGTTTTGAAGTTCAAGTGGAGATGTCTCTGTAGGTGATCAAGCGCGTAGTGATACACGACGTCAAATCCTTCCACACCCACGTCTATGACTGATACATGTGCCAGCCTTGCTTTGACCGAGTTCCTGAGGTACTGGGCAACATCTGCAATTCTGTCAGATGAAACTTGGTAGTTGAATCGATTGTTCAGAAGAACCGTTTCGTTCGCAGCTTGTTCGCCTAGCATGTTCTTTACTTCGGCTCGAACTTGATCGCTTAGACTCATTCTTGACACCTCTATGTGGCGGTCGGGACGGTCTTGTGCTTTTCTTCTTCAGCGGCCTTCCCAGGAATGAAAGTAAGGTGTGGTGAGAACAATTCACTCGAAGAAACGTAGGGAGGCTTGCCCGCTCCCCCTATGAAAATGGCTTCAGCATCTTTCCTCTTGGGAAACACGACCGGAATTATTGCTGTGAAGAAGATGTAGAACAGTGCAATAGAAATGAGTTCTGCACAGAGAAATACCTCGACGATGCTTCTCGTCACGAGAATCCCGAATGATCCTGCTGCGAGTAGGAAAGCTGCGAATACGGATGGGAGTTTTCTCATTCCGTACTTCTTGTATCTTCCCTCAGATTTCAATTAACGTCCTCCAAGGTTAGATCGGCAAACCCATAGCTTTGGCTACGAGTTCAGTCAGATCCATTGCTTCCAGAGTGTCCTCGCTCTCCGCTATCGAATCTAGTATGTTGAGTTTGCAAGAAGCGCATGTGGATGCAACCATTTCGGCTCCGATGTCATGAGCCTGTTCTAGTTTCTCTCTGCCGAGCTCAAGTGCCCATTGAGGGTTTGTTCCCTTCACGACTCCGCCTGCTCCGCAGCATTGCGCCAGGTTTCTGTTGTGTTGGAACTCGACCAGTTTCACTCCTGGAATGCTACTCAGGACTTTGCGTGGTGGCTCGTACACACCTACGTGACGGCCAAGCTCGCAGGGATCATGGTAGGCAATGATCTTCTCGATCTTTTCGCTGAACTTCAGCTTTCCTTCGTCGATCCTTTTTTCCAGGAATTGTGATATATGCAGTACTTCTACTCCTAAATCTCCAATTAGTCTGGGGTATTCGTGTACGAACACACGGTAGCAACCAGGACATGCGGTGAGAACCGTCTTCGCCCCTGTCTCTTGTATTGTCTTTCTGTTTAGTTTTGCAAGTTCTTCTGCATGCTCGAGTTTTCCAGTTTGGAAAAGTGGGTTTCCGCAACAGTATTCTTGAGAGCCCAAGTACGTCCAATTTACATTGAGTTTGTTCAGGATGAGGGATGTTGCAGCGGAGACACTCAGAGCTCTTCCGAAAAGTGAAGCTACACATCCGGCGAAGTAGACTACGTCAGCTTTTCCACCAATCTTCACTTTATCTTTGAGATCAAAGTAGTCTATCCATTCTGTGCGAGCTTCTGTTGGGAGAGCGTAGATGTTCCTGTTGTCTCTTATCGTAGATTCGAGGGTGTCAACCACTTCCGGATTCAGTTTCTTTTGGACCAAGTAAGCTCTTGCGGCTTTTATCGCGTCAGCACATCTCACACCGGCAGGGCAACGCCACGTGCAGTAAGCACACTGCACACACTTGTACATTGCATCGCTTATGTTGCTGCTCGGTTCAAGCTTCTTTTCCAATAGTCCTCTGATTGTCTGCATTCTTCCGCGAGGCGTGTATGATTCCCAGCTGCTGAAGCCTCCTGGGCACCAGTTGACGCAGAATCCGCATCTTATGCACTTATGAACGTCTGCACGATATTCTTGAATTTCGTATTCTTTCATCGTATTCACTGTTAAGCAGCCTCCAGAGGATATGGTCCACCCTTTCCTTTTCCGGGATTCAGTATCAGATACGGGTCGAACGTTTTCTTTATCTCTCTCATAAGTTGCAGTGTTCTCGGTTCTATCTCAAGTGGAAGATACTTAGCTTTGGCCAAACCTATTCCATGTTCGGCGGTCACACTTCCTCCAAGTGGGAGGACTATGTCCTTGTACAGCATGTCGAGACCTTTCTCGAAAGCCGACATCTCCTTAGGGTTTTCATCGTTGAATACGAACGTCGGATGCATGTTCCCATCCCCTATGTGACCGAAGTTTCCCAGTTCAAATCCTTCAACATTGAGTACTTTCGGAATTTCTTCGATTTTGACAGCCGCCTCGGGGAGTTTGGTCAGTGGGACTGTGCAATCCTCCAAAATGAGACAGGGTCTTAGTTTGGCTAAGGCGGGTAGCGCAGCTTTCCTAGCCTGTATGAGTTTCATTCGGTAATCCGCTTGATGTTCGTAGATTTGTTCAATATGCTTGGGATTCTCCTTCTTACAGACTTCAACAATTCTCTCCATAGCCGGGTTCACTGATTCCTTGCTGCCTCCGTAGTCCACCAGCATGAAGTTCCCCTCGGGCAAGTTGCCTATGCCAACATACTCCGTCGCGACCTTCGTTGTTTTCTTATCCATGAACTCGAGCATCTCGGGAACTATCCCGGCTTGTCTTATCCGGCCTGTTGCCCGTGCCAATGGCTCAACAGAGTCGAACACGAACATTACTGTCGCATAAGCGTTCGGCAGCGGCACTACTTTCAAACAGGCTTTTGTCACTATAGCCAGCGATCCTTCTGAACCTGCTATCAGAGATGTCAGGTCAAAACCGGAGACAGATTTCAGAGTCTGCGATCCTGTGTGAATAACTTCTCCAGATGGGAGGACAGCTTCAAGCCATTGCGTGAAGTCCTTCGTGTCTCCATACTTCAATGCGCGGTTTCCGGCTGCGTTAGTGTTAATCATTCCGCCGATCGTGGCGGAGTATCCACTTGATGGGTCTGGTGGGAAGAAGAGCTTGAATTTACCCAACTTCTCATTTAGATCATCACAGACAACGCCGGCCTCGACCACTGTTATCTGATTGTCGGCGTCCATTGATAGAATCTTGTTCATACCAGTCATGTCGATTAGGATTCCACCTGCATTCGGAACTGCTGATCCAGCCAGTCCCGAACCAGCTCCCCTTGGCGTGACTGGAATCTTCTCTTTTGTGGCCAACTTCATTATTGCGCTAATTTCTTCGACATTTCGTGGTCGAACAACCACATCCGGCGAATGACGGTAGAAAGACGAGTCCAAAGAGTATACCCAAAGATCTTCGGGACGTGTGGAAACGTTCTCACTGCCTAGAATGCCTTCAAGTTCCTTTACGGTCTTCTCATTCATTTTGCCGTACGGGGCCAAATCCAACATCTCACAGTGCCGATTGCTAATCGGCCTTGCAACGTATCTATAAAGTCTTGTGATCGTCTATAACACTGTTATGCTTTACAAGACGAATTTTCGCAATCGAGAAATAGTGTTGCTAGTTATTCTGGAATCGCAGGGTCCGTTTCGAGTGACATGTTAAGGCTTTTATAATTCTGAATATAACCAGAGAGGCCGGTGAATGATTTGCCTTTTGGTGGATATTGGGGGAAAATTCTACGCGCAGACTTAACGAAAGGAAAGTTGACAGACCAAGCCCTTACGCCTGAAATGGCTAAGATGTGGATCGGCGGTGTGGGTTTAGCAGCGAAGATAATCTACGATGAAGTTCCTCGAGGAGCAGATCCTCTGGGACCTGAAAATGTTCTCGTCATAGCAGTTGGGCCGTATCAGGGAACAGGGATCTTGGGCAGTGGAAGGTTCGTAGCTTGTGCCAAGTCTCCGCTGACAGGAATATGGGGAGAGTCGCTCGGTGGAGGGTACAATGCGACTGAGATGAAGAAAGCAGGGTACGATGCGATTGTCGTTACAGGAAAATCCAGTAAGCCAGTGTACATCTGGGTCCACGATGGAAAAGCAGAACTTAGGGATGCATCTCGGCTGTGGGGGAAGAACGCTTTTGAAACCGAGGATGAGATCAAGAAGGAATTAGGTGATTCGAAGGTCCAAGTTGCGCCGATAGGACAAGCGGCAGAGAACCTCGTGAGATACGCAGGGATCATCTGCAATTACGGTCACGGATGCGCTGGAAGGGTAGGAATGGGTGCAGTGATGGGATCAAAGAAACTGAAGGCAATAGCTTTCCGTGGAACAATGAAACCACAAGTGGCGGACGAAGAGAAACTGAGAGCTTTGATCACCGAACTCAACCCAATAATTAGAGATGCAGACTTCACGAAGAATAACCGAGAATACGGCCAAGCGATGGCGGTCATTGGGCGAGAAGAAAACGCGCTTCTGCCAATGAAGAACTTTGCGCAAGACAATTGGAAAGACGGCGCGATCAAGATAGGTGCGCCTGTTGGTGGACCTGGAAAATTCAATGAGATTCTGCAACCAAAACCCGATCCGTGTACGCCATGTGTGATGGGATGCCACAGAAAAGTGAAGATAACCTCACCAGAGAAATATGCCATGGACGGATACGGGCCAGAGTATGAAACACTAGGCATGATGGGATCTGACTGCCTAATCGATAACCTACTAGCGATAAACAAAGCAAACGACCTGTGCAACCTCTACAGCATCGACACAATCGAATGGGGAGGGGTATGCGCCTTTGCAATGGAAGCATACGAGAAAGGAAAAATAACAAAGCAAGATTTGGGTGGAATAGAACTCAAATGGGGAGACGGAGACGCCATGATAGCTCTACTTCACAAAGTCGCCAAAAGAGAAGGTCGAGTTCCAAGACTGCTGGGAGAAGGAGTAAGACCCGCTGGCAAAGAGCTTGGCTGCCCAGAAATCGCACTACACGTGAATGGTGCAGTTGTACCAGCACACGATCCAAGAGCCTTCTACTCAATGGCGGTCGAAACAGCAACTTCTACACGAGGAGCCTGTCACCTCCACGGTTTCCCTGAGGCTATTGAACTTGGGGTACCATTCCCAGAAGCCGGACCAGAACTCTCGAAACCAATTGATAGATTCGAGAAAACTAACAAAGGACTAGCAGCAGCGAAATTCCAAGATCGTATGGCAGTGTGTAACTCATTGCCATGGTGCTTCTTCTACGAGTTTTCTGGAATGAGTTTCACATACACCACGAAGCTTCTGAACGCTGTCACGGGTTGGAATCATACTCCACAGGAACTGCTCAAGATAGGAGAACGTGTAATTGGCCTTCAGAGAATGTTCAACTTGAAACATGGGCTCAATCCAAAGAAAGACGATTGGTTGCCTGACAGATTCTTGCAAGCACACAAGGTTGGTGGAGCCGCGGGCAAAGTTCCGCCTCTAAGAGAAATGCTAGAGGAATACTACAAGGTCAAAGACTGGCCTAGTGGAGTACCCAGCGAAACGAAACTGAAAGAGTTAGGTTTGGACTTCGCTGTGAAGGATCGCCCGAAATAGGGGCCGATCCAACACTACCTTTTTTTTGACTATTCTTCGCTTCTGGTAATCTAGCCGCCGGCCAATAGAGGAAATATCAGAATCGTGTCTCCGTTCTTAACACTCGTATAAAACGGATCGTGAAACAGAAGTCTATCGTTCAGAACGATCCTGACTGTTGCACGGGATTTCCCGGACTCATCCATCACTTTGTTTCTAAGGTCCTTGCCCTCCAATCGCGTAATCTCGGTAACTACATCTCCAACGGTGTGTTGCTTGGAGTCGTCAAGATTCACAACAACCTCTCTCTTCCCCATGAAGATCTCGACGTTCGCAAGGAACTTAACATTCACGACGATTGTCATGATCTAATTTCGTGCCTCTCACTCTTATGTGAAGAATTCAGATTTCTTGATACGTATAATATTTTCTCATCTCCAGACTCCCACGGCGACTTGGTTGGATCTGAGTGTGACGGAAAGACTTTAAGATCTTCAAGTATCCATAATGGAGATCCTAGAAGGAATGACATTTGGTAGAACTTGAAGGATACAACCTCCCTGATGATTTGTACTATTCTGACAGACACCTCTGGGTGAAGAAAGAAAGCGACGGTACCGTGAGAATTGGTTTCAACGATTTGGCCCAGAAACTGATCGGGAAGGTTATGTTTGTCAGGTTACCTAAACCAGAGGCTCAAGTGGCAACTGGGAAGGATTTCGGCACTGTCGAGTCAATGAAATGGGTTGAGAGACTGAAGTCTCCAGTAACTGGAACAGTCAAAGAAGTGAATCCTCAGTTAAGGACAGTGCCTGGCGCCGTCAACAAAGATCCATACGTGTCGGGTTGGATGATGAAAGTTCAACTCGTTGGAAGCGTCGATGAAGAGTTATCAAAGCTTATTCACGGGCCAAGTTTGGCTGATTGGTTGAAGAAGGAAATTGAGGAAAAAGTGAAGAAGACGAAGAAAACCTAGGTTGCTGTCAGTTAGACTTTCCTAGACTCCATGCTTCTTTTTTTCAATGATATGTTCGGATACGAGAGACCTTGGAATCTGAAGTATCCGATCTGGGAATGTAATAGGAAAAGAAGTGTTTCTCGTGGAATTGCAGCTAGGGTTGACTACTGCCTAAGTGTTCTGCACGTTCCACTTCTTCGACTTCGGTATACCACTTCTTAGATGGTCCAACTCTGGATCGGATTTTCCATTTGAAACTCTTAGATGAATTCTCCATAGCCTGCAACAACTTGTCGATTCGTGAAGCAATAGTAGTACGTTGCTGGTCAGTCAGAACATGGTACTTTGTTAGGAAACCCTTTATCTTGTTCAGGTTCGTGGTCATCGTGTAGTAGAAGCCCCAGTCTTCTGACATTATCTTGACTATATGGGGGAGATTGATTGTTTCTTTGTCGCCTTGTCCCAGGTCGTGTTCAAGAAGGAGAACGAAAGTGTCCTTTATGTCCTTCTCGTTTATGTGGACTATCTGCATTTTCTCGAGTAGGAGTTCAGCTAGTGGTATGGTTGGGTAGTCGGCCTCGAGTCTGTTCTTGAAGTCTATGACGTGATTCATTTCGAGCTTGTCAAGAAATATGTCGACGTTAGGTCGGACATTTGATTTGTCGATGAATATGCATCTTCCAACGAAAAGTCCTGGAGTGACCGCGGCTTTCACAGGCTCATATTTTAGCGATGGTCCCGTAAAGAGGCGTTCGATTTTATCCCTCTCTTTGGAGTAACTGACGTAGTCTACGTCGGTAAGTGCTCTTTCAAGGGTATCATACACTTTGAGATTGTTAGGGCAGTGTATCCTGAACGCGGCGGCTCCCAAAACTCTCAGCGTAACACCTGCATTCTTTGCTAGGTCAGACACTTGCAACGCCAACTTCACAAAGTCTTCCGAAGTATACTGTGTCAAATCTGACTCCTCTAACATCTAGCGACTTAGATAGCGTCGCTCTAACCGTACGCATTGAGCTTTAAGCTTTACGTGAACCAAAACAAGTGATAACATGTCTTTGAGGTGGACTTTTCAGTTGCAAAGTGATATCGGCGCAAAGTCTTTTATACATTCAACTTTCTATGACAAAGCAGAAAATTACAGATGTGACACAAATGACTGAAGTATTTATTCGAAAAGCATCGGGACTAACACGGGTAATCAGTCCATGGGACGCTCTAGCATACGCCTTCATGAATCCAGGTATAATGTACTGCTTCCTGTACCTTATTTGGACCATACAATTGTATCCGGGTGTGTACATGCCAATCGCTACTATCCCAGGCGTCTTACTGATGTTCATACCAGCATTGCTTTACATTTGGTTCTCAATAGCTATGCCTCGATCGGGAGGAGAATACATCTGGGGAAGCAGAATCATATCTCCAGCCTGGGGCTTCTGTTCAGGCTGGGCTCTCAGCATGGTGGGAATGTCATGGGCAGGTAGCTGCACTTACTGGGCAATATCCTTTGGTTTCAACAATGCGTTAAGATCCGTTGCAGTTTCGGAAGCTGGAGCACAGTTTGCGAATCATTCACTTTGGCAACTTGCAAACTACATAGATTCACTACCGGTGATGCTTGTTGTAGGTACGCTGGTAATCATATCGTTCATGGCAATCATGTGGCGAGGAGCCAGGGCATCAATGATTTTATCCTGGATCGGTGTGGTCACTGGGATACTTGGCCATGTTGTCTTCTGGATAGCCGTGCTTACCTCGGGAGGACAGGCCGCATTCATCCAGAATTTCAACGCAATGTCAGGAACCACATATGAAGCTGTACTGAGCACAGCAAAAGCGACTGGTTGGCCTGTCGGCACATACGATATGGGTGTGACAGTAACCGGGGGAATAACTTACGTGGCTCTGAACACGCTAGGCTCCACATACACAGCCAACATCATGGGTGAAATAAAGGAAGTCAAAAAGTCAGCATTGCTAGCAATGCTTGGCGCTCTAGTACTCTTCTTGGTGTTCTGGACGATCTCCTACTCGACATTCTACTGGGCCTTCGGTGGAGATTTCTGGGCTGCGAGCATCATACTTCGCTCCTGGTGGCGGAGGCTACGGAAATGCGGTTTGGCCTTTCCCCAACATGCCAATGCCATTCTTCATGCTGACGTTCCTGAACCCCAACGTTGCTTACGCAGTCATCGGCTCTCTCATGTTCGCAGCATGCACGTACGCCAGTTGTATGGGAATGGCATTTGGACCAGTTCGAAACCTCTTCGCATACTCATTTGACCGAGTACTACCAACAGTCTTTTCTAAGACGGATAGAAGAGGCTCACCTTGGACTGCCGTGCTTCTAGGAACAATCATTGCATGGATCTTTTTCTTAATCAACGTCTTCACGCCCACGTGGATACTATACTCCATCACGGCATGGTTCTTTGCTTGGATGATAGTCTCAGTTGTCGGAATACTCTTCGTGTACACTGGCCGCGGCAAACAAATCTTTGAAAAGTCTCCAGAGATAGTCAAGAAGAAAATCGGTGGAGTCCCCATCATGGCCATATTCGCAATCTTATCATTGATAATCAGCGCTGCTGTCACCTACTATACACTGATTCCATTCTTGACCGGTCTAATCAGCTCGTGGAACCTCATCATAACAGCAATATTCTTCATAATCCCGCCATTCGTCATCTACTACATATCTCGCGCATACCACACGATGAAAGGTGTCCCGATGGAACTACAGTTTAAGGAGATCCCCCCAGACTAAAGGGGATCTCTACACCTCTTTTTTTCTGCAACCCTTCTAAGGTCCGTTTCCAGAACTGTTACCTACGTTAGACCAAAATCAGATCAAAATTGTCAAAAGGCCGATTTCGTAGAGAAATATTGAAGGAATACGCGTGGTTTCGATCCACGCGTTATATGGCAATTCCAGGGTGTTAGAAAATTCAACCCTGCACGAAGATGTGGTTTTTCACTTTGTCGCCGCTGATCTCGATAACAGCGCCTCTCAGAATTCCTTCTCCATATTCGCTTCCAGGGTTGAGAATGAAGGTTCTCCCCAGACGTTGACTCGACTTTGACTCGTGAATATGACCGTGCAGGCCTAGCAGAGGCTGATACTTGTCAATTGCATTTCGAATTGCGGGGCTTCCGACCGGAATCATTTTGATGCCGCCCCCCATGGCGAGTATTGGCTTGAGGGTCTCATCCAGTTTTGGTCCTTGATCCAGATAAGTGTCGTACGGTGGACAGTGAAAGTTGAAGACACAGTTCTTCATATTCTTGACTTGCGAAGCCATTTTGTCGATTATTTCGGCAAGTTTCTCTTCAGTTTCGTCACGTGGGCAGTCCCACGGCGTAATGTTGGCATGACCTGTGTTTATCATTTCGTGATCTTTGTCGAGTTGTATGAGTTTGCCTTCTGGGTTGATCATCGTCTTGGATTTTGCTAGAAGAGGGTCAACCTCGTATCGGTCATCGTTGCCTGGTTGCATATAGCAATCGAACTTCTTGTCCTTCAAGCGTTCATCGGCCAGTTCAACCCATTCTTCGATCCGTTTCATCATCAGCTTTGTGAATAGTTCGTCGATTTTCGCTTTGTCTTTACCGAATTCCTCCATCTCTTTCTCGTTGGTATTGTATGGGTAGTAGCCTTGATCTTCAATTCGCTTTCTGAGTTGTTCCACTTCCTCTTTGGTCTTCATATCGTACATTGTTCCTTGGTGTTTGCAATTGTAGCTTCCGTCAGATTTTTCGACGATGGGAATAATCAGTTTGCCTGTTATGTCGCCGCCGACGATTGCAGCGTCAGCTGAGTAGAACTTGCCGGCATTCAAGAATTTTTTGAAGCATAGCGTGGAACCGTGTATGTCAGTAGTGTAGTATATGCGCAATATGGTTTCGCCTTTTATCCAATGTTAGGCAATTTAGGGAGAATCACATTCATATAAGTATTCTTTCTCTTCGGAAAGTTCAACTCATGATTCTCCTGAAGCGCTGAATTACCCACCCAAAGTCTTTTATGCAGAAAGGAGGGCTACAGAGAAAACAGGGAAAATTTGCATGGGAGCATCTGACGTATTCATAAGAAAAGCATCAGGACTAGTCAGAGTGGTAAGTCCAACAGACGCACTGATGTACGCGTTTCTTGCACCAACAATTCCATACGCCTACCATTACCTTATCTGGGGCCAAGCTCTGTACCCAGGAGCCGACTACTACGTAGCATCACTCTACATTCTCTTTCTCTTTCCGGTGGCTGCTCTGTACATTTGGATGTCAGTAGCCATGCCGAGGTCGGGTGGAGAGTATGTGTACACCAGTAGAATCATACATCCATTCATAGGCCTGCTGGCCTCATGGGGAATGGTTCTGGGTGGAGGGCTCAACTGGTCTGGTTCGTTGGCATCTTGGGGAACAATGTGGGGACTCGGCGCTGGCTCAGTAGTTTGGGGACTACAGACACACAATCCAGGGCTGGTACAATGGGGAATCCAAATCGGCAACCCAACGACACCATTCGCTTGGGTACATGGTGCCTGCCTGATAATCGCAGCATTCTTCATAATGTGGCTGGGAACAAAATGGGTAATGCGAGTCTCTTGGGCAATTGCCTGTGTAACCTGGATAATGCTCGGCACATACTGCTACCTTGCATTCACAACAAGTCCAGCAATGGTTGCTCAGAGGATGCAATCGCTTGGAGGCTTGAACTACAACGCAATCCTAGATCAAGCAAAAACAGTGGGATGGGCGCCGGGAGTTTTATCCGGACCTTTCGGCCTGTCAACAATCGGGGCTGGCATGACATATGTTGGTCTCAGTGTTTTAGGCTCGACCTACGTCGCCAACATAGCCGGAGAGATAAAAGAGGTTCGCAAAGCACAGATCCTGGCACAACTCGGCTCTTTGGCGCTGTTCATATTCTACTGGGAACTCTTCACGTTCGCCACCTATAGCGGCCTCGGACTGAACCTGATACAAGCCATAGCTGCGCTTTGGGCTGCTGGTAAGGACATGCAAGCGTTCGGCGGCCTCAGTTTCAGTCCTATGACATACTACTTGACTGCCTACATGACGGACAACCCTATACTAGCGATGATCGCTGGCCCACTCGGTTTCTACATAATCAACTTCGGAGGCATAATGGCCCTCGGCTTCGGTCCAATCAGAAACCTATTCGCCTATTCGTTCGACGGAATCCTTCCTAGTTTTGTCTCTGCTGTCGACAAGAAAGGCCACGCATGGGGCTCAGCGCTACTTGGATGCATAATAGCGCTAATCATCCACACAATTACAACATTCACTTCTTGGCTCGCAATGATCGCTTTCACAATTGCGGTATGGATGATTAGTTGGGCAATCTTCGGTATTGCAGGAATGGTCTTTCCATGGCGAAGACGCGACATATTTGAGAAGTCACCATCACTGGTCAAAACAAGAGTCGCTGGCGTTCCAGTGGTCTCAATTTTGGGACTTGCCACGCTTATCGTAAGCGTCGTTGCATGTGCGCTAATCATCTATCCAGCTTTTACAGGCGCCGCGGTAGCACTGCAAGCACAATACCTACTCGCCACAATTGCATTCCTATTCGGAGTTCCCACCGTCATCTTCTGGGTCTCATACGCATATCACAAGAGCCAAAGGCGTACCAGTAGAGCTTACGGTTCAAAGAAGTACCACCGGACTAGGCTCCACTCCCCCCTTTCTTTTTCTTACAGAAATATGCGAAGAAACGCAGTGACCAACAGGTCTCAAATGTTCTGCGACTTCGTTGAGACTTTCAGAACAACTCTTCAGCAATCTGACTAAGATTACCACGAAATGGAGAAAGGGGCGTCGCAGCTCCATCTGAAAAAGTTGTTTAGACTTTGCGTCGTTTCTTCATTTTCTTATGAGTACCTTTGAAGTATGGGATTATTTTCTTCGAGAACATCTTAAGCGTTTCTTCGCCCCGATCAAGTGATCCAAAGACGTATTGCCCAACCACGTCGCGAACCGCTATGTGCCGAGCACCAGCCTTTATGAATTGATCAATTTTTTCGATGAATTGGTTGGCATCTCCAATCGTCATGAACTCAGCTGCAATCTCATCAGACATACCTACGGCTGCCTTTGCAGCGATTTCAGCTTGTTTCTCCGTCGGCAGAGTCTTTTGATATTTGTAGTCCGATCCTTCTATAGTAACCTCGAACCCCATTTCTTTCAAAACATTTCTCCCGACAAGAACGAGGATCTCAGGTTTCAACGCCTCCATTGCACGTTTCTGCAACCTCTCGTCTTTTGTGGCCGCGGTGAACAGGAGAACACATCTCTCGATCTCATCGAACGGTCGGCCAGCAGCTTCCGCCGCTTGTCTAATGGTTTCTGATCGACGCTTGAATGTTTCAAGACTGTTTAACCAAGGGAACCAGCCATCGCCATATTTTCCAACAATTTCAAGTGTGCGACGGCCTCCCAATGATCCCACGTATAGTGGTGGATGAGGTTTCTGAATCGGATGCTGATCCAACCATGCCTGAGTCAGCGTGTAATATTTTCCAGTAAAGTCAACAGGTTTCTCTCGACTTGAACCCCAAAGAAGCTTTATGATCTGAACAGCTTCAGACAGCCTCTCGGTTCTTCCTAGTGCGTCTTCCCAAGGCAATCCAAACGGCTTTATGTTCATGACTTCGCCGGCTCCGATAGCCACCGCACCGCGACCATCGGTAAGCTCGTCGAGTGTAGCAACCGCATGCGCTGTTACTGCAGGATGTCTTCGCTGAGTATCGGTAACACATGTAGAAAGCATCACATGCTTCGTTTTGGCTCCAATCGTAGCTAGGGTTGTCCAAGGTTCCACTCTATCGCCTGAAGGTGGAAGATCAGTTAGGTGATCAGGAGCCCAGACAGAGTCAAAACCGTACTTGTCCGCTAGGATTCCAGCTCGAACAAGATCTTTCGGCGGGTACATAGAAACTGTTAAACCAAATTTGACATCTTGCATATGCAAAGTCCACGGCAACCAATTCCTTCGCTTGAAATATAATTCTTTCCGAGTTGATTCCAGCCTTAATCGGGCTAAGTCACGAAAACTCTTATATCCACCTGACACGCCATGTCCATCCCACGGTGAAATATAGATGTCATCTGCTCAAAAAGATAAGAAATACGTACTGCACGGCTGGGGCTACTCTGACATTATCATAACTGAAGCCAAAGGCGCCGTATTCAAAGACCAAAACGGAAAGGAATACTTGGACTTTCTGTCTCAAACGGCAGGAGTCATGGGCGCAGGCCATGCACACCCGAAGATTGTGAAAGCCATAAAAGACTCACTAGACAAGGGACTAACTCACACGCTCACCATGTTTCAGAATGAGCCGAGATCAAATCTAGGCGAGAAACTGGCAGGCATAGCTCCGGGAAGACTGAAGAACAACTGCATGACATACTTTGCATGCGGAGGCTCTGAGGCTAACGAAACAGCAATTAAAATGGCAATGAAAATCACAGGAAAGAAAGAAGTCATATCCGTTTTCTGGGCATACCACGGAGCGACCTTGGCTGAAAGCAGCTTGCTAGGTCAATCATGGCACAGAGAAAAAATGGTTCGATATCCAGGATTCAGCCAAATGCCAAACGCTTACTGCTACAGATGCTACTTCGGTCAAAAATACCCTGGATGTGACCTCGAATGCGCAAGATACCTTGAGCACCACATAAAACACGCAACTGCTCTCGATGTTGCTGCACTCATAATGGAACCGATTACAGGCAACGGTGGCCACATATTCCCTCCAACGCCAGAATACCACAAGATCATTAGAGAAACCTGCAACAAGTATGGCATATTCTGCATCTCAGACGAAGTTCAGACTGGCATGGGCCGAACTGGCAAGATTTGGGGATCGGAATGCTTCAATTGGGACGTGGATATCATGACAACTGGCAAAGCTCTTGGAGGAGGATTGCCAGTATCAGGAGCAAGCATCAGAAGCGACCTCGTTCCTGAAGACATGAAGACAGCGCAATGGCACATCTTCACAATGGGCGGAGGCCCAGTATTAGCAGCTGCAGGATGCGCGGCAATTGACGTTTTGCTTGAGGAAAAGCTATGGGAGAAATCTGCAGAGCACTGGCGCATACATGACAAAGCGACTAAAGGAGATGGAAAAGACTCATCCAATCATCGGAGACGTCAGAGGTCCAGGACTCATGGTCGGAGTCGAGCTTGTGAAGGATAGAAAGACAAAGAAGGAAGCAACAGACGAAGCAGTAGCACTATTCTCCTCACTGCCTCGGAAAAGGCTTATTCTTCGGCTTAAGCGCCAGAGCTGGAATCGGCAACGTATGCAAGTTTAAGCCTCCTCTAAACACAACCAAGGCACAAGTAGACAAGGCAATGGACATATTCGAAGAAGGACTAAAACAAGTCGAACACAAATCAGGCATTGGTGGCTTCTAAGCCCCCAACCTTTCCTTTTTTCTTTTAAGCAGTATTTTCTTGAGAACCATTTTTACCGAGACCCTTAAACGTTTGAGGGTCAGAATTGTGATGCCTACTCTTCTCAGCGGAGAATGAAGTCAGTATGAAATGTGCATCTAAACTGGATGCCAAAGAGATTCATCGAGTAATTTCAGAATCGGCTAGGGTCGACGTCAACGGCTGGATCTACATTCACGTATCTGGAGACGCCTACGCGAGAGGATTTCAGAACGGATATCTATTGACAAGTGAGATTGAGGATGTTGTCGAGAACCTGAGACTATATGTTAGACAGGCATACAAAAGGGACTGGAAATTTTTCTGCGATACAGCAATGAAACTCTACTGGCCTAAACTCACAGAAGAGTACCAAACCGAGATTGAGGGAGTATTAGCCGGAATCGAAGCACGTGACCGTACTGCTCTGAAACTACAGGACCTACTGGCCCTCAACAGCTATTTTGACACGGTCTCGTACCACTATTGGTTGAAGACTAAAGAAGGTCAAGTTCAGAGTCCTCTCGGTAGAGGAGAGCATTGCAGTGCCTTCATAGCGACTGGGAATGTGACCAAAGACGAGAAACTGCTTCTTGCTCACAATACTTGGTTTTCCTACATAACAGGAATCGGGTACAACGTAATTGTCAACGTCTCGCCCACGGATGGAAACCAGTTCCTAATGCAGGCATACCCTGGAACTATTTCGAGCGGAACCGACTGGTACATGAACAGTGCAGGACTAGTCGTCGCAGAGACCACGATAACTGGGATAACTACATTCAACCCAGAAGGAGTCCCATGCTTCATGCGAGCGAGAAAAGCAATCCAATACGCTGACAAACTGGAAGAATGGGCGAAGATCATGATCGAAGGAAACAATGGAGGGTACGCATCTGATTGGCTACTCGGAGATGTCAAGACAAAAGAGATAGCATGCCTAGAATTGGGAACATTCAGCTACGCACTAGATCGGACATTCAATGGAATCTTCACCGGAAGCAATGTGGCAACAAGTGAAAAAGTACGGTCGGAAACAACACTCGACTACAGCGACAAATCAACCTGTTGCACAGCACGCCGCGAAAGATGGAAGCAGATAGTCGAATCAAGCAAAGAGAGGCTAGATATCGAAACTGCAAAGGAATACTTGGCGGACCACTATGATGCCTACACATGTCTTGAGAAGCCAGGTAGAAATTCACTGTGCGGACACATAGAACAAGACCCGAGAGGTTGGCCAGAGTGGGAATGGGGCCCAAATTACCCCGCAGGTTCATTCGATGCAAAAGTGACAGATAGTAATCTCGCTTCTGTAGGGACGTTCTGGGCACATTGGGGGAAGCCATGCAATACAGATTTCAATGCAGAATCATTTCTTAGAGAACATCCTGAATATAACTGGCAGAAACCACGACTTGGAAGCATCAAAGCTTATCCATGGACATTGTTCTCAACGTATCCTAGATGGACCGTAAAAAGCATCTAGTATTACAGTTAAGGCATCCTTTTCATTTTTTGGTGCTAACTCGAATCGATTTGGCGCCTTTAACTCTTTATCCGCTTCTGTACCATCTTCTGAATCAGGTCAGTTGAGAAAACGCTGCCGAAATGCTTCGAAAGGATTCCGGCATACAACGCTGTCTCATCTTCGGACATATACTGAAACATGTACTCGCCAGAGTAGGGAGAAGGGGCACCATCCCTTGTGATAAACTCCATGTGCATGAGCGGCTCGCCCCTCTTTATTGTAATCGGCCTTCGATCGTTGCTGAGATTCACCAGCTCCAAGGCTAACCTTCCCACAAAACCACTATGAATCTTTGCGGCGTTTAGAAACGACAATCCCATGCGGCCGTATCTGCTCTTCGCAGTCAGGTGGGCGACGTAATCTGGTGGAATGAAAACGACTTCATGGGATATCAGGTTCTGGTGTTCAAGATATTGCAAAGTCATTTCATCGTTGACTGTTAGGACGTAACCATCCCCATCAAGAAGATCAAAGTTGAATGGATAGACGCACTTGAACTTGTCCACGAGTTCAATGATCTTGTTTTTTCCGATCACGCACAATATTCTCACTATCTCTAGGCTTCTTTGCAACCGTCCTTTCTGGGTTTCGGTTTTGAGGATACGCTGATTATGTGGCAATAGCTTCCAATTTCAAATTCAGGATGCCTGTATGCATCATTTCTGCGGTGTTGAAAGTGAGCTGAACAGTAAGGGTCGAAGCTGATAATGTTTTGATTAGCAAGGAGACGTTCGCGTTGAACTGATCTGAGGGTAAACCTAAGGACGTCTTGTTCGATCCTGATACTAGTGAAGCCGAATCGATACGGATCGATACCATGTCATACCAGCCTGAGGGGAGCGTTCCCTTCGCAACGAAGTCCGTCATACTTTGCGAATTCATTAGATCTAGAGTTACAGTATTGTTAGAAATGGTATGCCAACCGGTTTGATTGTCAACTCCAGCATCGTGTATCTCGATTTGACTTACTGTTACGTATAGGTGATCAGCTGGTCCTAGGGCCTTCTCACTTAGCCTCACTGATACAGTACCTTTGGAAAGAGGAGGGTAGATTATCATTATGGCGACTACAATTAGCAGAATCACTGCAAGGATTCTTTTCGGATTCAGATTGATCAACTCCACGACATGTGATTACAGTTACTGGCTTTCGGGTTTGAACCTACATAGCCTAACTTCCGCAACCTCTCACGGAACTCATATGAAAAGTTATCCATCAGTCCAAACCCCAGTCCTTCGGAAGTATTGACATTGGCCCGTAACTGAGAATCATGCGCGTCCGTCTAGATCACCCTAGATTGGTTGACTTTAAGAATTTCAACTGAAAATGCTTCTTTCTTAGCCTTCGTCTTGAAGATTCTTGGGTCTGCCGTAATCTCTGGAAATGTGTTATAGTGCATAGGGATGGACAACTTGGGTTTCAATATCTTCAATGCCTCTATCGCTTCGTCAACGTTCATCGTGAATCGTCCGCCTATAGGCACGAGTAAGACGTCAATTGGTCCTACGTCCTTTACGCCATCAAGATATGTGTCACCCAGATGAGCGATGCGTTTTCCATCATACTCTAAGATGTAACCATTCGGGCAGGTACTTCTATGACTGACCGAAAACATGCGAATAGTCATACCATCAAACGATCGGCTTTCGCCAGGCTTCATGAGGATTGCATTCTTGTGATTAACTTCGATTGGACATACGACAGGGCAACTGAACTTCGATATGAACCTCCTATCGTAATGATCAAAGTGCTCATGTGTGACGAGTATCAAGTCGGGTATACCGTCGTATTTCGGTGCAAGATCGTTTCCAACGAAATAGGGGTCGATGAGCACTACCCTGGCGTTCCTTACCTCGAATCCTGCATGACTGAGATATCGTATCGTCACCATTTCGACATCAGTTCAGAAGGCGCCAGAACATCATAAAAAGCATTAGTCACTAGAATAGACTACTCAAGAGAGAATCTCGGAGGATTTGATCTTGATTGTGGCAGGAGTTGATGATGCTGGGCGTGGGCCAGTAATAGGACCTATGGTGATTGCAGGTATATCAGTGTCAGAAAAGAAGATTCAGGAACTCAAGGAGATAGGTGTCAAGGATTCGAAACTTCTTTCCCCAAGGTCAAGAACGATTCTTGCTGGCCAAATCAAAGGCATTGTGATCAACTGTGCGTACGCTATAGTGAGCCCATCGGAGATAGATGAAGTCGTTCTTAAGGGTAGAAAATTGGAGAAGCTGAATCTTCTTGAAGCCAAGTGCATGGCGAGAGTCATCTCAGAACTCAAGCCTGAACTGGCCTATGTTGATGCTTCGGATGTACTGCCTGAAAGGTTCGGTAGAACCATATCAGATTTGATCCCATTCAAAGTAAGAGTGGTCTCAGAGCATCATGCCGATAGAAACTACCCTGTCGTCTCAGCAGCGAGTATACTTGCAAAGGTGCGTAGAGATGAACTCGTCGAACTACTGAAGGATGAGTATGGCGATTTTGGATCGGGGTATGTAGCCGACCCTACTACAATGAGCTATCTTAGAAGATGGCTTCAAGAGCATGGCGACTTTCCACCTATCGTGAGAAAGTCATGGAAGACCATCAGGGAACTATTCCAGGAAAGAACTCAGGCGAAACTTGGGACATGAATCGGAGACTGAACGACGTGCTAGATTGACCACCCATTTCACTATCTTGCCGTCAGACAATTCATAGTAGTTCGCTTGGATTACATGGGCTAGAAGTAGCTGACACGCAAGATGCAAAACTCGAGTATTCAGTTTACATTCTAGCGATTTTCTAGTTCGTTGACTTTGTTTCTCAAAGATTTGTTCTTGGCTTCAAGTTCAGCAATCTTCCAGAGTTTTCTCTCAAGCCTAGCTTCTACTAGTGACGCTTGCCAACTTGTAATCAAGATATATGTAGATGTTGATTCCCGATAGAGCATCGAATATGAAGAGCAACTTGCCAATTTGTGTATGAGGTGTTATGTCACCGAAACCGACGGTGCTTACTACTGTTATCGTCCAATAGAATGAATCGAAGAGACTGTGTTTTTCTATGTAGGAGAAGATGGCTGTACTAAGACAGATCAGCGTGACGAAAAAGGCTAACGCCCAGATTCTTCGTCGTAATACGTGAAGAAAATGAGGATAGGGCATCCTCAACCCTTGATGGCAATTGTATGGTCAGTTGCCCACTTAAGTCTTGATTCCAAAGCCTGGCCATTCGCTTGGATTCATTTTTGAGGATTTCGCCCTCTTTAGGAGTAGATGGCTCTCTTTTGAGTGGGTGTTCATAGCGCCTCTGTTCCTGGAGTTTTTGCCTGAAAACGTTTGCATGCCCCATGAAACGCGAAACGATCATGGATTCTTAGGACGCTCTCGCGTATGAACATGAATATGACGTAGTTTCGGCTTTGCGAGTTTTTATCAGCTGTGGTCTAGGACTTTACTGACAGGCGACTTAAAGCAATAGGGAGTTGTAACATGGCAGATATATTCGATTCGATTGATGTTAAGCTTCAAATTCCAAAGATGGTTGACGTATTTTGTAAAGGCTTGGGCTTCGAAGACGCTGACTACCACAGAAGTTTGTTGGAAGGACCACGTGCCCATTTGCGAGCAATACTAGACGATGACGAAATTCTCAGTGGCGACGATGTTCAAAATCCTTGATGAAGCTGTGAAGCGATAATTCCTTTTTTTCACTCTTCACTAAGCCCGAATCTCTCGTTCACAGTTTTGGCAATAGAGAATCTCGCCATGGGATTCGTCGTCGTAATAGAGTGGTGTATGATGGATGGGGCATTGGACGAGATGTCTTCTAGTTCTGCTCAAAGCATTCAGTACCTCCTTATCGTGTCTTTGTCAAGAGTAGAGACTTGATGCCTTAAAGGAATTATTCAGAACTTCGATGTATCGAGGTGCGATATATTCCCTCATTGAGTGCGGTCATCGCTTGTAGCTTTGTGCACGAGAAGCGTGGATTATTTGATGCTTCATTGTAGTCGCATCAATTAGAGAGAGATACAGGGTAGAGGCCAGCCGACTCATACAAGAATAATGAACCAAACGTCAATCCGTGTTATCAAAGGCAGTATCAAACGATCTCTATTCTCTTTTAGCTATGACCATTGCATGGTCTTTCTCGTATGGTTCGAGTCTGAGAAGTTCCAATAGTTTGAAGCCACGGTCTTCGAGCACTTGAGTTTCTCCCTTGAAAACGTCCGTGGGAGATTTTGTAACATCTATGCTTCTTGACTTCACAGCTATCATAACCCAACCTTCCTGTTTGAGATATCTTTGTGCGTTGTCCGAGAGAATTTTCGCCTGTTCGACTTGTGCAATGTCACAGTAGACTAGATTCACCGCCCCTATGAGTGCAGGATACTTGTCGGGGAATCGGGCATCACCTAGGATTGGGTACAAGTTCTCACGGTAAGAGCACACATTATCCACGAATTCTCGCATAGCCCTTGGAGAGAACTCAATGCAGAATATCTTGCCAGCGTCTCCAATGATGTCGCTGACATGGCTGACTGTCGTTCCAGTCGCTGATCCTAAGTAGAGGATTTTCTGGCCTAGACTGATTGGGTTATTCTTCAGGTGTTTGAATATGGCGGATGCAAGTTTGCTTCGGTACGGATCCCAGAGTCTATATTCTACATGATTAGAGTGTACGAGGCGCTCTCCATATACGGATCTACCGGGCGTTAGGTTGCGGGTTGCAAGCTTTTTGGTTCCCGTCTCAATAGTGACCCAGAAAACTCCAGGGAACTTTTCATGAGGTCTAACGTCGAGATGCGCCATGTTTTGTCCTCAAAGGAGGATTAGAATATCTTCGTTTGATCTCGTCAATCCTCTTTTCCAGTTCTTTCTTCAGAGCTTCTCCCCTGAACTCTCCTTTGAACGCGTCTATCCTCGCTGCTATGGAGACCTTTCCGGAAAGTGCACGTGCAATCTTTCCCCTTTGCCAGCGTGGAGCTTGATGTATTGGCGCGTACTGGAAGATTATTCCATGTTTTGGAGGTCTAGCTCCGGTCTTCAAAGCTCGAAATAGCGCCTTCTCGGCGCCCAGGACCTGCAGGGTACTGGAAGGCATCATAGCTAGCCTATTGAGGCTACCTGCGATGGAAATGAGCTTCGCTGAAAGAGTCGATCCCATAAGAAAGCTCATGTTTGGAGCGACATCTTTCATCAAATCTTCCAAATGCTTTTCGGCGCGGTCTCGTAGTTTGAAAAGGTCCAGTATCTGGTTGCAGAATACCCGCATCCATTCGAGGTCGTCGTCTCCCATCTCCGCCCCCATCGATTTCCGCGCTGCTTCTGCTAATATTCTCGCCTTCTCTTTTGGCAATCCCTCTTTTTCCAAGGATTCATCAGTGAAGTTGTTTCTTTTTCCCAAGTCCGCGAGCAATCTGACGTAAGTGTCATGCCCTTCGATGAGTCTGTCCATCTCTGGGAAATGCAGGCCGTACCATTCTCGGATCCTGCCGGCGAACAAGTTTAGACTCTTGTCTAAGTCGTCAAGCGCCCGGGATGTCTGGATGGCGTGTTGATCACGCTTTGCAGACGAAACTGTAACGCCCGTTCTCGCCATCTGAAGGGTTGTTTGTCGGACAAATTGGTTGTATTCAGTTTCATCTTTCACAATCTTGAGATCTATCAAGACGGGAATGAGTTGTTCTCTGAACCTGTCTGCAACTGCAGACGGTCTCTCTAATTTGACTCCCAGATCTGCCTTCGCAACCTTGACAGTGCCTCATTGTCGACTGCAAGTGGCTTGTATCTCTTCTTGTTGAGTCTCTCGAAGAACTCTGAGATTGGTGCTGGGAAACCTCCGGACTCGATCTCTTTTAGCATTGATGATGCTGTGGAAGGATCGGGGCCGAAGATGTACTTGTCGATTACTTTCCCAGTATTGTTCAATGCGAATAGGCCGAATGGGGTGTCGACGACGTATACCTTCATTGATTCGATTCTCCAAGTTGGGTGGATAGTTAACTACATGAAGTATACCGTTAGCGTTATTTGGCTATCGGAAATAACCTTTTGCACGGTCAACTATGAAACCGAGTGTCGCTATGGTTCTGAGTGGAATCGAGCTTAGAAATCCCACGATTCTAGCCGCTGGGGTACTGGGAATATCAGCGAAGACTATGAAACGTGTAGTTGATTCCGGAGCCGGAGCGGTAGTCACGAAATCGACTGGGCTTGAGGGTCGATCAGGGCATCCGGCACCCAACATTGTAGAGGTTGAGTCAGGACTTCTAAATGCCATGGGGCTACCAAATCCTGGAATTGAGCAGATGAGCGTTGAGATCAACAAGTTGGCAAAGTCCGGGATTCCCGTGATAGCGAGTGTGTACGGTTTCACTCCAGCAGAATATGCCGAAGTTGCTTCCCGAGCTTGTTCTGCTGGAGCCTCAGCCGTGGAACTGAATGTTTCCTGCCCGAACATCGGACAGGTGGGATGCCAAATTGGACAGGATGCGGAAATGGTGGGGAAAGTCACTGGGGCCGTGAAGGCTAGAGTGGATCGTCCAGTTTTCGTTAAGCTGTCCCCCAATGTAACGGATATAGTGGAAATTGGTAGGTCAGCTGAAAGGTCTGGAGCGGATGGGGTCACTGCAATAAACACGCTGGGCGGAATGGCGATTGATATTCATACCATGATGCCGATACTAGGGGCCGACAAAGGAGGCTTGTCAGGTCCAGTTATCAAACCGATCGCTCTAAGGTGCGTTTATGACCTCTACCAGTCTATGAAGATCCCTATTATCGGATGTGGTGGAATTACATCATGGGAGGACGCAGTAGAATTTCTCCTCGCAGGCGCCACGTCAGTTCAAATTGGCACTGGAGTAATGTACAGGGGCCTCTCTGTGTTTCGGGAGGTCAATGATGGAATCATCTCCTACATGAAAGACAAGAAATTTCAGAACATTGGACAGCTGATAGGAATAGCACATAGACGTTAGAGTCCATCGTTAGGCTTCTCTTGCCAGCACGATCTTGTACAGCTCGACGCCTGCAATCCGCGCCGTGTCAACCAGATTCTTTTCATGGGACCTGCAGACTACGACTCTCCTAATCTCGTCAATCGCAACATTACTGTCCTTTGAGTAACCTGCTGCAAGGCGGCATACCTGCGCTACTGCAAAGTCGCCAGCATGAGTCTCAACCTCGATCACAACATAATTTTCATTCTCATCCTTCAATAACAGATCGATGCTTCCGGTACTAGTCGGAAACTCGGTTCCGATTGTGTTCAAACCGCTGCCGAAAATCGTCGGGTCATCTGCGAGAATCTTGCATATAGGATCCTCGAGTATTCCTCGTGACTCAAGCATTCTTGACGGACCGTACTTTACCATTTCCTCCAGTGAATCCTCTATGCCTCGATAGAACGTACCTAGTAGATGGGGATACACCGTTACCGGGTTATCACTCTCATACAAGATCAAGATCGGCGTATTCAGGAGGTTCAGGTTCTTCTTTCCGGAAAGCGGAAGAATGTGACTTCTCGAACTAACGATCCTTCCACGTGCTTGCGGCGAAGTGCTTCGAATGTCACTTAGGAACTTTAGCTCTTGGTTAGAAGTAATCGACGAAGCCTCTATGACTGTTGACTCCAATTGCCAGACCTTCTGAAGTTCTGAAAATAAACTGCGGATTTTCTCTATGCGCTTCGCGTATTGAGCTTTAGCATCGTACAAGAGAATGGACTTCCACATGAGTGAAGACTTCCACTACAATACTGTGGACTTCGGCTTATGATTACTGCGATCATGATGACTGACATCATAGTTTAAATCATGCTCGATCGTTGGCAAGACAAGGCAGCAAGTTAACATGAGAGTTGTTGGCTTCGATTTCATTGGAACACTCTGCCGTGCGGGAACATGTGAGGACAACTGCGTCCAAGAACTATTCGTGGAACTTGGGAAGAGTGGGTTAAATGTCCCCTACCAGGAGTTCATTGAAGCATACAATGAAATTGCACTCAAGTACCTTGAGATTCGAAAAAGTACGCTCAGAGAAGTGAATAATCGAGTCTGGATAGCTGAGGCACTTGAGAAAGTTGGGGTTAAATTCGACAAAGATGATGAAGTTATTCGCAGGGCAGCTGAAGCGTACTTTCGGCCATATGTTGAGATGATTCACGTTCCAGAATATGTGGTGCCCATACTCTCAGATATTGGTCGGAAATTCAAGATTGGCTTAATAACGAATTTCACTTATGCACCAGCTGTACACGATGCACTTGAAAGAAACAACCTCGCAAGATTGTTCAACAGCATCATCATCTCGGATGAGGTTGGCTGGAGAAAGCCGCATCCAAACATATTCCAGAGGTTTCTCGAAGACGTTTCCGCAAGATCTTCTGAGGCTTTCTTTGTGGGTGACGATCCAAGGTTTGATGTTGTAGGAGCAAGTCGCGTTGGGATGAAGGCCATTCTGCTACGGAGCGAAGACACGAGGTTTAGCGAATCCTACTACACGGCTTCACTAGATGAAGGGAGTATTCGACCGAACTTGGTTCTCCAATCACTTGACCAAGTCAGAGATTATCTATTCTCAATAGATCAGAGTTGAAGGAATAATCCTTAGCGTGCTTCGACTTGACAGGTTAATATAGTAGCAATCGAACCGTGTCTCCGGATGAGCTTATGCCAATAGATCAAGATTTCACGAGCAAGTTGAAAGCCAGTAGCGAACATGCGGGGCACAAGGTATGGGGTACGGTTCAGCCCCCTAAGAAGCTGGGAATACATGGAACGAGTGTTGCTGTGGATCAGGACCTATGCGATGGCGAGGCGATATGCGTGCAAGTCTGTCCGGTTGTTGTCTTTGAAATGATAGACTCTCCAGGCCATCCAAAATCCGACAAGAAATCAGATCCATTCAACGAATCGGCATGTATCTATTGTAGAGCTTGTGAGACCCAATGCCCGGCGCAAGCCATCAAGATAACTGAGAAATAGCACCGTAGGGAGTTGCTTGAAGTCACTCATCGTGTACGTCTCGAAGACAGGTAACACGAAAAAAGTAGCAGAAGCAATTGCACGCGGCCTTGGTTGCGAAGCCAAAGAGGTTTCAAGTCATCCGGATTTGTCAGGTTGCCATCTGGTAGGATTCGGCTCTGGAGTGTACTACTCAAGACCTGCTGAGGAACTTGCGGCGTTTATTCGTGAGATCAATGCAACAAAACTGAAGACATTTGTATTCGTCACCTATGGTGGTCGGTGGCAATCAACTGTTGAGAACCTGAAGAGGCTACTTTCTGAGAAAGGAATCGAGATAGTAGGAGAATTCAAGGCTCCTGGTTTAGACAAGTACGGCCCACTGAAACTTGTTGGCGGCATCAAAAAAGGACGGCCAAATGCGAACGACCTGAAAGAAGCTGAAGAATTTGGAAGAAGCCTCATGGAAGTCGCCAAGATTGAATCTGACAGCTGAGATATTCGCAATCGGTAGTGAACTGTGTTTTGGAAGAATCTACGATACTAACTCTTTTTGGATGGCGAATCAACTAACGAAACTTGGCGTACATGTTCAGAGGATAACTTGTCTAACAGATAACGTAGAAAGCATAACCTCCGCTCTGAACGATTCGGTTTCTCGTAAACCCACATTCATATTTCTGAGTGGGGGACTCGGCCCTACAGATGACGATTTGACTATCGAAGCCTTATCTCGAGTCACCAGCTTTCCCACACGTGTGGACTCGGATGGTCTACGTTGGATGGCTGAAAAGGAAAACGTCCCATTGGAAAGACTCGACAAAAGACTGAACAAGATGGCCGTCTCTTTAGTTGGGGCAGAGGTTCTACGCAATCCAGTTGGATGGGCCCCTGCAACACACCTGAAGTTCAAAGAGACCGAGGTCTATGCACTTCCAGGGCCTCCTACGGAGCTTAGAGAATTCTTCAACCAGTACATCATCGGCACGATCGCCAACAGAACTGGGCGAAAGAGTTATTCTGCAAGATTCGTGGCGACCATGTACGAAGAAGAACTCTCGCCTCTTATCCGCCAAGTAACCGGCAAGGACCAAGATGTCTACATCAAAGCACTAGTCAGCGAATACAAACCCAACATAGGCCTTCCTCTCGAAATCCTTGCTTTCGGCAACAGCGATGACGAATGCCAACAGAAAATCGAGAAAACAATACAGGAACTGACTGAACTAGTCTCAAGTCAAGGAAAGATATTGAAACAGGTGAATCCGAGTTATGACGATCGGTAGTGTTCGTGGCACGTGATGGTCAATCCTAGCAGAATACCGCAGTAGGTGACAAACCATGCAGACGAGACAACAGCTCACTGCGTTTATGCTTATGACGATTGTCATTTTGATTTGGGCAGGATCATTTGTTTGCATTCGGATAGGGTTGAAGGAAATGCCTCCTGCAACCCTCGCATTGGGAAGATTCATTGTCGCTTCTCCACTAGTGGTCGGATACATGTTCCTAACACAAAGAAAGATGGCTTGGAAAAACATCCCCCTAAAGAAGGATTTCATTCTGTATGTTGCACTCGGTGTATCTGGTGGGTCATTGCTGTATGTTCTGCAGTTTTACTCACTGAAATTCATAACATCAACCGCTGGATCCATCTTGATTAATCTAAACGTGGTATTTACGACGCTACTTTCGGCAGCGTTTCTGAAGGAAACAATGACGAAGAGGAAATTAATTGGAGTCCTCTTAGCTTTCTCGGGCGTTGTAGTACTCGCAACGAAGAACACGCATAACCCCAGCTCTGGCTCTTTCGGGCCAATGGGAGCACTACTCATGGCAGGGGCCGCATTCTGCTGGGCAGCCTATACGATCCTAAGCAAGAAGGCACTCGATCGGTACTCCGCCACTGCAGTCACTTCAATAACTTTCTGCATGGGGACTCTTTTTCTCCTCCCATTCGCTTTGGCCGAAACTTCGCTCGAAGCTCTATTGAATGCATCATTGATTACGTGGTTGAGTATTCTATACCTGGCAGTGCCAAGTTCCGTGATTGCCTACATATCGTGGAACTACGTTTTGGCTCGGATCGACACTACTAAACTCGCTGTATCACTGTACATGATACCCATACCTACGGCGATCCTTTCGTACTTTATTCTCGGTGAGACAGTGACCTCGACATTAGTACTAGGAGGTATCCTTGTGATTACTGGAATTCTTCTAACAGAATCCTCTCGATCATGAGCACATAACGTGAAACAAAACCAATCATGCCCCATCAGAAATATCTGCGATTGCAGGGATGAATCTGCAAAGGGAAACCTTAAGTGTCATTGCAATTCCGTTAGCGTCAAAACGGTGCAGATCTAATGACAGTTGAGCGTGACCTCCACGCAAATGTCGTTGCAGTTGGTGGCACGTTCGACCTGCTACACAAAGGACATAGACAGCTTTTGGAGACCGCCTTCAGAGTAGGCAACAAAGTGGTAATCGGCCTGAGCGACGATAATTTCGTCAAGAAACTACACAAGCCTCACAGAATCGAAAGGTTTGAGGAAAGGAAGCATGAGCTGAGACTATTCCTCGAAAAGATGGGATTTCTACCCCGCGCCGAGATACTCGCTCTCAGTGACCGCTACGGTCCAACAATTACAAACGGTGATATTGAAGCTCTGGTCGTAAGCAGAAGAAGTGAAGCCATCACCGGAAAGATAAATGAACTGAGAAAGAGTAATGGATTGACACCTCTAGAAATAATCTCGATTGACATGGTTCTTGCACAAGACAAACATCCCATATCAACGACTAGAATCCGAAGAGGAAGAATCGACCGGGAAGGAACTGTTCTTCGCTGAACTTGCTTGATGCTGCCAGCATGGCTGCTGGGGATCTCAGCGGTCATTATATTGCTGATTGGATTTGCCCTACTTGCTGTAGACCGCAAGAAGATACCTACAAATCCTAGTGCTTGACCTGCCGATTGTTTTCTCCTTCAAATCTGGTAAGCTTCAACGAAATGTAACTTCAGAAGATAGCGTATTTGGAAGATGTATGAATTTCCGAAATAGCGAATCAAAGACAATATCAACGTAAAGCCGGAGCTATACTTCATTCAGTGGCGCATCGAGTGATTGGCCAGTCCTAGAAGACTCACCCAATCGTTCTCTTGAAAACTGAGCGTAAAGAAAAGATATGGCCACTCAAGAGAGAAACATTGTAAGGCTTGGAGAAGAAAAATCTTACTCGATTGGGCCTGTTTTTCTCACCTTCTTCTATGTTCGATCTGCCCCTTGCCGGTGTCGGTTATGGAGAAGAGAGACGAACCTGGTTCAAACGCAGTTCTCTATCTCTGCGCTCTGCTTCCCAAATCGGTTCTGTCCCTCTGAACTCTCTCCACAAGTCCGCTTGAGTTGCTTAAGGACGCGTAGCCAGAAGTCGGAGAAGTAGACGGCGTTGATAAGTAAGGCTATGATTATCAGTACAACATCGTAAGACCAGCGAACCCAGTAATCGTCCCGTAGGCTGAGCCACATTCCAAATTCGTCAAAGGCTAACGCTAGCCCGACACCATAGAGCCCAGCAACCCACAATCGCCGACGTGGTTTCTGAACCGTCAGCGCTAGATAACCTGTAATGGCCAGCAGAATAATCCCGTAAGTCAAATGATGGATGTGAGTGCCACGTACAAAGACGAAAATCGGAACCCCGACGTATACTACTATTCGAGCGATTATGAAAGTGGGAAGAAAAGTCATCATTACCCAGAATGGAATCTCCCGATTGTGATCAGCGATCAGACGATGATACGCACTTCTGAGAGGACTAACCAACTCGCATCACTTGTTCGTCCTGCGTCACTATGGCATAGAATAGATTCAGAAATACCTTATCAAATTAGGCGGATAAGAATCTCTCGCACAGTAGCCTTTCTAGATTAAGACAACAGATACTGTACCAGTCAAGAGACGCTGTCAAGGGCGTGAAGGTTCATTAGACTCACCGCGATCAACGTGTCCAACGTTCCGGGAACATTCGATAATATTGGGCGCAGCTGGAGACAAGACATAAGCGATAAGGGTGTCGAAAAGAGAAAGTATCAAAACTGGAGTCACTATACCTAGACCAGGGACCTTCGGGCTATTCCATTCAACCGTGAGAGATCTTCTCTTTTTGGGGGAGGTTCTGCAAGCGAGACGGAACTCTTAAGCCAGAAGTGCAAGCAATATCTACGAGAGAGTCTACATGATTGGCTACAGATAGGGCTCCTACCGGAATTAGAGAATTCGAAGGAATGAATGCTAGGATAGAGATGACATTATGAGAAAACCCAAAGATGACGATACCCCCGACAAAGAGAAAGCAACCGAAAGATATGCAGACAAGACAGGATCAAAAGACGAACTTGGAAACTGTGTCCTCTGCGGAAAAAACAAACCCCTAGAAGGTGCGGAGATACGGCAACCTGGGGCTTACCCTCGAATTTATTGTGCTGATTGTCTTAAGTGGAAACGGAAGGGGACGACTTCAAGTGTTGACTCTCAATCTCCCCCTCAAGCCAGTTCTGAGTTGAAAGACGACCCTCAACACGCCTCTCAGGACGTCTCAGAAGACCTCTCACACACTCCTCAGAACTCCTCAGACAACCCTGAGGATCTCAACCCTACGGACATTGAAGAAGATTCAGACTCATAGTTGGCCCTCTCCGAGGATAAATCGTTTGGTGATGGTACAGCTATGCAGCTGAGAGATTCTAGAAGACGTAAGCTGAAAAGGAAACGGGTTGTCACTAACATCAAACGTGACACTCAAACTACCAAACGTAAGAAGACAATAGATCAACAAGCGAATGAGAAACGCGCGGAGAAGGCTCTTGAAGAATCGGAAGCCCTGTACCATACCCTCTTTGAGAACACGGGTACTGCGATGTTGGTTATTGACGAAAACACTACGGTATTGACGGTGAACACAGAGTTCGAAAGAATCAGCGGCTACTCAAAGAAGGAGATAGAGGGTAAGCGGAGTTGGACAGAGTTCGTCGCCAAGGGCTATCTGGAAAAGATGAAAGAATACCATGATCTGCGAAGGATCGACCCAAAAGCAGCTCCAAGAACCTACGAATCCAAGCTAATTGACAGACAAGGCAAAGTCGTAGATGCCCTGCTAACCGTTGCGTTGATTCCAGGAACCAAAAAGAGCATAGTATCCTTCATAGACATAACTGAGCATAAGGAAGCAGAAAAGGAACTTGAAAATCT
This sequence comes from Candidatus Bathyarchaeota archaeon, assembly GCA_963760485.1. Classification (GTDB taxonomy): domain Archaea; phylum Thermoproteota; class Bathyarchaeia; order 40CM-2-53-6; family CAVXDP01; genus CAVXDP01. Next base: position 3,140 of record CAVXDP010000010.1, on the reverse strand, counting down.
AGCAAAATACCCTGCCGACAACCCAAGCCCAATATTAAGGTTGGACAAGAACGGCATCATTCTTCATGCAAACAAAGCAAGCGACACATTGCTAAAGGATTGGAGGAAGAAAATAGGAGACTACGCTCCAAAGTTCTGGAGCGACCACGTCGCTGAAGCATACAGAAGCAAATCAAGCAAAAGTGCCGAGGTTGATTGTGGTAAGATAACCTACCTGTTCAACGTAGTACCAGTTGTAGATTCTGGATATGTGAATCTCTACGGAAGAGATATCACTGAGCGTAAGCGGATGGAAGAGGGAGTCGAGTTTGAGCGGCGAAGACTTTTCTCTCTCTTGGATGAGTTGCCAGGAGTGATTGCCCTCTTTGCCCGAGATCACTCTATCCGTTTTTCCAATCGCTACTTTAGGGAGCGGTTCGGTGACCCTGAGGGGCGTTTCTGTTACGAGATTCTTCACAATTGTAAGGAACCATGTGAACCATGTCCTTCGTTCCATGTATTCAATACGGGAAAGCCTGAAGCATGGGAGTCTGAGAGGTCTGATGGCCATTCGTACATGACTTATGACTATCCATTCAGCGACGCTGACGGCTCCCAGATGGTTTTGGAAGTGAGTTATGACATTACTGAACGCAAGCGGTTGGAGAATGATCTGCGGAAGAGTGAGGAACGGCTTGCACAGGTAGCTGAAAACGCTGGTGAATGGATCTGGGAAGTTGATGCTGAAGGTCTATATACCTATTCGAGTCCTGCTGTAGAAAAGATGCTTGGCTTTAGACCGGAAGAGATTGTTAGAAAGAAACATTTCTTCGATTTGTTCGCTCCTGACGTAAGACAGGATCTTACGAAAGCGGCTTTTGATTCCTTCGCTAAAAGAGAACTGTTTAGGAAACTGGTTAATCCAAATGTACACAAGAACGGTAGTATTGTCATTCTCGAAACGAGTGGCACACCTATAGTAAACGAACGAGGAGAACTTGTTGGATACCGAGGTGCAGACACAGACATTACTGAGCGCAAGCGATTGGAGAATGATCTGCGCAAGAGCGAGGAGCGATTTCGTATAGCTGCGCAGTGTTCAAGCGACTTGGTCAACGAATGGAATATTGTCATAGGCGTTGTCAGCTGGTTCGGAGATGTTGATAAGAAACTTGGATATGCTCCAGGCGAGTTTCCTAGAACTATCGACGCGTGGGAGAGAGCACTGCATCCAGACGATCATGATCATGTAATGGCCGCAGTTGAACGCCACTTCAAGACTGGGGAACCCTGCAGTCAGGAGTATCGTATACGACGAAAAGATGGAAGCTACTGCTACTGGATAGAGCGTGGTGTGGCTCTTCGGGATGATAAAGGTAACCTCGCTAGGTGGATCGGAGCTTGTACAGACGTTACTCAGCGTAGGGAGATGGAGGAGGAACTCAAGCGTTACTCTGAGGATTTGAAGGGGTTAGTTGAAGAACGAACCGGAGAGCTGCGTGAGAGTGAGGCGCGTTATCGTGCCGTTGTAGAGAACCAAACCGAATTGATCGTTCGTGTCAAACCTGATTGGACACTTACCTTTGTCAACGATGCATACTGTCGCTTTGTTGACAAGAAACGAGAAGAGTTGATTGGACAGAATGCTGCCCAATTTGTTCTGGATGAGGATATTCAAAAAGGAAAGAAAACCCATGCAACTCTCAGCCCACAGAATCCAGTGACAGCCTACCAGGAACGTAATGTGGTGGCTGGTGGGGAGATCCGATGGACAGAATGGAGAGACCGCGGAATATTCGACGAACAAGGTAACCTAGTCGAAATCCAATCTGTAGCACGTGACATCACCGAACGCAAACAGGCGGAGGAGAAGCTTCGAAACGCTGAACGGTATATGGGAATTGGTCAAGCAGCTGCTATGGTTGGACATGACCTCCGTAATCCGTTGCAGATAATTGTTAACAGGTTGTATTTGGCTAAGAGAGCGGTCAAGAATCTGTCTTCTCCATATTCTGAGGTTGCGGCAAAACTGGGTTTGGAAGAATTGTTTGCTGAGCTTCAGTACCAGGCAAGTTACATGAACAAGATTGTTTCTGACGTTCAGGACTACGCGAAAATAACACATCCTGAAGCTCTTGAGACGAGTCTACCTAAGCTGCTGGACGATACATTCTCAACTATTGATATTCCAGCCAATGTGAGGGTTTCAAGAGAGATCGACAAAGACTTTCCGAAACTGTTGATTGATCCACATCTCATCAGGCGAGCGTTGACAAACCTAATCAGAAACGGAATTCAAGCCATGCCAAATGGAGGTCAACTCATCATAACAGCGTCGAAGACAGAAAGCAACGCTCTCATCAGTGTCCAAGACACAGGAGTAGGCATACCTCAAGAGAACTTGAACAAACTCTTCACGCCTCTATTCACTAGCAAGGCCAAAGGAACAGGACTTGGCCTGCCAGTCAGCAAACGACTGGTCGAAGCTCACGGTGGCAGTATCACGGTTGAGAGCAAAGTGGGCGAAGGCTCAATATTCACGGTGAAGCTCCCGCTTAACGGGGAAGTTGAAGAAACGCATCCTAATCATTGACGACGACAAATCCCGACTAATCCCGTCCAAAATGAGCTTGAGAAGGAGTAGGTAAGATTGAATCCGCTTTTGCTATCTGGCTATGGAGTGAAAATTAGAGTAGAAAATATGCGTCCCAAATCAAGAGTTAGTGATAGTGAATGGGAGAGAAGAGTACAAGGAAGAGATATTTACGTACTCTTTTAGACCTCGAAGAATACCATACGACTCAATCATCATTGACGGTCATAGCGGATACGTGTCGCTGCAGGCTTTTCACTGGTTAACCAGAAACAAGATTCCGCCCTTCGTTCTCAACTTCGAGCGCAGTCTCATATCTTCTATTCTCGCGCGCGTGTTGGGCATTTCCGAGTGGGCATCCCTTTCTTGATGAGCTCTTTGGCAATGCTTAGGACTCTTGTCCAGGCTTGCTCATGATCCTCAGGTGTCACATAAATTCTGTGAGGCTCAGCCAAAGATGCTTTGGTCAGCACCTTCTCAAGCTCTAGGTCTAGCTCTCTCGCGGAACCTCGAACATTTGACTCTTCCGTATGTAGCGCCGGTGCAGGACGTATGAATTCGAGTCTAG
>CAVXDP010000009.1:0-97089 GCA_963760485.1 Candidatus Bathyarchaeota archaeon | reverse complement strand
GCATATGGCTAGAATTCAGCTGGGACATGTATGGATTCCTCGTCTATCCAGGCTACTATCGCACAGCTAGCCTCAAGACAGCAGTTGCCCTAGAAACAGGCGTATACACGCTTAAGGGCTACACACTAGGCTACCTCCAGAAGAAGGACATCACCGTCTACGTTGCCAAGGGACAACAAGCAGATACAAAACTTAACCTAGTACAAGGCGTCAACATAACCGTCAACATCAAATTCAAGAAGGAAGGCGTCTTCAGTACACTACCATACAACAGTTCAGTCCGCATACGCGTCTTCGATGACAACAACATGTTAGCCGCAACTTGGTTGAGCAGCCAATACGACGTTTCAGGATTCTATGATGGAGTCCTCAACCAGATCGTTACTACCGGGAGTAGTCCAGCCGGTATGGCATATGGTGGATACGGAACTTCGTTAGCCCACTTCGATGCAAGCGATGCTGGTGTCTACGCAGGCAAAGTTCGTCCATTCCGCACTGATCTACCCTACGACGCCGAAGACATCTTGAGACACAGGACATGGTCATAGCTGGCACAAGTGAACTACAGGTACTGTTAGCAGGCAACTACTTCTACGATGAGATCGACCAATACTGCACTTGCCCCAAAGACTATAGATGGGCAACAGCGCTACGGCATCGATGGATACCCGAACTATCAAGGCAACTGGCATGTCGAAGTTGACGTAGTCAACTGGTACCTGTAACTAGTCCTATACAACCAATTCTTCCCAGCACCACCAGGCCTACTAGCAGGTGAAAGCTACCACATAATCAACGGCGTCGAAGGACCATACAATGGCCAATTGGAAATACAACCACTTAGGCCCATGGGAGCAAAAGATGGTTGTCACAGTGCCAAATGCTCACTTGGGAGCTGAAGCAAGCGTCGTCTTCGAATTAGACCAGCGTGGCCTAGTCTCAGGACAAATCGCAGGTTTAGTTGGAGTGATGAACTTCGTCCAACAAGTTGGGCAACAATCACAGCAGCAGGAGCAGGCGGAACATTCACAGTCTATTCAGCAGACGGCTACTATGACATGTACCTTCCAGCAGGCAGCTACGAATTCACAGTCAGTGAATCGCCAGGACACGCAGCAAAGAGTTCAAGCATAACCGTTAGCACAGGACAACAAGTAACAGGCTACAGCTTCTACCTAGAACGAACCAACGTGCCAATACCAGAATTCGGACCAGTCATAGCATTAGTAGCAGCACTAGGCGCATCACTATACGTACTACGGAGAAACCGTAAAAAGGGCAACTAGCCCTTTCCCTTTCTTTTTCTTTTTTTGAACATCCAATTCGTGTTTTTTGCAATAGTCTGAATAACACATTTTCTTTGTCGCATTAGTCACTATAGAACAAATCAGTCTCTATCTAGGACCTTATCCTTTGACTGCTTACTTGCTACAGCAGTTCCAAGATGATAATTGTATTCGATTTGTCTGATCGTGTTCTTTTCAAAACAATTCAAAACACCTATATCGCCTTCAGTTGCTCCATTAAAATAGAAGAATCAGCGGATGCTGAATGTAGATGATGCAGTTAATGAGTGATGTCTGGTGGGAGCAAATACTGCAACTATTTTGATTTTCACGCTTTGTCTAGGAAGCCTAACAGGAAACGCAGCCACGGTTTTCGGATCAACCGCCGGGAAGATTGTATTGGGGGCGCAATCAGACGCATACGTTAGCGAGAAAAATCCAGACTCCTGCTATGGAACAGAAGTCGTTTTGGACGTGAGGAGCCACTTTGACGGGAGCACTCACTTCAATCACCGAACCTACATAGAATTCGATATCAGTGTTCTGGCAAGAAATGTGACCATTGTTTCGGCGTTCTTGTGGTTGTATAAGAACCCCGAGGGAGCCAACCCAGGAATTAGAAAAATACAGGCTTTCACTGTCACTGAACCGTGGGACGAGCACACGTTGAATTGGAACAATCAACCTACTATTTCCGCCACGCAAACTACCGCTACATTCGTTGACGGTGCTATGAAATGGTATGGATGGGACGTAACCAAAGATGTTGTGGCTTGGTACCGTGGAACTGCACTTAACAATGGAGCAATGCTCAGAGACGAGACTGAGGATTCGAATATTGACTATGCAAGCGTCTTCTTATCAAGATCAGCAACACATCCAGAGAATCCATATCTCGAGATCAAATGCGTCGAATCAAACGGAGGGAGCCTGGCTACTGGGGGACCGATCGCTGGAGAAATGGTTAAAGAACCGTTGGTATTCGGAGTATTGGTAATAATCATCGTCCTCCTCGCAGGGTCGGGGCTAGTTATTATGAAGAAACGGAAGCGTGAGATGGATGGCCCAGCGAGGAGACTGGCACTTCATGATGATGAACCTAATCTGCCGAGATGCCACGTCTAGAAATCTGTGATTGCCTCGATACAATCTGTCTACCGTACATTTCAAGGGTATCTGATTCCAAACTATCGTATCTTCTTCTCTTGATTTTCATCAGAATAACCAGAACAGGAGAGACTGTAACGGCTGCTAGCAACAGAAACGGACCAATGACGTTGCCCTCTGTGTGTGCCCCTTGCATTGTTGTCTTGACCTCCAGTTTCGGTCGGTACACATGCATTTCATAAGCCTCTCTAGAATAGAATACGCTCGCATAATCGACTGAAGAATTCTCTTCTGAGTCCACGAGGCAGAACCCGTAGTTCTGAACGCTTCCATTTATCCAAGATCGAACTTCAACCGTAACATCCCATTTGTACCAGTTTTCAGCCTTACTCACATCTTCCCAGCTGGGCGATGTTTCCGCAGATTCCGGTTTGTTTTCCCAGGTTATGTTTGTCTCCTGCCACTGACCCAGTACTCTCTTGACCTCAATCCTCCTAGTTCCGACTTTGTTACCCTCGATGCACTTGTAAAGACGTAACTCTGAAGAGTCAACGTAGCTTGCTTGATCCAACTCTGTCAGATCAAACCTAATGTATATTCGATGGTTGAATGACTCTGAAACGGTTCGGTAGCTTCTCACGCTCATTATTTCATTGCGCCCATAGTTCGAGTTTGAATTCGACTGGCTTGCGTAGGCATCTTCAGACGGTTCAAATAGGTGGATTTCTTGGGCTCCAGCAACCTCATGATTCGTGATTTCCCATGTGATTGTTGTTAAGGCCAACAAGACCATGATGATTGGCTTAGTTGATGATAAGAAGTTACATATTCTTGGAGACATTTGCATGCACCCCACTAAGGATCCGGTCGACTTGATCTCTAGGCTTCCCTTACTAAATGCCATGCTTTTGAAAGCTTCAGTCAAAGAATCTTGAGTCGATGCGTGAATACTACCTTTAGAAGTTGATTTGGATCGCTTATCGGATAGACGGATCACGTTTATGCATTGGTGGAAGACGATCTGAACGCTGGTGACATGTGTGTGTGAATCAGTTCAGCAGTCTGCGATGAGGATGCTTCGGACCAACCAGTATTTTTCGGTCCAAAAACAGTATTGAGGCTAGGGCCAAGACAATCAGGGTGACGCATGGGGGAAACTCAGGTATCGTATTTGACCCATTGATTGTTACGTTGTGGCTGCTGTGGTTATAGGCGAAGTACACGTAGTAATTGGTCGTATCTTCGGTTATGTTCGCGGATACTTGACTTTCATCCACGTATATGACTGGAGTTCCATCCAGAAGTTGTTTAGAAATGGCCACGTGACAAAACCCTTTTGTGTTGTCTGGGCCATTGACACTGAAGTTTATTGATCGCCTTTCGGAGTTGTAGATCAGATCTCTTATAGTCGAGTTACTAAGGATTTGAAGTCTCAACTCATTTCCTTGCTGTGTCAACGAGGTTTCGACTGTCGTAATGAATGTGGATGAGGAGGCTGTTTGGATATTTACAGTTGTGAGTGTTGTGAAGGTATGAGTTGTTACCTGCGCGGTACCTGTTGATGTAGGCACAGTTTCATCCATGACAGTTGATGACACAGTTGACATATCTCTGGTTGAAGCAATGGTTGCAGTCAGGTTGCCTAGTTCAGTGCTGGCCTTGTAGGCGAAAACTGCGGTGTATAACGCCGTGTCCTCCATGTTTTGATAAGTACCTAGTGCTATCCCGACTCCAACATCGTTCACGTAGCTATTCAGAATGTTATCAGCATGACCTTTACTACTCATCCACATGCCCATCACGGAGTCGACATTCAGACCAGACGAGGTTAACGCGATATTCTCTAGTACCATCCTCATGCCGTAATAGTCATCATAGTATCCTGATCGTACAACTCTTTCGTAGGGCACGCTTCCATCAACATGTGATGTATGGTCAAAGTAGCTTGAATTCAACATTTCAATAGAATGCTCTTGAGCAACCTTAACGAGAATGTCATTCAAATGCAGCGGGCTAAGCCCCACCTTCACTCTCATATCATTAATCCGAGTGTACAGGGAGATTTCATTCTGTGAAGACGTAGCGTCAATCTTAACAGACGCCGTGAAAGCAACACAGATCAGAGCCAGAACGATCACAATTCTGCCAAGCGACAAATCCAAAACCTACGAGATAATGGTTGTCGAGATTTGCACATCAATGTAAAGTATCTGTTCTCGCCAATCTATCTGGCCTGTAGAGTACTATATTGAGTTATCAGTGATCTTGATCGTAACCTCGCTATCCATGAAAAAGATCAGTCACGACTTTGTTGCAAAGTCTCACTTCGAAAGGCATTCTTATCCTTCATGTGCAATAATCCTTGATCGTCCACGCATAGGATAGTCGACTAAACGCTTGTCTCCATATACTACGTATTGAAACATCAAGAGATCGATCACTGTCAACGTGGCGAGCTACTCGAAACCAAGACAAAGCAATTTCAACAGAGAGTAGATTCAAGCCTTTAAGCAAAATGAGACAACAATCACCTCACAAAAACAGGCAGAGAACAAAACATCTTCAATGGTGCGGGGAGCGGAACTCGCGCGCCAGTTTACCAGCAAAGCCAGCCGCACCGAGGCAGGCTCTTCCCAAAAATACGGCCTGAATATTGAGAAGTTATGATCTATTCATGTAAAGAACAGTAAAATACAGAGAGACAAAAGGATTTGTCAATTGCTTCAAACAAGGTATCATTGTTCGCAAATCGAGATGCAGGATAGCAGGCGACGGATAGCGATTCAAGGTTCACGAGATGAAGGTTCGATCGACTGGATCAGGAGGAAATACGTAATGGTGAGAGTGAATCATTCTCTCGTTCTATCAGTTCTTATCGGGAGCATGTTGACTGCAGCAACTTATTTCCATGGTGTTCGCGCGACTGGGGTTGTTGGGCCTGGAGGGAGGGTTCCTATTGATCACGGATTTCCTTTGCCATGGGTGAGGCAAAGCTTTGCGATCCCTACGTTACCTGCGATTGCTAGCGTATTCTCCATGTTTTGGTATGGGTTAGGTGTAGATCTGGCTTTCTGGGCGGTTATTGTTTACATTGGATATAGAATCTTAGTAGCTGGGAGATTGATGTCGAAACATTGAATGTAAAGACTCTGAAACTCTTGGTGTTCCGGAGATCACTGATTTTTCTTTTCCTCATCCTGCTTATTATTAGTAATCCACACTTTCTGAAAGCTGTAGGTTCCACCTCCAGCCATGTTCTTCTCAAGGAGAATACTTTGCCCATCGTGGTCAAAGGGCGAGCTCACTTTCGGGGCCACTATTCGATACCTAATCTATTGGCCGCCCAGAAGATTCATTTCTTAGTTGGACTGGCACTTAGAAATCAGACGGAGGTCGAAACTCGCGTCAGGAGCCTCTATGACCCTGCATCACCATATTTCGACAGCTTCTTAACGCCCGAACAGTTTACGGCTCTCTATTCGCCGACTTCAGATCAGTATACTGCTGTTCTATCTTGGTTGTCTTCCAGCGGGTTTCAGATTGATGCGACTTACCCAAACCGGTTGATCATAGCAGCGTCGGGCACGATCCCGCAGGTTGAAAACACATTTAACATACAAATCAATGAGTACAATTATACTGGTCAAGTCTTTTTTGCGAACGCAATTGATCCACAGGTTCCAGCACAATTCAATGGCATAATCGGATCAATCATAGGGCTTGACAATTTTCAAACATTTAGACCTCACATGACCAGAAATGCATCATTGGCGAGCGCCCCCACTTACACGCCCCAGCAGATCCTGGCAGCGTACAACATACAGCCTCTCATTAACGCCGGATACAAGGGAGTGGGGCAATCAATTGCCATAGCAACAGCCTACAACTATTATACGTCTGACATCAGAACGTTTGAGAGCACTTACGGACTACCTCAGAGCCCTATCATCAATATACCAATCGGCGGTTCTTCCGTGCCTTATGGCATGGGGAGCAGTGAGACCACATTAGATATTGAATGGTCGAGTGCGGTGGCGCAAGGGGCAACGATAAGAGTCTACATGGCAGTGGATTCATACGAAACAACTTTCACAACAATGTATAATCAGATCGTAGTCGACAACGCTGCCTCCGTCATGTCGACGAGCTGGGGTCTCGATGAGACCTCCATGCCCTCAGCAATCTTAAACCAACAACACTCAATCTTTCAACAGGCCGCCGCTCAGGGAATATCCATCTTCGCGGCATCAGGGGATAATGGAGCGTTCGATACCGCTGGATCCTTCGGCCTAACGGTCGACTATCCTGCCTCAGACCCTTATGTCACTGGGGTTGGAGGCACATCGCTGCACCTAACCTCATCGAACTCGCATTCGAACGAGACGGTGTGGTCCAACAGCTATGGAGCCAGTGGAGGCGGCGTTAGCAGTTATTTCAGTAAGCCAAGCTGGCAAAACGGAATCCCCGCTCTTTCAGGATATAGTGGAAGAGGCGTTCCCGACGTCGCTTATGACGCAGATCCTACTACCGGACAGAGTTTCTGCTATTCTGGAACTTGGTACTCTGGAGGAGGCACAAGCATAGGCGCCCCAGAATGGGCTGGGATAACTGCTATTTGGAACCAGTACCGTGGAAGCTCAGGCCGCCTTGGATCAACGAACCCAGTTCTATACAACTTAGGTGCAAGAAGCGAACCTCAATTCTTCTATGATGTTCTTTCAGGCAGGAACGGTTACTATTCAGCGTCTGCGGGGTGGGATCTTGCAACCGGTTGGGGCTCACCGAACGCTTACAATCTTGTCACCATTCTCACATTGTCTGTTGGCCTTGCCAGCCCTCCCAGTCCATCGAATGGTGAAACTGTAACTTCGAGCCATGTAACGTTAGAGGCTCAGGTGACTAGCGATGGAACTGTTCAAAATGCAACTGTAACCATCTATGTCGATGGAAGCCCTGTCAGTTCTGGTTCTTCTGATTCTAATGGGTACTATTCCATTAGCTATTCGCCCAATCAGCTTGGACATACTTATAGTTGGTATGCCACAGCTTCAAAGTCTGGCTATAGTTCTGCCACATCATCAACCTTGACCTTCACCTATGCATCGCAATCAGTTACAAGTGGCACCACGACTACCCAGATTACCACTTCATACGTTTCAGCGACGACCATGACAACTATATCCATTACGACTGCAACGACATTTTTGACAACTACAACTACGCTATTAGTTCCAACGACTATCATCTCTACAGTAATCTTTACGAATTACACATCCACGAGTTCTGGTAACGCATCTATGACATCAACCCAGACTGTAGAGGTCGGTTCAAACTCAACTAGTTTTTCAACTATTTCAACGAGGACTACTGCTGACACGACCACTGTGAGTGAGACATCATACTCGATTCCACCTGTACCAAAATGTCTCATTGCAACTGCGGCCTATGGATCAGAACTTTCGCCTCAAGTTCAAGCTCTGAGAAACTTTAGGGATGAGCTTGTCCTCAGGACCTTTGCTGGAAGTCAGTTCATGAAAGCCTTCAATGCATGGTACTATTCATTCAGTCCATCTGTTGCATGGGCCGTATCCAAGTCATCTTTGCTTGCTGTGATGGTTAGAGCACTAATCTATCCACTTATTGGAATCCTTCAGGTTGCGTCATCAGCATACGCAATATTGGGTTTCAACTCTGAACTGGGAATGACAATCGCTGGATTCTCAGCAAGCAGTCTAATCGGTCTCGTCTATGATACGCCTTGGATAGCTGCTATCTTTGTCGCAGCGAAGAAGAAGTATCATTTCGAGATGAAGTTGCGATACTTAATTCCATTCGCGGGTGCATGGATTGTAAGCCTCGTCATGATAGGGATTGCAGGTTTATTGATGGCTCCATTGCTGATGATGCTGGCCACCGTGGCTTTCGTACTACTAACACTGGGACTTTCCGCCACAGTCGCAGCAACACTGATCACTCACCTAGTATGATGATGCGAACGTTCTTCTCTATTGTGGACCAGCATGGTGTACGTGATAAGAAGGTTGGTTTCTACATTCACGGAAATCTAGGTTTTCTCGTATGCAAGTTATTGAAGTCTAATCCGTAAGTAACAGGGATTAAGAACGAAAAGATGGTGACGCCCCACTCCATTTGGATTCCGGTCCATCATGACTCATGATATAAGAGTATGTACGTATGCTGACTATGGCTCGAACAGATTATAAGACTAACCGAAACATTTTCAAAATGGCGTTAATCAAAATAGGACCATGCGACACTACGATGAAGTCAGCGTCTACAGAATTCTCTCCGCTTTGTTCGGGATTCTCGCTCTTACAATCCTGTTACGAGTCATCTTAGCATATCCAGAGGAGCGTGCGGTCGGCGAGAGATTCGTTATCGATGAGATAGTCTTGCCAGCAGGATTCTACATGTTTCACTTTAAGCCGATAACACTTTTCTCATTTTTCAGCTTTTTATTCTGGGTCTTTGGATTGGAAAGCTGGGAAAAGCAAATCAGGAGTTTTCCATCGATTGGCAGACGAATAATATTCATTTTCTTCGCCTTAGCCGCATTCGTATTTAGTTACGAAGCGATCCAAAACTTTCTTCAATGGACGAGCTTCTATATACTCTACCAAGGAAACATTGACCTTCTTTACCATCAACTCAATCCGGCACTACCAAAACCCGTGAATTTCAATTTCATATCAAAACTCTTCACAATGTTTGTGGCAGGTGCACTGTATGGCTTGTACTTTTTCCACAGACTGGAGAAGGGCTAACAGGATGCACCTCAATTGTTCGACATATTGTCTCCTCTTGACCAAGTCTTGAATTTCCAACGGAGATTTATGTGACAGATCTGCGAGGTTCTCTAACTCCTCAAAAACGTGATTTGTTCATGCTGGTAACTTTGTGCAGACTCTTCTGACCCATGACATAACAACGGGGGCAAACCAAAGATAGAACCTTACTGGGGTATCTAGAATCTTCCATGACCAGAATTGTGGTAAAACTGTCACTAGGAAAAGTGCCGAACTGATGAATAACTTCTCGTTAATATGTTTATACTCTGACATCAATTTTGGTGTGACTAATTTCCTTTCCTCGATTGTAAGCTCACGAGTGAAAAGGGCTAGGATTGCCATGAGGCCTCCCATGTCAAAGGCGTATGCGACTGAAGCTGAATTGTGCAGATCAAACTGGGTCACCCCATCATACAGGCAGATCAAATGGAATAGGTATGGTTCGATTGATACGAAAAAGAGGGTTATGGCTATCTAATCTCGTTTCGGAATTCTGTAATGGCGTTAAGGAATCTTGTAACAGCATCACTGATAGAGTCGTTGGAGCAAAAGCCGAAATATGGTGCGGGGAGTGGGATTCGAACCCACGAAGGCCTACGCCACAGGGTCCTAAGCGTAGCACTCAACCTCTAGTGTTTCAGTTGGGTCCTGCCCCTTAGACCTGGCTCGGGTATCCCCGCAAGTGGCGTTAGAATTTTCAGTCTCTCATGTTTAAGTCTTCTTTCGACGCCTTGACCACTGACTGATCGAAAGGCTGAAGGACCGATCGAATTGTGAGTAATGAACCTTTATAATCAATTTGACGCCGCTACTAGGTCGTTGGTATCTATGCGAAAGATCCCTGCAAGCATGGTGACCCAACATGCCGACTCAGCCAGCAAGTTTGTTTCTGTTTCGGAGGAGCCGAACGAAGCGGTCAACGCCTTGAACCGTGAGGACGGTGGGCTCGGATGCGATGAGTGCATGTTGGATTACATGAGCAAACTAACCCCGTACAATCAAATTGGAAATATCATTAGGAAACTCAAGGATCATACCAAATTGATCCCAGGAAAGAACGCGTTCATCACTCCACGAATGGTAAGCAACTTCTATGAAGAGCCATTTCGACAGATGATGACGCTCATCGCCGTCATGGAGGGGATTCACTATTCCAACGAGTTCTATTCAGAGCAGGGGATAATTGAAGTGGTCCATGCGATGACATCGACCGTTGATGAGCTGGTGAAATCGCACCAAAGAATGAACAGTTTCCTCCCACTGCTCAAGAAAGAATTGAAGCTTCTCATAAAAGATGAAGGGCTTCGCCTAATTCCACTTTTGGAGGGGCTCCCGGAACACTTGTCAATTAAGAGGATCATCTCAGCCTATCTGGGACAGACAGGAATCAGAGACTATCTCAGGGTCTTTTTGGGAAAGTCCGAGACTGCTCTGCTCGCGGGTCATCCTGCATCTGTTCTATCCTGCAAACTGGCTGTGGCTGACTGTTACGAAGTGAGAGATGAAACTGATGTTGAAATCTATCCAATCTTAGGAGGAGGAGCACTACCTTTCAGAGGACACTTCACGGCTGAGAACGCGGATCAATTCATGGAAGAATATAGAGGAGCTAGAACCTACACTATCCAGTCTGGCATGGTATACGACTATGGTATAGAGAGTGCGAGAAGTCTAGTTAGAAAGCTTTCAGATGCAAGCAAAAAGCCCTCGTTAAGATACGACGAAGACCAGAGAAGAAACTTGATACGCGCGATTGCAATATTTGCGAAAAACTATCTTCGAGAGCTCTCTGAAATCATAGACAACGTTCTCAAGATTGCAGAGTATGTTCCAGATCAACGAGAGAGGGTTCTCGGATACGAAGACGTCACCTACTATAGAGACTTGAGAAATGTAAGAGCCCTTTTCGATGTCTGTGCAGATGAAAAAGTCTTGAGAGAAACTTCAAAAATTGACACGGAGAGACTTCAGAAGCTTCCCCGACCAATAAAATTCACAGCCGCAACCTATGCTTGCGGATTGCCTCCGGAGTTCCTAGGAACAGGCAATGGCCTTAGAGAGATCAAACAAGAGCTTGGAGCTCAGTGGCTTGAAGATTTCCTAAAACAAGTGTTTCCATCGATCCAAACCGACATAAGATTTGCCTCCAAATTCTTGATGGAGAGTTTTCTTGTCACCGAAAGGATAAAGCAGGGAATAGTTGAGCTCAAATCATATTTTGAATTCGATCAACAAGATGAAAGACACATGATATTGAGTGATATCATGGCCGGATATGTTAGAGCATCATCGGGGGGCTCAACGCCGAAGAAGTTCGTGATCCAACTATCTCCGGATGAGACTTCAGAGTATCTGAGCGGTTCAACCTCCGGAAACATTTCAAAACTAATCCTCGACAGTGGTAAGATAAGGGGTTCGCTAGGCTAGGGAATTTGAATTGAGATACTGCATGACCAAGTATCCTGGAAGGGTTAGAGCATATGATGATACGATGGCAATATCCATCAAGCGACGAGATGAGCTCAAGAGGTACTGTGAACCGTTCGTAAAGTGGATAGATGATGCATCTTTCAACGGTGTACATATTAGGCTAATGACAAACATCGAACATGTACATGATTTCTGGTGCGAGAACTGGTTTCCTGTATGCCCATCTGGAATCCCACATGGGTTAGTCTACACGATCGACGACGGTGGCAAAATAGCTACAGAAGACATATTCGAAAAATCTGTCACAAATCCAGAAAAAAACGCTGGGGCTGTCTACAACTCTGAAACAAAAACGCTTTTCGTTATGAACTCAGACTACTATGGAGAAACCAAGCCAACAAGCCTCGGACTTGCGAGCAGACATCCTTGAGGACCAATATGAAATTCTCTCGGTTCACGGGGCATCATCAGCAATAGACGGGAAAGGTTACTTGCTGATTGGACCCACGAACGCAGGAAAAACAACGCATTCATACGGGCCGGTAATGAACTATCCAAACTGCGAATTCCACCAGGATGATTGGATATTCGTTGAATTCCCAGAGGAGAAAACTATCGGCAATGCCTCTGAAAAACGATTCTACATGAGAACAAACTCAATGGCAAATTATCCCTGGCTGGAATCGATCTTCAGAGAGAATAAGCTTGAGAATGTGAAACCGGATGATCCAAGAGAGAAGTTTCTTCCAGGTATTCCAAGGGTAATGATAGATCCGGGAAGGATCGTCAAATCTGAAAAGCTGACGAACCAGATTAGGATACACAAGACTTTTCTGCTGAAGAGAGATCCGAAAGACAAGATGGTTGCAAGAAGCCTAGAACCCGAAGAAGCAGTTGAAATTCTGAGGAACGCTCCGGAGCAATGGCATAACAATTATCTTACAACGTTCGGCCCAAGGAAAGAACAACGTAGAGGCGAGCTGTTCAAGAAACTATTCGAAAAAGCTGAGCCCTACCAATTAAATTGCGTCGCAAGCGTAGAGAAAGTGCGCAGCGCTTTGATTAATATTGCGAGAAGTTGACAATCAAGTTCACAGTTCAGGAATCCTTGGGAACGGTCAGACTTCTGTTCAACGAACATTGAGTCCAAGCCCGGATTCAGCTGAGGGATTGGAGGCGTCCGAGACTCTCAACATCCAAACCGGCCTCTTTGATGCCTGATATCGGGCATCTTACGGCATTTTCCAGCAGGAGTTTCAACATCAGCCTGTGAGTTTTGAAACAGTTCCCCCGGGGAACGGTACGGTTGCTATTGTAGGTCCATTGCATTGTATATAGCTTCGGGTAAACCGGGAGCTTGTAGATCAAGGTAGTATTTGCTTTTGATGATTTGTGCTCTCAGCAGTTTCATCATTTCGTCTTTGGTTCGATAGGTGAATGGATCCAGTTGCTTGATTCTTTCTTGAGGGATTCCTTCTACTTCGGCTGGAACCAGTGCTTTCTTGCCCCAAATAGGGTGAGGCGCGTATTTGACTGCCCCTCTTGTCGCTTGAAGTAGAAACAATTCAGTTTCTTCTATGAATGGGGAGATGCCTCCGATGGGTTTCGGTATTCCATTGGCTTTGGTTCCTAACTTTGATCTTGGCATCTTGTACATCTTATGTCCAAGCTTCTCTTCGACCCACTCGTATTCTGCACCGATTCTCCCAGTTGTGTTCAACAAGTAAACGTCTATTGGTTGACCCTTATCTCTTAGTTTCTTCAAGAACTGGTAAAATCTAACGACATGGGCGGCGCTGCTTACTCCCATAGTGAATGGTAGACAATATCTGGTTTCGTACAATTCTTTGCCAATTGTGGAGATCGATATGGCAGGGTGTCCAACACTTCTTCCATCTGCTAGTACTTTGGTAGCGAAGCTGGGATCCTCGAGTTTGCACCATGCATAATCGCTTAGGTTTCCTGGACTGATGAAGACGGCCGTGTTTAGCGGAGCGCTTGAGTTTATGTCGCCGTCAAATATGCCTGTATCTTCGAGGTAGAATACGCTTCTAGCGTTTCGGTTAAGCAACCCGTAATACTGAAATAGTTCCCCTTTGAAGCTTGGATTTCCACTAGAATCAAATTCAGTATTCTCATGCAAGGCTCGAGGCGAATTTGCCGCTCGCCAAATGGGCCGTTGAGATTCCTCAATGTCTTCAGTCTTGGTCCATGAGCCCCTTTCTGAACCATATACTCGATCTTCAAATATTGCGAGTATATCATCGTTCTTTAGTACCTGATCAGAAACGTATTTGGTAGGGTCGATTCCAAATTCCTTCACGAATTTGTCTTTGTTGTTTTCGTCGAAGACATACATGCTATGTGTGGATTTTCCAGCGCCAGTTAGTCCCCAGACGCACATTACAACTCTCTTAGATGAACCCTCCACAGTCTCTACGGTGAATTCTCTTAGGGATGCGTGTTCGCCACATCCCCCTTTCTTGTAAACGTGGTAGATCCAATGTGTGAGGAGGCCTTTCTTTACTTCCCCTTGGTAGGAGCTCGCAAGTGACTATCGTGTAATTTTCTTTGGGAAAGCGGAGTACGTGTAGCATCTGGTCTGTTCCAGGTACATTGGGGTTTCCGAGATAATGGGGAATGGCTATTAGCGTTGCATCAGGTTCTTCTTCTGGCGGTGCTGCAAAATTGAGTTGTGACCACCTGTAAGCTATGTCTGGGAACTGCGGGTCGCAGTATAGTCTCGCATGCATTTTAACTGGAGAATCGGGGGATCCAATATAGCAATCCACTTGAATCAGGGGACCTTGAGCCAAAATATGCTCAAGGGTTCTCATCATCAGAAACTTATGTTCATCCTTCAGTTCATTATCGTTTGAGATGACGACACTTCCAGCTGCGGATCTATGCCAGATATTCGATGCCCAACCTAAAGATCCATTCTTGAAATGTAGAGCGTAGAACTTGGCCTTGTCTAACAGGTCTGGAGGGTTGTTAAGAATAGCCGAGATTCCGGCTTTCTCCTTGAGTTCAACAGTTTTTTCAAGTGTTTCTTTGAAGCCCTTGATTGTCATTTCCTCTTTTCTAATCAACAAGTATTGTATTACCGTCCACAATTACTGCGTGTTTTGTTGGTCAAGATTCTTTGAGTAACTTAGAGTTCGGGTACGATACCTGGGACTCTTGGGAAGGGTTGAACTTCAGCCACATGCTTAACTCCAGAGACGTATCCAATAAATCTCTCAATTCCGAGTCCCGCGCCGGCGGAGGGCTTCAGTTTTCGTTCCCGGGCGAGTTTCAGAAGAATCTGATAGTTGGCTTTGCTTACACTATCTCTTTCAAGTTTCTTAACGATTTTCTCATATTCGTATTCTCTCTCAGCACCTGAGATGAGTTCACCATATCCTTGAGGCAATATCAGATCATAGTTGTGCCATATGCCCGTCTTCTCATCCTCGTAATCGTAAAATTCTCTTGGCAAATCCGTCACCCATACGGGATTTTTCGAGTTCTCTGAGACGTCTTCCTCCCATTTCTCACCATACTCTTTCACGAGTTCATTTTTCCTGTAGACTTTGAATGGTATCTCAGGGACGACTAAGTGTCTACCAAGAATCTCAAGTTCTTCATGTAACTTCTCCTTGACCATGGATATGGAATTCTTCATGAGATCCTCAAAGAGTCTGAACACATCCTCCATCTTAGCGTAAGCCACTTCCATATCCAACTGTGTAAACTCGTATAGATGCCAACCCGTCTTCGCTCTCTCTTGTTTTTCTATCCTGATGTTCGGTGAGAGTACAAAGAATTTTTCAGGGCCTAGCGAGACCAATACTCTCTTGTGAATAATCATACTCTGCATCGTTCTGACATTTTCACCGTATATCTCAAGTTCAATTCTCTTGTCTATACTGGCGCCGGGGTCTGGCCACAGAGGATCAGTGGCTTTTGCTAGAATAACGGGCAAAATCCAAGCAAAGCCTTTCTTCACAAGCTCATCAGTCATGACTGTCAGAATCTCTGTCTGTATGCCAAAGATTGCTCTACGTTCCTTGCTTCCCAGACCCTCTACGAAGGAAGATGGATCCACGACGACTGGACTATTCTTCAATGTTCTCACCGGCGTCTCTCTCCTCGGATGGTGCCTAATAGAAATTCTGGGGGGCTGATCGCGTTTCTTACACATTCTTTCCTCATTGTGACATCAGAATTGCATTTTATGCGAAAACCACGAAAGAACTTAGAAAACGTGCAAGAGGCACTAGTGTGTACCTGAGACCGAACAGAAACACTGGGAATGGACTTGAAGAAACCAGGGCATTATCCTGCGTTCGCTTTGAAATGAGATGCATACCAGTCGACAATGCTCCATGTTTCCGGATCTGGTCAAAAGCAATAGGCAAATTAGGTACCTGAGCTCAAACACGGAGGGTTTGTAAATGCTCCGGTGGTGTAGCCCGGTCAGCCGTGCAGGGCCGAAAGCATAGCGGCCTTTCGAGCATCAGTGCGGGGAAAACTACCCTTGAGCCGTTGATCGCGGGTTCGAATCCCGCCCGGAGCACCAAATCAATTTAGTCTTCGAACTTATTCAAGTGTTGATCCAACACTTGGACCTAATCTGGATCTATCTACTCATCGTAAACGCCGGCAGTCTTCTCTTGATGGGTTTCGATAAGCTCAGTGCAAAGATGGACTCTGAAAGAGTACCAGAAATGTGGTTCTTCTTAGTCTCTCTAGCAGGAGGCTTTGGCGGAGTCGTGTTGGGGATGTTTGCATTTCATCACAAGACCAGCAAACCGAGTTTTCAACTCAAGATAGTAGCAGCAGCTGTCTTGGGAGTCTCGATACTACTTTTCCTAATCAAGGGAAAATGACTGATCATTAGAAGCGTCTAGATAATGCAGAGAGAATGATCAGATGGGAAGAAAGCATTCTATGCCTACACTCTGACTATGAGTCATATCTGTTCTTCAATATGCAAGTAGTCTACCTCTAGGTATGGGCCAACATGTTAGCCTCGGAGAGATGCATGCATATGCACGAATTCAAGCGGTTTCTCGGCGATATCACATTTGCACCCCTTTTTGTATTATGGGTGCGGAAGACCGATACGCATGACTACGATAGAGATAAAGGGTATTAGATCTGTCCTGGCTACGGGTACAAGATGCAACTGATCCAATCGGGGACGTAGACATGGATTTTGAGAAACTCGGTTCATTCTACTTAGGGAAAGAATATGATTTGAAGACAAACCAGTTGCTGGACAGGTTGGTAATGTATGACGCCCGGGATCTTACGACACACGCCTTCTGCGTTGGAATGACGGGAAGCGGAAAAACTGGTTTATGCATTAATCTTCTAGAAGAAGCAGCCATTGATCACGTACCGGCAATAATCATTGATCCCAAGGGCGACGTCACCAATCTGCTGCCTTACTTTCCCTGATCTGCTGCCTGAGGACTTCCGACATTGGATCAACGTGGATGACGCTAGACGCAAGGGTTTGAGCGAAGATGAGTTTGCCACTCAACAGGCTGAGCTGTGGCGCAAGGGGCTTGAAGAGTGGGGCCAAGACGGCGCCAGAATTCGCATGTTGCGGGAGTCGACAGACTCTGTAATCTACACGCCGGGAAGCGAGACAGGAGTTCCCGTATCTATTCTGCAATCATTCGCTGCCCCAGCCCTGAATTGGGACACCGACGTTGAGCTATTGCGCGAAAGAATTCAGGGCACTGTCAGCGCATTGTTGGGACTTGTTGGCGTTGATGCAGATCCCGTGCGGTCTCGAGAGCATATTCTGATGGCCAACCTGTTTGAGTACTTCTGGAGAAAAGCTGAGGATCTTGATCTTCTGAAGCTGATTGTGGCGATCCAAAACCCTCCTATACGTCAGCTTGGCGCCTTCGACGTAGACACATTCTTTCCCCGCAAGGATCGTTTCCAACTGGCTATGAATCTGAACAATATTATCGCTGCGCCGAGTTTTCAGAGCTGGCTCAAGGGACAACCTCTGGACATCCCTGGATTCCTTGGCACTCCGAGCGGCAAGCCTCGGCACTCGATTTTCTACATCGCTCATCTTAGTGATCCTGAGCGGATGTTTTTTGTAACGATGCTCTTGAACCAAATTATCACATGGATGCGAGCTCAGCCGGGAACCACAAGCTTACGCGCACTGCTATACATGGACGAGATATTCGGATTCTTCCCACCCGTAGCCAATCCACCGAGCAAGCAGCCAATGCTGACGTTACTGAAGCAGGCTCGAGCTTTTGGTCTCGGTGTTGTTTTGACCACCCAAAACCCTGTCGACCTAGACTACAAAGGCCTTACAAACACTGGCACATGGTTCATAGGTCGACTTCAGACTGAACGAGACAAGATGCGCGTTCTGGATGGACTTGAAAGCGCATCCTTGGTGGTTGGCCAGGCTCTAGAGCGAGGCGCTCTTAGTCGAATAATCTCTTCTTTGGCAAACCGCGTTTTCTTGTTGCATAATGTTCACGATGAATCACCGATTGTTTTTCAGACACGTTGGGCTATGAGTTACCTACGTGGACCACTAGCTCGCAGCCAAGTACAGGAATTGATGAGCGATCATAACGCCGAAGTTCAAGCCACATTGCCAATTGTGGAGACCAAGGCGTTCTCAATCGTATCTCCAGCAACCTCAGAACAACTCGTGTCAATGTCTCCGCCTGCCATTTCATCTGAGATCAGGCAAGTCTACATGCCTACAAGTAAACGCGTTGAGGAAGTCATGTCGATCATTGAGAAACGAGAGGGAGGACCGATTGAAGCCCAGAACCGTAACTTAGTCTACCAACCCGCTATCCTAGCAATGGGACGTATCAGTTTCCTAGATGTGCGACGGAATGTTAACGAACATGAGAGCTATACTCTCTTGGCTCAAACACCCATGGGTACCAAAACGATTCCTTGGGAACAGGCTGTTCCACTTGAACTCCAGCAAGAACGGCTCGTTGACCGTGCAGATCCGGAAGCTCGTTTTTGCAGACTGCCTGAATCATTTGACGAAATGCAACTCAACTCGATGAGAAAGGATCTCATCGATTATCTGTACCGGACAAGTTCCCTCAAGCTACTTTACAGCCCTATTCTCAACTGCTATTCAGGACCAAAAAGAGAACGAACGTGATTTCCAGTTACGCCTCAAGCAACTCGCACGTGAACAGAGAGATGCAGAAGTGGATAAGCTTAACGAACGTTTTGCGCAACATCTTAAGAAAATTGACGATCAGCTGCACCACCTGGATCAGTCTATCGCTAGAAAACAAGCTGAAGCTGAAGCACGAAAAGGAGAAGTTTTCGTCTCTGCGGGAGAGTCGGTACTGGGAATGTTGCTCGGTCGCCGTTCCATACGCACCGCTTCCACGACACTCAGCAAATACCGCCAAAGTCGATCAGCTAGTATGAGCGTGGAACAAGAAAAAGGGAATATGAAAGATCTACAACGGGAGATGGAAGCACTGAAAAAAGAGTTACAGGATCAAGCGTCCGGAATTAGCGAACGTTGGGAAGAGGCTACAAGCAAATTAGAAAGTGTACCTGTAAGACCCGCCCGGAACGACATTCAGGTAGATCTCTTTGCACTTGCATGGACGCCATGTTGGCAGGTCACTTATCGAGATCAGCGTGGGATCTCCGCGTAGTGAGACTTTGCCAGCATATTGATCTGGAAGTTAAATTAACACTGGCCGTATAGGATAGAACTGAGGCTAGATTGTTAATTTAAATGATAATATTATCCTATACCGGAGCACCCTTCATGGTAAGACTCTTCACCACTTCTCCTAATATCTGACGAAGAACTCCTGGAACTCGCCTGTCCAGTTTCCATAGTCCACTTGTACAGATGTGACCTCAGATCCGGGTGGACCACACCTGCAGAATTCTATGATCTTATCGACATTTTCTTTTTCGCCTTCAAAGATCGCTTCAACACGGCCATCATGCAAGTTTCTAACCCATCCGTATACTCCATGTTTTCCAGCCTGTTTTCTAGTGTGATGTCTGAAGAAGACGCCTTGAACAATTCCTGAGATCAAAACGTGAACTCTAACCTTCAGTTGACTCACCAACTCAGCCGTCAAACACGTGACCATGACATATCTGTTTCAAAAAGATTTCTGGCGTGGTATTCCGTTTCCGCTTGCACCAATGAATAGGGAAAGTCCTCTAGAAGGCAGCGGTAAGTAATGGATCCCGATTCGTTGGTACATGACTTATACTCTTGTTCAGCGTAAAGTTTAGTCTGGTTGAAGCATTTGATACTAGCAGTATCCGATGTTCATCTTGGCTACAGTGCAAGTAATGCTAGGTCTTTCATGGATTTTCTTGACAGTCGCTGCAAATCGCTTAGCAAGGGTGATACTCTCGTGTTTCTAGGAGACATCTTTGACTTCTGGAGAAGAAACAACGTTGCCGTTGCGTTGGAGAATGAACGAATATTCTCGATTATGGAGAATCTAGATGCGACGATTCACTACATTGTTGGAAATCATGATTACACGCTCATCGACATGAAGTCTGTGGATAGACCGTTTGATATCAGCAAAGATCTAAGGCTCGAAAACGGTGGAAAGACTTTCAATTTCCTACACGGGTATCAGCTTGAGGTCTTGACGAATCTGGAGCCTCTGACAATCAAAGAATATGAAGAACTTTGCATATCACTTTGCCTCAGAACTGGAGATTTCTTCGGAGACATCCTCAGCGTTCTGTGGGACATGCTGCATTTGTCATTCAAGAAAGGCGACAGAAGAAAGAACGCTATCGAGTCGATATCTGACGTTCCTGAAAGCCGAAAGGACATGGACAGGGTACGTCAATTCGCAGCCTCGAGAGTGAAAGACCTATTCCTCGGACTCGGAAAAGACGATGTATTAATCTTCGGCCATACTCACCGACCTTTCATAGATGGTAGGACCGCGAACACAGGATGCTGGGTCTCAGACGCCCAGACACAAAACACATACCTCGAGATCAATAACGGAGAAATGAAACTACAAACCTTCAATCAGACAGCCTAACAGTGTTGCAGGTTTTGACATGGCCACTGTCTTTGTAACGAAGTTTGATGGCACTAGGCAATCGTATGAACGAGAGAAAGTCATTCGGACATGTATCAAGCTTCACGCCACCAAAGAGTTGGCGGAAAATGCAGCGGATAAAGTGGAATCTAGACTCTACAATGGCATACCAACCCGGGAAATTCTTAGAATGATCTACCGCTACCTTGCGGAAGATCGACCCCAAACCAAGTACGAGTTGGATTTGAGACATGCAATATGTCTACTGAGGTCCAAGCCCGACTTTGAACAATACGTCAGCAGACTGCTGGCTACTTGTGGATACAACGTGGTTGGGCCTCAGATTATCAGAGGACGATGCGTGGAGCACGAGATTGACGATGTAGCAAGGAAAGACAATGAAACGGTCTACGTTGAGGTAAAACATCATAGTTTCCCCCACACATTCACAGGTCTAGACATATTCCTCCAAGCACGAGCCACGTTCGAAGATCTTGTCAATGGATACGAAGCGGGTTACAATAAGATTCCATTCAACAAACCGATGGTAATCTGTAATACAAAACTCTCAGACCATGCGAAGAGATACGCGAGCTGCGCACAGATCGATCACATATCATGGCAATCTCCGCAAGAGAACTCCTTGGAAAAGTTGATCGAGGAAAAGCAACTCTATCCAGTCACAGTAATGAAGGCTCTAGACAGTGAAACTCAAGCAAAACTGGGTGACGCGGGCATCATTCTTCTACAAGAGCTCATAGAGTCAGATCCTGCAAAACTGTCTGAGATGACGAAGATTCCGAAGGATAAGATCAAAAAACTGATTCAGAGAGCCGCAGAAATTGCAAAGTAGACTTTCTGTTCCAAGCGTGGAAATTGCTCTTCGGAAATTGGAGGCGGTTGATGGTTGCGAATAAGCTTTCCCGAGATCGTAAGACGAATGAAGAAGACTATGATGGAACAAGGTTTTACCCAGACTGCTTTAGGACAGGTGAGTAATGAGGAGAGAAGTAGCCCTTTCAAGGTTCTGATAGCAACTATCCTTTCTCATAGAACGCGAGACGAGAAGACAACTCAGGCAGTTGAACGCTTGTTCAACGTATACCAGAGCATGGAAGAGTTGGCGCACGGAGACCTTGAGAGAATTCAAGAGCTAATCAAACCGGTTGGTTTCTACAGAGTGAAGGCTCAAAGAATCAAAGACGTCGCGAGGATCCTGATGGAACAATACGGCGGCAGTGTTCCAGACGATTTAGAAAAGCTTCTCGAACTGCCATCTGTGGGTCGGAAGACTGCGAACTGCGTCTTGGTCTACGCCTTCAAGAAACCAGCGATCCCCGTCGATACGCACGTCCACCGGATCTCGAACAGAATTGGACTGGTGAAAACGAGAACGCCCGAAGAAACTGAAAAGAGGTTGAGAGAGACAGTAAATGAAAGGTACTGGCTAGACCTGAACGACGTCTTTGTTAGGTATGGTAAAACAATCTGCAAGCCAATCGGCCCAAGGCATGAAGTATGCAGACTGAGAAGCTACTGCGCCTATTATAGGAGCCTTAAACTGCGCAGAATCTAGTTCACTTCATGGAGAGGTTCATCGGTCACTGGCTTTGGAATATGATTACTTGACCTCTACGACTCGAACGTCTACGCGTTTCTTGCATTTTTCGCAGTACATGAAGCTCTTGTAGACTTCACCTTCCTTGTATGTTCCAATATCTGGAAGCTTATCGTATCTACTATCAAACTTAGACTTGCACTCGAGACATCTCAGCTTTACGTGAGGTTCGCTCATCCACGATTCCTTGGTTTATGTTATACCCGGAAATGTTAATGAGCCCTTCTTTAGCTTTTATGTACTTCTAGTCGTATATGATCAGTGAGGATATTCGTAGTTTGGAGGTCATAAGATGATATCTGCTTGCATTCTCGTACGCTCTGAAAAGGGAAAGTTTGACGATGTAGTAGCTACGCTCAAACAGATCAAAGAGGCAAAAAGGGTTTTTCCCGTATTGGGTAGATTCGACGCGGTCGTCGATCTAGAAGTGCCAGAGCATAAGGAATTGGGACCGGCGATAATGAAGATGGCAAAGATGGCCGGCGTCATATTCACGGAAAGTCTAGTTGAGATCCAATTCTAAGAGGTAACCATGTTGTTGAATGCATGTGTATTGGCCAAGACTATACCGACGAGAGCAGAGAGAATCCTGAACGCTGTCAAAGAATTGAAGGAAGTCAGAAAGGCATTTATTGCATACGGAAGATTCGACGTCGTCGCATTTGTCGAGGCATCTGACTACCAGCAAGTCAGAGTACTATCTGGAAAGATAAACTCGATAGATGGAGTGAGAAGCACAGAGACCTTAGTCGAAGCATGAGCATAGAAATTCAAAGAATAAGAACGTCTCGTGATCAGCTTGCCCGGTGCATGGTCATTCTCATGCAAACCGCTGATGCTGGGCATAGCTTCCTGAACTCTTCCGTATTCTGCACCACTGAAGGGGCCACCTTTCTATCGATTCTCTCAAAACCAATCTTTTCGAAGAACTGGTCAGCCGTGGTGGTCAAAAGATAGATTGTCTCCACCTCTTTGAGTTTAGCATACTCAATGAGTTTCTTGCACAACGCTATTCCGTAACCCCTACCCCTAAAAGACTCTTGGATGACGAGAGAGCGAAGCATGCCAGATCTCCCATACATCTCCACTCCACCAATACCAATGACTTCTGAACCAGCATAGCCGATGAACAGGCAGGATATCTTTGACGGGATATCCTCGAAGGGCAAACCGCTACTTCTAAGAAGACTTGTGATAAGAGGGATGCTCTCATCTGTCGCCTTCTTCAGCTTCACTTCAGCGACCATAGCTGAGTCATTCTTTAGAGATCACAAAATCGTATTCGTTGATATATAGAACTTCGGACAACGTCAATCGGTGCATCTACAACTGTTTATCGTCACGTCCAGGAACTCTTGAGAATATTATGGTTGAAAGTTTCGAAGGATCAAGTTTTCCTTCTTGTCGCTTAAGAGGTACTCCCAAGTCCGCTGCGATTCTCAGGAGAGTCGATTTACACTGTCGTTTGTCTGGGCAAATCTCACATTTCCCGAGGCTGTGTTGATACCAGACCTGAAGTCCTCCCCTTGGGGTCAGTGCAACTACTGCTTCGGTTTGGAAATCTCTGCTCCAGCCAAACAGAATGCCTTTACTGGTGTCTATGTGTCTGGGTTCTACCCTGTTAAGTTTCGCAGCGTCGTTCAGAGCTGCCGTAATCTTTTCGGGAATCGTCTCTACCAGTTGATTGATAGCTTGGCGACTGACATTAAGTCTTCTAGCGATCTCACTTTGTGAGAGACCATCTCGCATCATGTCCCAGACATTCAGCTGACGCCCAGTTAGGTATCCGGTATGCAAGTCAGCCAAGATCACATCAGCCTGAAACGATCAATCTCACGCCTAGGAATAGATCAACCTTTACCACTTATAGCATTGTCCTTGCACTTCTATCGAGATCTTCCATTCACCTTTTGAGTGTTGATCGATGCAAAATCTTATATTCTGACCATCTGTCAAGTAACTAGGTTGACACGATCCATCCGGCTTGACTCAACACTGGAATAGAGGGAAAATACTATTATGGGCAAACAGATGACTTTAAAATGGGAAAATCTAAGGCCGGGTTGCTTGTGTCGAAGGAGTATTGTGCAATGAAACCTACAGAAGTGTTTGCCAGAAAAGCATCAGGATTAGTCAGAACCATCGGAGTTTGGGATGGAATCTTCTATACATACTCCGTTATGAGCGTCGCAGCATTCTATTTCCTAGTAACATTCGCAGTCGGATTATATCCAATGCCCTCGATAGCAGGGGCTGTGTTGATAGGATGGATACCACAGGTTCTGGTTGCAATTCTTTATTCATATCTAGGTGCAGCCATCCCACGAACGGGCGGAGATTATGTCTGGGTGGGGCGCATCTTTCATCCAGCCGTTGGTTTCGCAGTTAACTTCTACTTCGTTATGATATCATTGTCGTGGCTCGGCACCGTGAGCACTTACATGCCATGGGGTGCTGTAAACACTGTGTTCAGATCCTACGCAACGTATAGCGGCAACATATCTTATGTTTCAATTGCTCAATGGCTGGAGTCGGCACAAGGCGGTTTCATATTTACAGTCGCGGCCTTGATAGTCATAACGATTGTACTCATAACAGGAACAAAAAACACATTTCGTTTCATGCATATTACTTTCTGGACTTCGTTTCTTGCTACTCTTGCTTTCGGAATCTACCTATTCTCGCTCGGATCTGGCGGCGCTGCTTTGAAGTTCCATGAAATTACTGGCATAGCACCTGGCACAATAGTGGAAGCGAGCGAAAACTGGTGGATATCCAATAGGTCCGTTCATATTCCTTGGAACTGCCCTAGCTTCAGCCCAAGTCATACAAAACCTAATTGGAATGGAATTCTGCACCTACGTGGCCGGTGAGATGAAGGGTGCCAACAAACTAAAGACTCAAATCATGATAAGTGTAGCATCGGTTTCACTTATGGCATTTTCATTCTTCATAATTGGATACGGTCTCCAATATTCGTTTGGCTCCGAATTCTTTAACGCGCTCAGCTACTTGGGCTTGTCAGGTAACAAAAGCTATCCACTTCAAGCACTGCCCTCAGGATACTATTTCATGACAGTGTTCACGACAAATCTTCCATTCATATTCTTCGTTTGCATAGGCTGCGGATTACTGGGTGTCATGGGAAGCAATATGGCATGGATATACACTGCATCCAGAAACATGTTCTCTTGGTCGCTGGAGAGGACGATTCCAACCAGATTCTCTAATCTTGACAAACGTTTCAATGCGCCACTCGGAGCCATCGCCATAGTCTTCATAGTCTCAGTAATTTACTTGTACATAACGAACTTCACTACTCTCATAACTTTTTACACTTACTCAATGCTCGGTTGGTTCATTGCGAAGGCAATCGTAGGCCTTGCCGCAGTAGTTTTCCCATGGAGACGAAGAGACTTGTTTGAAGCCGCCCCCGAAGCTGTCAAGAGAAAGGTAGCCGGAATCCCGGTGGTCAGCATACTTGGAGTTCTCATAATAATCTCATCGATGCTCATAGTATACGGGATAGTCGCGCCATTCTACGTCGGTCCAATAAACTGGGGCTTCATCCCATCAGTTGCGGTACTATTCGTGATTCCAGTGATCATCTACGGAATCTCCTATGCCTATCACAAGCGGAGAGGAATACCCATGGAAGTTGCGCACAGAGAATTACCTCCCGACTGATCCCTTTTTTGAGTCTGGCATAAATTGGTACGGCAAGAACTGATTTTCGGAGAATGGAATATATGCCCCAAGAGATATTGGACAAGCTGAGAACTGCAATCATAAACGGAGAAGAGGAAGACGCGGGGGCGCTTACAAAACAGGCACTTGATCAGAAGATACCTCCATCTGATATTGTGACTCACGGCTTGTCGGCAGGAATGAAAGCTGTTGGAGAGAAATTCGAGTCAGGAGAGTTCTTCCTCTCTGATATGCTGATCGCCGCAGACGCATTCTACGCGGGATACAAAGCAGTTTTGCCACACCTTGGAAAAGACCTGAAAGGCAAACACTCGGGTGTAATCATGGGAGTTGTAGCTGGAGACATCCATACAATCGGAAAAGACATCGTAATCCCTGTCATGCAGGCAGAGGGCTTTGAGGTTGTAGACCTAGGGATAGATGTACCTGCAAGTAAGTTCGCCGAAAAAATAAAGGAAACCGGGGCGAAGTTCGTTTTCATATCAAGCTTCTTGAGCGAGACAACATACGTCGAAGTTCCAAAGATAATTGAAGAAATCAAAAAGGCGGGAATTCGAGACAAGGTGAAGATATTCATTGGAGGCCCAGCAACGACAAAGAACTATGCAGACAAAATGGGGGCGGACGGATGGGGAAAGGACGCGTGGGAAGACAGCGAAGCTAGTTAGACAACATATTTAGAGGGTGAGACAAATGCCGATGTTTGGACCTGCAGATCACGAAATGAATTCCATAGAAAGATGCTTGGCTGTCATGAACCTCGAGGAACCAGACGTGGTTCCATGCATGCCCGAAATAGATCACTATGTTGGAAGCCCAGCGATAGGCATAGGTCACTACAAGGTAGCGACTGACGCTGCATCAGCGGTTGAAGCTACGAAGAGAACATATGAGAAGTTTCGATTCGACGCAATATGGCCCTATTGCGATGGAACAATGTACCTTGAAGCAATGGATCCCCATTGGCCCAACGTCAGTTGGGAGATGAAAGACGACAAGTTTCAACTAGCTCGATATGTTTTTGACACAATCGAAGACCTCGAGAAGTACCTTGAGAAAGAGAAATGGAAAGAGATAATGAATGAGGTTCGACTTGCGAAAGTCTTCAAACCTTACCTAGCTGGACTTGTGGACCTTCAGAAGAAATACAAAGTGCCAGTAGTTAACGCCACTGGAAACGCCATCAACCAAGCTTGCTATCTTCTGGGAAACGTCAAAGTTTTGAAAGCAATGAGGAAGAAACCCGAGACGGTAAAACACGTATTCGAAATGATAACAGAGTACTACATACAGACGCTAATCGACTGTCATCCAGAGGCTCCGATTATGGTCTGGTGGGCATCGGCAACGTCAACTGACCTACTTGGACCAAAGGATTATGATGACTTCATTATCCCATATGATTCTGTAGCATGCGAAAAGGCATCTAGGTATTGGAAGGTTTTCTGGCACATCTGCGGAGGAAACAAGAAGTATGCGATTGAACGCCTAGCGGAAATGCCCGGAATATCCGGGATACAGACAGATCGTCTATGGGACCTGGATGAAGCTAAGAAAATTTGTCGTGATCGCAAAGCGATACTATATGGCGTAAGCACTCAGAATCTATGGACTGGCACACCAAAACAAATCGAAGATGAGGTAAAGACTGCCATTAAGCACTGTGGAGATGGCGGACAATTGGCCATATGCACTGGATGTGAAATATCCTCATATTCAACGGACGAAAACCTTCGTGCACTGCGTGAGGCCACACATAAGTACGGTAAATACCCACTGAAATTCTAGTTTCTTCTCCTGTTCGAATAAAATCTCCTTAGGGCGCCACCGTTGCTTAAGTTCGACACTGAACAAAAAATCTTCGAGTTCGGGAAAACGAAGATAGGAGGAACGCCGGGACTAAGGCCTGTCGTTCTAATTGGAACTATCTTCTACCACAAACACAACATTCTGACAGATGAAAGGAAAGGAGAATTTGATCAAGCAAAGGCGGAATCACTGATCAACGCACAGGATCAGTGGGCGGAGAAGACCGGAAATCCCTGCATGATAGACGTAGTAGCATCCACAAAGGAGTCAATGATAACATTCCTGAGTTTTGTATCAGAAAAAACAGAAGCCCCCATATTGCTAGACGGCATCCTCCCCGAAGTGAGAATGGCTGCTCTTGATTATGCGGAAAAGGTAGGACTTACGAACCGGATAATCTATGACTCCATAACCCCAGATTACAAACAGGCCGAGCTTGACAAGATAACTGAGGTTGGTGTCAAGAGCTCAGTTCTTCTAGCATACTACATGAAAGACTTCACAACTAGCGGCAGAATCAACTGCATCAAGGACCTAATCGCCAAAGTACGACCTATTGGCATTGACAAACCGATAATCGATACGTGCGTGTTCGACCTGCCCAGTTTCGGACCTGCCCTAGCATCCATGTATGAACTCAAGAAATCACTCGGTTATCCAGTTGGATGCGGAGCTCATAATGCAATCGCGCTTTGGAAGGGACTCAAGAACAAACTTGGAAAACAAGCCTCCAAACCCTGTGTCGCAGCCACGATCTCTGCGTGCATAGTTGCCGGGGCTGATTACGTTCTCTACGGACCGGTGGAGGATGCTGAGTACGCATTCCCGGCCGCCGCTATGATGGATGTCGCTTGGAGTCAACTATACATCGAGAAAAAAATTAAACCCGCTGATGGTCATCCCCGATACAGAGTGGGATGATATCTTTGAGTGACTCTCCTGACAGAGGCAAAGTGCACTCGAGAGAACCTGCAAAGAACAGTCGCGGGGTTTGTCGACGTAGGCTTTATTTTCCTCAGCTAGACTATGGCCTGACGAACGAATCCATCTACCATGCTGTGGATTCAAAGGCGTGGAATGACTGAAGCTCTAAAACGGATCGTTTCCAATCGATTGCCCATGGAGCGGAACAAAAACAATGAATCGTGAACACTTTCTAAACGAAGCGCACAGAATACTCGCCGCAGCGAAAGAAAAGAAGGTCGAGCTGCGCTTGCTAGGTGCATTGGCAATGTTCATACACTGTCCCAAGTATGGACATCTCTTTGCAACCTACGGACGGACCATAACTGACATTGACTTCGCCGCGTCATCGAAACAGAAAAGACAGATCATAGACTTGCTGACGAGTTTGGGCGCGGAGTTCGACAGAGCCCTGGCCGCAACCGCGATGGGCCAGAGTAGGGCGATATTCTATTTCAAGGATTTCCACTCAGATGTATTCTTGGATAAACTGGAATTCTGTCAAACAATAGATTTCTCAGATCGACTTACAGTAGATTACCCGACTTTGCCACTTGCAGAACTGTTTATGGAAAAAATGCAGATAGTCAAACTCAACAAGAAAGATGTCACAGATACTATCATACTTGTGTTGGAGCATGATCTCGGCAACAACGACAAGGATATATTCAACACAGAATATATATCTGGTTTATGTGCCAATGATTGGCCTCTCTACTACACTCTGACTACTAACATGAAACTCATCAGAGATGAATTCTTGGGTCAGTACGACATAAGTGATGACGAAAAAAAGAGAGTGGTTGAAAAAATCACTCTCATGCTAGATCAGATGGAAAGTAAGCCTAAATCATTTGGATGGAAACTACGGGCGAAGATTGGCACCAAGAAGCCCTGGTACAGGGAGGTTGAAGAGCTCGTTCGTGGGAGGGAGGTCGAGGAGAAAGAACAAATGAGGAAAGGCACGAATGAGTAAACTACGCATATTCTACGCAACAGATATTCATGGCTCTGAGACGGCTTTCCGAAAGTTCACCCACGCGGGAAAAGTCTACGATGCACAGGTCGTTATAGTCGGAGGAGATATTACAGGGAAGCTTATAGTCCCAATTGTCAAGCAATCTGATGGAACTATGAGAGTCCGGTATCTTGATTCAGATGTAACAATAAGGAACAAGACCCAGCTCGGAGATATGGAAAAAAACATTAAGTTGAATGGGTACTACCCCTATTTGACAGACGAAAATGAGATGCAGGAATTTGCGTCCAACAAGACGAAACTAAACGAATTATTTGCACGGCTCGTCACCGAAAGGGTCCAATCTTGGGTTAAACTTGCGGAAGAAAGGTACAGAGACACAAAAGTCAGAGCCTTCATCAGTCCAGGCAACGATGACATGTTCGGCCTAGAGGAGATAATATCCAAATCAGATGTGATAAGTTGCCCAGAGGGAAAAGTCGTCGAGCTAGACAACAAACACGAAATGATGAGTTTGGGATACGGCAATATCACGCCTTGGGATTGCCCAAGAGATATTCCGGAAGAAGAGCTGAAGAAAAAAATAGAGTCCATGGTGAATAATGTGAAGGATATGAAACACGCAGTATTCAATATTCACGTACCTCCACATGATAGCTCGATCGACACAGCCCCAGAACTTGACGAGAACCTGAAACCAAAGCTAGGTCCGGGTGGAGACCCAATTCCATATGCAGCCGGCAGCAGTGCCGTTAGAGAAGCAATAGAGAAGTACCAGCCGATGCTAGGTTTGCATGGTCACATACACGAATCCAAGGGGAAGTCAATGATTGGAAAGACATTGTGCCTGAACCCAGGCAGTGAGTATCAGAACGGTATGTTGAAAGGCGTCATAGTAGATCTCAACGACAAGATTGACTTCTGTTTCACATCTTCCTAAAGGCGAATGAATTCAAAACTAGAAATGAACACAATCGTCCAAGTCTTTCTAGAATTCCACGGTGTTCTTGAATTCTCGTCACATAAAGAGCTTCTGGCCCAGAACCATGAAACAAGTCCAAGTAACCTTCCTACCAAAGAAAGTGACTCTAGTCGTCCCCATCGGATCCAGCGTTTTAGATGTCGCCTTGGACGCAAAGTTACCGATCGCATCACCGTGTAACGGTAGAGGCACATGTGGACAATGTAGGGTAAGGGTGTCGAACCCGCGAGCTGTGAGAATCACAGAAGCTGAACGATTCCATCTTACAGTGGATGACATAAAGCAAGGCTATCGACTGGCTTGTCAGACACGCCTAGCGAGCGATGTGAACGTCGAAGTACTTCCGGTAAAAGCTTCAAGATATCAATTTCAAGTCTACGGTATCACAAGAAATTTTGAGAAACAACCTGTAGTGAGAAAATACCGTGTGAAACCAAGCAAAGCAACTCTGAAAGACCCCGTGTCAGATGATATGCTCCTACTCAGAAACCTACGTGAACAGCATAAGCTAACGGGATTGACATATCATCTAGATGCGTTGAGAACCCTATCAGACACTCGGTCTGAGGACAGCGTAGACGTGGTAGTTCGTGGAAAGGAAATTGTTGATGTTAGAAACGCTATTGAAAACATCTATGGAATTGCAGTGGATGTCGGAACCACAAAAATAGCCTGCTACATAGTGGATTTGATCAAAGGAGAAACATTAGCCGCAGATGCTATCATAAACCCTCAGAGGGCATTTGGGGAAGACGTCATCTCAAGATTGACCTTCGAAGCAAAGAATGACCAAAACTGGAAAGTTCTACAAGAGTCATTGGTTCAAGGAATAAACGATCTGATCAAGTCGCTTTCAAATAAGATAGGAATTTCCAATCACGAGATCTACGAAGCCGTAGTCGTTGGTAATACTGTGATGCATCACACATTTCTTGGAGTTCATCCTGTGCTGGTTGGCAGATCCCCCTATTCACCGACCGTTGGAAAGTCAGTGGATCTCGATTCAAGGAGTGTGGGCCTGAATATCTTTGAAAACGCTAAGGTACATCTTCCGCCGAATATCTCCGGATTTGTAGGGGCAGATTGTGTAGCGGATATTCTGTCAACTGGCCTATATGGTATGAAAGGCCTAAACCTCTTGATTGACATTGGTACTAATACTGAAATCATTCTCGCGAACAATAGATTCATGTACGCTTGTTCATGTGCCTCAGGCCCTGCATTTGAGGGGTACAATATCACACATGGTGTGAACGCAATTGAAGGTGCAGTAGATAGAGTTCACATCAATGAAGAAAACTATGATGTGGAGTACTCAACCATAGCAGAAGCTCACCCCATTGGAATCTGTGGATCGGGAATCATCGATTCCATTGCAGGACTACTTCAGACAGGAATAATCGATGAACGAGGTTGTTTGGTAAACAATGTTGCCACGGAGAGAATCAAAGGAAAAATGAACGAAAGGGAATTCGTTATCGTTCCAAGTGAGAAAGGAACGTGGGGAGTTGAGATCACGATAAAGCAGACAGATATCCGAGAGGTGCAGTTGGCAAAAGCGGCAATATACGCCGGTATTCATACTCTACTAAACAGGGCAAAAGTCAAATTCGAGAAGCTCGACCGGGTATTTGTTGCAGGATCTTTTGGATCCTATATGAACATATCCAACGCCCAAATGATTGGAATGCTTCCAGACATACCTATCGACAAATTTGTGCAGGTTGGAAATTCAGCAGGAGCTGGTGCCAGACAAATACTGTTATCTTCGAAATGCAGAGAGACATGTGAGAAAATCGCGAGAAAGGTATCTTACGTTGAGCTCGCTAACGAGCGCGAATTCAAGAACGAGTATATTCGAGCATCATATCTTCCACACAAAGATCCATCCGAATTTCCAAACGTGACAAAAAGGATAAAACTTGAGAGATAGATCTTGCGTGGAATTAGAACTCCACCCGACTGGGGCATAACTCCTGTCCATAGTACTCACAAGTGCTTAGGATTCATAGACTATTTCGCTTTCTGGTCTAGTATTAATGCGGGACTTTTTGTGGTGCTAGCTGGTTCTCAACTTGTCCCAGGATTAAGAATCGACGAAGCGTTTCTGGCTATGGTCTTGGGTAGTGCCATTGGAACTATCCCTCTAGCTTTGGTTGGCTTCATGGGATCCAAATATGGTGTGTCAACGATGGTAGTGACTAGGCCCGCTCTGGGAGCAAGAGGATCATATGTTCCCAGTATACTGAATGCAATTCAGTTGATTGGGTGGACCGTTTTTGAGATAATTCTGATGGCAAACGCTGTCAATGTCGTAGCGCTGCAGACCATTGGAAGGTCAGGGTTGAGATTCTGGATTATGTTTTTCGCGATCCTTTGCACGCTGATGGCCATTCTGGGACCTTTGGTGGTAGTACGGAAATGGGTCGCGAAGCTAGCCATTTGGACTGCTTATGGAACCGGTCTCTGGTTGTTGTACAATATCTTGGCCAACGGGGGTATGGCTAAAGTCTTATCTGTTCAGGCTACGGGAAGCCTTCCGTTCGCTGTAGCCGTTGACTTGGTTGCTCGCAATTCCTATTTCGTGGATGCCCATCGTGTGTGACTACAGTCGGTTCTCAAGTGGAACCAAGAAAGGTCTACTTGGGATTTGTTTGGGCTGTTCGTTTTCGAATGTCTTATTCTATTCCATCAGGAGCCCTCCTCATCTTGCTCACGGCAGGTCTGAGCATCGTAGTCGCGATCACGACGATTGTATTTGGTGCATTAGCTCTATCACTAATCCTTGTAAATGATGCTAGCAGTTGTTTCGCGGACATATATTCTGCATCTGTCTCGATTCGGAACGTTGCCTCGAAACCGCCCCGATGGCTATCGTCGATAATGATAGGATGCTTGAGCGCTTTTCTTGCGTTAGTTCTTCCGGTTGAAACCTATGAGTGGTTCCTTCTTTGGATTGTTTCTGTTTTCATTCCCCTATTCGGCGTAGTCATAACAGACCACTTCTTAGTGAAGAGAGGCTATCGAGCTGAAGATTTCTACGAGGGTGAATCGTGCTGGTATCTAGGAGGATTAAACTTTCGTGGAATAATTGCTTGGTTGCTTGGAGTCACATTCTATTATGTCGTGATCATCGGCATGCCATCGTTTGGAGCTTCTATCCCAGCACTTCTTTTTTCAATGGCGTCCTACGCGTTGCTCTCGAAGATCTAGTTACTATTCAGCCTAACGAAATTTCCGGAGCTTATCTATTGATATATGTCAACAGAGATGATCTCTGACAATTTTTTCCTCTTTCCAGGTTCCTTGAACGCTTTGCCACGCGGGTACCCGATAGGAACGATAGCAGCCACATTCACATCTTCAGGAATCTGTAAAAGTTTCTTTACAGGTTCATTGTTGAACATTCCAATCCAACAGGTTCCTAGGCCTTCAGATCGTGCGGCTAATGTCAGGTGATCCACGGCGATGCTTACGTCCACGAGCATACTCATGTCGCCCATGTATTCACCTCTGTTATGGTGGATATTCTCTCCGCATGCTACGATGACTAACGGCGCCTCAGCGATGAAGGTTTGGCCGCCACACAATTGTGCGAGTTTTGCCTTTATGTTCTCATCCTTAACCAGAATGAACTTCCAAGGTTGCCTGTTCGAACCTGACGGAGCGACCCGTGCCAGATCTAATACTCTATTCAACACGTCATCAGGTATTGGATCGGGTGTATATGATCTCACACTTCGCCTTGTTCTAGCAACTTCATAAAAGTCCATACCTGATCAGTCTCCTTGTCTATTCTAAGGTTCAATAACTCTGTATCGACGTTGATATATGACTTGATGCATACATGCTGACGGGAAAGAGCCAATTGAGAAAAGTGGCTGATGTCTGTCCCAAATGTCGTAGAAAGCTAACTCTGTTCTCCAGCGACGCGTTCCGTACAAGGTATTTTTGTAGAAATTGCAGGTCATTTGTCAGTCTGTCAAGATGGATAACCAAACCAATTTCTTCTGAAAAAAAGAGAAAACTCACCAGGCAAAAAAAGAAGAATCGAATGGTAAGAGGCAGATTCTGCACTGGCTGCGGAAGCAAGATCTCGCGTTCTGATAGGTATTGCCCGTTTTGTGGCAAAAGACAGGGCTAAACAATTTCGTCCTGAATAGAGCACATTCCAATTCTAAAGGCATTAGTGAATACTATTAGAGATTATCTGGTATGCCTTATTGGCCACCCAAGCCACCACGGCATTACAGCATTCATTATGGATCTTATTCCCATAAGCTTCCATCTCATTTGGTGTCTTAAGATCCAGTTTCGTCAACTGGCTGCATCTACATGTGTTAAAGGTGTCGAGGAAGTTATTGTAGAGTTGATCGGCAGCCCGATAACATGGGTCTCGCGCTTCATCTGGCTTATCCCGTCCCAGTGCGAGGCCAATTGCCAGTATTCCTCCCGTAAGCGCTCCACAAACATCACCGTTTCTAGCGATGCCACCTCCAAAACCAGTAGCAATTCGAGGAATGAAGGACTCAATCCCCTGTCTTGTTACGCCCTGTTGTCTAGCAAGAGCGAGCAGAACTGATTCTGCACAATTGTAGCCGGAGTTGAAGTTGTGTTCTGCCTTATCTTCAAGGCTCATGAGTCTCACATCACTGAATAACGTAACTACACATTGCATCTAATATCGGTTCAGTGAGTCATGTTATAGGTCCCTCAAATACTCAAATTAGAGGTTATGATCAAACAGCTCTGCTCCAAGCTTGAGTTGGAGGATAACCCGTCATCAGATTTCAAGTTCGAAATCCACATTCAAGAACTAAGGGATAGATTTCGTCGTTAGATTGCATCGATGCCGGAAGCCTATTCCTTCAATCTGGCGCTAGTGATTTTATCATCCACTTATCGCGTGGATGATCACCAATTCTCCATTCAGTCTTTGAACTGCTCATGACTTTCTATCTCGCACTTCAAAGCGAAACCATTCTGTGTATTAGAATCATGGCATTTGTCTCTATATGAATTTCATCCCTAACCTCATTCACCATCTATTTCAATTTCCATGTTCAATAACGCAAAGCTTAGAGATTTACCGTGGGCGTCTAGACGGAGGCTTCTTGTAACACCGCCACCGAGAGCACGGTGCATAACAAAGTTCAACGCGCATAGGTTCGATAGCTCGAACCGTTCAATTTTGCCGCGAACTACGTCGCGAAAATGCTCTTTGACGCGTTCCACTGTAACCTCTCGTTTCAGAGCGGGAAAATCTCTTTCATCGTACGGAATAAGTGAAAGGTTACAAACGTCTCCCTTATCACCTGCTCTCGAATGGGCGATCTCCCATAACCGTACCTTCCTTTTCATTCGCCAACATCCCTCACGTAGGCGTCCATTTGTATGCATTCCCTAGGAATTGTAGTGGAAGCTATAGCCAACACCTCTTTTGTTATGCTAGTTGCTCCACCTCCGCCGCTAGGCCCATTCGTGTACAATGACTCAACTTCGCTTCCAATTCTCTCGGCTTCCTCTTTGCTTCTGGTCCTCCCAACAACGCGAAGTCTAACTTCATTAGGGGGGACTGGCGGTTCACCCGCCATCGGTCCGTGAAGTGAGTTCACTCCAATGAAGTCCACTCTTAATTCATTCGCATCCAAACCTATGATCTGAAACCTTTCCATAGCTATTTGGGCAGCAAGT
The DNA here is from genome assembly GCA_963760485.1 of Candidatus Bathyarchaeota archaeon. Taxonomy (GTDB): domain Archaea; phylum Thermoproteota; class Bathyarchaeia; order 40CM-2-53-6; family CAVXDP01; genus CAVXDP01. Next base: position 60,648 of record CAVXDP010000009.1, on the reverse strand, counting down.
TTCGCTCTTTCATATGCTTTCGCTCCAGCGTAAGATATCTGGCCTTCGCCTATGTAGCCATCCAAGTATCCAATGTTCACTTTCAGAGTCTGAGGCCTCGGTTCACCCCTACCACCTACCACTTTGACTTGGTCATTGCCCACCTCTTCGAATCTTACACCTGTAAAGTCGGCGATACAGTCTGGGGTCACATACGCCGATGGATCATGTATTTCATAGAGTAATTGCTCTTTACACGTCTCTAAAGTGACCTTTCCTCCTGTGTTGGGGGCTTTCGTGATCACAGCCTCACCATTTTCATATACTTCGGCTATGGGGAAACCAAGCCTTGCCAAGTTCGGTACGCTCTTCTTTTCTGAGTCTGCAAAGTAGCCGCCTGTAACCTGTGCTCCACATTCCATAAGATGGGAGATCACGACTCCTGATCCAAGTAGATTCCAGTCATCATCTTTCCAGTCTAGTTCATAGATCATTGGGGCAAGGAATAGTGATGGGTCAGCTGTTCTTCCTGTCACAACGATGTTAGCTCCTTTTCTTAGAACTTCAACTATTGGTTGAGCGCCGGTGTAGGCATTCGCTGAGACTGCCGCATTTCTTATTTCACATATATTTCTGCCATCGTCGAGTATCCTCGTGGTGTCGTTCCATAGAATGTTGAAAACATCATCACCTTGAACAACGGCTAGCCTTATCTGACGCAATCCAAGATCTTTGGTAATCTCAGCAATCTTGTTTCCTGCTTCCTTAGGGTTTGCAGCACCCATGTTTGTAATGATCTTGATTTTCTTTTCGACACATTTGGGCAGAATAGCTCTCATTCTGGCTTCTAGCTTTCTATCATAACCCTCTTTGGGGTCGAGCAACTTTCGTTGTTGTGCAATGGCTATGGTTCGCTCCGCCAAGCACTCGAAGACGACATAGTTGATTTCACCTTTCTCCACAACTTCGACAGCTGGTTCTATCCTATCATTCGAATATCCAGCCCCTGTCGCGATTCTTGTTCTCTTCAAATTGTTCCCACTGGAGAAGCTCTACTATCGTGATGATTCGCCGACAATATAAGAAATGATATCTGTCAAGGAGGGATGAAGAATGAAAGCATTCAATGGGATCGGCTTGGATCAAATCCTAGCAAAATACGAACAAACTACGTTTTGGCATATATGAGCATAGGTGCAAGCAGTTTCTATCTAAGTCAGCAACGGAAATCATTCCAAACGCAGACCAAAAATGGTTGAATAAATAACTCTTGCAAGGTGGAGAATTCAGACATTGCCACGTAATAATGGAATTTGAACGTCGTATTTGAACGTAGATTATTTGTATATCTCAAGTCTTTCGTGATCTGGGGGAGAAGCATGCGACAAGGTGTCCTCCGTCTACATCGACTAGTTCAGGTTCTTCCTGTGAGCATACTGGCTGCAAAATGGGCAGCGTGGGTGAAATCTACATCCTTTTGGAGGATTGATTGGGCTGGGGATTTCTCCTTTGGGAATGATACGTTCCAATTTCGCCTTCGGATCCGGAACTGGAATCGATGACATTAGTGACAGCGTGTAAGGATGCAGTGGGCTTTCGAAGACTTTGTCTTTTGGCCCAATCTCCACGATCTTGCCCAGGTACATTATTGCGATGTTGCTGCATATGTAGTTGGCCATTGCAAGATCGTGAGTTACAAAAACATAGGTCAGATCAAATTCTTTCTTCAGTTCAATCATCAACTCTAGAATCTGAGCTCTAACTGAAACATCCACCATTGCGATTGGTTCATCTGCAACCACCAATTTGGGGTTCGATACTAATGCTCTGGCAATGACAACACGTTGCCTTTGTCCTCCGCTCAACTGGTGTGGATAACGGTGATAGAAGGTGTTCCATGGTTTCAAGCCAACTCTTTCGAGCATTGCCCGTGTCCTTTCTATCTGTTCACCATGTGTGCCAATTCCTTGAAATGAAAGTGCGTGCCTTATCGCCTCACCGATTCCAATTCTCGGACACAGCGATGAAGCTGGATCTTGGAAGATTAATTGCATATTTCTCCTAAATTTCCTGAGTTCTTCACCGCCCAGAGTGGCAAGATCGATCCCATCGAAGACGATCTTACCAGAAGTGGGTTCGATCAGTTTGAGGCAGAGTCTTCCTGTGGTACTCTTTCCAGAGCCACTCTCACCTACAAGTCCAAGAATATCGCCGCGATTGATTGAGAACGAGATGCCGTCGACTGCATGTACGAAGCTTTTCTGTGATGTAAGTAGTTTATCCAAGAAGCCCTTCTCAACGGGAAAGTATTTTCTTAGGTTCGCGACTGTAAGTATCGTGCTCAATTGTTTTCTACCTCTTATCGTAAAGGTGGCAAGAAACCTCCGAGTTTTCATGTTTCAATAGTATTGGCTCTTCTTTCATGCAGCGGTCGAAAGCGAAGGGGCACCTGGGATGGAAAAGGCAACCAGAGGGTGGTGCTGCTAGGTCTGGGGGTGACCCTGCGATCCAAGATAGAACTTGACCTTTCTTGGTAATGTTTGGAACAGATTTCAACAATGCTTGGGTGTAGGGATGTAGAGGTTTCTCGAACAGGCCTTCTGTCTCGCCAATTTCGGCGATACGCCCTGCGTACATCACTGCTACTCGATTTGCTGTTTCCGCTACGATTCCAATATTATGCGTTATCAGAATCAATGTGAGATTGAGGCTCTCTTTAAGGTGTTTCAGAAGCTCTACAATTTGGGCTTCCACAATAACATCAAGAGAAGTTGTCGGCTCATCAGCGATTATGAGGCTTGGGTTAAGAGCAAGAGCCAACCCAATCATGACTCTTTGTCTCATGCCACCACTGAATTGATGTGGAAAGTCGTTTATCCTCTCGGAAAGTATTCCGAGGCTTTCTAGAACATCTTTGGCCCCTTTAAGCGCTATTTCGCTGCTGACATTCTTTTCGTGGGTGCGAATCAGCTCGATGAAGTGAGCTCCAATCTTCTTCACAGGGTTAAGTGAAGTCATCGGATCTTGGAAGATGTATCCTACGAGTTTCCCTCTCAGTCTGCGGATTTCCTCTTTCGAGCAATTGAGCGTATCAATTCCATCCAGGTTGATATTGCCACTGACTATTCTTCCAGGGGGTGGTACTAGTCGTATGACTGACAAACCGAGGGTTGATTTGCCACATCCTGATTCTCCAACGAGGCCAAGGGTTTCTCCCGTATTAACCGACAAGGAAACTCGATCAACGGCTCTGGCGTTTGCTCTAAGGGTACGGTACTCGACGGTTAGTGACTGGATGTTTAGTGTCATGGTTCTACGCTCACTTTTGGAGACGTGGGTTGAAGAGTTCGCTTAGTCCTTCTCCGATCAAAGTGAAGCCGAGGGCAAGTAGGACGACCATTATTCCAGGAAATGTTATCACCCACCATGCTCCGCTGGTAAGTAGCCTCCTTCCGTAGGTGAGATCCCATCCCCAGTCGGGTGTTGATACAGTCAAACCCAGACCAACAAAAGTAAGGCCCGCTGCCGTGAGAATCGCGTCAGCGAAGTTTATTGTTGCAACAACTACTATTGATGGAATGACGTTTGGAAGAACGTATCTCAAGAGTGCGGTCTTTCTTTTTGCACCCATCATAGTCGCAGCCTCTACGTAGGGGAGTTCTTTGATAGTGAGGACCTGACTACGGATCATTCTGAAATATGAGGGCACGTAGACAACTGCAATTGAAAGAGCCATGTTAATCACACCGGGTCCAAGCATCGCTGCGATTGCAATTGCAAGTACTAGACCTGGGAAAGCATAGATACTGTCCATGACCAGCGAAGCGATCTTGTCGGCGTATCCCCCAGCGAATGAAGCGAAGAGTCCAATCGGAACTCCTACTATCAAGCAAACGACCATAGACAGAATTGCGACTTGAAACATTATGCCTCCCCCTGAGTAAACTCTGCTGAGCATATCTTGGCCGAGATGGTTCGTACCCAAAGGAAAATGGAAGGAAGGTGGCGAAAGGATGGGTCCGACGTTTATGGCGATAGGGTTATGAGGGGAAATCCAGGGGGAGGCAACGGTCATGATAGCAAGTACTGAAACTATTACTGTTCCAATCAGGACTGCCCAACCTGCAAGTCCACTTTCCGCAAGTTCCGGCAAAGCGGGAAGGAATTGGGTGAAAATTTTTCCTCGAGGTTTTGCGTTATTCACGTTCAAGCCTCCTAGAATCGGATCCGCGGGTCAAGATATGCGTAGATGATGTCAACTATCAGGCTCACCATTGCAACGAGTAATCCAAAGAAGACTACTACTCCTTGAATTGCTGTGTAGTCTCGGAAAGTAATTCTGTCTACGAGGTATCTACCTAATCCTGGCCATGAAAAAGTGGTTTCAGTCAGAACCGCGCCTGCCAACAGAGCTGCAAATTGAAGTCCCATCATAGTCAGTATCGGAAGGAATGCATTTCGAAGAGCATACCCGTATACGATCGTTCGTTCTTTCAATCCTCGAGCCCGTGCTGAAGTCACAAATTCAGATTGGAGTGTCTCTAACATGTTTCCTCTGGTCAACCTGATGAAGATCCCGCAGAGAACCGTGCCCAGCGTAAGAGAGGGCAACAACAAATACCTAAGAGACATCAATAACTTGGTTGGGCTTCCTTCGAGAATACTGTCTACTACATAGAGTCCAGTTCTCAATTGCAGAGTGCCCAGAGTCAATCCAGTGGGAATCATGCCTGGATACATGCGGTCACCCGATGGTAACACGTGAAGGTAAATCGCGAAGACCATAATGAGAACCTCGCCAAGGAAGAAAACGGGCGTTGCATACGAGACTATGCCGAACATTCTAATGGAATGATCTTTGACTGAATTGTATGAGCGGGACGCTTGAACGCCAAGCAGTACTCCGACCACAATCATAAATACCGTTGAACAGATTGCAAGCTCCAGAGTCGCTGGAAACGCTGAAAAGATCTGCTGGGAAACGGGTGAATAATCTTGCATAGATTTTCCAAAATCGCCTCTCAACAAACCGGCGAGATAGTCTACAAACTGAATTTCAATCGGTTTGTCCAAGCCAAGCTGACGCTTGAACTCCAGTAGTGTTTGAGGACTAACTTGCTTTTCAAAATGAAGAGAAGCAGGATCGCCAGGCAAAACTCTGATCAGAAGAAAAACAAAGACCAACAGGAGTAATATCATTGGGATCGTTAGCAGTAATCTCGCGATTACGTAGGAACGTAATGACATGAAAAAAGAGAAGGAAAGGCCACGTAGTTAAGAGTTGCTCCAACTCTCTTCTAAGCGTAGCCTAATTGCGGAGGGTTTCTTGAGTCATTGCTATGTTCGCATCGCCAAGTACTTTGAATGCATCTTCATGGAAGGTCATTCCAATTGGAATCATGCTGTAGAGCGGATGTGCTTGGCCGAGGAATACCGTATCCACGAGTTCCGTTCTGTTCAGAGCCGCACCTATAGCCTGTCTGACCTTGGGATTATCAAAGGGAGGCATCGACTCTTGGAAGACGATATATTGAATGCCTGAACCAGGGCCTTGCCACACTTTTAGGTTGGGATCCGATTGCATGTTCTGTATATCAGTTGATGACAGTTGTCTATACGCCATATCAATATCGCCTGATTTCATTGCTAGTGCGAGAGCGGTTGAATCACTGTAGAACCTGAAGACAACGTTTTTCGCTTTCGGATATCCATCAGCCTTGCCAAAATAGTTCGGGTTCGCATCGAATCTCATTTCATAGTCTTTGCCACCTTTGCGAGACCATTCCGTGAGCAAAAAGGGTCCAAGGTCATTCGGGTTGCTTGCTACGGCGTTCCCTTCGACATATTGAACAGCTACGCCAGGCGTATTTGGTGCACGTTTAGGGTTCACGATGAATGATCCTGAGAAAGCCATGAGTGACATAAATGGTGCGAATGGATGTTTTAGAGTAAAGACGACTTGGTACTTGGAAGGTGTCGTGACGTTCGAGATGATATCGCTGTAACCGAGTCCAACTTGGGGGCCATCAGGTATGGCTAAGCCGATATTTCTGTCGAAGCTGTACTTGACAGCGTCTGCTGTGAACAGTGTTCCATCAGAGAACTTTACACCCTGCCTTAGATTGAAGGTATACGTTAGACCATCCGGAGTTGAAGACCAATTCACTGCCAGCGCTGGAATGTAGTCACTCGGTCCAGCCGAAGATCCTGGTCTGATATAGACCAGTGGTGCGCCGAGGTTGTATATCATATAGGATCCGAAAAGATCCCATACTTCAGCAGGGTCTAAGCTCGTTTCAATCGAGTCAGTTGTTCCTACAATCAGGGTATCCTTTCCCTTCGAGGGTGTAATGAGCCAGTAATACATGTTCGTCGTAATATCCAAATTAACTCCTGTAACATCTGGTTTTGTCACTGCCCATGTTGATCCCTGCCAAACCGGAACCACTGGAGCGTCTTCTACCATGATCTTCTGAATCTGCGAGTACAGCTGACCTCTCTGAACTGGATCTGTTGTTGATCTTGCTTGGGCAATAAGCTGGTCCATTGCTGAATTATTGTATCCTGTTCCCAACCATGAGCCACCTACTGAATCAAGGAACGGTTGAATGTAGTCATCTGCATCTATGTAGTCAGGGTACCAGCCGTAGACATACACTTGCATGCTATGCGCGTCTCTGTTTTTCTTGTAACTTGGCCAATCAGCTGCATGGAGATTGACCGTAATCAATCCGGTTCTCTCAAGTTGAGCTTTGTATACGGCAGCTTGATCTGCGCTTTGTGGATAGTGTCCTGACGACTCATACCACCAATCAATAACGAGTTTCTTTTCTGTCGGTTTGGTCGTGGTAGTTAAATAGTAGTAACCCACGGAGCCAAGGATTACCACGATCAAGATTACTGCGCCGATAATTGCATTTCTATGAGTTGCTGACATTCTTATCTCCAACCTCATTGGTCTCTCGAATCAGATATAAAACATGTGCCTAAACACGTAGAGTGTCTTCGCATCACGTTCCCCACATAGTACAATGCTGTTCCAGAGACTAGCAAATCTCCGTCTCAGTCTGAGGGTGGTATTTCTGTTAATCAACTTCGGATAACATATTGAGAGGCAAAAGTTGATTAAATGAGAGGTCTTGGTTCATCATTTACTCTCAAGGGTAATTCGTTTATCTCGCAGAGGTATGTCTGAAAATTATCCATCTTAATCCTTTTTCTGCTGACTAGGTTGCTTCCGGGATGGCCCATGATGACATATCTCTTTCCTTCTTCAATGAAATTTCCGAATTCTTTCGAAGAATAGTTTGAAATGAAACCTATGCCTCTCTTGGTCAGCACGAAGACGGGTATCTTGACTCCGATTTGTATTGTTGCTTCCTTTCCAACAATCTCTCTTACGTTCAAAGAAGCACAACTCCAGACGAGATCAGCATATTTCGTGATCTCATCTGTTCTCTCCTTCTCAACACCCGTCGTACAAACGACCAGCATAATAATACAAGAGTTGGTTTCTTCTTCAAGCTCTCTGACTCTTGATAGCTGTTCGCCTGCAAAACCGTTGATGGTTACAGCTATGTTTCTGTATCCGAGTTCAACTGCTCGTTTCAAACCTAAGATTTGATCTATCGTAGCAGTTTTTGGAGAAAGAACATAACTGTGAGTCTTTTCAATGGCGCGCGTTACTTCATCGATGGGAGAAGTGTAGAAAAGACCATTCATTCTGGCGCCTATGCCTTGAACTAGGCTTGGATCACTGGCAACTACTGTTCCGGCGCCATCGCAAACGGTGACAGCTGCATTGATGCCTTTTCTTTCTAAGGCATACATTATCATTTCTGAGGCTCCGAAAGGAATCGCTATGTCTTTCCTAACTAGTTCTCTTCTATCGGTGAAATGACCGAATCGAGATATTTTTGATTCTACAGCTCGCGTTATCCGGTGCTCCATTAGCTCCGAGCATTGTTCATGCATCTGATCGTATAGAGAGCTGAATAGAGGGCAATACTTCATACGGGTCTCGGTTACCTTGATTATCTTCCCGTTTGATGTGGCTACAAGAGCCTCACACATTCTCGTGATATGTAGGTCCTTCGGTAGGCTGCCTCTTTCTTTTCTGATCTCACTCAGTAGTTTTTCAACCTGGATATTGCCCTTCATTCATTCACCGTATTTTTCGAACTCTGGCCTACCAATGTTCGTAATGGACGATTTCTTTCAGTGATTTCCTATCGGGAACCTCTGCTTTTGTCTCGTCTGGATATCCCAGTGGCGTCATTGCTACAATTCGAATCTCCCCAGGGATCTTCAGGATTCTTTGCGCAGGTTCTTCGTTGAATGCGGCTATCCAACATGTTCCCAGGCCTAGTTCAGTGGCGCAAAGAATCATGCTGTGCAAGGCTATTGCCACATCGACTTTCCAGTACTCTTCGCCATCTCTTCTAGTCCAAGCATTGTGTGGATCTGCACAGGCTATGACTATGACAGGTGCGTTGACAAACCAGCTCTGTCCATAAGAAGCTCTCAAGCTTCCTCTGACTGAAGAGTCAGTGACAACTATGAAGTGCCAGGGTTGTTTGTTAACTGCTGAAGGTGATAACCTACCAGCTTCGAGAATACGTTCAAGTTTCTCTTTTTCAACTTGATCCGACTTGTACTTCCTGATACTTCTTCTGACGCGTATCGCTTCGAAGACATCCATTCAATCTCACCTAAGGATAGTCAGTAGAACGAGCTTCTCCCAACCTCTACATGATTCTGCTCTATATGTAGTTGTTTGAAACCTAGCGACATGGGTTTACCTTGTCAGTAGCTTTCAGAACTCCATACCGCAGCCACACTGATTGATAGAAAAATAGGTCTTCTTCTTGGACGCTTTCAAACTTCCGAAGCAATCCTTCTGGTAGAATCTCAACTTACGCAATGGAGCCGAGAATCTGTTCTCTCGTAAACCAGTGTTTACCTCGATCTTTGATACGGTACAAGCGAGTGCCACCATTACGAGTTTCTTCGACTAGGCCATCTTTCACCAAATTTCCCAACATCTTGTCGAATACTGCGATATCGTATACTTCCACCTTGACATGTCACCTTCTTTTGAATGTGAAAAACCCAGTACTTCTTGATTAGCAACAGAGGGCTCTGAAACTACTCTGATCACATAGATCCTTTCTAGGTTTCAACAGTGATCTAGGCACCTAGGGCCATTAAGGTAACCGCAAATGCATTCCTCAAAACAATGGTTGCCATGACTGTTTTGACGAAAAATTCAATCGAGTTCTTAGTGTTATTTGCCGAGAACAACCTGGCTGAATTTCCAGCCTAAATTCTGAACTGCCTGTCTGATCGGTCCTCGTACCTTTTCTATGTCGAAGGAATAGTCATAGACTTTTCCAAATGATCCTGGATCGAAAGGCTTCCTAAATCCAAAGGATATTGCTTTTTCCTTTTTGAATAAGACTTTACCCTTGAAGAAAGTCTTTTCAATTTCCAGCTTTGGAGTTGGAAGAATACCCATGCTTGTCGTTTTGTCTTCAAGTATTTCTTGATATGTCACTTGCTTCTGTATATCATCCAGCCATATCTTGGCGCGATAGGTTTTCTTGAGTTTCTCCTCACTTGCGACCCCATAGTATTTTACGTCAACAATCCGTTGTTCCACAACTAGGTCAGATTCATTCGAAGTCTTAACGTCAAAATCTTGGCTCTTCTTGCCTATCCCAATAAGGATCTGAATCAGATCGTCTTTTGAAGCTGCCAAGCTCGCCACCCTTGAGCTGTTTTGGCTATGCTTTCATATTAGTGTATCCAACATGCAAAATCACGTGCAGTCTAACTGCGTTCATCCTTGAGGTTTCTCGTAATCAATAGGTAATTTCAATCAGGAGATTGAGCATGCCTAATGTTGGACATGAAAATGATAATGTCCTGAATAGCAAGAGAGATTGATGAAACTGAGAGCTTCCAGTACTTTTCCATCGCTCTCATGGTTATCTCGAAGATTAGATTTCTCTCTATTAGTGATTGATGATTGTGTTCCAATAATTGTGACATTTGTAAACAAATTCTTTCAGCGTTAGATCGCCCTCTATGGTTCTGTCGAATATGCGAATACGTAAACTCACACCCTAGAGCAGCCAGACGTCATTTAATGAGACTGGTTGAAGAGAAGAAAGTTCGAGTGAAGGACTTTGGCGGAATACGTTTCTACATGTTACCATGATAGTTGACTGACATGGACGTACCCGCACATTTCTTTCCACGGTATCCGATCATATGTTACAGTTGCCAACGAGTCTTCAATGATTTCGAGGAATACCATTTTCATGAATGCGGAGGGGAATTGGTGTGCCCATAGCTCATGGTCGACGCATCTGCATTCTGCAGAAAAGGCATTGCTCCAACTGCCACAGGATGACCGATCAAATCTGCTACCGAATTATGTCCTGTAAATCTGAAATGTCAGATCAATTCTATCGAAGAACGAAGTTCTGGACATGTAATCAATGCGGTGCCAACTACGAGGAAATTTCCGAGTGCCCTAAACCGACTGAAGAAGCAATGTTGTTCAGACAGTTTCTCAAGCTTGGAAGCGATTACGACGTCAAGAACGCGTCAATAGACGTTACGGCCAACAAGATGACAGTTGAATTCAGTCTCCACTCGTTTGACCCCGCACATATTCGACGGATCATCTACAAAGCTGAGGATACGGGTCACATAACCGCCTATGAATTAGCGGAACTTGAGAAGGCTGGTGCAAGAACGCGGGAAGATCGAGAGAAATTCTTGATACGCTCACTACGTTTCAAACGTAAAGAGTACATTCGAGAGCGAATATTCAGCTCAAAGCCAGAGTCCTAGCAGTTGTGTCAGATCAATGATCGAATCTATCTCCTCTGGCGGTCGATCAATCTCATTTCAAGAGACTAGGCATTGTTCCATATGTCATGATTTCGTTAACCAAGTCTGCTTTGGTATTCGTTACAGCCAGCCTGAAAGATGGAGTGAAACCTACAAACGAAGCAAGTTCTGGAGATGCTGCAAGTGCGGCAGAGTCTTCGAGGAAGTAAATGAGATTCCTGCACCTGCCGAAGAGGATATGTTGATTAGGCGTCTTCTAAAGCTCGGCAGCGACTACGACATCAAGAGTTACCGCCTCAACGTGGAAGCGAGGAAGATAACGGTTGAGGTTGGTTTCTACCCCTTCGATACAACACACATACGAGCAATTATCTGCAAAACAGAGGATGAGTATTTCATAACCGTTCAAGAGTTGCAGCAACTTGAGAAGGCGGGGGTAAGAAAACTGGAGGATCAAGAAAGGTTCCTGGGGCGACCTCTTAGGTTTAGAAGTGAAGAATACCTCCGAGAACGTGCCATCAAGACTAGACTCGCATTGAACCCAACTAGTCACGCAGGGCCATGAGTGATCTTACTATCGCTTCTGCGGTTGCGATGGCGTCAGGCAGCAAGGCTCTCAGTCACATAGCCCTTCTGAACATCCTCGTCGAGTTTATCTGTGTCAATGATCTTAGGCTTTGCTCCTGGCAATCTGACCACATCAACTTCAAGGTCCACGTAACGGATTCTGCCCGGATAGAACTCGGCTGCTGTGTTCACGTTGTAGAATTCACCTTTGAGGTGACCGTCCGCTGTGAAGTACGAATGTCTCAGTTTCGATGAATTCTCCTTAACTTCAGTTATCGCATAGTCTCCCTTGTCCTTAGACACGCCCAAGCCGTCGTAGACGGAACCCACAGACGGAAACTCTCTCTTCAGAATGAGAGTTGAATCCTCGAAACCTGCGATCTTTGCTTCACTGAGGTATACTATCTGACCGTTCGGTTTCACGTGCTCTATCTGTACAATACTGCCAACTTGATTCCGCTTGTAGACCAACCTCTCCCTCAAATCACGCGATATCTCTGATCTCTTCTCAGGCAAACCACGCAGTTTAGTCTCAGCCACCTCCACTTCGTGAGAGTCTATTGGCTTAAGCTGATGATGACCATCTACCGTGGGCAGCACATTGTTTCTGAAAGAATCTAAGGTAAGTTTCGAACCACCTGGAAACATCACGTCATAGAGAGCATGACCAAAGCCGATTTGAAAGCGCTCACCGGACATCAGCGTTGACAAGTCTAGAGCATTCTTTTCTCTCACAATGAGATCTCGTAGTCTATCACGAAGAAATTCAATAATCGATTCTGCTTGGTCAGCAACTCCTTCGACGATGACTCCTTGCTTGTCGTTTCTATCCACTATTGATACATCTATCGCGCTATACCTCGGACCCATATCAAATCTCTTAGCCGAAGCCGACGAAGGTTGGACAATCGCGAATTCATTCTCTGAGAGTAGAGCGGTCAGTGCTGTGGTGAATATTCCACGTACCATGACTCGAGCTTTGGCACGCACATTCATTACCGATTGGCTTATGTGTATTCAATGAGACACGAAGCCAGTCGCTTAACGTTCTCTTCACAGAAGGATATGTCCCTGTCTATTTGCTGGTAGGACAGATGGGTAGAACGGTTCTTCCATGAGCATCATTCAGGATTTCAGCAAATGAAAGGTACATCGCACTCAAACCGCATATGATTCCTTCGATACCAGCAATTCTCGTGACGAGGACGTCTGAGAGGGCTTCTCCTGTAGCGAGCAACCAGAAGAGTATGGCAAGACTAATGAAGACAAATTGAAGAGCTCTGTTTGTCTTAAGGGTTCCAAAGAACATTATGAATGTAAATACTCCCCAGATGAACAGGTAAGCAGCCATAGCTGCACTACCCGGGGCCTCGCTCAATCCGATTCCAGGAAAGATTATGAGGAACACTAGAGAAAGCCAGAATAATCCATAAGATGAGAAGGCTGTCATTCCAAACGTGTTTCCCTTCTTAAACTCTAGGATGCCTGCGATGATTTGCGCCAATCCCCCATAGCAGATTCCCATTGCCAAGATCATCGCATTCAGTTTGAATAGTCCTGCATTGTGAAGGTTGAGCAACACGGTAGTCATTCCAAAACCCATGAGTCCGAGTGGTGCTGGGTTGCCCAGCTTGATTGCAGATTCGTCTGTCATGACGAGTGTTACCTCGACCGCAACTTCACGATTTACTAGTATTAAAAGAAAACTAGTAAATCTTGCCACATTGGACTAATTACGATGCGTTCGACTAAATCACGGTTAGAACATAGTTGGACGGATTCATTCATGGTGTATACCAATGGTTCGATTGCTTCTTAAGACGGTTATTGAAATCATTCGTCGTCGTGAATACCTTGTCGAAAATCGAATCAAACTATCCTCACTTTGGAAGTGCTCTAATACTGATCGGTGGAATTCTATCCATCGTATTCTCTGTAGTCCGGATGATCTTCATGTTACTGGTAGGCAGAGCAATGCGGCAATGGATAGCTCGACCGATGGTATGGGAGAAGTTAGGTGGAAGCGCTCTCGTCATGGGTCATATGGCAAGATTGATTTTCGGTTTCGTGATGTTAGGGGCTGTGGTAAGCGTCGTTTTGGGAATCATAGCCATTTATGGTTACACACGTGTCAAAAGTGGAAAGATTCAGAATGGAGGTTTGATCGCCATCATAGCTGGGATCGTAATGCTTGCAAGCACCCATTGGGTCATGGGTATAATAACCCTAGTTGGAGGAATTCTATGCTACACGTGGAGACCCGAAGCAATGTCGTCCCAGCCCCAAGTCTAGTGCTGGTATTCTGCGCAAGAAATGCAGCTTCTCTGAGCCAAATCAGGCACTCTGACAAGAAAATCATTAACTAGTTTAATGAAATTATCGCAAGGATTTGGAGCTAGAACTTAAGGGCAGACACTCCATGATTGAATGAGTGTGTTAACCATGAAGCTAGACGGTAAGATTGCACTTGTAACGGGCGCAAGTCGTGGAATTGGTCGAGCAATAGCCAAGTTGTTTGCAGAAGAAGGAGCCAAGGTCGTAATTAACTACAACAGCTCAGACAGAGAAGCATTGAACTTGGCTGATCAGATCAAGAAGAACGGAGGAGAGGCATTCGCACTAAAGGCAGACGTATCGAAAACCAACGAAGTCAGAAATATGATTAGAGCAACTGTCGATAGGTTTGGCCGAATTGACATCCTCGTTAACAATGCGGGCATCTTGATCGCCTCGAGGTTCCTTGACTCTACGGAGGATATGTGGGAAAGAACATTGGCGGTCAACTTGAAAGGTGCTTACCTTTGCTCCAAAGAGGTCGCACCCATCATGCTGAAACAAAGGAAAGGAAAGATAATCAACATATCCTCGAATTCTGGGTTAGCTCACACGTCCGCCGTAGGTAACACTCCGTACACCGTTTCCAAAGCTGGATTGATAGGCTTAACCCGTTCTCTAGCTGTGAACTTGGCTCCAAACATAAACGTCAACGCCATTTGCCCTGGATGGATAGAAACGGATATGGCTGCCCAAGAAGAAAATGCTCAAGCCAACAGAAAGAACTTGGTAATCGAAGAGAGTCTTCTGAAGAGAATAGGAAAACCTGAGGAAATAGCGAACGCAGCGTTGTTTCTAGCATCAGATGCCTCAGATTTCGTAACTGGAGAAATGCTCACCGTATCTGGGGGTAGGCCGATAAGGTAAATCCCTTGTTCGCAAGTAGACCTATTCGCTGAGCCGTCATGGTTGGAATAGATCCCTCAGATGATCATGGAGCTCCACGTACTTGTGGTAACTTTTTTCGTATACTTTCTCGTTTTCTAGGCTAGGTTTGTACCTTTTGATTAGATGTACCATAGTCTTGCATGGCATTGAGGTGAAGACTAATCCTAGCAGCCTCTACGATGACATTGTGTGCAAGACAAAGAGAAAAAAAGAGGTAACGAAAGATTTCTAGGTTACCTTGATCTGTTTCCGGCCTTCCCATAGTCCGTGCATATTGCAGTACTCTACCGCGTATATCGTTCCACTCTTGTTGAGTTTAACGTTCAACCTAATATTCGGTTCAGAGTATACTGGCGTAAGGACAGTAGTTGCAAGATGTACCGGGTTGAACGATCTTCCTTCCTCGTAGAAGTAGACTTCGATTCGCCTTATTGAATGCTCTACAGTATTCGGATGAGGGCCGACGGTGACCTTCAGCTCGAAGGGTTGGCCGACCTTAGCGGATTCGGGGGCTTCTATCTTCGGAGTGTGTGATTCAACTTTACCTATTGCTTCGCCCGCTGCTGTTTCAGGCGTATATATGAGTTTTCCAATGGGGTCCATACTTTCCACCTTCATTCAAACATATGTTAGGTTTAGGACCTATGTAAACTTGATCGGT
This sequence comes from Candidatus Bathyarchaeota archaeon, assembly GCA_963760485.1. Classification (GTDB taxonomy): domain Archaea; phylum Thermoproteota; class Bathyarchaeia; order 40CM-2-53-6; family CAVXDP01; genus CAVXDP01. The sequence continues at coordinate 45,356 of CAVXDP010000009.1, read as the reverse complement.
TCCTCTGCAGTATGTTCTGAAGGAGCTTTGGAAAAGCAAGATAAATAGCGAGATATATACACAGAATGAGAGAACATGGGTGAAACAGGCTCATACATGGAACAGCTTCTGAGTCTTCCTGTAGAGACAAACATGAAAGTTGCGTTGCCAACTGTCTCAACCCTGTACTCAATTTCTACAATAATGGATTTGATGACCAAGGAAAACGTTGGGTGCATGGTGGCGCCAGAGGGACGGCATCGGAGTCTAGTTGTTTGATAACTAATGATGTCGTTGAGCAAACTAGCAGATTTATAAAATGTTCAGAAATCTTTCCACATTCGTGATCTGATCTTTCGGCAGTCCAAACTCGAATTTCGTGGGAATAGATGTATTGAATTGTAGCTTGGCTCCAATAATGCCTTTGGTTATTTTTGCGGAGACAATGTCCCTGTACAGTACTTCGAAGTTGGCAGTATGAGCTTTGAGAATCTCCTCAGGTAAACTATTCGCAAACTTTCGCCTTCTCTCTTCTTTTGTTCTCTTCGCAAATGCCTTGATTTCGTGTGTACACATGGCGCCGCCTATCAACAGTTGTTCTGGTCCTCGCAAGTTCGTATACGCGTGAGCCAGATCGGATGGGTGAAGAACGACTGCAGCTATGATCCTACTCTTTGTAAAATAGAGATCGTAGCGAGTATCAAATGTTCGACCGCTGACGTCCTTGACCACACCGACTATTTCATCATTCTCTCTGGAACATGAGAGGTCTTTGAAGATGGGGGTTTTCGTATCTGGTTGCTTCGTCTCCATAAGACATGGGCGCCTTTCAGACAATACCTAGCTGTATTCAACTAGATAAGCGGGTCTAAACTTGGGCTGGAATCCAATCAACTAATTAAGTGAATACACACAACAAAGAGTGCCTCAGTTTCGTAAAGTGCTTCATAAAACCACGTTCAGTGATGGCAAATGGCGAAGGTCGATCTTCGGTCAGAGCTCACACTTTTTGATGTGACAAATCTTGTGGTCGGAGCGATAATAGGTGCAGATATCTACGTGGCCTCGTCTTTCGGAGCAGGGTATCTTGGCCCGTCTTCACTTATTGTTTGGATCGTGGCTGGTATCATGACCATCGTGATCGCACTCTGTTTCTCTCAATGTGCGACTATACTCCCGAAAGTTGGAGGGCCATACGCGTACGCCAAACAAGCATGGGGACCTTTTGCTGGGTTCATAGTTGGTTGGTCACTTTGGCTTGCTGAGTGGGTTTCGCTTGCAGTTTTTCCAGTCGCCTTTACCCGGTATTTGATGTTTTTTTATCCCGATCTTGGATGGATGCCCCAAACCATAGTCAAGGTATTATTCGTGACGTTTCTCGCAATTTCAAATATTGTTGGAGTAAAGGCTGCAGGGAAAATCAACGACGTTCTGACAATTGTGAAGCTAACTCCCCTTGTTTTCTTTGTTGGAGCTGGATTAGTCTACATGATTTTGCATCCGATTTACACCGTTTCAAATTTCTCACCATTCTTTCCGTACGGAATGGGGAATTTCGGAGAAGCTTTAGTGCTCATATTCTGGGCCTATGCAGGTTTCGAGATTTCAACTATACCAGCCGACGAAATAAGAGATCCGAGTAAGACTATTCCAAAGGCAATAGTACTCGGAATATCAATCGTAACTGTGTTCTACTTGACAACGAACTTTGTGCTTTTTGGAGTTCGACCATGGAATCAACTTGCTTCAGACGTTGCACCTTTGGCCTCAGCGACCACGGTCATGCTAAGCGCAAATACCACTTTGATGCTGATTGGTGGAGCAATAGTTGGTATCGGGGCGCTCTTTTCTGTTGCGGGTTCTGACGAATCAGGCATGATTGGAACGTCTAGGCTTGCGTACGCCTTGGCCGTAGACGGCCTTTTTCCGCGTATTTTTGCGAAGATTCATCCGAGATTCAATACACCTTATCTTGCAGTCTTGGCGCAAGCTGTTACGGCTCTGGTGGCCTCAATTGTGGGAAACCTTAGCATGCTGATAGCAAGCTCCGTTTTCTTTATGGCAGTTGCCTACCTAGCTACTAGTGCATCCGTCTTCTCACTGAAGAAGAGTATGAAACCTGAATCTCGTCTTAAAGGAGGCCCACTGGTCCCGAGCTTAGGAATAATGTTTTCTCTATTCCTGATCTCGCAATGCACGATCGTCCAGATTGCAACAGGGCTAATTCTGCTTGTCGTCGGGGTACCAATCTACATCAAGTATTCTCCGAAGAGAGAAATGACAGAACTCAAAGAAACACTGTTGTCCCGAGATTCTATGTTAAGAAGAGCATATAGACAAGAAGGGAGATTCTTGGCTCGCGCTCTACGCCTTCTTAATAGAAGGATCACTGGTGAGAAAGAAAAGTGGATCAAAATCGACTAGAAACGACGTCAACACATTAGAAATCTCATACCATAGACATCGCCGTTGCTGTAGCGAATGAGTATTCACTTAACTAATCAAATGGGTCTGAGCTTGGGCAGGGAAGCATGCAATTAAATAATCAACTGGATTTTGCTCGAAGTGAGGACCTAAACGAGACCAGTAGGTTATGCTGGCTTCGTTCACAAATCTTAACTGTTCCGAGATTCCTACAATTCCAGTGATGTGCGTGACAACCTTCACGATTGAGACCCAAGTTCCTTCTACGGACTTAGGTGACCTTTTGAGTTTTGTTCAGCAATATTACGTGCTTGCTCATCCTGAAGCTTTTCGATTCACGTGGAAGGGAACGATTGACAATACGGCTGTTCTTTCTTTCAGAGCATTCGATCAACAAAGATTATGGTGGATCGACATTGACGTGAAGGCTCAAAAGCCAATCCAAGTTGAGATGCATCCAAGCATCGAAATGGTTCAACGAGAAACTATGGAGACTATAAACAATGATCTAGTGGATACCGTTCGATTGTTTGAGGAGAAGGTTAGAAAGACAACCCTCTACTTCGCCTGGGTTGAAGGCAAAGACATCATCCCAGAAGCGATGCCATCTATGAAGAATCGATCTCTGAATAGACTTTTCAGAAGCAATATGATTTTCATGTATGTGATTTCTATAGCGCTTAGTATCGTTATGTTCAGTGTCTTGGGATCGTACTCCATGATTTTGATAATCGCATTCCAATTTGTTATTGTGCTCGTTTCGAACAAGATTGTTCTTAGGCTTGGCAACTGGAGGATTGATTCCAAGAATCCTTACGTGCATCTGTTGCAGTATGATCTTCCAAAGGATCACTTTGATGAATTTCGAACAAAATACGACAGCGATATGATCCTGCGGATGAAGAGGGAGATCTACGCGAAGACATTCTCAGTGGGAAAAGAACCTACATGTGAGCTGGCTGGAGAAGTCCTTTCAAAGTACGGGTTCAAATGCGAACCTGACCGAATGTTGGGGAAAAGGGTGAATGTGTACGATATTGTGAGGAGAGCCGCGGAAAAGTTCCGTCTGCCAATTCCCAAGATTGTAATCTCGAACACCATGTTGCCCAATGCAGCTGCGGCTGGGCCAAGCCCCAGTCACGGAACTGTTCTGATAACCACAGGTTTGCTCGTTCAGTTGGAAGATGATGAGATACTCAATGTTGTTGGACATGAAATGGGCCATTTGAAGGGTCGAGATCCACTCTGGTTATTTGGGTTGATGTCATTAGGATACATGCTCCTTTTGTTTCTGCCATCATTCACGTTCTCTTCGTTCCTCTACTTTTTTGTGGTCATGAGCATCGTCTATTTCATGGCAAAGTTCTTTGAAACCCGAGCAGACCTCTATTCAGCTGTCGTCATCGGCCAGCCTCAGGTCTTGGCAGAGTCGTTGCGCAAGATAGCATTTCGTAAGCTCCAGCTTGAAAGGATGCCCCAATTTAGGATTCAAGCCTGGCTGATGTGGGATCCACATCCCCCGATGTACTTTAGAATCAGTCGTTTGGAAAAGATGAAACCCCCAGTTAATGTTAGGCACCTTTTGATTCAGTCGGCCAAAGACGTATTCAGTGGATTCAGAGCGGCATTGTAGCTGCCCAAGTATGGTGGTGCGCATCAATAATTGATGTACCAGATGAAAATAGAAGAGTGATCAGAGACCAAACAATCTCTTTCACGGATTGGAATTCATCGACTCTCTCTAACTCTCAAGCAGACACGGTTTTGAAGATTTCCTATCTTCATAATGCCGAGCTTCAATCATGTTCTTTTCTGGGTCTGTGAAGTAGATCGAAATACGTGTTCTATCTGCGCTTAGGGTTTCACAGGCCCAATCTCGATGGCAAGTCCGTCCTCATTTAGGCGTCGGTGAAGTCGGTTCCCCCCATTCTTGTCGAATGCAAGACAGAATGCTTCAGATTCACGTGTCTTCGTGTCTAGGTCTCAAATCTAGGCGATATTAATAACTCCATGGCATATGCTGAGGAAAACTAAGGCATAAAGAGACATATCCCTTTAGACATTACCTGTTTCATAGCGTATGATGGCAAATCGGGTTATAGCCCGCGCTGACATCATGGATCCTCTGGGACGCGACTTGTGCGCAAGTTCCTCTAAAAGAGCTCAAAGCGAATCGGTGATCATATTCCGATGTGCCATATGCCACGAGACGTTTCCACAAGTCACTGCTTTCTTCTTCGAAAAAGGCAAAATCTACTGCGGGAGCTGTCACAAAACGCTTGAGGAGCCTACAGACCCCATCCAAACCGCCAAGAACAAACTAGCATCGTGTGAAAAAGACAATTCCCCCTTCTAGAGGTAAAAAGCCCTAGAAAAGACACAGTGGACTAACAATCATGAAATGGTAATACACGCCTTACTTGCTACCATTGCTCATAGCATCATTTGTGTCCACTGTGTTGGCACTTTTGGCATGGCGGCGCCGACCGGCTTCTGATCGACACGTCGACTGCCAACTTATTCTTGGTGTGCACCAAAAGTGAGTCCCCCTTAAATCGTTCAATGCATACTCACGCTAGTTGCAAGGTGAATGATATGAAAATCGTTCCCGGATTGGAAAGGAGCTATGGAGAGACTAAAGCTAAGGCCACCACGCCATACAGCGCGGCAGTCTATGATGTTGCTGAAAATTGGGCAAATCTGATGGAGAGAGTAATAGAGCCTGCAAATATCGGAGAGAATAGAATGGTTAGTGTAGCGAGGTCAGCATATCACGATGCTGACACCGAGGGATTGACTGGGTTGATGTACAACTTTGCTGCTGAAATACTCTTCAGATACTGGGTGTACGGCAAGACGCTGGGTCAAGCACTTAAGTGGGCTACTATTGACAATTCTAAGCTTCAGCAACCAGAGAGACGGGTCATAGAAGTTCCGCAAGAGAAGGGCATGGAAGTACAGTATACGTCTCGCTAGCGTTTGGTTTTTTCATCATCTATCTAGAACTCTTGATCCTCTGCAGAACTTCTCGCACGGGGACCTCTGACTCAGTCAACAGTCCGAGATGAATCTTATGAAGCATAGTTGTAAGAGGTGTGGAAAAGAATTCTCCGGTCACAAGGATCGCGTATTCTGTAGCAGGGATTGTGCACGTCTGTCTGGTTACGACGCGCTGAGATTCAAGCGCATTCGAAATGACGGAGGTTTTGAAGATACTCTACAAATTCCCAGGATTATGAAGAGAAGTAGCATCGCTCAAAATCCTCTCTCAAAGGACTCAGGCTCTGAATTTTGAACTCAAATAGATCGGGAGGGACCCAACTGGGAGATGCACACAAAAGACACACCTTATCTCCTGCTACTAACTCCTTCAATCGCTAGGGGAAGAATCCCCCTAGAAAGAGATGTTTGGACATGTTGGCAATAAGGCCCATGGAGCTGACGCATGTTTGAACATTGATGGGAACACTGTTCTGATTACTGGCGGCGCCACAGGCATAGGGTTAGCCCTAGCTGAGAAGTTTGTTGGAGCAGGAAGTGAGGTGATAGTGTGCGGGCGCCGTAAGAGCCGGCTGCAGAACGCAAAGCGCAAGCTACCGGCAATCCATATCAGGCAGTGCGACGTTTCCGTAGAATCAGAGAGACAAGATTTACTCCACTGGGCAATAACACACTTTCCACACCTTAACATGCTAGTTAACAATGCTGGAATTCAACGGCAGATAAATTTCACGTCACCAACAGCCAGGCCGACACCCGCCAAGGACGATGAAGTAAACATAAACCTCTCCGCACCCATACGCCTTTGCGCTCTATTCACACCCAAACTTATGAAAAGGCAGAAAGCCGCCATCATAAACATTTCATCGGGACTAGCGTTTGTACCAATCGCCACGATGCCAATCTACTGTGCAACCAAAGCCGCCATCCACTCCTTCACAATCTCACTACGCCACCAACTCAAAGACACTCCGATCAGAGTGTTTGAAGCCGCACCCCCATCCACGGACACGGAACTCGATCGCGGATTCGCCAGCGAACAGGAAGCCTACCGAGGAATAAGTCCCACAGAAGTCGCCGCAGCAATAATAGAAGGAATAAAGGCGGATAATGAAGAGATAATCATAGGCGAAGCCCAAGGACTTTACAGAGCGGCGCAGCGAAACCCAGAAGCCATATTCAATCAACTAAACGGCTAGACGGCCAAAGGTGAAGGAGGCTAGGTAGCGATTGATACATGGCTAATATTGAAACAGGTTGACTAGGAAAGGAAGGAAAGCACATCTCTACGATCTTGAATATCATCGTTTTCACGGTGGCTCTCGGTGACATATTTTGGATTTGGTTTAGATACCTTTTATGAGCAAGTGACACGCAGCTCGTGGCGGCACAATGATGGTTGAGCAGGAATGGTCCGGATTTGACCGGTCACACCAAGGTATACACACACGAATTACCTTCGCCTTAACGGTTCAGTTTCAAGCTGCAGCACAATGGCATACACACAAAATTCATCAAAAATTAACGGTCATGTTTTGAGCGGCAGCACTATCGAGCTTGAATAATCTCTACAAAGGATCCGGCTCACACAGGTTCTCTTTATTGTTTGCGACGCGCCCACATGTAAGACAAATCCAATGCGGGTCTTTGGAAAACCTTCTTAAACTATCTATTCCTCCAGTAGCGACCAGTTTACATAGATGTTTTTCGTGTCCTTCGTGAGGCTTACTCAACCCTTAACACCATAACCATTGTGACCCTAGTCTGAGAATAAAACGTTTTGTCATCTAACCATGAAAAGCCATCCAACGACTTGATCGATCTCACAGCTTTATCTCACGAATTTGAGGATTTCCTTGAACTCAGGAGTTTCTGATGTTTTCAGCAATTCATATATTACCATTTCGACACTGGACGGATTGGCACCTTCCATAATCATTCGATCGAATGCTACCCTTCTGTTATCAGGGCCCCTAGACGAAATTGTGTCCTCAAGAATGTGAACATCATACTTTCTTCTAATCGCCTCAAGAACCGTTTGCAAAACGCATATGTGAGATTCTATTCCCATAACCAAGATTTCACGCCGCTTGCTCATCTCTATTCTCTCAGCGAAATCTTGTGACTCAAAACAGTTGAAAGTGGTCTTCTCGATCGGCCTGTAATGTACACCCAAAGCTTCTACGATATTCTCTGCGGTTCTTCCAAGACCTTTGGAGTACTGCTCTAATACGATGATTGGGATGCTAAAAATCTGAGCCGCCTTTATCATAATTATTGCATTCTTAGCAATATCTTTAGCCATGTGAATCTTGGGAAGAAGTTTTTCTTGATAGTCTATGCATAGAAGCAGCGACTGGTTCTTGCGTAACATAACTAGAATCTCGGCAACGCTACCCAAGAACTTTATGATTCTTTAGATCGTACATAAAGCGCTGGACTTAGAATCGGGGATCACCCACAAATCTTAATGGGGTAGACCGTCTCCACCACCAATTCCCGGTGGAACAGCGACCTTTTGGCGTTTTGGGAATGGAGGTATGTCGTCGCTATCTTCTGTATCACCATGTCTGCTGGTCTATATGGCGTTGAGCGATGTAAGAGTAATCACTAGTTGGGTCAGTTCTTTTTCAGACTCTAGTGGTGCCTGGGGATTCGCGCATCAGTTTACCAATCAAGTCTTCTATTTTCGACCATAAATGGCGTGTAATGTAAACTGCTTGTCTTAATAGTGACGCTCCACAACCATTAGTGGGGATGTAATTTTGCCTTCATTCAAATGCAAAGACTTGGGTATGAACTGTGGTTTCGAAACAACGGCTGCCAACGAAATGGAGCTCATGAAGAACATCACTCAACACGCAATGACAGCACACCAAATAATGAGCATTGCACCGGATATGATGGCCAAAATAAAGTCGGCCATACAGAAATAGAGGCCACCACAAGATCTCACATCACTGAGATACACTCGTCACAGACGTATCCTTTTTTTCTGAATTGAATAATAGGGGTGTCAGAAATGCCTAGGATTGTGCATTTCGAGGTACATGCAGATGATCCGGAACGCGCCGCCAAGTTCTATAATAAAGTCTTCGACTGGAAAGTGGAGAAATGGAAGGGAACTGAAGATTATTGGCTGGTCACTACAGGCCCGGACAATGAGCCAGGTATCAATGGCGGTCTTATGAAGCGTGAAGAACCAGCAAGTAGAAACTCGATAATAGCTTATGTTTGCACGGTGGACGTCGATTCGGTTGACAAGTTTGCAGAGAAAATTACCGCAAACGGTGGTTTAATCGTTGCTCCGAAAATGGCGATACCTGGTGTTGGATGGCTAGCGTACTGCAAAGATACCGAGGGCAACATGTTCGGCATAATGCAGAGCGACGAGGTAGCTAGATAGAACCAAGTTCTTTGATGCATCTGCTACAATGAGATCTAATTGACTCGATTCAAGTTGCATCGGAGGTGAATGTTAAGAGATGGTAAAAGTGATTGATGATGGAATTTTTCCAGTACCTCGCGAGAAAGTATGGAAACTGATCCAAGCACATGAAACCAATGGTTCCGCTATACACCCGAACGTTAGGTCATCTAAGCAGATCAAGAAGGAAGGTAATGCAAATGTCATCGAACAGCAGGTGGACATGGGAGGACAAATAGTGAGACATACTCTGAAGATCTCAGCAAACCCTCCAGATAGTCTCACAATTGAATACTTAGACGGCCCAATGACTGGCAAAATGGTCAACACTTACACGGACGTTCCTGAAGGGACAAAAGTATCCACTGTAGCAGACATGACATCCAAAATCATGAAAGACAAGGAACTTGAAGCCGCTATTCGACAGTTGCTTGACAAAAGCTTCAATGAAGACCTGCAATACTTGAAGCAGATGAAGTAAACAATCTGCAGATTACTACTTTCGAGTTTGGGCTCTTCAATTCTTTCACCGTAAGAGAAGCGACCAAAACTGTAATCTTGGAGTCCAGTGACCCCCGCCATAGGGTATTGTCTTGACGCGCAAAAGGATGCACTTAATCAATTAAGTGGGTCTGAACTTGGGCCGGGAGGGATTCGAACCCTCGACCTCTGCCGTGTGAGGGCAGCGTCACTAACCGGGCTGGACTACCGGCCCACTTGTCAGATTTATTCTAGATTCCCTAAAAAGGAGTTCTCTCATATTGAGTTCCCAAGTGAGCCAGCCGACTTTTCTAATCTAGAAAAGAAAATGTTACTGCGCTGTTTCCAAAACGTCGAGTATTGGGTTCGGAACTTGCCTCAGGCATGCCCTGCAAATTGACGGTTGACCATGGCTGTGAGGTTCTGCAAAACAGCGTCTGACAAAAGATATATTCGACTCTAGATATGTACGGCTCTGTTAGGGCTGAAACTGATGCCGATCACTGATGTTGTCAAGAAGCAGTTGGCGCAGAAGCACAGGCTCCACTACAAGGTATGTAGGAACTGCGGTGCAAGAAACCCTGGGCCAGCGATGCGTTGCAGAAAATGCCGAGGCTACAACCTGCGCTGGAAGAAACGTGAGCTTGGCGCTAAGTAGTCATCTTGCAGATAGAAGCCGATGTTGAATCGGCTTTTTACCATTGCTCTTCTTCTGCGACTTCAATGTCTTCAACGTACTGCAGCATTTCTCCGCATCTCCCGCAGAAGGCCGCTGTAGGAGGGCTAGTTGTTAAACATCGATTACATAGTATGGATGTTATTGCGCCACCACAGATGTTACAATACGCGTTATCATCTGAGTTTATCGAGCCGCACCAAGGGCATGTTACATCATAACCATATGACATATGTCTGTACCTCCCTATCCATTCGATGCCTGGTATCTTTAAGATTTGTGACATCGTTTCATGAGTTGACTACCTAGGCCAATCTATGGGATGAGCCTAAATCGATCTCTAGGGAACAACACTACTTCTTTGATGTTCTCCCTGTTCATGATAGCCATGAGAAACCTGTCTAGGCCCATGCCCCATCCAGCGTGGGGAGGCAGACCGTAATCGAAATTGTCCAGATAGAACTTGAATTTCGTAGGGTCCAGTCCCTGCTCCTTCAACCTATTGACGTATGTTTCCTTGCTGTCGACGCGGGTACCTCCAGACGTAATTTCAATCCACTCGTACATGAGGTCGAAGGCATCGCACAATTCCGGTCTATGCTGTTTCGGTTTTATGTAGAATGGTCGTACCTTTGTCGGCCAATCGACTATGAAGTAGAATTCTGCTTTGTGAAGATTCCCAAGTTCCCGACAAGCGGTCGTTGACAGATCTTCTCCCCAAGCTATCCTCTGTCCAACTCTCTCAAGTTCACTAAGGATCTGATCGTATGTGTAACGGCGTAATGGGAGGTCGGGGGTTTTCAAATCAACGTTGAGTGTCTTAAGGTGTTTTCCACAGTGTTTCTTCACTTGGTCGATAATCCGAACCACAAGGTCTTCTTGAAGTTTCATCACGTCTGAAACATCGGTGAAAGCTTCTTCGATGTCTACAGAAACGAACTCGCTCAGATGACGTGTGGTACGTGATTCTTCAGCCCTGAAATAAAGGCCGATCTCGAAGACCTTCTCAAATACGCTTGTCAAAGCTTCCTTGTAGAGTTCCGGGCTCTGGGCAAGGTAAGCCTTGTCTTCAAAGTACTCCACTGGAAAAAGTGAGGCACCACCTTCAGTCGCGGTTCCAATTATTTTGGGCGTGTGAACTTCTACGAATCCCTTTTCTCTTAGGAAGTTCTCGATCTCTCCAAGGACCACGTTCTTTATGTTGAATATGGCGCGGGTCTCTTCTCTACGTAGATCAATGATTCTCGCGTTTAGCCTTACATCTATGTCCGCTGGAATCCTTCCAGTCGGATCCATAGGAAGCGGGTGACTTGCCAGGCCAAGGATCTTGATTTCCTCTGGATATATTTCGACGCCTCCTGGGGCTTCCTTGCGAGCTTGCACTTTCCCTCGGATTCCTATCGAGAACTGCCTGCCTAGCTCGCTTGGTTTTCTCCAGCACTTTGCCTGATACTTTCTTCTTGGGGATAGTGACTTGGACAGTCCCTTCTCTGTCTCGTAGTGAGATGAAGGCCAAGCCTCCAAGATCGCGGATATCCTCAACCCAGCCAAAGATTGTAATCTCTTTTTGATCAAGTTCCGTAGTTATCATCGATGAATAGTGAGTTCTTCGCCAACCATTCAGTTGATCAAGTTCCAATTTGCTTCGTCCACCCATACTTACATCGTTTCGGTAATGATTCGAGGGATTTCTGATGGTCTCTTTGCCACGCGAACACCTGCCGATTCGAATTCTCGTTTCTTGTTCTCTGCCGTTCCAGCTTTCCCGAGTATTATGGCCCCTGCATGCCCCATCTTTTTTCCCTGAGGTGCCGTCCACCCTGCAACATATGCAGTAACGGGCTTTGGATATGCTGTTTCCCTTATGTAGCTAGCGGCCCTCTCCTCAGCGTTGCCACCAATCTCTCCTATGATTACCACAACTCTTGTGTCGTGGTCTTCTCGAAACATCTCTAATGCTTCAACAAAATCGAGTCCAACACACGGATCCCCACCAATACCTATGCATGTTGACTGTCCATACCCGTTGCGAGAAAGTTCTGCGGCAACCTCGTATGTCAGCGTCCCACTTCTGGAGACAATTCCAACTTCGCCTTTTCTATAAACGTGGGTAGGCATAATTCCAATCTTGCATTCATCTGGTACAATGATGCCTGGTGAATTAGGTCCAATAACCGTTAAGCCATTTTTTTTCGCTCTTGCTATGACTTCTATCGTATCCCTGATCGGAATTCCTTCAGTGATAATGACTAGGAGTGGGAGTCGAGCTTCTATAGCTTCCAAAGCTGCCACTCCTGGCCGCGTGCGCCGGGACGAATAGAACTGATGCATCGACATTGTTCTGTTGTATGGCATCATTAACCGAATCATAGACAGGAACGCCGTCAACTAAGATTCCCGTTTTGCCAGGAGTAACCCCGGCTAATATCTTAGATCCATATGCATGCATCAGCCCGGTGTGAAATGATCCTTGTCTTCCTGTTATCCCCTGAACTAGAATTCTCGTGTCTTTGTCGATCAAGATTGACAATGTTAGTTCCTCCTAGCCAACCTCACAGCTTCTTGGGCAGACTCGTCCATGCTGTCGCCGTACGGGATTGATGCTTCTTTCAGAATCTTTTTTCCTTCATCTTCGAAGGTTCCGACTAATCTCACCACGAGTGGTTTCTTTTCAGCCTGCCCTATTCTTGGCCTCAACGATACCATTTGCAACTTCATCACATCTAGTTATGCCACCCAAGATATTGACGAGCACAACATCCGTTTGTTCACTTTCGATCAGCATCTCGAGAGCTGATTCGACACGTCTTGTGTCAGCTCCCCCACCCACGTCGCAGAAATCTGCCGGTGACCCTCCATATTGAGCTACGAGGTCTAATGTGGCCATAACGAGTCTGGCGCCGTTGCCCATGACTCCAATGTTTCCATGCAATTCTACGTATGAGAGATTGAGTCTCTGCCCTTGAAGTTGTGTACCTGTGAGCTCTTCAACTCGTTCAGGTCTCTTCGAAAACTCGGGATGCCTGAAAAGAGCGTTGTCATCAATAATCACCTTGAGATCAGCTAGGACAAACTGGCTCGTCGGAGTCTCGATCATCGGATTTGCTTCTACAAGTTCCGCGTCGTACGCTGTTGCAACTTCATGAAGACGAGCTAGTGTACTTGCCAGCGTTTGAAGTCGGCCTTCAGAGTATCCGAGTGTTCGACCAATCGTTTCCGCGCCACTTTGGCTAAGCCCTGTAAGTGGATCTAGGTTTTTACGCACGATCTTGCTTGGGTCTCTTGTTGCAACCTCTTCTATATCGGACCCCCCGTGTGTTGAGGCTAGCAATAGATAGCAACGTTTCTCACGGTTCACCGAAATTCCTACATACAATTCTCGCTTGGATGGAATCTTCTCTTCGATCAGAATGTTTGAAACCAACTCATCATGAATATTCGCCCGAGAAGTCGTCTAGCAGACAACTCTACGTCAAGCTTGGATGAGGCGAAAAGTACGCCTCCAGCTTTCATTCTACAGGCTGCAACTACTTGCCCTTTGATGACGAATGGCGGTTTGAGATTTGCGAGGGCCTCAGGGATTTCTTCTTCTTTGGTAACTAGAATACCATTTGGGATTGGCAGTCCCGCCTTCCGAGCTATCTGTTTGGCTTCGTATTCGAACAGTTTCAACTCAGTCATTGTCTCCGAATAATGTTGAGCTGGTGGTCTGCTTGATTCATGCCTTTCGAAAGCTTCCTAGAGTGCTATCGGACAGTGGTTCTTCGAAGAAATTAAGGATCTGGGGTTAGGCGATGAAGTTTCACTTTTTCCTTTGATTCTAATTCTCTGCATCGTTTTACTTTGTATATTTCACTTGCCACGCCGTTTACTCCAGTTTCAAGCTTTGAATGGCGTAATGATATTAATTATTACCTTAATCGATGTAATACTCTCATAATGGCCTGAAGGCAATCTATATATAGAAACCTCTACAAGTTACCGTGCGATCGAGCCCCAAATCGGGACTCGATAGGGAACCTGTACGGAATGATTGACTGACGATGATCCTAGATGGTAAAAACTATACTGGACAACTTCTGTGTGAAGAGTGGGACTCTCTGCCAGAAGTGCGAAGAGAAAGTTAAGAAGGGGCAGATAACCCCTCAAGACCTGAAGATAATCAGAACACTTTCTGAACTTGAGAAGGAATTTGAATCTCTGGAGACTGTTTTCTTCCACAAATCCGTTGAAACCGGAAATACACTTGCAATACTTGTCGACAAGAGTGACATGGGGAAAATTCTAGGTCATGGCGGAAAGATCATTCGGACTCTAGGAGAGAAGACCGGCAAGAGAATAAAGATACTCGCCTACGGAACCGATCCAAGACAGTTCTTGGAAGATCTGTTGAACCCATTTTCAATATTGACCATAAACACAGTCTGGTTGCCTGACGGAACCACTGAAACGAAAGTCATTCTTCATGGTAGAGAACCTAGACATATGCCAGTTGATCTTGATGTCGCAAGACGACTGGCGAAAGATATCGCTGGATTAACACTAAGAATGGAATTCGAAAGACAATAGTATTATGCGTGTCTCTATAGGTTATATGTACATCCTTTCGTGGGGATCTCGATCTTAGCAATCTCTCCTACTCCACCGTAGAAGGTTACGTTTACTCTAGATTTTTCTGAATGTGTCATTACTTAAGCTCCTATGTTCTCAGAGCCTGCCAGACGAAACGGATAATATTGGCAATCGTTCTGGGGCGTTTTGCTAGGTTGAGAAGGCTGTGGCCTTGAAAATCAATGTCGTCCATAGTGCGAAGGTCGTTCATGAGACCAGTTTTCAAAGCTAACTCGAACAAGTTGTCTAACTTCGCATCGGACAACTTGTCGAGATACGTTCTGATTCTACTCATTACGAGGAAGTCTTTCGAAAGTGCTTTCTTCCATTGAGATTGGTAGCGTGAAAGAAATTCTGCTGTGTATGTGGATTGTTTCCAACTTTGGGCTGCAACTTCTCCCGCGATCTTGGAACAGAGTATCCCAGTGACTATTCCACCTCCTGTGGTTGGTTTGACTTGTGACGCTGCCATCACCCACAAGAAGAAGGCCATCTGCATAGGTTTGCGTAAGTGGGCCACTCAACGGTATTGGATGGACGGTCAGATTGAATATCTTACTTCCTCGAAGTTTCTTTGATGCTACGGGATGCCGGGAGCTGAATGTGTGGAGGAGATTGATTGGATCTTGTCCTTTTGCTCCAAGGCCAATTTTCGCTGATCCATCTCTCTTAGGGATTATCCAAGCAAAAAACCCAGGTGCATATTCATTTCCGAAATACAGTTCTACGAACTCATCATCAACATCAGTTAGGTTATCCGCTTCCGCCAGTACTCCGTTGACTATTCTGCTATTACGGATCTTTATGATGCTGGTTGCTCTAGGAAGTGACGCCGGATATCCTTGTGCGTCTATTACGAGATTGCATGGCAGTTCTTTTCTATAGTCGGATTTCTCCACGACAAGTTTGTGGAGTCGTTCATCGAAAGTAAGTGATCGAACTCTGGAATTCAGGATATAAGTTGCCCCGGATTCTACGGCTCGCTCTGCAAGCCACTTGTCAAATTTCGCTCTATTGAGAACATATGTCACTGTTGATCCATGGTCGAGAACGAGTTCATGACATAGTGGAGAGTAGAATCGTGCTCCTCTTATTCGATTCTGTACAATTTCGCTTGGGACTTCTAGCCCAACTTTGCTTAGACTTTTCTTGCCGACGTGTCCAGCGCAATGTGATGGGGATCCAATTGTTTCATGTTCTTCAAGAACAGTTACAGGAACCTGACTACGTGCAATTGTTAGTGCAGTGAATGATCCGCACGGTCCGCCACCGATGACCGTGATTGGGTATTCGTGTGGCACAGCCTCTACCTTACGCAACCCATTGCGATTACCGCTGTCTCCACTTCACATTTAAGAGGCCTTGGGACCTCTTTGAACGAGTTCTACTCGTCTCTTGCCTTTCATCAACCTGGATACTCTAAGAACACCAATAACCTCGAGCTTCAGCAGCTGTGCGTTGAGTTCTCGGAAACTCATCTCCCCGTAGATTTCTTCAACCGCTTTGAGAAGTTCAGTATCAGTGATGGCGCCCTTCTTCTCTAGAACCTCGACTATAGCGAGTTGTGGGGGAATTGGTCCCCAAACTTTTCCCATTTTGAAGCGTCCTCAGGTCATAGTAGTCATCGGGATCGTAGTCTTCTCTTTTCTGACTCTCTTTGTGAAACTCTGATACCACGTCTCCATATCAGGAGTTATACTCGGTTTTATGTTCTCCATTGCAGTCGTGAAATCGTCTGCGCTAACCTCTTTAGCGTCAGCATTCGTCCTCAGAGCGTTGAGTGCAGCCTCGCGGCACAAAGCCTCAACATCAGCTCCTGAGTAACCCACCGCCATCTTCGCGAGGTCTGTTGTGTTGACCGTTTTGTCCAATGGCATATTCGCCGTGTAAATCTTGAAGATTTGTTCCAGAGTCTTCTGATCTGGAGCGGGTACATAAATGAGTCTGTCGAATCTTCCTGGTCTGAGAACTGCAGGATCAAGCATGTCCGGTCTGTTCGTTGCCGCTATTACAACTACGTTCTCAAGAGATTCTATTCCATCCATCTCCGTAAGAAGCTGGCTGATGACTCGTTCTGAGGCTCCTGAATCTGCATATCCCATTCCTCTTCTAGGGATGATTGAATCGATCTCGTCGAAGAAGAGGATGGAAGAGAGCAGCTGTTCTGCCCTTTCGGAAAACCTCTCTAATTGCTTTCTCAGATTCTCCAACCCATTTACTGAATATTTCAGGTCCTTTTATTGAAATGAAGTTTGCTTCACACTCTGTGGCGACAGCTCTGGCTACCAGGGTCTTGCCGCATCCTGGTGGGCCGTAGAGCAATATGCCTTTAGGTGGACGTATTCCCATTCTCTTGAAGGATTCTGGTCTCTTGATCGGCCATTCAACAGCCTCCACCAGTTCGCTTTTAACATTCTCGAGTCCACCAACATCATTCCAGCGAACTGTTGGAACTTCAACGTACACCTCTCTCATGGCTGTAGGCGTGACTTCACGATAGGCATTCATGAAGTCATCCATCTTGACATCCATCTTCTCAAGAATTGATGGAGGGACTCTCTCCTCCTCGAGGTTAATCTCAGGCATGTATCTGCGTAGTGCTTTCATTGCGGATTCTCGACTCAAGGCCGACACGTCAGCACCTGTGTATCCATGAGTGATTTCGGAGAGTCTCTTCAAGTCCACATCTTGGGCAAGAGGCATGTTTCTAGAGTGTATCTGCAGTATCTCATATCTTCCAGCCTTGTCAGGAACCCCGATCTCAATTTCTCTGTCAAACCTTCCGGGTCTACGCAGGGCCGGGTCGATCGCATTGGGCCGATTTGTGGCGCCTATGACTATGATGTTTCCTCTGGCGCCCATTCCGTCCATCAGGGATAGGAGTTGGGCGACAACTCTCCTTTCAACCTCTCCTGTTACCTCTTCACGTTTCGGCGCGATAGCGTCCAATTCATCGATGAATATGATGCTCGGGGCAGTCTCCTGAGCTTTCTGGAATATCTCTCGCAATCTGGCTTCGGATTCACCGTAGAACTTGGACATGATCTCAGGACCAGAGATTACAGAGAAATTCGCGTCAGACTCGTTTGCCACGGCTTTCGCAAGCAACGTCTTGCCGCATCCCGGTGGTCCATAAAGGAAGACGCCCCTGGGGGGTTCTATGCCTAACCTCTGGAAGAGTTCTGGATGACGGAGCGGAAGTTCTACCATCTCTCTGATTCTCTGTATTTCCTCCCTTAAGCCTCCAATGTCCTCGTAGGTAACTATTGGAATACCTCTCTTTTCGGGGGTCGGCTCACTCAGTACTTGAACACTTGAAGATTCAACAATCTTAACAGGGCCACGGGGTCTTGTTCTTGTGACAACAAGCGGAATGGCGCTTCCAAAAATTGAAAGCATCGTCATGTCGCCATCAATGAAGGGCAGGTCCATGAAACGTCTACGGACAAAACTGACGAATTCGTCGTCGACGCTTAGTCTAACATCTGTCGGAGCGAAGATTATGCTCTGAGCTTCTTTTACATCAGCTTTCTTGGCAGACACGTATTCGTTAAGTGCGACGCCACCGTTTCTTCTGAGGAGTCCATCCATACGGATGATATCTTGGCCTTGATCTTCAGCATATGCAGGCCATGCTATTGCCACAGTCATTTTCTTGCCATGAATCTCTACAAAGTCTCCGGCGGTTATCCCAAGATTCTGCATAGTATCGTTGTCCATGCGAACCTTGCCATGCCCAACGTCCCTTTGCCTTGCGTCTGCAACTCTCAACTGAATTTCCTTATCGGCCAAGGTACACTACCTCAGGTAACGATCACTACAATGCGTGGCATCTCAGACTTTTAGGTTAGACTGAGAAGCCGATCCTAGCTATTACCCAGATCTAGAAAAGCCTTTCCTTGAAAGGCTTCGCATCAGGCCTAAAGTCTTCTCATCATCGTCACTTGAAGATCGCTCACGTCTTTTATTGCCTTAATGGCTTGCTCGACTTCCCCCATCTTTTCATTCTTCTCTTCTGGAACAATAATGTGAGCAATTAATGCTACCAATCCGAATGCTATGGGCTCCTCATCGAACTTATACAAAGTCGTTTCCTTTGGAAGTCCCTTCTTGATCTGGTCTCTCAGAGATTCGAGACTAACAGTCGTGTCTGAAGGGAATACTTTGATCGTTGCCATCATTCTTGCCAATGATATCTCACTTCAGTCAAGGTCCGGTGAATCCACATTTTGGACACTTGTAGGGGCGTCCAAAGAGTCTGCACTTTTCACAGCGCCAAATCACAACTTCACCGCAGCTTGGACATGGAAATTTTACAGCGGATTCAGCGGGCAGTATCATTCTGCCGCACCAGTTGCAGGTGGGCATTTTGACAGTTTTGGCTTCACTCAAATTCTTGTGCCTCGGTGCAAACGAATTCGGATTGGCGTATATAAGATTGCCCTACTAGCCTTGGAGCGCTGGAATTCTACGCGCGTTCTCCAGCTTCACCTGGAAGTAGTATGTCATGTGGTCCTGCTTCGGCTGCTCCTGAGGGGGTAAGGAAAGCAAACCTAGCTTTCTGCCAGAGTTCAGGGATGCTGGCTGCGCCAGAGTAACCCATAGCCGCTTGAACTGCTGCGGCAAGTTCGTGGACTACCACGCCAGTCTCTCCTTTGTATGGCACCCATCCTTCAACGCCTTCCGACAAGCCTTTTGCTGAAGCGCCATAACGGTCCAGAGAGAAGCGTTTCGCCATTGCAGACGGGCTTCCCATACCTCTATACTGTTTGTAGTACCGCCCACCTATGGCGATCAAGCTTCCAGGGGCTTCCTTGCATCTGGCGAATAGGTTTCCAATCATGACCGCTGAGGCTCCGGCTGCCAAGGCCACAGCTACGTCGCCACCATTTCTAACTCCACCGTCGGCGATTATCGGTACATCTGCCCCCATGTCTTTTACTGCATCAGCTACATTTGCAGTCGCAAAGAGTGTTGGAGCGCCAGCTTTCGTATACTCTGATGTCGTACAGATGGATCCTGATCCAATTCCAACTCTGAAACCGGCTACTTTGTCAAGTTTCGTGAGAGCATCTTCTGCAGCTTTGTATGTTCCAATATTTCCAACAATTACATCCGCCGAGACAGTGTCCATAATCTTCTTTGTAGCGGAGAAAACATTGGAGTTATGGAAGTGAGCTACGTCGATCACTATTATGTCGACGTACTTGTCGAGTTCCTCAGCTCTCTTCAAGTCGAATGGAGATGTAGCAGCTGCACATAAGAGTTGACCGTTTTCGTCACGTGCTGCGTTTGGAAACTTCCCTCTGAGAAGAATGTCTTTGATCGTTATCAGACCTTTCAAATGGTCTTTTTCATCAACGATGGGAAGCTTCTCTATCCTATGTTCATGCATTCTCTCCTTTGCTTCTTCTATGCTTATGCCTTCGGGTGCCTTGATCACCTTACGTGTCATAAGATCTTGAACGCTGAGGTTTGTGTCTGCGAATCGGACATCTCTTCCTGTTAGTATGCCTGTTATCTTACCTTCGTCAACGACTGGAAGGCCGGATATGTTGTGTTTCTGCATGAGTTCTATTGCATACGCTATGCTTTGGTGAGGGTCGATTGTAACGATGTCCTTGATGACCAGTGCCTCAGCTCTTTTTACTTTTCTAGCCATTTCGACCTGTTCTTCCACCGGACAATTCCTGTGAAGAACACCAAGACCGCCTTGACGTGCTAGGGCTATCGCCATCTCGCTCTCTGTTACCATGTCCATGGGAGAAGAGATGAAAGGGAAATTGATCTTGTAACGTTTCGAGGCTCGGGTTCGAACGTCAATTTCACGAGGTTCAACCTCGGTCCATCCGGGAACCAGTATGATGTCTCGAAAAGTGACAGCAACATCTATACTCTTCAATTTGTCTGCGAACATTGATTTGGCCAAATCTCAGCTCTCTCAACTAGACCTTTCAGTATAAGTCGAGTACGTTCTTTAAAGGCTTTAGACTTTCTGTGTTCATAGCAGGCAGCAGAAAATACAACTATTAGTTTTCTACAGAGCCAGGTGAATAGTGAGTGAGGTATGCGTTCAATCACAGACTGGACTTGGGCATCCTCCAGAGTATTCAGGGTCCGCGCTTGTGTATTCGAAGGTTTCCCCACTTTCTCTTCCTAATACCGCGCCCACATACAGTACCTGTTCCTTTTTACTTCCGTACCTGTAGACGGTTATCCCTTTACAGCCAAGCT
This sequence comes from Candidatus Bathyarchaeota archaeon, assembly GCA_963760485.1. GTDB lineage: Archaea > Thermoproteota > Bathyarchaeia > 40CM-2-53-6 > CAVXDP01 > CAVXDP01. The sequence goes on along the minus strand of CAVXDP010000009.1, from coordinate 24,525 downwards.
TGTACGCTAGGATGAACGCTTTCTTCAGATCCTCGACTGACGCATCATGAGTGAAGTTTATGGTCTTCGAGACGCCGTTATCAATATACTTCTGGAAGGTTCCCTGTATCTTCACATGCCATTCTGGAGTAATATCGAAGGTGGTCACGAATAGTCGTTTTAGGTCTTCAGGAATGCTTGCAACATTTTGTATAGATCCTGTCTTAGCAATTTCCATCATCAGTTCCTTGGAATAGACTCCCTTCTTCTTCGCCATCTCTTCGAATAGAGGGTTCGCTTCAAGTAGCCTCGTTCCTTCCATAACATTTCTGACGAAGCATACTGCAAACAATGGTTCGATTCCACTTGTTGTACCTGCGATAATGCTTATCGTCCCAGTTGGAGCAATTGTCGTAACTGTTGCGTTTCTCATTGCCTCGTAACCCCGTTTCTGCCAGATGCTGCCTTTGAAGTTTGGAAAAGAACCCCTTTTCTGAGCAAGCTTCGCAGATGCCTGTATCGCTTCCTTGGAGAAGAACTTCAAAAGGTGCTCAGTGAATGAAACTGCTTTGCTGGAGTTGTACGGTATCCCTAGCTTGATTAATGCATCAGCGAATCCCATTATTCCAAGTCCAATCTTCCGATTTGCCTTGGTCACCCTTTCGATCGCTTTCAATGGGTACTTGTTGGCCTCGACTACATTGTCCAAATAATGAACTGCAATGTTGATGGCCTTTCTGAGTTTTTCATAGTCAATGTCGTTGTCTTGTACCATTTTGAGAAGGTTTATCGATCCTAGGTTACAGGATTCGTTGGGAAGAAGAGGCTGTTCACCGCATGGGTTGGTACTTTCTATCTGACCAACAGCAGGCGTTGGATTGAATCGGTTTATTCGATCTATGAACACTAGGCCGGGGTCCCCCGTCTTCCAAGCCATCGTAGCTATGAGGTCGAAGACATCGTTCGCCCTCAACTTTTGCACAGTTTTTTCAGTACGTGGATTTATCAGGTCATACTCTTCCTTGTTTTCTAAGGCCTTCATGAATTTGTCCGTAACTGCAACTGAAATGTTGAAATTCGTTAGGAAGTTCTCTTTTGTTTTGGCCGTTATGAACTCCAGTATGTCAGGATGGTCTACTCTGAGTATTCCCATGTTCGCACCTCTTCTTCGACCACCCTGTTTTATCACGTCCGTAGCTGTATCGAAAGCACGCATGAAGGAGACAGGGCCTGAAGCAACTCCTTTCGTAGACATGACAACATCGCCCCTTGGTCGAAGTTTCGAGAATGAGAATCCAGTTCCTCCGCCTGACTTGTGGATGATCGCCATATTCTTGACGGCTTCGAATATGCTCGCCACAGAGTCTTCAACGGGTATTACAAAGCAAGCGGAGAGTTGGCCTAGTCGTGTGCCCGCATTCATTAAAGTAGGGGAGTTTGGAAGAAACTCGAGGTTCGCCATCAGACCATAGAATTCTTCTTCTGACTTTCTCACATCTAGCCCGTATAGATTATCCACAGAGGCAACTGCTTTGGCTACTCTTCTGAACATCTGAGCAGGTGTCTCGATCACCTTGCCCTCTTCATCCTTTCTTAGGTATCTTTTCTGCAATACGCTGATGGCATTGACTGTGAGTTTTAGTTCGTCTTTGACCCCAAAGAATTGTTTCGCTTCTCGGATTTCAGACCTCTTTTGACGATACAAAATGTAGGCTTTTGCGATGTCTGAGTAGCCTCTTCTTATCAGAACCTCTTCAACGATATCCTGTGCATTTTCGACGGTTGGGGTCTTCTTCTTGAACCTGTTCTCCAGGATTTGTACAACTTCATTAGAAAGTTGCTGTGCAGGTTTGCCCATTCCACCTCGAGTTGCGGTGAACGCCTTTCGCATGGCTTCGGTGATCTTGCTCGGATCGAATTCAACTATCCTTCCATCACGCTTCATGATCCTAGTGATATGAGTTCTTAGTCCCATGAATTCATCCTTCAAGCAATAGACGAATTGGAAAAGAGATTTCAACTAGAACAGTCGCATTAGTTGATTTAGCTCTTGTGCCATTGCCTTCCAAATGATGATGTCGTCGTTCTTGGATACGAGATAAATTGTGTGTCGATTGAATTTCAATGTTTTCTCATGTAGTCAATGGTTTTCTTATAGAGTGCTTGGAAGTGTTCTCCAAAAGTTTGGTCACCCTTCTCTTTTCTTAGAGAAATGATCCAGGGTTCCAACTTTTTCCAGTTCGAGATTATGTATGGTCCCAAGCGGTCGTCTATAACATCTAGGTCTACAAACTTCTTCCCAATTAAGAAGCCTACTTGCTCGAAGAATGCCGTGACTTGGTAGGGATAGTCTCTGACTTCGGAGCTAGATTCTTTGAACATCTTTTCGTAGTCTGCAAACTGAAATTCATCTTCAACCCATCTGAAAGCTCTTCGAAGTCTATCGCTTTCCGACCATTCAAATAGCTTCATGGAAATCTCAACATTTCTATGCATCTCCATATGCCGAAGCTGAAAAAGCACAAAGATCGCTCCAATTAACACGCCAACGGCTGAAAGCATGGCGGCCCACTCCGCTATTGTGGCCAATTATAACATTTACCTCGGTTTGATTCCTGAACTACTGGAATGCAGCTTGAACCATAACTGACTCTTCTTTACATCTAGCTCTTAACGTTGAGGTGATAGTTTTCCACCAGTTGGAGTTCGCTTCGACGAGTTCAGGTATCCTTTTGATCAGTTCAGGTTTCAGCTGCTCTAAAGTAGGAGTCATCCTTTCAATGACCCAGTTCTTTATATTGAGTTTGTCGTACAGAATTCTACTATTCGTCTTCTTGGCAACCCGAACTATAGCACCAACATTTTCAGAATCATCATTTATCTCTGGAATTATCGGCCCGAAGAATACCCAGGTTCTAACTCCTCTAGAATGGAATTCCTCTAGGACATGTACACGAGAATCGGGTGCAGATGCGTGTGGCTCAATCTTTCGTGCAATGTCGTTATTCAGTGTCGTAAGAGTCACGCCGACTTCGAATCCAGCAGGTCTTATGATTTCTATGTCTCGAAGTACCAGATTCGATTTGGTTTGTATAGAAACAGGAAATCGATTCGTTGACAGGATCTCAAGACATCTCTTTGTTAGTTCAAAGTGTGATTCGGCTTGTTGGTAAGGATCCGTTACGGTACTTACTCCAACAGTGCCTATCTCGATTCCTGGAATCTCTTTTGTGAGGACTTCTGGAATGTTGTTCTTCGCCTTTACGAATTCTCCCCAGTTACGGGCTATGACTTCGTTACGGAATACTGATGGGCTGTAGCAGTAGATGCAGCCATGTTCGCAACCAAAGTAGGGATTTAGAGAATACAGTAGGTCCGGGAGGCGGCTCCTCGAGAGTCCGGTTCGACATCTTTGTGTTTCATAATTCAAGTCTGTATCTTCCTTGCCTCAGTAAAGAAGTCGCTGATCTTTTTCTGGAAGAAGGCGTTTCTTAGAATTGTACTGTTTGCAATCCAGTGTTTCAAGGGTATAGTCATTTTGGACATTGCGAATTGCAGAGCTGCGTTGAAAGTGTCGAAAAGCTTCGGCTGAGTTTTCAATGCACTTCTGATGCTTTCTCTCACATTCCAGACGCCGACTGGAAGGATGTAACCTGGATGAATCTCCCTGAGAACAAGCGCCGATGCCTGTTTTCTCTCCGCGCTTAGCTTCTCGGTTACAGCCAGCCTTGTTGAGTAGTAGCAACCTCCAACACTGGCATAGGTAGTTCTTCCCCAGTACCCTTCATAGTCTCCCATCATGGCAGGCGTCTTTCCTTCAATGTTCCAGGTTGTCCCGGGGAACCATGCCTCGATCCATTCGAAGTTCCATTTTTCCGGCGTGAGGATTGCTACGTAGATATTGTCAAGGTATGTGAATGTATAGACTCTGTATTCGTCAATGGTTTGATATTGCTTGATCTCATCGATTAATTGCAGAGAGATGTTGCTGTCAACCGCGGTGATGCTCCATCGTGTCGGAACGAGTTTCCTTCGAGCTTCTTGGCCGAACATTCCAACGCTGAAACACCTCTGGATTCTTGTAACCAGAACTCCATCTCGATAAAGCTCGCATTGCCGCGTTGCTTGCTTTGAGGTCATGGTCGTAGAAGGCTTTCTCAATCCTTTTGTCCACGCTTATACTGGATGTCTTGAATGACTTGAGAGGTGCCGATGGGCCGAATGGTTGTGTCTCATCACTGAGAAGTATTGTCTTCTTGGGCTTCTTGGTAAACAAGGCCTCGGAGTCAGTTGGCCTTGACCCCATAGCCAGTTCCTGAAGTGTGTCCAACATGCGATTCTCGGTTTGAGTGTCGAAAATGCTTGCTCGAACTTTTCCTCTTATCAGTGAAAACCTGTAATCTATTATTTCGTTTATACTCTTCCCAATCCATTGCTCTGGGGTGTCAAGGATTGTGGTATCGCCAAAATATGGAGGGATCATCGGTCCTATGGATACTCTTGGATACCCTGCTCTGCCCACGAAGACGCCTGGTGGAGTTGATCCTTCAACTGACTCAGAATCTACAAGGTTTCGGAACTTGACCAAAGATTGGGCTTTTGCTATTATTGGGCATCCGAGTTTCCCGCATAACATCCTGCCTCCCTTGCAGATGAGGCATAGCGAACCAGAACGTGAGGGTATGACTTCGATCGATTCGAATGAGCTAATCTCCTCTATGTGTTCAGGTGAGATGACGTCTGTGAGCCATCTTATGGGGTTGGACAAGAGTTCAATCTCTGTAGACTGCTCGCATGTTTGACAGAAAAGAATTCCGCTATTCAATTCGTTAACCCCCTTGGGAAGTGAAAAATAGGATTCAGGAACCAAAAACATGGATTTCAGTTACCCAATCTAGAATGGGCTCAAGAAGTTTTCAAAGTCCAATAGAATCTACTGATATGCCTTCATACATATTAGGCTAGGACATGAACTAATCTTATTGGTGCAAGCCTTGGGCGTCGATTTGTCGGATCTAGTATCAAAGAAGAAGACAAGCCTCGAGGTTCTCTCTGAAAAATCCATTGCTGTGGACGCATACAACGCTATGCACCAATTTCTGGCGATCATAAGGGGAGCCACTGGAGAACCTCTCATGGATCGGCAGGGCAGAATCACGAGTCACCTCAGCGGTCTTCTATATAGAACGGCGAATCTTGCGCAGAAAGGAATAAGGCTAGTCTACGTCTTTGATGGACAGCCTCCAGCTTTGAAGGAAGCTGAGTTGAAACGGAGAATGAAGGTCAAGGATGAAGCAGTGGCAAAATATGAGGAAGCCCGCAAACGTGGGGCCATAGACGAGGCCAGAAAATATGCTCAGATGACTTCTCGATTGAAGGATTTGATGATTGATGACGCGAAACGGCTGTTGGGTTTGATGGGAGTTCCTTGTGTGCAGGCGCCTTCTGAGGGAGAAGCTCAGGCCGCTCATCTAGCTGCCAAAAGGAGATGTATGGATTGCAGCCAGTCAAGACTACGATTCGTTGCTTTTCGGAACGCCTCGTCTCATTAGGAACTTGGCTATCACGGGCCGGAGGAAGCTTCCAGGAAAAGAGGCTTATGTTGAAGTTGAACCAGAGATAGTTGAACTGCAACAAGTTCTATCTGAACTGAGCTTGACACGAGAGCAACTGGTGGATCTTGGGATATTGATTGGAACCGACTTCAATCCGAAAGGTATCAAGGGAGTCGGTCCCAAGACTGCTTTACGTCTCATCAAAGAACATGAGACCCTTGAAAATGTAAACAAGTCATACCAGAATGGCGAATTCCCAGAGAATATCACTGATATACGCGAGATATTTCTGCATCCGCACGTAACGGATGACTACGTACTCGAATGGAAAAAACCGGATATCGAGGGAACAATTCGATTTCTATGCGGAGAGAGAGCGTTCTCCGAAAGCCGTGTGAGAAACGCTCTTGAGAAAATGATTTCTGGGTTAGAAATGGGCCAACGTAAGAAAACTCTGGAGTCATTCTTCAGCCAAGACTAGACTCCATATTTCCCAGTTAGAGGAACGAAGGCGCAGCCACCTCTATCCTCAATATTGACCTTTCCTTTCTCGTTCTTTCTGAGTACAAACAGAGTCTGGAACATGTATTGACCTCCAACTGGAATGACCATAATTCCCCCATTCTTTAATTGCTCAAGTAGAGGGTCAGGAACCCTTGGTGCGGCTGCTGTAACAACAATCCGGTCGTATGGTGCTTTTTCCAAGTATCCTACTGACCCATCTCCCTCGACTATCGTGACTCTGTCTCCATAACCTGTTCTTCGAATGTTGTCCCCTGCAAATTTCGCTAGTTCCGCAACTATTTCTATGGTGTAGACGTGCCCCTTGGATTTGGCTTCTTCTGGGGCCACGATCTCTGCGATAGTAGCTGCATGGTAACCGCTTCCAGCGCCTATTTCGAGAACAGTCAGCCCTGGATTAAGTTCAAGGGCTTCATTCATGATTGAGACCATGTGAGGCGCACTTATCGTTCTTCCGCAGCCTATGGGCAATGGTGAGTCAACGTAGGCATATTCTCTCTCTTCAGGAGGAAGGTACTCCTCTCTTCTGACTCTCAGCATCGCTCTGATGATGGATTGGGATCTGAGAATTCCACAGTTCCTCAGATTCTCGACAAGCGATTTTCTTTCTTTCTCAAATGTCTCTATGTCGGAAACCATTATCTCAGTAAGCTCCTAAAACAGATAGGTTGATGGAGTTTATTTGGATGAGGGTTGAGGAGTTCATCGAGGCGCGTGGCCATGCAAAGATTAGAGGTACACATCAAACAACCTTTGAAATCACGAAGGAGAAGCATCTGACTGAGAGAGGAGACTGCATAGTTGGGGTGGAAGCGTCGAAAGGTGCTCTGGATCTATCTAAAGATTTCAGAGTGGTCGTTCGGAATCCAACCTGTCGAATAACGTTGTTCATTAATGTTGAAGAATGCTCTGAAGTGATTCGAGGCTTCGGAAACGAGAATCTTGTCTTGACCCATCCAACTGATCTGGTAATTAGGAAAAGCGACTACACATGTAACAGGACTCTGATGATCAAGTCTGATAAGGCGGCAGTAGATCTTTCCAGAGATTTGATTTCGTTGTTACGTAGTCCTTCATGTGGAATTAAAGTTAGACTCGTTGCAGAAGACGACTCTAAGTGACTTTGGCATCAACGGCCACCTGTAGCTTGTATGGAGCAACTTCTTTTACAATTCTTGTCTCAACATCTTTCACTGAACGACCTGCCGATAATACTGATCTTTCCAGTGCGTCTATCAGTTTGTTGAACGGTTCCTGTTCATCAGAGAACGTGTAAAGATGCATGATTCCTCCGGTTGGTTTGATCGCTTGGCAGGCCGTATCTGCATACTCTAAGCTTTCACCAGGGAGGTTCATTATTACTCGATCAGCAATACCCCTGAGTTTGTGATCTACGATATTCTTGCAGTCTCCAAGAAATGGGGTGACCTTGCCCTCGACTTTGTTCAATTTTATGTTCTCTTTGAGATATCTGATGGCTTCTGGGTTTACGTCAATTGCATAGACCATGACTGAGCTTCTTCTTTTGGCTATCGGGATCGAAAAGGGCCCAATTCCAGCGAACATGTCAATCACGGTTTCACCTTCACTTACGAGCCTTGATATCCTATCATGTTCGTACCCGAGTCTGGGGCTGAAGTAGACTTTGCGAAGATCAAGAATGTACCTGCAACCATATTCGTTGTGCATCGTCTCGGTACAGTCATCTCCTGCTAGAACCTCAAATTCTCTGACACGATACTGTGTGCTGATCGGGCTGGCCTTAGAAAGTACAGTTCGAACATTTTTGTTCACGGCTAGTATCGCCTCTCCAATTTTCGCTTTGTAGGGATTCAGTTCAGGCGTTATCTCAAGAATGGCAATTCCTCCAACGATGTCTATTGATCTTGGTATGATAGCGAGAACGTGTGAGGGAAGCTTTTCCTGAAGTGAATCAAGTACGGTTAGGGGTTTCCTTTCTGCTTGGAAATCACCCCTTCCGAATTCTAGGAAGCCCGCCTGCTTTCGTAATACGGAGCTATCATTTTCTGACGGATATCTCACAATGGGAATGAGAAGATGATGATTCTCATCTGCTACGATTCTCAGGTCCGTTGCTAGCAGGCTCAATTCTATTAGGAGTCTTCGTACACTCTCACCTTTTTCCCTACTTATCCTTAGGTAAAGAGTCTGAGTTATCTTGCTTTCTTGCGCGTTTTGATCAAAGTCGTTTATTATGATTCTCTCCTTTAATGAAATGCGATGACTTATTTTCATGTAGCCTGAATTCTTTACTTGGTGTTTAGTTGCGGCGAAAACTTGAGAGAGAATCTCGGCGTTTCGAAAGTGTAAAATAGAAGAAATTGGTTGGGGGTGCCTACCCCAATGTTTCCAACTACTATTCTACTTTCTTGAATTGATTCTTTGGAGCGCCGCAGATGGGGCACTTGTCAGGAGGTTGTCCCTTGACTGTGTTCCCGCAGACTTGGCACACGTAGTATTCTGTTGGTGGCAAATCCTTACCCGTCTTCACGGCATTGATAGCTTCCTGATATAATTCTGCATGTATCTGCTCAACCTTGTTGGCGTTGTCGAAAGTTACTCTGGCATCTATTCTTTTCTCAGATTCAGCTACCTTAATGAATTCAGGATACATCTGGGTATGTTCATAGACTTCTCCTTCAATTGCAGCTTTGAGATTGTCCGTTGTGGATCCTACTCCCTTCATTGTCTTCAAATGGCTCAATGCGTGGACTGTCTCAGCTTCGGCAGCTGCCCTGAAGAGTTTCGCCACGTTAGGTAATCCTTCCTGGCCAGCCTTTCTGGAGAAAGCAGTGTACTTTCTATTAGCTTGCGATTCACCAGCAAACGCTGCCTTAAGATTATCATCGGTCTTCATATTTATCTCCTAATCAGGAGTTGCAGAATGGCTACGTATTAGGTTTCTTGTTCTGAGTTCGCTTGATTGAAGTGCCTTTGGGTGGTTGTCATAATCATAGCTCGGGAAAGCTATGACTATTCTAAGGGTATTCTGGAACCTGCGAAAATCTAAAGGGGACAGAAATCTAACGATTCTGGGAGGTGGAGTGAATGCAGAAATGTGAAAGTTGTGGTATGCCAATGGAGAAACTCAGCGATTTCGGTGGTGAAGATACGAGAAGCCGCTATTGCAAATACTGCACGACCTCAGACGGTAAACTGAAGAGCAGGACCGAAGTGCGAGAAGGCATGATCAATTTCTACGCCTCCAAAATGAACAAGCCAAGGAAGGAAGCTGAGAAACTCGTTGATGAATCCATGAGCAAGATGCCTGCATGGAAAAAGTAAGCAACGCGCTTAGAACTGACCTGTGTAAAGAATAGACTCTATATCTATGATCTTGACACACTGGTGGCAGTGATTGACATGAACTGGATCAGTCTATTGATTGAAGTAATCGTAGGCGTTATCGTCATTTCCCCAATACTGTGGCTTGTCGGTCGCGGACTCGTTGGCAAACAGAAAGCGAAGTTCACGGATGCCATCTGGATAGTTGCCTTGGGACTTATCATAGGTGCTGTGCTAGGTGCTTTCATTCACGGTTTTGTCGGAGCGGTGGTCAGCCTCATAGTGTGGCTAGGACTCATCAAGCATTTCTTCGATTGCGGATGGTTGAAGGCACTTCTCATAGCGATCGTGGCTTTCATAGTGCTAATCATTATTGCGGTAGTTCTTGGATTGCTGCCTTGGAGTAGGTGTTCTCTCGCTTCTTGGGGTAGGGGCGATTCCTGGGATCTAGTATCCCATCCATCTTTTTTTCAATACGAAATAAGCCGTTTTGCAGTGGGCTTCTGTCCAATACGTTGTCGGTGCCGCATTGGTTCAGAAAACGCCTGGGGGGCTTCTAGAAATAGGGATATGGATAGAGGGTTCTATGGCAGTAGCTACAGTACCATTGTCGAAGGTTTGGCGCATACGCCACAGGCTGACGGCAGTACGGGCATTGTGGTGACGGTGGTAAACGTACGGGTTGAGTAACTTGTGGGTGCGTACCTTGGGGAACCATTGCCGGATAATAAGCTGCAGGTCGAGGATACTCCAAGTACGTTGGCCTGGAGTACTGCAGATATATTGGATAAGGATACGCTTGTGTTGGTTGAGGCACGTACGCGGGAGGGCTTTCTCTAGTTATGGTATTGTTGCAGATTGGACATCTCGGACCTTTCAGTAGATAGTGACCAGTGCCGACAACGCCACCAAACCAACCACCCAGAGCAGCACCAGCGAGTATGTCGGTATTACTCTTGGTTGGTTCAACCAATCTTTGACAATAAGGACAGTACTCCAAATCTAATCATCCATTCAACATCTGATCAAGCTAACGTTCTTAAGATTATTGGGGAGGACCAGCCTCCTGCAGGTTCAGAGCCTTATGGTACTCTCAAATAGATGACTCCATCAAGGAGCAGATGTATTACCCATTCCAAGAAGAATAGAGACTATTCTCTGTCAGAACGCTGAGGGTTTCTATCAGTTTACGAGGCCTGAAGCTTTGTACATATGGAGAAATTCTTTCCCACATAGGAGAAATTCTTTTCTCAGATCATATGAATATAGAAAGGCTTAAGAATCGTATGGGGGACGCTTTAGACCAATTCACAAGTTTTGGGTGATTGATGAAATGTCTAGTGCTATAGAATTCCTGTATCTATCTCAAGAAGATGTCGTAAAAGCAGGCGGACTCGACATGAAAATGGTCATAGGCGGGATGGAGAGAGCGTTTAGGCTCTACAATGAAGGCAAGGTGATAATCCCGTCTAAGATAGTTATGGTTCTTCCACCGAACGAGAGAGATCGCGGACGAATAAACGGATTAGCTGCCTACATTGGTGGAGACTGGGAAGTGGCGGGAATAAAATGGATACCCGGATTCCCGAACAATCCAATTAAGTATAAGCTCCCTCGAGCTAACGCATTCATGATTCTTAACGATACTCAAACGGGAATGCCACTTGCAATAATGGACGGAACACTTCTAAGCGCCATGAGAACTGGCGCGATCGGTGGGGGGCTCGGAGGGAAATATCTTGCAAGAAAAGATTCTGAAGTTGCTGCTATCATAGGCATGGGCGTTCAGTCAAGAACACAAGCAATGGCTCTGAAAGTTGCCTTGCCCAACCTCAAGGAGATCAGAGGTTATGACGCTCTGAAAGACAGGGCGCCCATTGTAGCCAAGGACATTGAGAAACTCACTGGAGTACGTACCAAGGCTTTTGGTACCCCAAAGGAGGCTGTAGAAGGTGCCGATGTCATTGACACAGTCACAGTTGCCAACGAACCCATCGTTAAGGACGCGTGGATGAAGAAGGGATGTACATTCATACACATGGGTTCATACATTGAAGAAGAGTATGACGTGGTTCTTCACTCAGACAAGATCGTTGTTGATGATTGGGAGACTGTGAAGCATAGGGGAACTCCCATACTCGCCAGGATGTATGATGAAGGAAAAATAAAAGACAAGGACATATACGGAAACCTAGACGAGATAATAGCAGGTAAGAAGAAAGGTAGAGAGAACGACAAAGAGAGGATATTCTTCTCTCCAATTGGCATGGCGCACGAAGACGTAGCCGTGGCTTCGTTGATATACGACCGGGCCAAGAAAGAGGGAGTAGGTCAGAAACTTAAGCTCTGGACAAACCCAATGTGGGTGTAGCCCAACTCCGGAGAAGCGTGGCCAAAGAGGCCCGTTTCTCTCATCCCAGCTTTTTGCGGTAACTTTGCGGGTCCGTTCAACTCAAAAGAACTTAACAAAAAAAGAATTTATGCCCCGCGCAAATAGTTAGTTCATAGCGCGGGACATGGATTGCTACCTTAGCAGGCTACTCCTTCCCTCTTCTCGACTTCCCTGATGATGTTAGTTAGCTGTTTGAGTTTGTCTGGGTCGACTTCTAGAGGGACATGTTCCTTGAGAATCTTCTGGACTCGCTCCTTAGCCACATCCTTTAGTTCTTTGGATCCGTCCTTCTCCCATTCTTCTCTTATCCTTCTGTCACTTATGGTCGGAAGGTAGTGTTCGTCTATGAGGAATTGCATTGTATGTTTCTGTCCCAGGAAGTGCCCCATTGGTCCAACACGGTCGATTATGTCTATGGCTAAATGCGCGTCGTCCACTTTTATGCCTTGAAGAGCTCGTGTAACCATTCCACATATTTCGTTGTCGATCACTAGAGACTCTAAGCTTATGGTCAACGCGTGATCCATCACGCCAGGATAGAATATTGTATTGGCTCCGCCCATCGCGGCCATCAGGAGAGTTGTAGCTTTTTCGTATCCGGCCTGCATGTCCAGGGCTTTCGATTCTGTTGTTGCAGCGGTGCCTCTGCAAGGTATGTTATAGTGGTGAGCTAATTGAGCGGTGGCGATGTTGATGAGGCCTGACTCGACACCTCCTAAGGCAATGTCCGCAAGTCTCATGTCCATAACTCCGCCACATGTCCCGTAGAAGACAGGTGCTCCTGCTTTGGTTAGTTGAGATATTAGTATGCCAGTTAGAACCTCACAGTTTTGAACTATAAGAGATCCAGCCAAAGTTACTGGGCTAGTTGCTCCGGACTGAACCTCAGCCGTAACGTCCACGGCTTGATTAGCTCGAGCGTACTGAATTATTCCCTCAACTTGGGGTTTGTCAAGTTGCAACGGAGATATAGTGTTGCAGGTAGTGAAGAGCCATGTCTCCTTTTTCAGCTTGTCCATTCCACCCGCCAGCACGGCCGCCATTCTAATGCAGTCTTGGGCCTTGCTTGTACCCCTTCCTGTGCCCTTAACGACTTTTTCCGAATTCTTGATCGCTGTGAAGTATCCATACACATGCGCTACAGGATCTGGAACCCCTTCGATATGTGGCATCATGGCTCCACTGTGTAGCAAATGGAAGTTTGGCATCGCATTTGCAATCCTAATCAGACTCTCTAGGTCTTTGAGAGTGTTTCGTCTTCTTTTCCATGTACTAGAGTCCAGTATGTTCAGTCTTCCGATCATGGGCTCGAAGTATATCTTTTCGCAGTCTATCTTTAGAGTACGTTTGGGATCGCGTGCATGAATCGTAAATTCTCTCGGAGCCTTCTTTATTCCATTCTCTAGTAAGCTCGGCGGAATCCAGACGCGTTTCTTGTTGTCATCTACTTTTGCGCCGTTCTCCCTCAGGATTTTTCGAGCTTCCACCTCGTTTACGTAGATTCCAGTTTTCTCCAAGACAGTTAATGTACCTTGATGAATTCGTTCTATTTCGCTCTCATCAAGAACCTTGAGTTGTGTAGTTTTCATAATCGAACACCCTCCCTATTTTAATCCAACAACTTTCAATGCCACATCAACGGCTCGCTTTTGCGTCTCTACCGTATCCGTCCGCCTGTATCTTGTCTGCCCACTCCTGAGTTGTGCAGCCGCCTCCAATGAGAACTTTGTATTTTCCTCTAAGGTTGACTTTCTTGAGTTCTTCAATCAGGTTCCTTTGCCCGTCAATAGTAGTCGTCATCAATGCAGAGACCGCTATGATGTCTGCCCTGATTTCTTCGGCCTTCTGTATGAATTGCTCAATAGAAACATCTTTGCCAATGTCATGAACCTCAAAGCCAGCGCCTGTGAGCATAGCGAAGACTATGTTCTTACCGATGTCGTGCAAGTCCCCTACTATCGTTCCCAACACCACTTTCTTCTTGTCCGTGAGTCTTCCCTTCGGCAGATGTTCTTCAACAATCTTTCCCACAGCAACCATTGCGTCTGCAGCCATAGTCAGTTGAGGTAGAAAGATTTCATACGAATGGAATTTCTCTCCCATAATCTTGATTCCTTCGGATGCCGCTTCTAATACCTTCAAGGGGTCTGCACCCTTCTTTATCGCTTCTTCAGTGATCTTTGTTGCTTTTTCTGTGTCGTATTCGATAATGCATTGCTTGAGCTCTTCCAATAATTTCTCATTTGCCACACACTTTCACCTTTTTGAGTTACTTCAATATTTCCGTAAAATCAGCTTTGTCTCGCTTATAAAAGACTTTGCATGTTTACCAGTGTGGCGTTCAATTGAAGAAAGCTTATCTCTTCCCTGATGAGCTTCGTGGGCAAGGGAAGACAGAGACCATGAATAAAACCGCGTTGATCCTCGGTTTCGTCGCTGTTGTGCTCGGCTTCACTGTAGCGGCTGGGCCTCACTACATCTTTCCGGTATGTCAGTACTTTGGTATGTTCATGCAGACAATGAATGGTATGTACATGCCAATGAAATGTTACTGGACTGCTATGGCGGAGGTTGGTTTGGGGATTTTGGTAATTGTTACAGGCCTTGTTCTCATTGTGAGCAAAGAGGCTGAAACCAGGAGGGCGCTTGGATTCGTATTAGGAGCTTTGGGAATTATTGTAGCTTTGGTGCCTACCTACCTTATCGGCGTTTGTGCAAGTCCTGATCACCCATGTCGGATTGCGACTCAACCTGCTTTGATTCTTTTGGGCGTTGTGATAGTCATTGTTGCAATAATCGCAATCGCGACGGGAAGGGGCACATCTAAAGAATGAAAGGGCTCACCTTAGTTCAACTATCCACGCAGAATTTGAAACGTCGGCTTTTTCGCACGCTAGCTATCGCAGCATGTTTAGCACTTGTCACAGGAGCGTTGTTCTCGGAATCACTATTGTCCGAAGGCGTTAAGAACAGTCTGCAGGTTGGTATCGGTCGACTGGGCGCGGACGTGATGGTCGTCCCGTTCGGGCAAGAGATGCCAGTTCAAACTAGCCTACTGATTGGTCAGCCTTCTGGTTTTTACATGAATAGGAGCGTGGAAAAAGAAGTAGTCTGCAATTACAGGTGTGGAACGTACATCCTCGCAGTTATTCATTGCATCACTATCACAAGCCTCGTGCTGCAGCGGCTTCTTCCAATTGATAGGATTCGATCCCACGACCGATTTTACAATAACTCCATGGTTGAAGAATGCTCTTGGAAGACCGCTCGGAAATGATGAGGTAATCGTTGGAACCAAGATATTTCAGCAAGTGGGAGAGGAACTGAAGTTCTATGGTCACAAGTTTACGGTTGTGGGAAAGCTTGAGTCTACTGGAATGGGTTTGGATAAAACTGTTTTTTTGCCGATTCAAACAGCTTATGTGATGGCGGCAGAATCGACAGTTAAGGCTGCAGAACCAATTGCGATCAGGTCCGATCAGATTTCAGCAGTCTTAGTGAAAGTTGATTCGAAAACTTTTCCCGACATAGTCGCTTCTCGCATCAATCGAACTGTTAAAGGGGTGTCTGTGATAACTACGCTTCAACTCATGAAGTCAGTTGAGAAGCATCTTTCTGGCCTCATGCAAGGTCTATTCTTGGTCACTGGAATCTTTTGGGCCGTGTCAACATTACTTATTGGAACGATCTTTTCGATGGCGATAAACGAAAGACGTCGTGAGATTGGACTATTGCGTGCGATAGGCGCTAGCGGGGGTTTCATTTTCAGGATGATACTGGCTGAGGCTACGCTATTGACGTTCATCGGAGGAGTTTTGGGAGTCGTTGGTGGCGGCGTTGCAATTTTCAGTTTCAGCCTACTAATATCAACCTCTCTGGAGATTCCATATCTTTGGCCAACTTTTGCTCAGATAATTCAGATGACCACAATAACCTTGACATTAGCCATTCTTACAGGGTTGATTGCCTCTCTCTTTCCTGCGATTGTCAGTAGCAGGATGGAGCCCTTATACGCCATCAGGTCAGGAGAATGATTGATAACGATTCAGTACCAGAATAGTAACGCCCCTTGAAAAGAGTGGTTGTCAAAGTGGGGGATTCTAACAATATTCATGCCGGCCATCATCTTCTTTTTTGGGCGAGATTCGAGATCCCAATATAGGTGACATAGGTGACATACGCACGCATTTGTTGCAGGCTTTGGTCCCTGCTGGTATAAGTGCAAAACAATAATCGCAGTACTCACCTGAGTAGTACTTGTCGTACAACCCCCCTTTTGTCTGACTCACCATCTCGCTCTCGAGTACTTCCCTTGCCCTGCTGATCTCTTCTTCGAATTCTGCCATTCTTGTCCTTCTTTTCAGGACAGACAAATCCTTCAGGTAAATCTCACATCCGCTTCTAATCATTGAGGCCAGTTCCCAAATGCTCTCTTTCAAATCTTCTGGGATCTTGCCTCGATGCGCTCTCAGAAGATCGATTTTCTCGTTGATCTTGATTATCTCACGGTCTCTTTCTCTTTCCAGAGTCACCTGATTCATCTTGTTCTCAACTTCAATCTGAGAAGCATAGTACTCTTGGATTCTGGCTTTCGCAAACTCAAGCCCGTGAACATCAGCATGATTGTCTTCGAATCCAGACATTCCAATACGGTCGCGAGGGCGCACTGCAACCATCAGCTTTCACAACTAGAACTGTAAGCATCTCTGCTTCTTTTGCTTTCGGGTCTGAATATAGCCTCCTTCTGCACTTAGCACTCCTAACACTAGATTGATTTCGAAAGCAAAGACAGAGAAACCGTGGTTTAGAGAATTTCTTGAGAGAGTGTCAATGCGCTAGAAGATGCGACGACGAAAAAGATATGGTCCGAATCTTAGCGGCCGCACCAATCGATACACACACAACCAACAAATATGACTGAAGCCGGTCATGAATAATAACGGATATCAAAAAAAAAGAGACTAACCTACCTTACAATCAAGGATCGGTCTTTCTAGTATCTTCTATGCTTCTGATAGCATTCTCTGCAGTAGACTGGTCTGCCCTCGGTTGGCTGGAATGGAACTTCACATTCTTGCTTACATTCAGCGCAGGTAGCCTTGTGCATTGTTCTGGGGGCACCATAGTCACTTCTTTCATAACCCATGCGATTCTTCACTTCCCTTTCTAGCTAGTTATACACCGGATCTTGCTTAGAAGTAGGAATCCACTGTATACTGCCATCATGTTGACGCACACTAAGACTTAAAGTGTTCTCTTTGACCTGACACTGGAGCGCAACAATCATCGTCGTTCGTTTTCGTTTCGTCGACAGTTTTGTGTGTGTGTGTGCGGACCAGCCTATACACACACAAAATTAGCCGTCGCACGAAGAGATCCACACACAATTTGACCGGCTCGCTACGATTCTTTGATTTCCTGTGAAAGCAAAGTAGTTTAACTGTGAATAGCATAATTAAGCTCCAAGGATGAGACGTGGTGAATCGTAAGTGGTTTCTCTTGCATCAAGAGTAATTGCGACAGTCATGGTGGGCACGCTTTGGTTTGCGCTTATTGTATCTTGCCTTTGTGCCAGGCCTGAATATTTGGCAGAAGGTCTGGGTTTTTCTCGCTTCCGCTGCCGATGGTCGGAGGCATAATTGCAGCGTTCTGGATAAGATACGGACTCAAGCTGTCAAGTGCTACTAGTGAAAAGTCAGTGCGCACCAATGAATTACACGCAAAAACTATGGTACCAACCAATGGTTCAATTTCCACTCGGCCCCACCAAGGGATACACACATAATTACTGTGGGCAAACGGTACGGATTTAGGCAGCACAAAGAGATACCCCCCATTCTTTTTCTTCTGCTTCACTGGTAATCTCTTTCCCGTGGGTGGAGCAGTATTGATTATCATCACTGACCTGACATTCCAAGTTCATCTTTTATAGAGAACCTGATATAGACTCTTCATGGAAAGGGAGCCACTATGGCCGAGAGGAAAGAATTAGAAAAATCCGAGTCTGGAGACGGAAGGGTCAGTAGAAGAAGGTTTACAAAAGTCGTATTGGTTCTGGTTGGCGCTGCAGTTGCGGGAGTCGCTGGTCTCACACAACTCAAGAGATTGCGACAGCAACCACCTGTGGCCACTATCACGCATACGTCTGTTACCGCTTCATCTGAGAGCCAAGTAGGGGCGGAGTTGGTTTTGTTGAATGGAAAGATCATCACTGTTGATTCACATGATTCGATCGTGGAAGCAGTCGCTGTAGTGCTGGAAAAATCATTAAGGTTGGGACAAACGACGAAGTTAAAGCCCTTATTGGCCAGAACACTCTGGTCATAGACCTGAAAGGCAAGACGGTTACACCCGGTTTAATAGATTCACATTGTCACATAGGAGCAGGCTACACAGAGAAGTATCATTTGGATCTGCGCCCAGGAAAAGTCGAATCGATCGCTGACATCGTCACGCTTGTCGCCAAGAAGTCGGAAGAGACGCCAAAAGGAGAATGGATACTAGGATTTGGATGGCATCCTGGATACTGGAATGATAAAAGGTATCCCAATCGTTCTGACCTCGATCCCGTCTCACCTGAACATCCTGTTTTCCTCACCGACATGAGCGGATGGTATGGATGGGTCAACAGTTACGCGCTGAGACTCTCCGGCATAGATGAAACCACGCCAAATCCTCTAGGAGGCATCATCGACAAAGACAAGACAACAAATATGCCCACCGGACTTCTCATCAACCACTCTGCGATGTGGCTTGTGAAAAAACCGGCTCCCTCTAAGGAGCAGTTGGAAGAAGGCATCAAATACGCATCAAACATGTTCCTGGTAGAAGGAGTCACAGGCATCGAAGACAACTGGGTAAGAGGCAAAGACCTTCTAACGGCCTATCAGACGTTGAACGGTAGCGGCGAACCGCCAACTCCGACCGATATCTATTATCTTATCAACTCGGAGGCTGAAGCTGAGAACAGCCCTTAAGCTCTATCGTCCATCAAGCAGGGATTTGGAGGCACAGTGAATCTAAAGGGATGGAAGCTGCAGGTTGACGGCGGAGCCGCGACAGCTTTCACATATGAGCCACATAATGGATACGCCAATTCCGTTCCCAGCCTCAATCCAGAGACGTTGAAGAAGATCGTGAGCATGCTTCACAAATCAGGACTGCAGATATGCATCCATGTCATAGGCGATAAAGCATTAGATGTGACGTTGGATGCTATCGAAGCTGCACTGAACGAGAATCCACGGTCAGACCACCGTCATAGACTTGAGCATGTGATCGTCTCACCTAAGTAATGGAGCTCTCGAGCGCATAAAGAGACTCGGACTTGTGATCTCTACACAGACCACAGTTCCTATACTACAGTGGAGACGGTTGGCTGAGACTGTTTGGAAAGGAAAGAGTTCAGATGTCGGTCCCCGTGAAGACACCCACAGATATGGGCATACCAGTAGCCCTCGGATCTGATTATCCTTGTTCTCCCGATACCAGACCTCAATTGACTCTATGGTCAGCTATTACCAGAGAGAGCTTTTGACGGAGAGATTATTGGTCCTCAAGAGAGAGTTGACATCAAACAGGCTTTGCGGCTCCACACAATGGGATCTGCCTATGCAGCTCATGAAGAAGACATCAAGGGCTCTATTGAAGTAGGGAAACAAGCAGATCTCGTCGTTTGGTCAGACGATATCTACTCGATACCTACAGATGAGATTAGAGACTTGAAGGCAGAGCTGACGATCATCAAAGGCCAAGTAATCCACAAATCGAGTGAAACAGAGATACAGGTAGTTCCAGGTTCAGAATACATTATCAACTAACGGTTCGGTTTGAAGCCGCACCAGTCTATACACACACACCAAACGGTTGTGGCCTACACGTTGGAGAAAGAATCCCCCAAACCCCCTCTTTACTATAGTACCGGGCTCGCTAACGCTCGCCAAACAGTATACAATATACATTTTCTTGTAACAATTACATTTTCTGCTTAACAGTACTCTGCCAAACGTACCTCAATCGGTCAGTGAGAGCAATACTGCATAGAAGCAAGCGTCATTTCGAAAGATCACAAGAGATGATTGGCCAGATGCCTACGTTGATCGGTGACACTGACACATCTTCGATACCCTAAAGACTGCTCTGACTCTTGTATCTTCCTACCCTATACAACATAGTGCTCAGGAGTCTCTCCTAAGTACCTGTCCCTTCTATCTACAATAACGGTAACAACATTCTGATTAGGCTTCATTCTCTTACCTACTTTCAAAGCCGCAAAAACGTTTGCGCCAGATGACATACCACAGAAAACTCCCTCTTCCTTACATAATCTATTAGCCATGTTCCTCGCGTCTTCATCGCTTACAATGATTTTCTCATCTGGCAGACGCATCTTAAGCATCCTTTCAATAGTCGAATTCTTCTTCTTCCAGTCTTCCTTTTCCAAACCCAGCAAGTTTGCCAATCTGCTGATCATCCCGTCTTTGTATAAATCGACCAAGTCCATGTCTGCAGGTTGAACTCCAAAAAACATTGGTCTTATGTTTGCCTGCATTAATGCTGTGGCAACACCCAAAAATGCCCCCCCTGTACCTATAGAAGCCCCCCAAGCATCGATTCTTCCATCCAGCTGTTCTATGAGCTCTCTTCCAGTTTCCATATGACCAAGCGGGTTATCTGGATTATTCATCTGATCAAGCCAGACCGCATCTGGCTCATTCCTTTCTGTATCCCATGCCCATTTACAATCTGCTATGAAACGAGCAATACCACGTTCACCATCGTTTGAACAGAGCTTCAAAATCTCTTCATTCAAGTCTTTCTCTTTGCTCCTTGTCACCTCAGCGCCATAGGCCTTGACGAGCGGTAATCTTGTATCACGTTCTCCTGCGCGCGCTAGCCAAAATTCGGGATAGCATAGTTTCACCTTATATCCCTTCAGAGCACCGATCCATGCTATCGCAGGACCAGTATTGGTGGTAGTAGCTTCAACTATGGTCCCGCCCGGTCTTAGACTCCCAACTTTCTCTACACCCTCAATCATTGAACGAGCCATCCTATCCTTGTAGCTACCACTGGGGTTCATATATTCCAGCTTCGCAAACACGTTCGCTCCAATGCCTTTAGCCACCCTGTTTAGCTTCAGCAAAGGAGTATTTCCAATCAATTCGAGCATACTATTCACGTATTTCGTTCGATTGCCACCTTCTTTCGGCAAGTTAATAGTAGTTTTTGAAAGTGCTTATGAGTCTTTTTGATACTCCACTTATGTTCTCGTTTTCCCGAAATAATTTCGCAAGGCATGAGATGCGTTTCATGGTCAAGTTGGATGATAGGAAGATACGTAATTATGGGAAAAATATTGGAATAGCATTGGCTTTGTCGGAAGATGCATCCCAGTTATCACTGATCCTTTCCCTGACAATAAAGCTTCACTTCAGTTTTCAGTCGGCGCAACAGCTTCCTCAACGCAGTCATCGACAACGACGATCGTCCAGAGCGTTACGCAAAGCTCGACTGAGGGTGTACCGGCGTTTACTATCCGACAGAGCCATCTGCTTACGATAGGTCTCATAGCGGCTGTCGTGATCTTGATTGCGGTCATAGCTCTCCGTAGACCCAGACACGCACCTTACGCACCTCCTTCCCCGCCAACGGCCGTTCGATCAACAGTGGTTACGACTGGTTTCTGCATCAACTGCGGAGCCCCACTAAAACCCGATGTAAAGTTCTGCAGATCATGCAGCCAACGTGTAGAATAACATATGTGGCGGGCGGGAAGGGATTTGAACCCCTGTCACAGGCTCCGGAGGCTTACTAGAAATGCTTCTTGGTCTGGTAAGCAGAGGCAGGTTCTTGCAACGGCGTACTCGAAAACATTGACCTACCAATATTCATAATGAGTCATTTCGTTTAGTGGTTTTCTATCTGAAACTGGCTCCTTTCTTTCATCAGCGTATCCCACTGGAGTCATTGCAACGATCCGTATTTTTTCAGGAATCTTTAGAGCTCTGCGGGCGGGTTCTTCATTGAAGGTACCTATCCAACATGTTCCGAGACCCTCCTCAGTTGCGCATAGAATCATATCCTGCAATGCTATAGTTGCGTCAACTTTCCAGTATTCTTCTCCATCTCTTCTAACCCAAGCATTACTGGGATCGGCGCAGACCACAATTATCAGTGGAGCGTTTACAAACCAATTCTGCCCATAGGAAGCTCTCAAGCTTTCTCTCACCGAAGGGTCTCTGACAACTATGAAGTGCCAAGGTTGTTTGTTGACTGCTGAAGGTGACAGCCTTCCTACTTCGAGTATTCGCTGAAGTTTCTCTTCCTCAACAGGATCGGTCTTGTATCTTCTTATGCTTCTTCTAGTACGGATTATTTCGAAGGCATTCATTCAGGACTCCCCTGACAGGAGCATGCGTTGTGAGTTCTTTCTCTATCCTCTTGTTCTTACACCTTATGCAAAGTTTGTATTCTCAGCGAAGGAAGCCGTCCCAATACTTGAAAAACTTCGTTCCAAAGCTGGCTAGTGCCTTTTCAACCTCTGCATTGGCATTACCAAAGACTTCAAACCTTGTGACTTTTCCCGTCTCGAGTAGCTTCTGTAGAACTGGACCGACATTGTTCAGGTGGGCAAGAATCGCTCCAGAGTCCTTATACAACTCGACAAGATGACACTTGTTCTCATCACCGTCAAAATACCATTGATAGCCCATTGCTCCAGACTCCTTCGATGTTTTATCAATCAGTTGATGCGCTAGACTCTTGAATGCATCATTTTTCCCGGGAGTAATAGTGAACTCTACGGATAAGTACGGGTAAGTCTGTTTAGTTGATGTCATATGTATCTCCACTCAAAGTAACGTAATCCCACGCTAATATTTGCTTCTAAGAATCCGCAATTACCTTTTGAAAGTGAATTCATGGGTCACTGGTAATGTTGTTGTACACAATTATTGTTCGCCCTAGTTAGTTTGATCTGGTTCGCTGAGGTTAGCTTTTCCTTGTTTTTCCAAGAACCAGTCTATCAACTTCCGAGCGATGCTCATTTTGCTGGGGAGAGAGGGCAAGTTGTCAGCCGTGAACCAGCCCGCATCTATGTTTTCTCCATCACCTATAGTGATTTGGCCGCTGGCATAAGTGGCTGTGAATCCAATCATTAGAGAATGCGGAAAAGGCCAGGATTGGCTCCGAAAGTAACGGATATCCTTCACGCCAATACCGGTCTCTTCGTAGACCTCACGAATGACGGCTTCTTCCAGGGTTTCGCCAGGTTCAACGAAACCAGCTAGAACGCTGTACATTGCTGTTGAAAAACGGCGAGATCTAGCCAGGCAGCATTTCTGAACCACGTTCGACTAAGACAATTATTGCAGGGTCAAGACGGGGGAAATGGAGAAGGCCGCATTGCGGGCATTTTCTGGCTCGTTCCGTAGAATGAATCTTCGTTCTTGCTCCGCAGCGACCACAATACTGGTGGGTCCTATCCCAGTGGATAATTTGTGCCGCCTGACCAGCCACCCAAAACAGATCTTCATCCATCAGGCCATAGATCTGACGGAGACCTTCAAAGGTCATCCTCTCTGGAGCTGTGGTTCCTTTAGCCACATCGACCGCATAACAGTGACGGCCACCTAGACGACCAACATAATGCTCGCCTAAGATGGGCAACTTGAGTTCAGCAACGTCCAGAAGACAAGGTACCTTTGTCTGAGAAGATTCTGGCTCAATGAGCAGATCATCCTCTCGGAACACAAACCACCAAGCCGGCTCCATTCTCGCCTTTGGAGGCACTACGACCAGATGTGAATTTCTTACCTTCTGCCACGGAATTAGACCAACCTGATTCTGACAGCGTTAGTTTCGCTTATGTCCGTTGTTTAAGGTCATCTTCAATCTTATGTTTGAAGATACTCCCCCTATAGCATGGTGCTACCGCTTGAAACCAGACCGGTAGTTTTAGGTAAATTTGCTTTTGTGGCGGGCGGGAAGGGATTTGAACCCCTGTCACAGGCTCCGGAGGCCTGCGCGCTATCCAAGCAATAGGCCAGCAAAAGATTTTCCAGGCTGTTAGAGGCATGTTATATGAATTATGGCCTAGGCCACGACCTCGATGATCTTGCTCTATGTCGTGACATTAGTATAGTCACAAACCTATTGCTGAACTACTATTCTACTATGCACCGATTGAAACTGAAGAGATACTCATACTGGGAGTCTCTGGGCACTTTCTCTTCTCTGTCATGCTAAGATTAGAGGTGTACTATCCTGAGGTTCCTGTGGTGGATTAATGTCATATGCAGAATGTGGAATGTGCAAGAGAATCCTTGAAGTGCTAAAGTACCCAGCTTGTCTTGAGAAGATATGCAATCGTACAAACATAGATCCAGACTTGGCGAGAGATCATCTAAGTGAACTGATCAAAATGAAATGGGTGGACAAGATTAGAGGTCGCCCATGAAATGTTCTATTTGACAGTCTAAACTGGAGAGACTGGAAAGAAAAGGCACATGGATCCAATCCCTGCTTCAGAGAGCTTCATCTAGAGATCAGAGCACTGCAAAGGCTCTTTTCCAGCACCTCATTCTGACTGAGAAGCCCAAACAAAGTGACAAAGGCATTGATGAAGGTGAAGAAGGGCACTAAAGCAGGAGAACTAGGCTTCTAATACACTCTGAATGCTTCACCAAGAACTACTATCATGAATATCTACCCCTTTAGAAGAAGTGTAAGAAGGGCTCAAGAGGCTCAAGAAGGCAGTAAAGCTCCTTA